>CAUVQU010000039.1:0-2592 GCA_963554175.1 uncultured Candidatus Saccharibacteria bacterium | reverse complement strand
ATTTTTATTACTGAGTACGGTGTTTGGCGAATTCTTAATTTTTGGTAATTTTTTCTAACTTAAAATACCCCGAATCCGGGGTATTTTTTTCTGCTTAAATTCCTTTGGTTCTGGCTTCGTAAGAAATTTGTTCCTGCTGTTTATTTTGGTAATCAATTTTTCCCGACAAGAAAAGTTGGTCAAACAATTCAATATCGTCGATATGATCTTCGATATGTTTCCAAACTCGATTTGCCCCGTTGTAATAAGCTAAATCTTTATTGTTTGGTAGTTCACCCGTCCCACGAAAACAGCGCTGTACTGCATTGAAAACTGGCTCAATTTTACCGCCGGTTAATTCACGTAATTTGCATTGAATTTCATAAACTTCACGAAAATTTTTGCCCTTAAAATTAGCTAAACCAATATTGATATAATGGTCGATTCCCGAATCTTCATATTTACCATTAATGGCTTGCTCCACTGCCTTGGCTACGCCCTCATCGAACTCTTCGTTATTTGGGAAGCCCGTCGAAAAAGCTTCTACTTCATGATCCACATAGGGAACCGCGCGCAGTACATGGGTGCCTAGTTCATGCACAATTAGGCCGCGAGCCCGCTTGGCGCTATAGGTTTTGTCTTCTGGAAAATAAATCCGGCGTTCCTCATGGTCTGCCGAAGCATTGGTTGCCCCAGCTTTGATTTCTGCACGGTACGGATTGCTGCCATCCTCATTTAGCTCTTCTTCAATAATTTCATTAACAATATTTACCATTTCTTGTGAGCTAAATTTTTCCTGGTTTTCTGGAATATGCTGCAGGAAACTACCAAAAAATTCGTTTGTCATTTCCGCGAAACGTTCAATGGTTTCTGGTTTTGGTTTAAATCTTTCGCTTCTAGTTTCTGGCATTGGTCCAATCTTATCGAGCAGTTCAGCAAAATTTTGTTTTTGTTCTTCAGTCAAATCCTGCGCCTTAATCTGGTCAATCTTTTCATTTAGTAAGGCGTAAAAAGTCCCCTCGTCTGGCTTGCCATAAAGTGCCTCATTAGCCTCCTTATGATGCTCCGCTGCCAGCTTTTTGGTCTCTGGTTGCGTGACTGTATTATAGGCTAAATTAGCCACTAAAAAGTCATTTTTCTTAAAACAGTCATCGGCCAAATATTCCAACAATCTACGTTTTCCGCTCGATAATTCTGCGCTCTCGAGTTCTGCTTTTGCTTTCTCTAGGTTATCTAAATTATTTTCAATTTCTTGCTTATCTAAATTTCCGTATTCATAATTCGGATGAATTAAATCCGGATTATTTAAAAATTCTTCTTTCGCTTCCTTGGCGTTAGTCGGGTTTAGGCGTTCATAAACCGTCAGATCTGCACTAGCGATCAATTCCGAAATTTCATCCTCTTTTAATTTTTCCGCTGTATTTTCAGAATTATTAAAAACAGATTCTCTTGTCGTCTCAATTTTGTTTTCCGGGTTCGCCTGCTCAAATTTTTCGCGTGCCAATTCTGGATTAAATTGATTTTCAAGATTGGTTAATTTTTCAAACGGGTTTTCTTCGTAATCCCTATTTTCAATTCGATTAAAATTTGGAAATTCCGCCATAAAGCTCCAGGTTAATTTGGTATTTTTCTTTTATATATTATAACCTCTTATGCTATAATTTAGTTATGAAAAAGAAAACTTGGTGGAGGTCAGGCTTTACGATTATTGAGGTAACGCTTGTGTTGGCGATTACTGGTCTGCTCGTGGTTTCCGTCATGGGTTTTCTTTCCGGCAATATTAATAATCGCCGTTACATCGATTCTTATAATGAACTTTCTGCTACGCTTAAGTCAGTTTATTCTTCGGTAATTAATGTCAAGAATCCCCGTGAAGCCGATGAGGGTAGTAGTATTTATTGCACGCTTAATACTATGTGGAATGAAAACGGTGGGTTAGTTTCTAACTCTGCCTCAGATAATTTTCCAGGTCGCACTCGCTGTGCCGTCTATGGTAAGTTAGTTACCTTTGGTGAGATTAATCCTGCGACAAACCAACCAGATCATAATGTGCGAATTTATGATGTGATCGGTCATATTTATACTCAAAATCTCGATATTGAAAACGCCTCTGGCGATAACGCTCTGGTTTCTTTAAAGAGTATTGGCGCTAATGCCATCACCATGAAGAGTGAGGCTAATACTTGTCGAATGACTACCGCTGGAAACTACGATGTTTATGAGCCGCTTTGGCAGGCGCGTATTGAGAATACCGAAAATCATGATCCGTTCGTCGGGGCATTTCTCGTTACTCGCTCACCAATTTCTGGTACTGTCCACACTTATATTTATGATGAAAAAGGCAAAACTTTTAATATCAACCAACTCATCCAAAAAGTAAATAATGAATATGTCGGTAATGGTAGCTGCGAATATGGTGGTATTGGTTCCGTCACCAGTGTAGTGGCGGATGCTGGTCTTTATCCAGCTTTTGGAACCCTAAATCGCACCGATGCCAAAGGCCTCTATCTTGAAAACGTTAAACTTCAGAATAAAAAAGATCTCGATATCTGCGTTGGCTCAGAAAACCATTCTTTGAACAGTATTGGTCGTCGGGCTATTCGAATTCATGCT
>CAUVQU010000038.1:0-2656 GCA_963554175.1 uncultured Candidatus Saccharibacteria bacterium | reverse complement strand
GAGAAACGATTGTCGTCTCTGGACAGTTGCCAATCGTTCCTGAAACAGGGGAGTTCGCAGGAAGTGATATCGCTAGCCAAACGCATCAATCATTGAAAAATATCCGTGCGATTTTAGAAAGTGCAGGGGTAGGAATGGATGCTGTCGTATCAACAACCGTGCTACTAGCGGACATCAACGACTTTGCGAACATGAATGAAGTGTATGGAGAGTATTTTGCTTCTCCTTATCCAGCGCGTATGGCGTTCCAAGCAGCAGCCTTACCAAAGAATGCCCTTGTGGAAATCCAAGCGATTGCTGTAAAAGGATAAATGAATTGAGCACTTGCGTCATCTGGCGCAGGTGTTTTTTGTTGGTGGTTTTCTTCTAAGGTGCAAGCGGTTGTGATAAAATAAGGGAAACAAGAAGAAAAGAGGCGTTGTGAGTGCAGGCTGTAGAACAACCAAAAAAATCAAAACTATGGGCGCTGTTAAGCGGAATACTAGGAATTGTATGGGGTGGACTCATCTTTGTGGCGCCGTCTTATATCTTGCCGAATATTTTTTCGATTGTCATTTTTAGTATTGTTTTTCCATTTACCGCACCCTCAGAAGAAACCCTTCAGATTCTGCACCAAACGCAGATGATGTTTATTTATCTCGTTGTGTTTATTTGGGTGATGTTTATTGTCGCTAGAATTAGTCATCACTATTATAAAAAGACGGGCGAAATTCCGTATTGGATTACAAAAATCTTTTTACTGGCAGCCAGTTTAGGAGTTATTGCGACGCTGCCGGTTCTCGTTTCCTATATTCCAGGATTAACAGGTATCAATGATGTAACACTTCAAATCGGTGGAATGGGATCCGTTCTCATTATCACGGGCGGAGTTTCTGGACTATTGGGGTTAATTTCTGGAGCTGGATATTTAATTTCGTTAAATCGATTTGACAGTTAGAGGAGATGAGTAGATGAAAGATAAAAGATGGGCCAAAATTAGTGCGTTCGTGGGGATTCTAGGTGGCCCTTTAGCGCTCTTTTTCGCATTGGTGTTATTGGCGGCCGGAATCGGCGCCAGTCGTGATGGAGCGATGGTGGCCCTTGCGTTATTAGTGACGACATTTGTAATTATTTTTTTCGTAGCGTTGAAAAGTGCGCACTATTATAAAGAGGATGAACGTGTGAATCAGGTGGGTGCCAATTTATTTGTGGCCTCAAGCGGAGTAGGGTTCGTTGTCACCTTACTGCTTGCTTTGGTAAATATTCCAATGTTTAGCGGACTCGTTGATTGGATAATGGACGCGTTATTCGACGGAAGTGAGGGCTTTGAACGTGTACTTGGTCTAATGTTTCTATCATCGATTTTATCCGTGGTCTGGGGCATTTATTATGCGATTTGTCTAAGGAAATTTAAGGATTAGGACTAAGAAAGAGGTGTAAGATGGAAGATTTAACATGGGCGGTACGATGTGCTAATGTCGGCATTAAGGGAGGAGCGCTTTTGCTAGTGGCTACTGTAGTACTATTTGCTGCAGGGCTCGGAGCAGATGGGTTCTTATTTACGATAGCAGCCCTACTGATAGTGGCTACTTATGTGACAATCTTCGTCGTTGCTCTTAAAAGTGCTATTTATTATAAAGGAGATTCCCGGGTCAAGAAGTGGGCCTCGAACTTGTTTTTACTGGCAGGGATTTTAGGGTGTGTCCCAATTCTTATCGTGATACTCAGTAAAGTTCTCTTCTTAGATCAAGCCGTACTTCAATTCTTTGATTTGGTTGAGGAAGAAGTGGATATTTTTCTGATTCTCTTTCCGCCTATCGTAGTCGTTGGAGTGCTGTCGATTATTAGTGGCCTCGGATACGCTTCTTGCTTGAAGAATTTTAAAGAATAGAGAGAAACAAAGTTAGCAGGTGGCTTTTATTAAGGGGATTTGAGACTGAAAACTTAAAGGAGACAAGAATATGAAAAGTAAAAAATGGGCAATGATTAGTGCTTTGGTAGGGTTTATTGGTGGTGGTTTTTCAGTCCTATCACCATTTCTGTTAACTTTTGCGGCAATTGCGAAAAGTGATTCGATACAGAATACCGTTCAATATGGGTTGTGGATATTGAATCCTCTCGTATTCATTGTCGCTATAAAAAGTGCGCTCTACTATAAAGATGACGAACGAGTTCCTAACAAAGTCTCAAACTTATTTGTTTTAGCAGGGGCAGTGCTGCTTATTCCGGTAGTACTCACACTTCTAGCAACAGTTCCAGGTTTAGAGGCAATCAATGCAGTCGTTATAAATATCATCAGTAGTTTCAGTAGAGGCTTAGAATTGTATTTTGGCCCGTTGCTTATGGGTGGATGTTTGTCGGTTCTTTCAGGCGTTTCTTACTTCCTATGCGCGAAAAACTTTAAAGAGTGATAGATAACTTTAAGCTTAGAGAGTTTCTCTAGGCTTTTTTATTTTGCATGCTTTATAATGATTGGGACAAAGAAAATTGGAGGCAAGTATGAAAGTTATTGTTATTGGTGGAGGAACGAGCGGATTGATGGCATCAGTCAGTGCGGCGATGCATGGGGCTGAAGTTGTATTGCTTGAGAAGAATCCAACACTTGGAAAGAAATTATTACACACGGGTGGAACGCGTTGTAATGTGACGAACCGTCGTACCCCAGAAGAAATCGTGA
>CAUVQU010000037.1:0-2663 GCA_963554175.1 uncultured Candidatus Saccharibacteria bacterium | reverse complement strand
GGGTTTGGGGACGTTCTGGGCGGGGCCTTTGGCGTCTGCTTTGCGGTATTCGCCGCTACCGGCATTGTTACCGGAGCTACTGCTTGAGCTGCTGTTGGTGGCAGGCGTGCCGGGGGCTGTGGAGCCGTCTCCTGCAGTTGTGATGTCGTGCGGCGCGCAGGCGGCGAGTAGGGTGCTGAGGCTGATGAGTGTGCCTCCGGTCAGCATTGAGCGGCGGTTCAGCATGTTGGGTTTCATGGTTGGTCCTCCACATCGTTGTAGTGCAGATGGTTGTAGTGCATGGTCTCCCGCTTATCTCCATTATGCGCGAGCGCGCACTGGGAACCCGTGATTGTTCCTACCCTTATATGTATTCCTGCAAATATCCTCTTCATTACCAAACCTCTATGCAGACAGTATAAAGACCCCTCTGAATACGATTTAAAAGTGGGACTGTGGCATATTTTACTAAATTGCCACAGCCCCACAAAAGTTAGGTAAATTTACTTTACTATATTCTTACGGATTTCTTTATGGAATTCTGCATCTTTATTAATTTCATTCAGCTGAACTTCTCGCTTCTGCATAGTCTTAATGGCTTTATCAATTGATTCCCTAGCTTCGCTAAAAATATCATTAATTATAGCCCCATTCTCAGATTCGTGAATCTTGATATAATGATCAAGCACTTCCTTCATCTTCGGAGCACTCTGATCAAAACTCATATTCTTACCAAGAATCTTATTCGCCTTCTTATTCTCCCGGCCAGCTTCCCGGTCAATTATTTCAGCAACTGCGTACATCATGTGCCAGCGATAGCGTCGATACTCAGACAGAATCTTAGATTCCCTCATCCAAATATCTAAATCAATGTAAACTCTTGCAGCCAAATAATATGAATCATAATTATGCTTTTCAGAAAATATGGTCGGGTTACTACCAGTTGCCTTCTTCTTAAGCTTACCGAAATAACGTGCACTCTCATGCGGTGATTTCAAATATATACTAGCGTACGATTTCAGCAAATCATCCATTGAAATCTTGTAATTAAAAGATCCAGCCGAATTGATATACTGATTTTTCCTCCTTTCATACCGCAACACACCTCCATAAGAATTTTTAAAGTAGTATTCAAGTCCCTTATTGAAATCAGACCGGGACAACAAAACAAGCTCATTGACTGAATTTTGAGTATTCGTCGAAGATATAATCAAATCAATAGCATCATCTTTTTTCGTCTCGATAATCCTGACAGGAACACATATCGAAGATTCAATATCTTCAATGTCTTTGCTACACTCTAAAGCTTCATCAATTTTTTCACTGATAGCATCCGCATCATCTTCATCAATTCTCTTCTTCAGAATATCTTGAGTAAAACGCTTACTTAAATCATTAATCTCCAATTCTACATATTCTTTAGGTAAGCCATTTTTAATGTTCTTTAGCCTCTCCAAGTACTCAGTGTAGTATTCATGGAGAATATTACTTGTCTGACATCCATTAACAATCTGATACCCCTCAATCTTCATCGTACTCGCTGTACCTTGACCAGCCTGAACATCCTTAGCAATAATTGTCACACCATTGTTCATAGCAAAAAACAAATCCCGACCCCTACTACCAGATTCACTTCCAGAGTCACCTGCCAAGGACTTTTTAATCGATTTATTAATCGGAGAATCAAGATATCCGCGAACATTTTCCGTAAATATACTCGCCCGCAGGTTCCCATCACTGTCATGGATAATTTTCTTATACTCTTTAAAAGGGAGGTACCCGGTATATATCGAATCAATTCCATGCTTCAGGATATTGTTCATTTTAAAGAGAGACATTGTCGTCCAGTCAAATTTTGCTTCTGCCCCAATAAAAGCATCATCATATACCCGCCTAATAGTTTCATATCCGATTATTTCCGGGGTATTAATTTTATAAGCTCCGATATTTTCAAGATTTTTATTATTAGTTTCAATATGATCGAGAGCGCCAGCCAGGTCCCCAGTTTTAGACTTTTCACTTCCAGAGATAACAAAGTAGGAGTATATATTAATACCTCCATTAATCGTAATACCCTTATCTCCATTTTCTGTACTAACAGTTCCACGCTCTACAATATTTTTAATTTCAATAAAACTATTTATGCCGCTCGTAAAATTATTTTTGGGAGCTTCTGCCAAAAGTACGGTACTTATCCCAGTGAGAAACTTGCCATATTCAGCTGTAATATCCGAAAAAGATTCTTTATTTTTCGACTGAGTAAAAACATATGAGACATTAACTTTCTCACCAGCATTTAATACAATATTAGCCAGACTGTCAACACTTGATACAACTAGACCGTTAACCAGTACAGCAGCTGAATCAATTGACATCTCTGACCCACCATTTGAGTCGCTCTGCCCAGTGCAGATATCTTGTAGACTGAAATCGTAATCAGAAGAATGTTTACATGTCATTACATAAGCTACCAGCTTCTCAAATACACTATTCTCTGACTCTTCCAGACTAATATCTGATGAAAATTTATTTTTAAAAGTAGTCATAATGTCATTAATCATTAACGTCTTAGGTTTTTTGGTAGACATTTTCTCATCTCCTTTGAAGATGTAATGTGGCGGTGCAATCATCGGTGCTGCACCACTCTGATAGTACTATCGCTCCAGGTCAGGGTGCAATCCACA
>CAUVQU010000036.1:0-2725 GCA_963554175.1 uncultured Candidatus Saccharibacteria bacterium | reverse complement strand
AACGCACTAATCTAGTCAACTCTGGCTGGCTTCTCGAACATGCCGGGCTTAAAGACCAGGTCTTCCATGGTATGAAAGTCAGTGAAAAAGCGGCTCTAATCTTGATTAATGAATCTGCCGAAACTTATGCTGATCTCGCCGCCGCCCGCGCCGAAATTGCCAAAAATGTCTTCGATAAATTTGGCTTAATGATCGAACAAGAACCGGACGAAATTAAGTAAGGAGCTCCATGGTCAAAGAATTAAACGGTCGCGAATTGGTCGGATTTATTAAGGAGCGCCAAGCTCATCAGGTAAAGGCTCTCCGCTCACGTAAAATCCGTCCGAAATTAGTCATTATTCGTGATTCAAATAATCCCGTCATCGAAAAATACGTCAGCCTGAAAAAAGCTTACGGGGAAGATATTGAGATTGAAGTAATTGACCAAGTAATAAATCCTACCAAGGAATCTATTCAAGCTGCCATCGAATCTGCTAATCAAGATAGCTCTGTCTCTTCGGTGATTTTGCAGCTTCCTTTGCAAAACCCGGAGTGGACTGAGGAACTCGTCGCATTGATCGCTCCCGAAAAAGATGTCGATGGTTTGACCGGTAAAAGTCGTTTCGATAGCGCTACCGCTACCGCCATCAACTGGCTTCTCACTGGCTACGGTATCGAACTGAATAATAGATCAATTGCCATTGTCGGTCGCGGTCGTTTGGTGGGCGAACCGCTGATTCGCATGTTCACGAATTCCAATCTTCGCGTTTCGGTTTTTCACCGTGGCTCTGATTTTTCTGAACTTAAAAATCACGATGTCATTATTACTGCCACGGGTAATCCACATCTCATTACCTCTGAAATGATTCGCGAAGGTGCGGTGATTGTTGATGCCGGTACTGCCAGTGAAGGTGGGATAATTCTCGGCGATATTAATGATGAAATTCGCGCTCGTACTGATATTTCTGCTATCACACCGAAGATCGGTGGTGTAGGTCCACTCACTATTGGCGTACTATTCGAAAATGTCCTGGCCTCTGCTGCCGAAAATAAAACGCATTAATTAAAAATTAAAAAGGGTGAGTCATGCAAGCAAAATCAAAGAAAAATTATACCGGTCCAGTCGTTCTCGGGGTGATGGACGGGGTGGGTATCCGTCAGGAAATCGAAGGCCGTGGCGTTAGCCTACACTGAATTTTTACATCAATTGGAGCAAAATTATCCGAAATTAGCCCTTCAAGCTTCCGGTGAAGCGGTGGGTATCTTGGCTGGTCAAATGGGTAACTCCGAAGTTGGACATAATGCGCTTGGCGGTGGTCAAATCATTAAGCAAGGTATTGCTAAAATCAACCAAGCTTTTTCTACCGGTGAAATCTGGCAATCCAGCGCTTGGCAGGGGACTATCGAAAATCTCAAAACTCACCAGTCCACCCTCCATTTTTCCGGAATTTTCTCCGATGGTGGCGTACATAGTGAGTTATCTCATCTTTTTGCCATGCTAAGACGCGCCGCCGCATCAGGTGTCAAAACCATGCGTGTGCACGCGGTCTTCGATGGTCGTGATGTGGCGCCACAGTCGGCCGAAAAATATCTCACGATGTTCGACCAAGCTGTATCAGAAATTAAAAATGAGTTTGATGTCGATATTCAAATCGCCTCTGGTGGTGGTCGCATGGTCTTCATTGCTGATCGTTATCAAACTGATTGGTCGATAGTGGAACGTGGTTGGCAAGCCTTAGTTCATGGCCAAGCCAATCATTACTTTAATTCTGCAGATGCGGCAATTAAACATTTTCGTGAAACTGACCAGAGTCTGCAGGATCAATACCTTCCCGCTTTTGTCGTGGTGGATGAGGCGAAGCATCCGATTGGTCTAGTTCGACCACACGACAGTTTTGTCTATTTTGATTTTCGGGCCGACCGTGCACTTGAAATCGCCGAAGCTTTTTGTCTCAACGATTTTCAAGGTTTTAATCGTGGTACCGAGCAGAATCAGAAATTACCAGTCTATTTCGCCAGTCTTACCGAATATGATGTCGATCGCCATTTTCCAGAGCACACCTTAGTCGAGCCGGTCGAAATCAAACATACTCTGCATGAATATTTGGCAGCCAAAAATCTTACTCAGCTAGCCTGTTCCGAAACCGCCAAGTTCGGCCATATTACCTATTATTTTAACGGCAATAGTTATGAGCCGCTCGCTGGCGAAGAATTTCTCGAAATTAAATCCGATACGCGCCCTTATGACGAACGTCCTTGGATGAAATCCGCAGAAATTACCGACGCCGTGCTTGAAAAAATGTCTGAATTTGATTTTGTCCGAATTAATTTTGCCGGTGGCGATATGGTGGGGCATTTTGGTGAACTCGAGCCGACTGTGATTGCTATGGAAGCAATGGATCTACAACTTCAGCGTCTTGCCAAAAAGGTTGATGAGTTGAAGGGTATGATGTTGATTACCGCTGATCATGGCAATGCGGAAGAGCTTTTTGATGCCACCACCCACCAAGCCAAGACCTCACATACCACTAATCTTGTCCCTTGTTATTTTTACGATAATACAGAGTTTAGCCAACATTATCAGTTAAAAAACTTACCTGACGCCGGCCTAACTAACATCGCTGCTACTGTCGCTGACCTCTTAATTAGCGAGCATTCTGAGTATTGGCGCGACTCATTGATTGAGCTAAAATAGCCGTCCCTAGTCGACCACTGGGGAAAATATGGTATAATGCAGAAAAGGAGA
>CAUVQU010000035.1:0-2727 GCA_963554175.1 uncultured Candidatus Saccharibacteria bacterium | reverse complement strand
GATGAATCCCCAAACTATGGGTTCGATGAGTCAATTCATCCCACAATCACCTCAAGCTACTGCCGCTGCTCCACGTCAAATTGTTGACCCTTCATCTACTCAATCCACGCTACTCTTTTCCGAACTTCGTGACGGTTTAATTATCATGAAAGATGGCTCTTTCCGTGCTGTCGTCGCTTGTAAATCCATCAACTTCGACCTCATGTCCGAACCAGAACGTGAAGGTGTCGAATATTCTTACAAAGGTTTTATTAACTCTCTTAATTTCACCACTCAAATTTTAATCCGTTCCCAGCGTATCGATATTGCGCCTTATATCGAAAAACTTACTGAAATTCGTAAAAACAACGACAATATGCTACTCGGCGTTTTGATGGATGATTATATTAACTTCATCGACCTACTTTCTCAGGAAGCCAACATTATGGATAAGTCTTTCTTCATCGTGGTGCCATATTTTATCAACAACGATCTTGAAAAAGCCAGTACTCAAACTAAAAATATCTTCAGTAGTTTCTTCGGTGGTAACGACACTAATCTCATTACTAAAATCGACCGCAATACTTACGACAAGGCTACCGCCGAAATTGATAAGCGTGTCGAAACCATTGTTAGTGGTCTCTTCAGCATCGGTGTCAATGCCGTTCGCCTTAATACTAAGGAACTTTCTGAGCTCTTCTATAACTTTAATAACCCTGACACCGCCGTCCGTGAACCGTTTATTGATTTTAATAAAATCGGTACCATTTACACCAAGAAAACTCCTAGTCCATATGACCAAAATCCAAGGCCAAACCCAGAAGCACCAAGGCAATTTAATCCTGGGATGAACCAAGCGCCAATGCAAACTCCAGCTCCAATGCAAAATCCAATGCAAGCTCCAGGTCACGCATTATCCCAAAACCAAGCCCCAATCAATCAAACTTCAGCTAATCCCACCCCAACCAACTACCCAGGGAATCAACCAAGATAATTTTAAATAATTTTATAAACATAATAGAGGAAACACATGGCTAAAAAACTTACCGCTGCCGAAATCGCCGCTCAAAAACAATCGATGGAAGAAGCAGAAATTCAACGCGCGTTTGAGCAGGGTATTACCACCCTTCGCGATTTAATTTCTCCATCTTCTATTGAAATTCAATCCGATCATTTTCGTCTCGGCACCAAATACGGTCGCACTATTTATGTCTATGGTTATCCTCGTACTCTCAGTACCGGCTGGCTCAGCCCTCTCATTAATATCGATGAAGTGCTCGATATTTCTATCTATATTTATCCGGTCGACACCACTGTTGTGATGAAAAACTTGCGTAAAAAAGTTACTCAGCTGGAAGCTGATATTTCACTTAACGCCGAAAAAGGCCGCATTCGTAACCCAGAAACCGATGCCGCCATCCAGGATGCCGAAGAGCTTCGCGACCAATTACAGCTTGGTTATGAAAAATTCTTCCGTTTCGGTCTTTATGTCACTCTTTGGGCTGATTCACTCGACGAATTAAATTACGTCCAGCACAAAATTGAAACCATGTTTGGTCAATTAATGATTTTTTCTAAGGTTGCCACTTCTCAACAAGAGCAGGGAATGAACACCACTATGCCGATGGCGACTGACCAACTTCAAATTCGCCGCAACATGAACACCAGTGCCATCTCGACTTCCTTCCCATTCACTTCTGCCGACCTCACTCAGGAGCGCGGTATTCTTTATGGTGTCAATATGCATAACCAAGGTTTAGTCATTTTTGACCGTTTTACTCTTGAAAATGCCAACCTCGTGGTCTTTGCTAAATCTGGTGCTGGTAAATCTTTTGCTGTGAAGCTTGAAGCTATTCGCTCCATGATGATGGGTACCGAAATTGTTATTATCGACCCAGAAAACGAATATCAAAAACTTAGTGACGCTGTCGGCGGATCTTATGTGCGTCTCTCTCTTAATTCTGATGTCCGTATCAATCCTTTCGACTTACCAAAAGTCATCGATTCCGAAGATGCTTCTGACGCTCTGCGCGCCAATCTCGTTACTCTACATGGTCTTTTTCGTCTCATGCTCGGCGGTACCCAAATCGGCCCGAATGGTCAACCAATTTCTTCACTTTCGGCCAATGAAGAGGCCGACCTTGATCAAGCCCTTATCGATACTTATGCTCGCGCTGGTATCACTTCCGATCCGCTCACTCATCAATCCACTCCACCTACCATTATTAATCTCTACGATACTCTCGCTCATATGGGAGGCTCCGGCCCACAGCTTGCCCAACGTCTTCGTAAATACGCCACTGGTACTTTCGCAGGTATCTTTTCTCAACAATCCAATATCGACATTAATAACCAAATGGTCGTCTTCAATATTCGCGACCTCGAAGATGAACTTCGTCCTGTCGCTATGTATATCGTCCTTAACCATATTTGGAATATTGTACGCGCCAAACAAAAGCGTCGTATCCTCATCGTCGATGAGGCTTGGCAACTCATGAAATATGATGACTCTGCCAACTTCCTATTCTCCCTCGCCAAGCGTGCTCGTAAATACTATCTTGGTCTCACCACTATCACTCAGGATGTCGAAGACTTTATGAGTAACAAAATGGGTCGTGCTATCGTCATGAACTCTTCCATGCAGCTCCTCTTAAAACAATCTGCCGCTGCCGTCGATGTCTTGTCTGATGTTTTCAAACGTACTGAAGAGGAAAGAAAACGTTTATCGAGTTTTCCAATCGGTCATGG
>CAUVQU010000034.1:0-3036 GCA_963554175.1 uncultured Candidatus Saccharibacteria bacterium | reverse complement strand
ATTTTGTTCTTTCAAGTTATTTTGTAATTTCTTGAAAGTTTCCGGATCCTTTTCAATGGCGAAAACTTCCCCACATTTTTTCGAAAGTGCTGCGGTAATCACGCCACTTCCTGCCCCAATTTCCACCACCGTGTCGCGGCGCTTCAGGTTACTATGGCCGATTAGCATGAGTGCAAGTCGAACATTTTTCAAAAAATGCTGGTCCAGTAGGTGATTACGGCTAGGCATTCTTGCCTCCTAGAATTTGACGCGCCTTCTTCAAAATTTCGTTTTCCGCAAAATAATTCTTCACTAGAGAGTTGCCGAAAAGTAGCCAAACTTCGTTAATTTTTTGTCGGCGCTCCTTCGGTAGTTCACGGTAATTCTTCATGAGTTTTGGCGCATATTTTTGCCAATTTCGCATCAAACTCACCGGCTCCTCGACATCAGATTTTTCAAAAACTTCGAAAATTCCATCCATAAAGAACCTCAATTCTTCTGGCGAGGCGGAAGCCAGAAAAACATCCACGGTCTTGTTCAGGATGTCGCTTAATTTGGTATTTTTGGCGCGAAGGAAATTCTCCCCCTTAATTTCCCAAGTATAAATATCGTGTTGATAGAGATTTTTCGCTTTACTTCTAACTACTACCACCTTCTCTTTGTGGGTCAGTAGCCTCCCAATCACCGAACCTTCTGGAATATAACTCACGATTTTCGATAAAATCTTAATCGTTCCCGCGTCTTTTCTAAGTAGCTCTTCTCTTAGGCCCGGTCCATCGTAGTTTAAGACTTTTAGAATCCTTTTTTGAAGTCGATCGGAAGCCATGATTGCACAGTAGATTGATAAATTACCACCCTTCGAATGGCCGCCCAGGTAAAAATTTTTATAAAAATAGCGACGCGAAATCTGGTTTAGATAATTCAGCGCTTCTTTTTGGGCTGGAATCTCTGGCAGAAACGACATATTAAAATCTTCTTTCCAGCCAAAGAGTGTACCATCCGTACCGAAGAACGAAACGTACATAGTAAAAAAGTTAATTTGAATTGTTACTGCCGAAAATTGTTTTTCAAGCTGTTTATTATTTTTACGTGCGAAGAAACCTATTTTCAGATTCTGAAAGCGCGGACTTTCTCCAAGTAATTGAATAAACTTCTCGTCATCTGGCCAGCCAAAGGCAGAAGTCGGTAAATCCTTCATTGCCTCGGCAATTTCTGAGATTTTAAAATTTCGTTTAGTTAAATCAAGCTGCTTTTTAATTTTATGAAATGGCAAATAAGAAATTCGTGCAAAAGCCAGCTCGTCCAGCTCGGTAATCTCGGAAGTTTTTGAGATTCGTTTCTGATTATCCCTGAGGTAGTCTAGAATATTATTTGCATTCATAGTTATTATATTAGTACTATTTTACAGTTTTTATGATGATTCTGTAAAATATGAGTATTTTTGTATATAAAAAGGAAGTTCCTGCGGTAGGAGCATACTGCCCCGTGCTGGAACTTCATTGCTTTTATATTATCAAATTAAAGAAGTTATGTCAATAATTTGTCCATGTTTGGTAACAAAAATAAGATTGCCAATTTGCTTTTGTTCTTGAGCCTTTTTTATTAAAAAAGATCTAAGTTTATCGTCCCTCAGTCCCTTTATCCTAGACGAGTCGAAAATAATATTTTTAGACTGTTTCAGTGCGCGCTTGATATTACGCTCTAATTTGTCGGGTTTATTAGTAAAAGGAGATTTTAATTCGTGGGCTATTCCATCCAATAAGAAATCCGCCGTACTAATATTTGCTTCAGGCAAAAATTCAACATTATGTCCAGCCATAGCTAAAATATCGGCAATTCTAAGTTCGTGCGGCCAGGGTTTGCGTCCGCCTGGTATTATAATTTTACCTCGGTTATTTTTTCTGACCATTAAATATATTATAACGCGTGGGCACAAAAAATGGTGGTTCCGACTGGACTTGAACCAGTGACACAAGGCTCTTCAGGCCTCTGCTCTACCAACTGAGCTACAGAACCACTTCCCTAGATTATAGCATAGTGCGTGGTATAATTAAAGTATGAAAAAGATAAATACTGCCCCAATTTCTGGCATGCAAGAGCTTTTACCTCGTGAGCAGGCCATTTTTGATCAAATAAAATCGCAAATTATGCAGGTTTATCATCTCCACGGCTTCAATCATATTGAAACTCCAATGATTGACCGTACGGAAATTCTCCTCGCTAAGGCCGGCGGTGACACTGAGAAACAAATTTATAAAGTGGTGAAAACTGCCGAAACTTCTGACGACGCCGATCAGGCCTTACGCTTCGATCACACGGTGCCACTCGCTCGTTACGTGGTTGAGCATCAAAATGATTTAGCTTTTCCATTTCGTGTCTCACAATTCGGTCGCAATTTTCGGGGTGAGCGTGCGCAAAAGGGTCGCTTCCGTGAATTTTATCAAATGGATGCTGACATCATTGGTCGCAATACTTTACCAATCGGTTATGATGCTGAAGTCGTTGCTACGGCTTTTCATGCGCTTTCGCAGTTCGTGAAGACGCCGATTTTAGTGCGCCTTTCGAATCGTAAAATCCTAGCAGGTCTTCTCGAAGCTCTCACTCTCACGGAAAAAAGTTCCGAAATCTACGGTATTATCGACCATGCTGAAAAAGTTCCAGCCGAGGTTACCGAGGCCAAACTACGTGAGCAAGTCGCTGACGAATCCAAAGTTCAAACTTTATTGCAATTCGTTCAAATTCGTGGTCCGCGTACTGAAGTGGCCGAAAAATTAGCCGCGCTCAGCATCGAGAATGAAACTTTCGCCACCGGTGTGAATGAATTACTTTTAGTACTTGATCTTCTCGAAGCCCAGGGAATTGGTCAATCTGTGGTTGCCGATATGTTAATTATTCGTGGCCTCGATTATTATACTGGTACAGTCTTTGAAACATTGCTTCCAGAATATAAAAATCTCGGTTCCATCTGTTCTGGTGGTCGCTATGACAATCTCGCCTCGAATTATACCGAGGAGAAATTCCCAGGTGTCGGTATTTCTATCGGACTCACCCGTCTTT
>CAUVQU010000033.1:0-3178 GCA_963554175.1 uncultured Candidatus Saccharibacteria bacterium | reverse complement strand
AGGTAAATATTATTATTTTAGGTTAATCTTTAAGCTTTGGTAGGACTAGTTCAGCGATTTTTTCTGGAGTTTCGTAATTAATGAGATGGCCTGCATTCGGGATAAAATCCACTTCAGCGTGGAATTTTTTGGCAATTTCTTTTACCTTGCGAGATGGATTCATACGGTCTTTTTTACCAGCTATGAAGTAGGCTTGTTTTTCGAAACTAAAATCAGAAATGGAGTAGGACATAGAAAAAACAGCGGCGCGCATTTCATCTCGAATAGAAGTAAATTTACGAGCACACGCGTAGGTGAGATCGAGAATCTGACGTTTTTTAGAACGATACGCGCCCGCAATGAGAAATTCCGTACAGACATAGCTGACAAATTTATTAGGTACCAAGGCAATTAGCGGAATTAGGGGTAAAATAAATTTTGGGGGATGTGTAGCGATAGGGCTAAGGAAGAAAATCTTATTATGAATAAGGTGGCTGTATTTTTCGGCAGTGGCGGCGGCGAGGATAGACCCCATAGAATGGCCAATCAGAATTGGGTGATCGAGGTGTTTGTCGAGGATGTAATTCGCGATAAAGTCCGCGTAGCCATCTTTATTAAAATCGGTAAAATTTGGCAAAGTCTCATTTTGGGTATTGAAAGCTGGTGGGATATCGAGATTAAAAACCTGGTACCCCTCAGCTTCGAGCAGTTTTTGAAATTCAGCCAAACCTAAATGATTGCCACGAAAACCATGGACGAGTAGAATGGGTGGTTTTTGGTCGGATTTTTTCATTAATTAAACAGCTTTAATTTTTTCGAGCGCGTTCAAAATCCCTTCACGATCAAAACCAAGAACTTGAATCGGGTTTTTGCCAGATTCATCAGTAATGATGGTAATTGGAACCGCAGAAATGCCTGGAAAATTACTAGCATCAAGTTCAACGTATTCAAGATTTTTTTGCTCTAACCAATCGATAAGAGCGTGGCAATAGCCGCAGGTAGGACTCGTGATGACTTTAATCATAACATCCTTTCGTTGTTAATTATTATATTATTCTAAAACATTTTAGGAAAAATCACAAGGTTTAAGCTAGAGCGACTTAGCTTTATCGAGCTGAGGATCCTTGTCTTCAGTAATGTCTTGAACAGTGCGATCAATTTCAACGTCTGGCTTGATGCCGGTCTTATTGATTGAGGAGCCATTCGGTGTATACCAGTGGGCAGTAGTCACTTTGAGCTTGCCGCCATCGCTGAGATTTAGCATGGTTTGCATCACGCCTTTACCAAAGGAGGTCATACCGACAATAGTGGCTTTTTGATAATCTTTGAGCGCGCCAGCAACGATTTCAGAAGCGGAAGCAGTAGAGCGATTAATTAAAACGATGGTTTTGGTGTCCTTAAAGATAGGATTTTTGCCACGAGGGACGTAGTCGGTTTTGTCGTCGTTGTGGATGGATTTTTCAATCATATATTTATCGCCGCCGTTAAGCCAAAGTGAAAGCATTTCGCCGGCGGCTGAGACATAGCCACCGCCATTATTGCGAAGGTCAAGGATAACTTTATCAACCTGCTTGGCTTTAGCTTGCTCAGCGAGCTTACGCACAAGAGAGCCGGTGTCTTCGGCGAAGCGATAAACAGAGATAATCGCAGTTTTGTCACTATAGGAAATGTCGGCGGAGACGTTGTTAATTTTTTCGCGAGTCATTTCGAAAGTTAGAGTGTCTGCACCACGAAGTATTTCGATTTTAACCTTATCGCCGGCTTTGCCGCGGAGCTTTTTAGCGACATCTTCGGTGGTTTTACCGTCGACATTTTCGTCGCCAATTTTCATAATACGATCACCAGGTTTAATGCCGGCCTTACGCGCAGGATTGTCTGGAAGTGTGCGCACAACCACAGTGTGATTATTACGAAAAGTGAGTTCCATACCAACGCCGGCTTCATTAATTTCGCCGTTGAGATCAGATAAGAATTCGTTCCCTTCCTTGGCGGTAAGATAAGTAGTGTAGGGGTCATCAAGCGCAGCGGCAATACCACGCTTAGCTCCAGTGAGAGCATTTTCTTCGGTGACTTCACCATCATAGAAGGATTTTAACTCGGTGTAGATTTCGTTAAGAGAATCCCAATTGGCCTGTTCATTTTTACGAAAGCCAATATAAGGAGAAAAATTAGTAAGAATAAATTGCCAATTAGAGCCAACAAAAAAACCTATAACGAGGAAAATAAATGAGGTGATAATTGAAGTGCTAAGATTGATTTTTCGTGGTTTCCACTCTGTTTTCATTACTTAATTATAGCATAATCAATAAGACTAGGTGGCGGTATTTTTTGAAGGTAATGTTCTAGTCAAAGTGGATGTAGTTGGTGAATTGATTTGGACTGACGCGAGTACGGACGCCGAAGTCACCCCATTGACCAGACTTGGATGAGTATGGGTTGTTATATTCAGAGACCGTAATAGTGCCATCAGCATTAACAGATTCAACCCAGGCTACGTGACCGAATTGACCGCTAGTGGTTTGAGCAATGGTATGGGCGGCCGGTACGCGATCGACGCGGTAACCACGAGCACGAGCGGCGGCGGCCCAGCTATAGGCGTTACCCCAACCGGTGATGCGAATATTTCGACCGTAGTACTCAACGGCTTTATAAGCAGCATAGCTAGTACATTGACAAATGTAATAAGAGTCTAGAACGCCAGCGATATTGTCGCGAGGGCAAGAATATCCGTAATTACCGACAAATGCCCCGTAACTGTTAAAACCGTCAGCTTTGGTACCGAATCCAGCACTAGTGGAAGCGCGGGAGAGATATTCCTGATACTCTTTATTAATTAACTTAATCTTTTCTTCCCTGGAAGCGGCAGCTTCAGCGGCGAAGGAAGCAGCATTATCCTTATACTTTAAAATTAATTCTTGCTGTTCGGCTTTTTTGTCTTCAATGGCCTTGCGCTGGATTTGTTGGTCTAAAATAATGCGATCGATTTCGGTCTTTTGCTTTTCGAGATCATCTTTCATAGTCTTTACGTTTTGAGCAGAGGAATTCACCTGGTCTTTAGCCGTGTCGATACGAGATTTCTTTTCGGCAAAATCTGAAAGCGAGCTACTACTGGCTAGCACCATAATAGCGTCAGTTTCACCTTCGAGGTGAATGTTAACTAACATATTTGCAAGAGCTGCACGTTGAAGCTTAAGTTTTT
>CAUVQU010000032.1:0-3247 GCA_963554175.1 uncultured Candidatus Saccharibacteria bacterium | reverse complement strand
GGGTTGGAAGTGCCCTTGGGAAGTCTACCATCACCAAACGTTGCACTTGCTTTGAGAATTCAAGATCCAAAACTGTGATGTATTTGAAATACCAAAAGGTGATTAAAGTGAAACTCCCCAATAAAATCTATTCGTTTAGTGAGAGTGATATGATGCGGATTTATCAGATTAAACAATTCCTAAAATCAAATTCGTATTCACCAAAAACTCTTTTCTACTTATTGCATCGAGAAAAAGGAATTGAGCTTGTATCTTTTTTACAAGCATTGGACGAACTGTATGCACTAGGAGAAATCAGATTAAACGAGGATAATGAGGTTGAACTATGCTGTTAGAATTATGGTCTCCCGCTATTCCACAGGCTAACACGGCCGAAAAACATATTCAATTTCGCTCAGGTCTTAACGTGGTTCTAGGAGAAAAAGGAGCTTCTAATTCTATCGGAAAGTCTACATCATTATTGATATTGGACTTTGTTTATGGCGGAAATTCATATACCAAATCGGACGCTGTAAAGCATCTCGATAAACATGAGATATTTTTTGCTTTTAAATTTAATGAAGAAGTATTTCGTTTTTCTCGTTCTACAGACAAACCAAATGAGATAAAGAAATACAGCGATACTTATCAATCTATCGAAACGATTCTAGATCGTTCTGATTTTGTTCATTTTCTTGCCCTTAAGTATCAGTTTATCGAGAATGAGGCTGTTTTTAGAACAGCTCTTGGCTTACATTTTAGGATAGCTGGAAAATCTAATTTAAAAACTAAAGATCCATTAGAGCCTCCATTCCAATCTAGTAAAGAGAAAAATTTAATACGTCTAATTCAGTTATTTGATAGATATAAAAAACTTGAAGAAGTTAACAATACCTTGGCGACAAATAAAAAGAAGCTAAACTATCTTGACTATTTATATAAAGATATTAAAAAAATTCCACAATCTAGTGCGCAGGTAGAGCAGAATGAGCAAAGAATTATTCAATTACAGTCTAAGCGTTTTCAACTTGAATCAAATCAATCAAAAATTCCTGACGCAGAAGATCGCAAGATTTATCAAGAGAAAAAGCTCTTAGAAGATAAAATTAACAATACAAAATTACAGCTTAAAATCATTAGCGAAAGAAAAAGAATTCTTGATTCATCAGATCATCTTGAAACGTTTATTAGTTCAGATGAACTTGAGGAGTTTGCTAATTTCTTTCCTGGCGTGAATCTAAAATTATTGATTCAAATTGAATCTTTTCATCAAAAATTATTTACGCTTCTTGAAGAAGACTTCCAATATGAAAAGACCTTAGTGGAAAAAGAGTCGATAAATCTTACTGAAGAGTTATCGACTCTATATCAGCAGTTGGATAACTTACCAATAAAAACCATTTACGCAACTGATTTCATAGACGAAATTATAAAAATTGAAAAAGAGATTGACACCCTTCAAAGAAAAATTGATCTTTGGAAAGAATGGCATTCTTCAAAGAATCTTAAGATTGAGCTTAATAAAACTAAAGAGACGCTTTATACGTCTATAATTCAAGACATTCAAGATTCTCTCAATAACGAACTCTCTCAGTTAAACAATAAAATTATTGGGTTAGACCATTTCTCACCACGCTTATTTATAAATAGCAGCACATCATATAAATACGAAACTCCACATGACAGTGGAACGGGAGCAAATCAACGAAGTGTAATCCTTTTTGACGTTGCACTTTTAAATCTTACTGTTTTACCAGCTATAGCACATGACTCATTTATGTTCAACGATATTGAAGACTCTACTATCTCTAAAATCATCAGACTATATTCTGAGCAAACAAAACAAGTCTTTATATCTTTTGATAATGTGCAACATTATCCAAATGACACAATGTCCATTATTAATGAATCGGTTGTATTGAAATTGTCGAGCTCTCAAAAGTTATTCGGCCTTTCTTGGAATGTTAAATCATCAAGCGAGTATACAGAAAGACTTCCCGGATTCGATTAGTTGATTTAGCAGTTGGCGAGAAAAACCTCTTGCAGACTCTCAACCGATAGTCCAGCGCGCGCAAGAATGTTGTGGTGAACGTCTGCCTCCAGGTACCTATCGGGCATACCTACACGAATTACCTGCGGACATGCGCCTGAAGCGCTGACCTGCTCGACAACTGCACTGCCAAACCCGCCTAAAACGCTGTGTTCCTCAACGGTAATAATTACGTCAGAATTCTGACAAATATCTGTCAAAGAAGCGTCAAGTGGCTTTATGTTCGACACGCCATAGACCTCAAGACTCGCTTTTACAGCAGCTACCTGCTCTGATGTAGCAGCAATCTGCTCTGCAGCTCGCTGAGCTGACTCGACGACTCTACTGGTTATCGCACCCGTTGCAAGTACGGTCATGCGCTTCGGAAGAGTGACGGTTGTGGCTTCAGTATCTGCTGCTTCGGTGACCGCCACACCGTCTACGCTTGCCGTGCCCGCCGCGCAAGCCGACTCAAAGAGTTTCTCGACACCTGAGGCATCAAAAACGTAACCATCTGGATGCAGATTGACGCCATCGCACGAGGTCATGCGTACGTAAGCTGGTCGTGGACGCTTTGCAAGCTCCATGAGCATGGCCGCAAGCTGGGCATTATCGATCGGATTGAACACGGAAAGCCCCGGGATGGTCCTGGTGACCGCAATGTCCTCCACAGCCATGTGAGATGGGCCTGTAGCTGCGGATTCGCAGCCAGCGGCAACACCCACAAGCACCACGGGCGACTTCATCATGCCAAGATTGACTCGAATCTGATCGAGCGTTCGTGAGGTCACAAACGTGGCATAGCACGGCGCAAAAACATGAAAGCCTTCATTTGCGCAGGCAGACGCCACTTCAATAAGGTTCTGCTCCGCAATTCCGCACTGGATGTAGCCGTCTGGTCGAAGCTCACGGAAGCGATCCAGGTTCAAACGACGGCCATAGTCGGCTACCGCAACAGTTAGTAGCTCGTCATCTTCAGCGAGCTTGCCCATAACCCAGCCAAACACTTCTTTTGTATTCATACCTGCGAGCATCTGCGACTCTTCGGCCGAAATGTACGCTGACTGCAAAGATGCATCTAGCATGAGCACGCCTCCTCTGCGACTTTCAGGTCAAGTAATGCCTGCTCATAGAGGTCATCCGTCACGCATGCGTCGTGGAACGAGACGTTATTCTCGGCAAACGAAAGTCCTTTGCCCTTGATGGTGTGCGCAATAATCGCGCGAGGCCTTGAAGTTT
>CAUVQU010000031.1:0-3259 GCA_963554175.1 uncultured Candidatus Saccharibacteria bacterium | reverse complement strand
CACTCTTGCCGTTAAAGAAGCTTACGCCACCAAGGAACTTGAATTTGGCGCCGATGTCATGCGTAAGATTGAACGCGAAGTTTATCTCAAGGTTCTCGACGCTCTCTGGATGCAACACCTTGAAAACATGCAGTACCTCCGTGAAGGTATCCACTGGCGCTCGATCGGCCAACGCGATCCACTAGTCGAATATCGCACTGAATCTCAAAAACTCTTCGAAGGCCTCCAAAAGAATCTCCGTGAAGAAGTTTTGAAGATTCTCCTCTCAATTACTCCACAAGAAGCAGCCGCTACTGACACGATTGACGGGGAAGAATACGACACCGAACTTACTAAGATGGCCGAATCTGCCACCAATCGCGGCGTTAACACTATTGAAGCTGGTGAGAAGAATCTTGATAACGAATTTGCTAAAAAACCAACCAAATCCGCTAGCCTCAGTGAAAAACGTAATAAGGCCAAAAAACAGAAAAAAGCTAAACGCCAAAACAAAAAGCACGGCCGCCATTAAACATGAAACATTCTATTGAAGAAATCGAACTAAAGAATGGTGCCAAAGGTCTTTTGATTGACGTACCTGGCGCTTCCGTCATGAACATGAAAGTACAATTTCGTGGCGGTATGCGCTTCGCCAAAAGTCCCGAACTTTACGAGATTGCCCACATTGTTGAGCATCTCAGTTTTGGCGCTAACGCTAAATACCCTGATGAATCCACTTACGAGGCGGAATTTACCAAAAACGGCGCCTATCATAACGCTTGGACTTCAGACTACTCTGTTTGTTATGAAACCGAATGTGCGGATTTTGAATGGGACCGCATCTTAGACCTTAAGCGCATTGCTATCACTTCACCAAAATTTAATGAAGTAGAGTTAAAAAGTGAAAAAGGTAACGTCCGCGCTGAGCTCACTGGCTATATGAATGACTATGGCCGTCTACTCTGGCCGCGCCTCCAAAAAGCCATTGGCGAAAACGTTCTGAATCTTCGCGAACGTCTTTCCACTATCAATAACATCACACTCGATGACATTAATGAGCATTACAGTCGCACCCATACTGCGAACAATATGCGCTTTATTATTGCCGGCCAGACCAAGCATCGTAAAAAAGAAATCATTCGTAACCTCGAGAGTTGGGAGTTAGATTCCGGCGAACGCTTTGAAATTCCAGTCGACGAACTGCATTCATCTAATGCTGTCCTAATTAAGCGAAAAGACGCCAGTAATATTACCTTTGGTTTTTCCATGATTACTCCGAGGCGCCTCTCCACCGAAGAAACTCAGGCCATGGGCGCTCTCAACCACCTACTAAATGGCACTATGAGCAGTCGTATTTTCGGCCAAGCCCGCCGTCGTGGCTTAGTCTATGGTATGGGCAGTGGAATTAATAGTACCAATCATTATTCTTCCTGGGACTTCGATGGTGAAGTTAATCTTGAAACTTCCGAAGAACTCTTCACACTCATCCAACTTGAAATGCTTAAGGCTCTAAACGGCGATATTTCCGATGCTGATATTGAAGCCGTGAAGACTTACGCTCTCGGTCGCTATCAAATGGGGGCTCAGACCGTCAGCCAAATTTCCGATTACTATACCGACGATTATTTTATGACGGAAAAAGTTGATTTTTATGACAATTTCCCTAATATTATTAAGCAATTAAATAAACCTCTAATCGTCGAACTTGCCCGCGAATTTGCCGGCTCTGGCATCCATGCCATGGTCGCCGTCGGCTCCGTCGAAAAACAAATTATCAATCAGCTGGCCAATTGTCTAGTTTTCTGACTAAAATCAAACCTCATCAGAGTGCTATAATAGACTTATGAAAATTGCAGTTTTAGGTAAAGGGGTGGAGGGTAACGCCGTCGCCGAATATTTCAAAAACGATGAAATTACTTTTTTCGAAAAATTCACCGATGAAGAACTTGATTCTTTTGGTCTAGAAAATTTTGATCTAGTTTTTCGTAGCCCTTCCGTGCATCCACTTTATCTAGCCAAACAAAAATCACCTCACCTCATCGATAATTGGACCACTATCACTAATTACTTTTTTAGTCACGTCAAAGCTCCGATTATCGGCGTCACCGGCACTAAAGGCAAGGGAACTACTTGCTCGATTATCGCTTCAATTTTACATGAATTCTCCGAAAAATTCGAGCATGTCCACCTGGTCGGCAATATTGGCAACCCCGCCATTCTCGAACTCGATCAAATCACCGAAAAAGACATCGTGGTGTACGAAATGAGTAGCTTCCAGTGTTGGGATCTCGAAAAATCCCCTCACATCTCCGTCGTTTTACGTATTGAGCCTGATCATCTCGACCGTCATCCAGATTTTGATGACTACGTCGATGCCAAATCTCATATCGTTTTGAATCAGACCGCTGAAGATTCCTGTATTTATTACGCTAATAATCTTTATTCCGAAACCATTGGTGAACTTAGTAAGGGGAAAAAATTCTCTTACCCTATCAAATCCCATCTTGAAGAATTAAACACGCTACTTGATCAGTTACAAATTCCCGGCGAGCACAATCGCGAAAATGCCGAAGCTGCCATTTTGGCCATACTTGCCCTAATTGATGTTTCTTACGATGAACTTTTCTTACCAGAAAATCATGAGATTTACCAAAAAATCGCCGCGGGACTTCATAAATTCCAGGGCCTACCACATCGCTTGCAATTCGTCCGCGAGCTCAATCATGTACGCTATTATGACGACAATTATTCCTCGGCCTTTCCAGCTGCCGATGTTGCCATCGCCGCTTTCGAAAATTACCCTACTTTCTTGATCGCCGGCGGCTTTGATCGCGGGCTCGATCTCACCGAGATGAAACAGCGCTTCTTTTCCGCTAAAAATCTCAAAAAAATCATTCTCATCGGTGAAACCAAAACTCGCCTCGCCGCGGGTGAAGACCCAGAAAAATATTGCTTTGCCGAAACTCTTGAAGAAGCCGTCAATATCGCAAAAAAACTTGCCGAAGCTCAGACCGAACTGGTCGCGAGCAACTACGATCTTTGTCTACCAATTTCTAAAAACTGCCCAAAAGAAGCCATTGTTTTGATGAGTCCAGGTGCCGCCAGTTTTGATATGTTCAAAAATTTCAGTGATCGCGGCGAGCAGTTCCAGGCCCTCGTAAAAAGCCTAAAATAACCGTAACCATCTACCAAAATCTCTCATTTTTGATAAAATTAATGTAATGAACGAAAACGCTATTAGTTTTTCTAATTCAATAAATCAGCCTTCCTCCGGGAACCC
>CAUVQU010000030.1:0-3330 GCA_963554175.1 uncultured Candidatus Saccharibacteria bacterium | reverse complement strand
CTTAGATATTTTTTAACATAATAAGAAAGGTTTTATGGAAATTATTTCTTTAATCATTCATGGCCTCATCTTAATTGAAACTAGCTTTCTTGCCTACCGTTCTTTCAAGAAGAGCTTTAATTATTTTGGCCAAAAACGAAAAATTTATGTCGACTCATCGGCTTTGATGGATGGACGCGTATTAAAAGTGGCACAAACTGGATTCTTAGGCGGAATTTTAATTATCCCACGTAGTGTAATTCATGAGATGCAGCTACTTGCTGATGGCAAAGATAGTGAGAAACGTACACGTGCCAGATTCGGTCTAGACGTAGTCTCAGAATTGGAGCGCATTCCTTCGACGGATGTGGTAATCCTGAAAGATGAGCTAGACCGCACACCAGTCGACGAAAGACTTTTGCAACTAGCTGAAGAAAATCACGGTTCGATTATGACGATTGACTACAATCTTGGAAAAGTAGCTTCGACGATGAATATTAACATTCTGAATATTAATGAGCTCGTAGTGGAGCTACGTTCTGAGTATCTACCAGGTGAATGCTTTACTTTGAAGATTACCAGTACCGGTAGCAATCCAAAACAAGGTGTAGGTTATCTTCCAGATGGTATGATGGTAGTAGTAGATAATGCTAGCGATAAAATTGGCGAATCAGTAGACGTGATGTTCGAAAAATTCCTGCAGACTAATTCTGGACGCATGATGTTCGCTAAATTAGCACCAGAAAAACAGAAAAAAATGCGCAAGCCGTTCTTAAAAAAGAAGTCATAAAAATACCCCCAGAGTGGGGGTTATTTTTTAGTTTGCGATTGGCGCTATATTTGTGATTGATGCTATATTTTTATAGTCTTACGCTTGGTCCTCACCGTGCTCCAAAGCGTAAGCCATACGGCTATCAATCTCGGATTGATATTTACTAATTAAGTCGGTGGATTTTTCTGCCTTTGCCACATCGAGCATAAGATGGAAACGAGAGGTTTGGTTCATGACAAGCATAGCAAATGGTGTGACCGTACTTCCCTGCTCCTCGTAACCATGAGATAGAATACGCTTCGGATTAGTGTAGTTAGCTAAAATATTTTTCAAATCATGTGGATAGCCATGAAAGTTCGCAATAATTTTCGCGCTAGAGCCAAACATCTGATTAAATTCTGAACCTGAAAGCAGCTGATCAGCAAAACCGATACCGGCGTAGGTGAGGGCAGAAATATAGGCGAGACCAATCTTTGGCTTTGGTAAATCCTGCTGAAGCTGCTTCACCGCCTGATAGGATTCATAAAAACTAATATCGCCAGCTGCGACAAAAATGTAATCATACTCCGGAATTTCTGAAGTATCGAGAACTTGAAGTGAAGTGCCGAGTTTTGTGGTGTCGAAGAAACAAATACCTTGACGGAAACAAAATTCGGCTTGTTTTTCGTTCAGAAAAACTGGCTGGTCGGTCTTATTTAAAGTAACCAAATTAACTTGATTTTGGCGTTCGAAAAGATAACGGAAACACGGTTTCACACTTTCAGCATCGAGCGGAAAAAGACAGGAGACGTGATGCCCTGGACGAGCGAGGAGGGCGGAAAGTAAAATTGGGGATTGATGAGAAAAACCATTATGGTCCTGACGCCAACAGGTGCTAGTACTAAGTAGATTGGCGGATGGATAGTCTTTTTGCCATGATACGGTTTCGGCTTGTTCAAGAAACTTCAGATGTTGAACAATTTGTGAAAGGATGATTGAAAAGAAAGCTTCGTAGCTAGTCATCAAAGCATCTTTTCCGGTCATCAAGTGGCCAACCATAGTAGAAAAGAGTACATTTTCCGAAAGAAGTTCGATAATCCGACCAGTGGCAGATTCTGGCATATCCCATTTTTCGATAGCCAGGTCGCCCCAAGCACGCGTGGTTTGATCGTAAACGGCATCGATTTTGTTACTAGTAGTTTCGTCAGGAGAAAAGAGATAAAAATCTGGGTCACTAAGCATTTTCTCAGAAAGTAAGGCGCCAAAAGCCTTGGCGGGAGATTTAGTTTTCATAAATTAAAAATCCTTTCTCTTGATCAAATAGTTCATTGAAACGAAAGGTTTTGAGCCACTTTTCGAGCATTTTAAGCTCAGTTTCATCGGTTTTAGCATTAGGAAGTGGTACCTGGTGGGATTTAAAGTTATCACGTACTTTCATACCCTCAGCTTGGCGAGGACCAGTGAGACCTTTTTCGGAGATGAAGATAATAAATGGTGGATTTTCAGTGGTTTCAGCCTGGAAGAGCGCTTGCAGTAAATTTTCTAAGAGATTTTTTTGCAATTTTTCATCAAGCTCAGGAGTAAAATTGGCGGAGGTATTAAACTTCTTGCCAAATTCTTCATAGGTTTCGGAAAGCGTTTCTTTGACTAGAATTGGCGTATAACCGAAACCACGGATTAACTCTTTTAGCTCATGTTCGGAACGACGACTGGCGACGGTTGGAGCAGAGATTTTATAACCATTGAGATGTAAAATCGGCAAAACCCGACCATTTGATTCACTGAGAAGTAGACGATTAAGATTGAGACTACCAAGCATGGTGGCGGTTTCAAATTCACCATCACCGATGAGAGCTACCGTAGTATGATTAGGGCGATTGAGTACGGAACCATAAGCGGTGGCGAGTGAATAACCGAGTTCGCCGCCTTCACAAATCACACCTGGGGTGACCGGGCTAGCATGAGACGGAAAGCCGCCAATGCGAGAAAACATCTTGGAAACGATTTTAAGACCAGCATAATCACGAGAGAGCGTAGGATCAACCTTGGCTAATTCCCCATCATAAAACAGGTTAGCCTGGAGCGCAGGAAAACCATGGCCTGGACCCAAAACAAAGGTAAAGTCGCGCTGGCCAAAATAAGCCCTTAGCGCAGCGTAAACCAGATTAATCCCTGGACAAGTACCCCAGTGACCGAGTAGGCGCGGCTTAACATCGGCAGGTTTCAAGGGAGTTTCTAGGAGAAAATTATCCTGCAAGAAGATTTGGGCAACCGTCAAGTAATTGCAAAAACGGACCCTAGCTAATAAATTATCTAAATTAATAAAGCGCTCACCACTATACATACTAAATATTATAGCATAAGCGATAAGGGATTTCAGGGCGTAAAAAATTGAGCCGGGCGGAGACACGGCTCAATGAATTTTTTAAATGATTTAGGCCTGGTGAGTAACTTTAACCATGGCAGTACGTAAAACTTCACCTTGGTAGAGGTAGCCTGGAATCAGTTCTTCCGCGATAACTTCCTGGTCACCTTCGCCTTCTTCCATAGAGATGGCATTATGAAGTTCGGGATTAAAGATCGTGCCTGGATTGGCATCA
>CAUVQU010000029.1:0-3488 GCA_963554175.1 uncultured Candidatus Saccharibacteria bacterium | reverse complement strand
GTCAAATCCAAATAAGATTCGCCCAGTTTCGGGTTTAGGGCCTCGAGAACTTCTGATAGCATTACAGGTTTGTGAAGTTCATTCATAACTACATTATAACTTATCCGAGGTTTCTCTGATAGGTTTTTGTAGTTATTTGCTTCTTGTTTGAGATCGCTCAACTAGAAATTTTAGCGTGTTTGTGTTTGTATAGTTTTTGTTATTTTAACGAAACGTTTTACCTAGCAATAAAGTACCACAGTTTTACCACTTGCGCGGCTCATAACTATGATTGTTGAGAGACTTATTGTGTAGGTTGCATATTGAGTTAATTGGGAGGTGTTTTAAGAAGTACGAATGGCTTTGATTACGCGTGACCTAAACGCGCGCCAAGACTCCTAGTTGACCGACCTCAAACATTTTTTAATGTACTTTTATTTTTGTGGTTTTTGTTTTATTTATCCACTGACCTAATTCTAAATTATATTTATGCTTATTGCAAGTACTTTTTCACATAATTTTTTACATTTTTTCGCAGACTTTTCCACAATTAAACCACCATCTCTATTTTTTGCACAAACCCCACCGTATATATAGAGTACACTTCACCTCTGTTAATTCTTGCGCAAATTATTTGTCGAGTTTTCCACACCTGTGCAAAACTTTTTGACGCTTCCCTGTTATTATGATCAATCCATCAGCTTTATTCCAGCTTTTTCGCATTTTGTCTTTTTTAATTTTTATTACATAATAACCGAACGTTTCTATTTGCGAACATTATCTTTTTATTTCAAAATATATTACTTAATTAAACCTTTGGCAAAAATCTCCAATATCAAAAACCGAACAAATTTCGCCAGCTCGTTTTTTCGTCCTCCACCAAAAACCGAACATCCGCCCATTCCATTTCAGTAAACCAAACGTCTATTTATGTCATTTCCGTCTCTTTCATAAAAACCACATCACCCACAAAAAACAGCTCATAAAAAGAAGTCGAAATAGCACATAAAAAAAGAGGCCTTCTCCTGAAGCCTCTTCATTAATTTTTGTATTCAATCTCACACTGCACTACTTATAATACGCGCGACTCTCAATCCTCACATCCACATAGATTGGTGCGAGATTATTCGCTATCAAATAACGCTGTATCCGCTCGATATCCTCCGCCGATTCCGCTGGCGAACGGTCAATCAGACACTTATAATACTCCGTACGACCCTCAAGATAGACATCTAGCTGCCTCGTTTTATCCGTCGGCAGCACCACTTTAGTCATTTTCACCCCCAAATCCTTCAAATCCTGTTCCAGCAATGCCACGTATTGCTTAATTTTGTCCGTAATCAGGTTTTTATTTCCCGATTCGTCAACAATTTCCACACTCGAAGTCAAATTCACCACCGTCGGTTTCGCTTCCGTCTTTTTCGCGCCACCCCGATTGATCAGACTTACCGCGCCAAGTGTCAGACCTGCCGTACCAAGCGCCAGCGCCGTACTCAGCCCCACGAAACGCATCACTTTTTTACGTTTTCGCCTTTTTTCTTCCTTCAGCCTCGTCGACTCCAGAATCACTTCTTCCCGCTTCGAGGCAATCGTCTTATTAATTCTCACTTTTATCGCCTTTTTATTTTCAAAAACTTATTTTAACCCTAATTCTTTCAAATCTTTTTTCAATCTTACTTTTTCAAACCCAACACTAATTTCGCGAGTGATTCGCTCGCATCTAATTTCGCATATTTCTTAAAATTCATCACTAACTTAGCCTGCTTTTCACTATTTTTTAGCAGATTCAAAATCTTTTTCAATAATTTTTCTGGAGCCATCTCCATTTCACGATCCAAAATCATTTCTACCGCTTCGTCACGCGCCAATTTTTCCGCATTTTTCACCTGATGTCCGCCCGGCAATTTTTCAAACGGCACCAAAATCGTTGGTTTTCCCAGACTGGCTAATTCTGCCATCGTAGTGGCCCCCGCACGCGAGACCACAATATCTCCCGCCCCTAAAATTTCATGCATCACCGGTGAAAAATTCCACATCCGAAATTCCGAGGTCAATTTACCTTTTTCCCAAGTTTCGTATTTCTTAAGATCAATCATATCTTCATAATGCTTACGGCCAGACACTAGACCTACCGACGTGTATTTCAAGAGTTCTGGTAAAATTTCACGAATCGCTTGATTAATATGCATCGAACCCTGCGAGCCACCCGTCACGATCACCAAATTTCGCTCTGGGTCAAATCCTAATTCTCTTTTTAGGCGCCTCTTTTTACTCTCCGCCACTTTTTCAAATTCTTTCCCCACCGGAATCCCCACGAACACATAGCGCGAATCCTCTTTTTCCACTGGCGTGCCCATAGCAATAATTTTCGCTTTTTTACTCAAAATTCGGTTCGCGAGTCCCATCGTCGCGTCCGATTCGTGAATCAAATATGGAATCTTAAAAATTCCCGCCACGATTCCGACCGGCAACCCCACGAATCCACCTTTCAAAAAAATCACATCTGGACGATTTTCTTTTCGACTAAAACGCCACAAAGTTTGTAGAAACCCCATAGCAAAACCAAAAGCCCCCGCAATATTTCCAAACACTACATCGCAAAAAGTTTTCGCGTGATTATCAAAATAATCTGACAATTTCAAACCATGGTAACGATGGAATTTCCCCGCAAAAACCTTACGCACACGTAAATATAATTTTACCCCAGTTTCTTCTTCGCCACCCCAAGCCAACTTCGCCTCATTTGCCAGTTTCACTACATTCTTATAATATTTCGCATCAGTCCAGAATTCGATTTTACTCTTCGGCTTCATCTTCAAAATTTCTTGCACCACCGACATCGCTGGAGTAATATGTCCGCCCGATCCGCCGCCTACTACTAAAATTTTCATCTTCTTCCTCCCAGTCTACTGCTTCTACTCATCCTTAAATTATTTTTAATTTCCTCATTTCGCTCATCATCTGAAATTTCCGTCCTCGAAGTAAACCGCGAAATGTTAATTACTAACCCTAATCCAAAACATGTTATCAGAAGACTCGTTCCGCCTTTCGAAAGTAGCGGCAAAGTAATACCCGTAAGTGGAATCAGCGCAATCATCGCGCTAATATTCACCGCCACCTGTGAAAACAGCCAAGCAAACACCCCCATCGTCACCAATCTAAAATAGAGGTTTTCCGAAGTGTTCGCCACTTTTAGAATTTCCATGAATAAATGCACATAAAGTCCGATCACTGCTACCGCCCCGACGAATCCCCACATTTCGGAAACCACCGCGAACATCGAGTCGGTAATTGACTCTGGCAAATATCCGGCCGTCTGCACGTTATTCCCGATTCCCACTCCGAGAAATCCACCAGACCCCACAGTAATTAGCGCGTTTTCGATATGATAATCCGTCGTCGCATCACCCTTACCCGTAAAAGTAAACAAGCGCTCACGGCGATGTGGTGAAGACAAAATCATCCCCACGCCCAGCGCCAAAATTACCGCAAACATAATCATAATTTTC
>CAUVQU010000028.1:0-3534 GCA_963554175.1 uncultured Candidatus Saccharibacteria bacterium | reverse complement strand
CTCCACCAGGGCAAGTAAAGCTATCGCCTTTAAAATCCACCAAGCCAAAAAGTTCAATAATTTTTGTCACCTTAGAGGTATTAAAGTTCGACAAATCTAGCTCTTTTAGACTACAGGTCGCCGCGAACATACTCCCCATATTGATTACATTATTTGTCTTAAATTTCTCACCAAATTTTATTGCCTTCAATGCATACATATTTCTAAACATATGATTCATATCCGTCACGTTTTGCGTATTAAATTTCGCTAAATCTAGATATTCCAGATTGTTTGCGTCCAGAAATATATGACTCATACTCACTACATTACTTGTATCAAAATTATTACCAAAATTAAGTGTTTTTAGTCCAATCGCAGCATAAAACATCCCCGTCATATCTTTTAACTTTGGCGTACTAAAACTTGAAAGATCAAGGCTTTTCATCGAATGGAGACTTCTGAACATGTATGTCATATTTTCCACCCGACTTGTATCAAATCCCGAAAGTTCCAATTCCGTAAGTTTAGTAAAGTGCATAAACATGCGAGAAGCATTCTGATTTAAATAGATTTTCTCAATCGGCGCCCAATAATACATCACGCCTTCTGCCGCATCAAACCAAACTTTAATTTCATAGTCGGACGACGCATTGTCTTCAACATTCACCGCATTGGCCGGAACCGCCGCCGGAGCTACATGACTTCTTCTGAAAGCCCGTACATTTTCTTTCTTGCCCATATTTTCGTTCCACACATCATAAGTTTGATTGGTGTCAAGCGCGGTCACTTTTTGGATAAAATCCGGACCAGCCGTTAATACCGCTTCCTTTTCATATGGATTTGTCACCACCGAAAACACTAACTTATTTACGTAACGACCACTTTCCAAATTCTGACTCAAGTTCATCCCCACGTTAATTACTCGCGAATCTAAACCATCAGTTTTTCCACTAGTATTAATTAAATTAGCCGGATTACCCACTCCCGGAATCGGACTATAGGTAGTTTCTGTACTTAATTTATATCCCCAAGAATTTGTCGGAAAATTCGCTAAACCTAATGGGCTCGTAATCGAATTAATTATAGCATTATTGGCCGAACTCGCATTAACTAAAGTAGTTTCATTGGTTTCGGCACTCATAGTTGCCGTATAGCCAGTACGATGATTCGTCTGCACCGTCAAATTAATCGGAATTTCCGTGGTTTTATTCGTCGAATTTAAAACTGCATTACCGTTCACCGAATTTAAAGCATTAGTGGATACGGAAATACTCGGAACATAAAGCGCAGAGGCATTTTCAACTAAAAATAAGCACCCCCCGAGACCTAAAATACAAAGAAAAATTGCAGTCAAAAAACTAGTAAAACCATAATTATTGAAAGCAATTTTCCTGTTCATACTCCAACCATTTTACCATAAAGGGAATCAAAAACCGTTTCAAAAATTTCTTTTAATCGCCATATGCTCGAATATTTAATTCGACTTCCTACCCTAACCGCTCAAGTGCAATACCTTGAGATGCTAACTCAGGTTTTTACTTTACTTATCCCGTTTTCGATGTTATAATATAACACATGAAAAAGCTTCCAATTGTCGCCCTCATCGGCCAAACCAATGCTGGTAAATCCAGTCTATTAAATCGCATGGCACACAAAAATATTGCCATTGTTGCGCGTGAGGCCGGCACTACCCGTGACAGCGTAGTAGCGACTATTGATCAAGCTTTTACTCTTATTGATACTGCTGGTTTGAAAAATCCTGAAGATGATTTCGAAGCTTCCATCCAGGATCAAATCGAGGATGCCATTGACTCGGCAGATTTAATTTTACTTACCGTCGATTCTACCAAATACCCAGATTTCCGCGACAAAGATATTGCCCGCATGGCCCTTAAATCTCGCAAGCCAGCCCTTCTCGTCTTAAATAAATCCGATTTAAAGGAATCCTTGCCTTTTGCCGAATATATCAAATTTGGTATAAAAGCCGACGAAACCTATCAAACTTCTGCCACTACCGGACAGGGAATTAAAGACCTCAAATCCCGTATTTATCGCGAATTAAATTCCTATCCAAACACCAGCGAGCTTGAACCCGAAGAAAAAACCGAAACCGCCATTAAGGTGGCCCTGATTGGTCGCCCAAATGTTGGTAAATCCAGCCTCTTCAATCGCCTCGGCCAAAAACAGCAAGCCATCACCAGCTCCAAGCAGGGAACCACGCGCGATATTAATCGCCTTGAGCTTAAATTTAAAGGCCAAACCATTGAATTCCTCGACACTGCCGGTTTGCGTAAACCAGGCAAGCGCGAAGTTGGTATTGAAAAATTTTCTGCCATTCGCACTCTTTCCGCCATTGAAGAATCCGACATCTGTTTACTACTTGTCGATTCCACTGAACCACATTCTAAGCTCGATCAATCCCTCGCTGGCCAAATCATCGAAGCCGGCAAAAGTGTCATCTTAGTCATCACCAAATCTGATCTTCTGGATAATTCTACCCCTGTAGTTTCTACAATTTCCGACAAGTCCAAACCAACTGAGCTTTCACGAATCGATAATATCCTCGATAATCTTGAGCACGATTTTAATTTCTTGTCTTTTGCCCCAGTGATTATTACCAGCTCTGAAACTGGCAAAAATGTCACCAAATTATTTGAACTTATTACCGAAGTCGACCTGGCTCGCCACACTGAACTTAAGACTTCCGAATTAAACAAAGTTCTAAACGAAGCAGTAATTTCTCACCCGCCAGCTGGTCTGAAAAATACCCATCCAAAACTCCAATACATCACTCAAACCGACACCTGCCCACCATGGTTTGTCATTCATGGTCGCGAAATGGAACTACTGCACTGGTCTTACAAACGTTATCTCGAGCGTTGTATTCGTGAAAAATTCCCATTCCTCGGCACCCCACTTAAATTCTCCTTCCATAATGACCGCAAGAATGGACCACGCAAATCCATCAATCGCACCAAAGATTTACTTTAAATAAATATCTCATATATGAGATAATCACAAAAATGTCAAATCCTCACTCCAAGAACCCGGAAAGCCTTAAGTATCAAAATCTTAAGGGCCAAAACCTCAAAAATCCTGCGCCTACGAAAGCGCTTCGCATTGCTATTTTTACCGACGTTTTTCTCGGCATTCCTGGTGGGATTCCATCCTCAATTCGTGCCCAAAAAACTGCGTTAGAGTCACTTGGCCACCAAGTTACGATTTTTTGCCCAGGCACTCAGCAAGATTTTAAAAATCCCTTATCCAAATTTGGTGCTAATTGCGACCCAAATATTATTCTTGTGCCTACCGCCAAATTCCTAGTCAATGGCGCCCCTTTTTCCAAATGGACCAAGCATGTCATACGTTTTATTGAAGAAAAATACCCCAACCTCACCGAATCCTTTGATTTTTTTCACATCCATTACGAAGCTACCACCAGTATGGCTGGTCTGATTTTGGCTAAGAAATATCACATTAAAACTATCCAAACCATGCATGGTCGCGAAGATATGGCCATCGCCATTAATGTGCCGCATCCTTTTAAGACCA
>CAUVQU010000027.1:0-3572 GCA_963554175.1 uncultured Candidatus Saccharibacteria bacterium | reverse complement strand
GCCCCGGTAACGGGGAGGAAGGAGGGGATGATGTCAGGTCAGTATTTCCCTTACGCCTTGGGCTAGAATCGCGCTACAATGGCTGGTACAATGCGAAGCGAAGCAGTGATGTGAAGCAAATCGCACCAAAGCCAGTCCCAGTTCGGATAGAAGGCTGAAACTCGCCTTCTTGAAGTCGGAATCGCTAGTAATCGCAGATCAGCATGTTGCGGTGAATACGTTCCCGGGTCTTGTACACACCGCCCGTCAAACCATGAGAGTCACCAACACCCGAAGTCCGCCTCGGCGGCCTAAGGTGGGGGAGATGATTGGGGTTAAGTCGTAACAAGGCATCGGTACGAGAACGTGTCGATGGATTACCTCCTTTCTAGAGAAGGATTTGATGAGCATTAAGTAGTAATATTTAATGTATCTAGGTCGGTCGTAATTGTGTTAATTAAGCTTAGAACACAATATAGCTTACGTAAGTAAGATACGATTTACAGCTTACTGTTACTTTCGATGAATTGCACAACTGAGTTGTTAAGGAGAACCTCCGCAAGGGAGGTTTTTTGATTTTCTGTGTATGTTATACTGTTTGTATGAAGGAGAAAAAGCTGCTCGAGTTAGAAGATTTTTTATTAGGGTTTTATGGGGAAGAAAATATAGGGTTAGTTATTTCAGAGGCGGCTAGTATTCTTGGAGTTTTGATTGGAATTAAGCCAGCTGCCTTACTTGTAAACGATGTGATGGAAGACGGTCGGATACTGCTAGATGGCGGTACTCTAAAAAATATTTTAGAAGAGCTTGGAATAAAAATAACTATTGGCAATGTCAGTAAGTTTGCTGTTCATAGAAATAATAAAAGGACGGTAGATTCTTTGTATGAGGGGGATGAATTTATTTATATTTCGATCGATGAAAGTTTATGTGACGAGTTGAAGAAAAAATATTCGGTGGTAACCGATTTAACTGAAGGCGGGGTAGTGGCTGAGAAAGACAGAAACGAGTGGAATGAAGCGAATCTTCGCGTGGGAAAATTGCTCGGATATCCGGAGACGGCGGTTCTAGAATATATTAAGACGTCTGGAGACGCATCTTATATGAAAAGTGAAAAGCGTCGGAAAAGGATGGCGCGTAATCGCTACTATGCGCATAGTGAGAAATTTGAGGATGATGAATTTAGAGAATATGACCTACCACTTAATCAAGCTATTTTGAGGTATCTACCAAGAATTGCAAAAAGTATGCAGGCGGACTCAAAAAAGAGATGGTTGGACTAATCTAATTTTCTTGTGGTAAAATAGTAAGAGTTTAAGGGAGAATAAAAATAAAATGGGTCTTTTGATCAACCTGGCATTGCTGCTTATCGGCTTTGTCTTTCTAATTAAAGGGGCGGATATTTTTGTGGATGGAGCCAGTGATACGGCTAGAAAATTTCGTGTACCAAAGATGCTGATTGGTCTGACTATCGTTTCTTTTGGTACAAGTGCACCGGAGCTCGCGGTGAGTATCCAGTCGATCTTATCTGGTAAAGGCGATATTTTATTAGGTAACGTGGTAGGTAGTAATGTGCTTAATATTTTATTGATATTAGGCTTGGCGTCTCTTGTGGGAACTCTCAGGGTAAATACGGCGACTGTAAAGAAGGAGATCCCGGTGCTAGTCTTAATTACGTTAGCATTTGCAGCGCTTCTATCAGATAAAATCTTTGGCTTAGCCGAGAATATATTTACACGTCAAGATGGTGTTGTATTGCTGTTATTCTTCTGTATTTTTATCTACTATTTGATTGGGATGGCTCGTAAAAAAGATACTAATGAAGAAGAGAATAAGGATGAAAAGCCAGTTAAGTTAGTGAAGGCGCTCTTGATGATTGTAATTGGGCTTTTCGGTATTGTTCTTGGTAGTGATTTTGTAGTTAAAGGGGCTTCGGAAATTGCGGCAACATTTGGCGTGAGTCAAAGGATTATTTCACTCACTATTGTGGCACTTGGCACCTCGCTACCTGAGCTAGTAACTTCAGTAATTGCTACAAAGAAAGGTGAGTATGATATTGCAATCGGTAATATTGTCGGATCAAATATCTTCAATATCGGTATTGTAGCTGGCCTTCCGGTGGCAATTTTTGGTGGCGTAGGGGGTGGTGCGTTCTCATATATCGATATTATTGCCTTAATCATATCAGCTGTAGTATTATTCTTCTTTGCTAGACATGGCGGAAGAATTGGATACAAGAAGGGAATTATCTTTTTACTAATGTTTGCAGCATATTATGGATATGTGATGATGGGGAGCTTTGCATAGAAAATGGAAGATTTTGAGCTCGATCCGACGCTTGATACTCGAAACTTAAGAGACGAATTTAAGGGGTTGTCTAATGAGGCGGTGAAAAATAATTTAGACGAGAAACGGGTGAGCTTAGAAATTGCAATTGAGAATGTGGACCACGATTTTAATGTAGGGACAATTGTTCGATCGGCGAATAACTTTAATGTTCAGGCTGTACACATTATTGGAAAGAAGAAGTACAATAGGCGTGGTGCAATGTGTACAGACAAGTATTTGACGATTAAATACTGGCCAGAAGTGAAAGATTTTATGGATGATCAGAGGGGGCGACACAGAGATGTGGTGGCAATTGAGAATAATACTGAACGCGCTAAGCCTATACATGATAAAAAATTTGTTCAAGAAACTACTTTAGTTTTTGGAAGCGAAGGGAATGGCATCAGTAGTGAGTTATTAGAAAAGGCTGATGATGTTCGTTATATAGAATCGCTGGGATCAACAAGATCTTTGAATGTGGGAGTGGCGGCTGGAGTGGCTATGTATGAGTGGGTTAGGCAGCAGGTTCTATAATATAAAATACTCGTCGATTTGACGAGTATTTTATTTGTTAGTAAAGATTAGTTATCTTTTGAATAAAAGACTAACGAGGATGGTAAGGAAGAAGGTGTGTAGGTTTGCGGTGACAGCAAGACCTAATCCAACACCAATAAGGCCCCAAAACTTTACACGATCATAAGAAGAGACGCCACTAAGCATATTGTCGGAAATAACTTGATATTTAGCGACGACAAGACCGCTGAGAGTGGTAATTATAAGGCCGATGAGCATCCAGCCAAAACTAAAATTCCATTGCATGGGTAAATTATAACACAATGTAAAACTAATCTAGGTTTGATATTGATTTTTCTGAATAGATAGGGTAGAATGGAGAGGTATTGGGGATATAGCTCAGCTGGTTAGAGCGCGTCACTGATAATGACGAGGTCTGTGGTTCAAGTCCACATATCCCCACCACAACAATGGATCGCGAGAGCGATTTTTTTGTTGCTTTTGACTTTTAGGTGTAGAATAGATGACTTTTTATATATTGAGAGAGTATATCTAAACTAATTTATAGATAGTAAAAGAGGGGAAGAGAGTATAAAAAAAGACCGAAACGGTCTAATTTTTTGGTGGAGTATTTAGCGGGGGGACGCTAAATACCCCATGGCTGATTATCAATCAGGAAATGGTGGAGTAACAGGGATTCAAACCCTGGACCTCTGCCTTGCAAAGGCAGCGCTCTAATCAGCTGAGCTATT
>CAUVQU010000026.1:0-4143 GCA_963554175.1 uncultured Candidatus Saccharibacteria bacterium | reverse complement strand
GGGACGCCGCCTGCGTTTCTTGATTCGGGTTTTTTATCTAGTGATTATCGTGGCTCTACTTTACCTATTGTTGCTCATGCCGGCCATTATCCTCGATGGCGCCCTGAAGTCTCAATTTGCCTGGCTGGCCGACAGTAAAATTCCGTTTGTGGCTATCATCCAGCTCACGATTACAGTCTTTATCTTTATCTATCTTTCGATTTATTTCTACCTCTTTTATCGCGCCCTTCTCGATTATAATGATGATGCTAAACTGGAGCTTTAAAAAATGAATAATGAAAAAACTGCCGCCAAGGCTCGCATTGAAAAATTAAAAGAATTAATCAACGATTACCGCTATCATTACCACGTCTTAGACGAGTCGATTATGTCGGAAGCCGCCGCCGACTCTTTGAAACATGAGCTTAGCCAATTGGAAGAACAATATCCAGAATTTATCACTCCTGATTCGCCAACTCAGCGCGTGGCTGGTAAACCTCTCGATAAATTCCAAAAAGTCACGCATACTTCGCGTATGATTTCTCTCGCCGATGTCTTCTCTGAATCCGAAATTCGCGATTGGGTGGCTAGAAATTACAAATTAGTGCCAAATGGCACTGAGTTTACCTTTTTCACCGATATTAAAATGGATGGACTGGCCATGTCCTTGCATTACGAAAATGGTATTTTCAAGCAGGCGGTTACGCGTGGTGATGGTCTGGTAGGTGAAGATGTTACGATGAATGTGAAAACTATTCAAAACATTCCCCTCAAACTAAATCTGGATAACCCACCTGAGCATCTGGAGGTGCGCGGCGAAGTAATTATTTTTAAGCAAGATTTTGAAAAACTTAATCAAATGCAGGCTAAGCTCGGCGAGAAGCCTTTTGCTAATCCGCGTAATCTTGCCGCCGGCACCATTCGTCAGCTCGACCCTCGCATTGCCGCTAGTCGTCCGCTCCGTTTTATGGCCTATGATTTAGTCACGCCAGATTCACCAACGCACCAGGAGGCTTACGAATTTTTGCGTCAAATTGGTTTTCAGACATCCGGTCAAGATCATGTCTATACGCACCTCAACGAAGTTTTTGCTGAAATCAAACATCTCGGCCTGGTGCGCGGTGATTTTCTTTTTAATACCGATGGTATGGTGATAAAAATTAATGATCGCAAGATATATTCTGAGCTTGGTATCGTCGGCAAAACTCCTCGTGCTGCTGTGGCTTTTAAGTACCCTGCCGAAGAATCCACCTCGAAGGTGCGCGATATCGTGATTTCAATTGGTCGTACTGGTGCGGCGACCCCAGTGGCTATCTTAGACCCAGTAGAAATTGCCGGCAGCACTGTGCGCCACGCCACCTTGCATAATTCTGATGAGATTGAAAAGCTCGATATTCGTATCGGCGACACCGTGATTGTCTATAAGGCTGGGGACATCATTCCCAAAATTAAAGAAGTCTTACTCACACTTCGTCCAGACGACACTGAACCTTTTAACTATGAGCAGGCTCTCAAAAATCAATATCCAGAACTTGAGTTCGAGCGTCCAGACGGAGAAGTGGTTTATCGCGTGAAGGGGCAGGATTCGGATTTTATTTTGCGTCGTAATCTTGAATATTTTGCCAGTAAGCAAGCGCTAAATATCGAGGGCCTAGGCGAGAAAAATGTTAATTTATTAGTGGACGCTGGCCTCTTAAAAAGCCTAGTTGACCTCTACCGTTTGCAAAAATCAGACTTGATTAATCTCGAACGTTTCGGCGAATTGTCAGCTACAAAATTACTGAACGCCATCGAGGGAGCTAAACAGGCACCGCTCGCGAAATTTATCACCGCACTTGGCATTCGACACGTCGGCTCACAGACCGCGGTTGCTCTGGCCGATGCTTTTCAGTCGCTTGAAGCTCTTCGCGATGCCACCGAGGAAGAGCTGCTAAGAGTCCCGGATATCGGCCTCACAGTTTCTGAATCGATCTTGGCTTACTTCGCCGATGAAGATAATTTGAAGCAGCTCGATGATTTTAAGGCGCTCGGTGTAGATCCAATCTATATTAATCACGATAATGCCCCGCTTAAAGGTCAAAGTTTTGTGGTTACTGGTACGCTCACCGATATGGGGCGTGAAGAGGCGGAAGATTTATTGCGCGAAAAAGGCGCTACGGTCACCAGTTCTGTAACGAAAAACACTACCGCCCTGATCGCCGGCGCAAAGCCAGGTGCTTCCAAAATCACCAAAGCCGAAAAACTTGGTATCAAAGTTATCTCTGAAGCAGAATTTCGTGAATTAATTAAATAAATTCATGAATTTGAAACACAAAAATAGGTGCCATCTCGCACCTATTTTTAGTTCGTGATCTAGGATAAGATTTTGAGTTCTCCTAGAATCTTACTCTTATAGTCTAGGTTGGAATTAAGTTCTCTTAGAATTCCACTGTCTTTAGTCCTAGTTTTCCGCGAAAGGATTTTTCAAAACTAATTCTGGATTAGCCTCCGCAATGCGCATTAATTCGTTGTACTTTGCGATGCGTTCCGAGCGGGAGAGGGAACCAGTCTTGATTTGTCCCGTACTGAGTCCGACTGCGAGGTGCGCGATGGCACTATCTTCGGTTTCACCCGAGCGGTGTGACATAATTGTGTGGTAGCCAGATTTTTGCGCCAAAACCACAGCGTCAATGGTTTCGGAAAGTGAACCAATCTGGTTTGGTTTAATCAAAATCGCATTCCCCACTTTTTCGTCGATACCTTTTTGCAGTAACTTTACATTGGTCACGAAGAGGTCGTCGCCGACTAATTGCAACTTATTACCGAGTCGCTCGGTGAGCACTTTCCAGCCCTCCCAGTCATTTTCCGCCAGGCCATCCTCGATGGAAACGATCGGATATTTCTCTAGCAACCCTTCGTACCAATCAATCATCTCGGCACTGGTCTTGGTTTCACCAGAGGTCTTTAATTTATAGCCGCCATCTTCATAAAATTCCGAGGAAGCAATATCCATCGCAATCGCAATATCTTTACCGACAACATAATTCGCTCGCTCGATCGCTTCGCAAATCAGCTCTAAAGGTTCATTATTGCCACCGAAAACTTTTGGCGCATAACCACCCTCGTCGCCCACCGTAGTAACATAGTTTTTTTCTTTCAAAACTTTTTTCAGGGCGTGGAATGTTTCTGCCCCCATGCGAATCGCTTCGTTGATGTTGGTTGCCGCGATTGGCATTAGCATATATTCCTGAAAATCCGTACACCAATCCGCATGCGCACCCCCGTTCATCACGTTCATCATTGGTATCGGTAAAGACATTCGGTCGGAGGTCCCAGCAATTTTTGCCACATATTCATAAAATGGCATTTTCATCGCGCGTGCCGAAGCTTTCGCTAGAGCCAAAGAAACCGCTAGAATCGCATTGGCGCCAAGATTTGATTTATTTTCCGTGCCGTCGAGCTGAATCATTAATTGATCAATCTCGCGCTGGTCGACGTGTTTACCGACAAGTAGGCTACTTATTTTAGTATTAACGTTACGCACGGCTTGCATAACCCCTTTACCGTCGTAAAAATTTTTATCCCCGTCACGTAGTTCCAAGGCTTCGCCGCTACCAGTCGATGCACCAGATGGCACCATCGCCCGACCTGCACTACCGTCAGATAAAAAGACGTCAGCTTCTACCGTCGGATTGCCGCGGCTATCGAGAATTTGCCTTGCGTGAATTTCTTTGATTGTGATATTTTCCATAACTTTATTATAGCATTAGCATTTTAAAACTACTCTGAAAACTACCCCAAAAAAACTATCGGATTTTTAGGCTTTGATTACGACCAACATCCTCTATCTATCCCACCCCTGATGACAAAATTCCCCAGATAGAGTATAATAACCCCATTAAGTTTTTACTTAAGTACAAAATATTGGGTACCTTAAAAGGTAAAGTTTGACTTCATAAGGAGGGGGACATGAAAAACTTGAATAAGAAAACTACAACCGATGGCAAAAAACGCTCCGTTGAGGAGACGTTAACGTTGGAGCTATCTGAAGTGTACGGTCGAATTTCGAACAGAAAGCATCAGAAAAATATTTTGATCGCATTAACTGTGATTCTTAAATCTTTTCTGAATGGCGACCTTTATGGGCGTGATATCGCCAAAATCTTATCGAAAGAGCTTCTTTGG
>CAUVQU010000025.1:0-4310 GCA_963554175.1 uncultured Candidatus Saccharibacteria bacterium | reverse complement strand
GTAAATAATTTATCAACGTCTTTTAAAGCCGCTAACTGTCGATCTAAATGTTGCTATAACAACATTTTTGAACGTAAATATTAACGCTTTGAGATTTGTGTACTTTAACATACTTTCTTAAGTCATGAATAGGGATAAACAGTTCATTTGCATCTATAGGATCATCTAAAGTCAATCCCATTCCTGTTTTTGGAATATTAGATTGAAAGGCTTATATGGCCGGGACCCGCTTCTCTTTGCACGTTTAGACTCGGTAGCCAGCTTACTCCAAAATATTCCGTATTAAACAAAACATAAGCTTCAAGAAGAAAAAAGACCAAGTCACAACCGCAAAAACTATTAAAGTCGACTTGACTTTTATCAAGACAGTCGTACAATGTTTTTAATTAGATTAAAGGTATAAATTACTTTTAAATAAAAGTAATTTATACCTTTATTTAAAATGATTAAGCAAATGAGGTGCGGATTTTGAGAGTCCAAAATATTAAGCGGTCAAGTATCTGGAAGATTCGGTTGTCAACAGCAACGATGACGTTGATTCCTGCAGCAGTCGGAATTAACTATGTTGCCAAGGCGTTTGCCGAAGGATTAAAATTACCGGTTTGGTTAGGAACGTTGGGAACTTTTCTGGCAAGTATGTTAGCTGGCCCGGTGGCTGGTGCAATTAGTGGCTTTATTAATAACGTCATTTATGGATTGACGCTATCACCGGTTTCAACGGTCTACGCAATTACTAGTATTGGAATTGGGATTGCCGTTGGGGTCCTCCACGCCAAGGGATGGTTTTCATCCGCAAAGAAAGTATTCGTATCCGCTATTATTATTGCAATTGTATCTGCTGTCATTTCAACACCACTTAATGTCATTTTTTGGGGTGGCCAAACTGGGATTCCTTGGGGTGATTCAATTTTCGCTGCGATGATCGCTAATCACATTCCAGTTTGGATTTCATCATTTACTGATGAATTTATTTTGGACATTTTGGATAAAGTTGTTGTTGCCTACTTGGCATTCTTTATCTATCGGCAACTGCCGCAGCGAATGATTCGCTTTTTCAGGGATGATAAATAATGAATGAACCAAATTCAATTTTACAAGGTTCGGTAGCTCACCGTGGCTGGACGTCGGTAGTTGATCCGGTAACAAAATTATTGATGGCCCTTGATCTGGCCTTACTAAGCTTTTGTTTCACCAATTTGTTAGTTGAAATTGCGCTTGTATTCGTTGCGCTAGTAATTCTACTGATTTCGAAAGCCGGCAAGTCGGCGGTTCACGCAATTGAATTCAGCTCATTCTTAATTTTTACAATGCTGATTATTCAGGGCCTCTTTTACAGTCACAATCAGACTCTGTTGGTTTCAGTGGTCGGGATTCGATTCTATCAAGAAGGGCTGTTATATGCAGCAACGATGGGGTGTCGAATTTTTGTCATTATTTTAGCAACCAGCTTTTTTATGACAACGACTACAGTGTCAGAAAATTCTAAATATTTGGAGCAGGTCGGTCTCTCCTATAAAGCGGTCTATATATTGATGTCGGTTTGCTATATTTTACCGGAAATGATGGCCAACATGAAAAAAATTCAAATGGCGCAACGGGCACGTGGCATTAATCAACAGAAAACCATTCTTGAAAAGATTAAATCAATTTTACCAGTGCTGGTTCCATTAGTGATCAAAACGCTTGATCAATCAATGGAACGGTCGATCGCCCTGCGATTACGTGGATTTAATAGTCCCCATCGGGTAGCACTAAAATCGGCAAATCTTTATCGGCACGAAATGGTTAATCATCGTGGCTTGAGTTTATTAGCAATTATATTGATTGAGTGGAAATTATGGATAATCGGCAGCAAATTCATTTAGAAAATTTAAGTCTACGTTACCGAGGGATTGAAACATCCGCGCTAAAACATATTTCGGTTGACGCCGAATTTGGGCATGTTATTGGCATCATTGGTAATCATCATGCAGGTAAAACATCGTTATGTCGGGTATTAGCCGGAATTGTACCAACAATTATTTCAGGTGATGTAACGGGAACCATTCAAGTTGGATCATTATCGCCAAATTTGGATTGGCAGAAGTATAATCAGCAAACCGGTGTTGTGCTGCAGAATCCGGCTGGTCAATTGAGTGGGCTTGCCGATACGGTTGCCGATGAAATTGCGTTTGATCTTATTAATCAAGGAGTTCCAGCTGATCAAATTAAACGGCGAGTCCTCAATGTTGCCGATCAGTTGGGGTTAGGCGACCAATTAAATCAATCACCGGGAACGCTGTCTGGCGGACAAAAACAACGGCTGGCAATTGCCACAGCAATCGTAACTGATCCGTCAATTTTGGTTTTAGATGATCCCACCAGTGAAATGGATCCACTTGGACGTCAGCATTTCTTCAGTTGGTTAGTCAGTGTTGAAAAAAAGACGATCTTCATTGTGTCAAATGAAGTCGACGATCTCTGTGAAATTGCTGACCAAATTTGGGTTCTGAAAGCTGGCGAGTTAGTTGCGGCAGGAAAACCGCTGACTGTTTTTAATCATCTGAAGCCGGACTGGCAGCTTGCTGAACCGACTGTGTTTCGATTGGCAAAATTAATGAAGTGGTCAATCCCTGGTGCAGCAGACGAATTTCCGGTTACCAATCAACAATTAGAGGAGGCTTATTATGCCGCAAATTGAAATTAGTGGGTTGCGTTACACTTATCCAGAACACTCATTTCAGGTGGAAATTGATCGGCAATCTTTTGACAGTCCACTAACCGCAATTGTTGGTCAGAACGGCGCTGGTAAATCAACTTTGTTAAAGTTACTGATCGGATTGATAACACCGCAAGAAGGGACCATTATGATTAATGGCGTTTCAATAGATGAGTTGAAATCACAGGCAAAGTTGAAACAAATTGGCGTGACATTTCAAGATCCAGATGATCAATTATTTAACGCAACGGTTCAAAAAGAAGTGGCTTGGGGGCTTTCTCAAATTGAATCGGATCAATTGATGATTAAAAAAGCGACTGATCAAGCTTTGGTTGCGGTTGGATTAGCTGATAAAGCAGCCGAAAATCCATATGACCTTTCGTTATCTGAACGAAAGTTATTAACGTTTGCAACGGTTTTGGCCATTAATCCTGCAATTTATTTGTTTGACGAGCCGATGATGTCGTTAGACTGGCCCAGTCGAAAGCGAATGACTAACATTTTTCATCAACTTGTAAAAAGTGGTCATCAGGTGATCACGATTACTCATGATATGGATTGGGTAGCGGCTGAATTTTCGACAGTTCACGTGATGGCGCATGGTCAGATTGCCTTTTCCGGGACACCTTCAGCCTTATTTGGTAATTCAGGACTGGTTAAGCGGGTGGGATTGCTGCCACCAAGAATTATGACGATAACGAGTGCATTAGGTGATCACTCGGTTTATTTAACCCCAGAGGATTACTGCAGGAAGCATAAACAAGTTGCCAACAATTTAAATTGATAAAGATGATAATAGCAACATCTAATTAAAAGTAATAAACATTAAGGATTGGTCATTGTGGTGACCAATCCTTTTGCATATAATGAAAATATTAACCTTGAATTTACACTTTAAGTGCAACACTAATTAAATAAAGAATGGCCCATGGCTAAATTTCTGTAAAATGATGTTTGCGAAAACAATCATGAAAGGAATTCAGCCATGGACCACTACAAGCATATTACCATAGATGAACGGGAAACTATCTTTTTAATGAGGAATCATGGAAACTCACTTCTTGAGATTGCCAGCCATATCAAGAAAAGTTACTCAACCATTTCTCGAGAATTAAGCCGTAATTCTACTGGTAAATCCTATTCACCTTCGAAGGCTCAGGAGAAGTACAAACAGTGCAAAGAGAAGCGGGTCCCGGCCATATAAGCCTTTCAATCTAATATTCCAAAAACAGGAATGGGATTGACTTTAGATGATCCTATGGATGCAAATGAACTGTTTATCCCTATTCATGACTGTTAAAGTACACAAATCTCAAGATATTAATAATTTAAGATTGGGAGATATATAAGCTCTTGGAGTATATTTTTACTAATTTTTCATGAAAGAAAATTGAACAAATTTGTATAGCAATTCTCTTATAAGTAAGGCCAATAGGGTGTACCCTATTGGCTTTTTCTATTTTTGTGCTATACTAGGAATTATAAACGTTCATTAGAACTGTCCAAAAGGAGAATTGAAAATGGCTAAAATCGGTTATGCGCGTGTGAGTTCCAAGGAGCAACATTTAGATCGACAGTTAGCGGCTTTAAAAGACGTTGATAAATTATTTAC
>CAUVQU010000024.1:0-4812 GCA_963554175.1 uncultured Candidatus Saccharibacteria bacterium | reverse complement strand
ACGTATAGAAAAACTGAGAGGTCACATTCAGGGCCTCTCAGTTTTTAATTAATTTTAGAGACTACTCAACTGTGGAGCAAGAAAGTCCGGTTTGGTTCTCGGCTAGCATGAGGGAGTTTAGATCATGGCTCGTGATGGAGCTAAATTCAGATAAGGACTTAAGGTAGTTATCTACATTATTTCCCGAAATAGCTGTTTTTTTCTTTAATTGGTTGAGATTAATTTCAGTTGTGACCTTAATATTATCATCAGATTTAATACCAGCATCAAGAGTAGTCTTCGCAGTAACAGCTTCATTTTCACTATTGTATTGATAAATATAATGCTCAGAAATACCGCTAAGGTTATCGTTTTCAAAGGTAAACTGCCTTTCAAAGTTGCCATAAGCGGCACCAACTTCAGAGGACTCATTGGTACTTAACGGGCGAACACAGGTCAGAATTTTTGTCGAAGCCTTCTCGACCTGATTCTTGCCAGCGGCTTGGGTGGGTTTCTTCTGTGGCTCACTCAAAAACATTAGCGCAAAAATAATGCCAGCAATGACAAAGAGGACAGCAGCGGCAATAATCAAAATCATGGTGCGATTCAATTTAATCTTTGGTTTATTTTGATTCTTGGCCTGCTTGGCAGCTTCTTCGGCTTGTTTCTTCTCAAAATCAGCATAGGAGATGGCACTACCAATAGAACCAGGAGCCGGAGCGGCCGCCACGAGAGGTTGTTCTTCCTGATCCTCCTGATCATCATCTTCTTTAGCTTCGGTTTGTACTGTCTGAGAAGCTTGCTCGCCGCCAGCCATGTCGGCGCTGGACTGCGTCGAAGCAGAAGCCGTAAATGGGGTGGAGTCTAGAGCTGAATCGTCCTGCTGGCTTTGAACTGGATCAAACATAAGGCCCGGATCAGAGGTAAGACCTGAGTTAGGTGCGCTAGGAGCAGCAGAAAAAGAAGACACAGAAAGCGTGGGGTCAGTTGGCGCTAGCGAGGAAGGTGAAGTGTTTGAGGTCGATTCCATAGAGGTGCTTGCCCCAGTAGATGGCTGCAAATCATCCGTAGTAGGTTGATAATTACTTAGTTCAGTCATTAGACTATCTAGTTCTGACGAAGCGGTAGGAGCTGGAGTAGGAGAAGGGGAGGCTGCAGAAACTGATGAAGCTGGAGAAGGGGAGGCCACAGAAACTGGCGAAGCTGGAGCAGCAGAAATGGAAGAGGGGGCGGCAGTATTATTTACTACCGAAGAAGGGTTTGTGGGCTGGTTATTGGTTGGTAGAGGGTTCTTACTTAGTGTATGATCATCATTTTGAGCTTGAGGGTGAGGAATTGGATCCATTTTTTTCCTTTGATTAGATAAAATATTAGATAAACGCTTATGTTTATCTTAGCATAATTAGCCGATCTCAACAACTTGGACTAGATTTTTTGAGCAAAATCGTAAACTTTTTGCCAATCAGAAAGAGTGAGATCAGCAGGGCGATAATTCTCTTCTAGACCTAGAGTTTGATAAAGCTCTTTAATTTCTTCACGCGATTTTTGAGTAATATATGGGAGACAAGTAATTAGTTTTTTACGTGGATTCATAAAACACTGCTTGATAAAACGTAAAACCTCGGTACCCACAATTGAAGCTGGGCGTGGAACTAAAATAACAGAAGCTGAATCAACTTTGGGTGGTGGCGTAAAGAGGCTGCGGTCGACAAAAACTCCTGGATAGATATCGGCAAAATTAAGGACGGCAAGGGTGAGATAAGTATATCGCCCCACATCCAAAAGTAGGCGATCTGCAACTTCTTTTTGCATAAGCAAAACAATTTTCTCTGGTGGATTGGAGGCGGAAATTAATTTCTGAATAATTGGGCTGGTGATGTAATAAGGAATGTTGCCAACCGCAACATATGGCTCTTTAATCTGTGCGAGATCAAATTGAAGAATATCTTGATGTACAACCTGGAGATTTTTACCGGGAAAGGAGTTTGGAAGGTTGGTGGCAAGTTTTTCATCATATTCGACAGCAAGAACTTTAGGAAAGCGACGAAGCAGAGAGCTAGTGAGAGTACCGAGGCCTGGACCAATTTCAAGACAGAGGGGCTGAGAAGTTTCTGGATCAGCAGTATCTATCACTGCACTTTCAGCGATTTCTTCAAGAACTGGTCGGTTTTTAAGCCAGTTTTGTCCAAGATGTTTTTTATTCTGTAACATCAGTTTCTCCTAGTACCAGTGGCGTGATTGCCAAAAGCTCCAAGCCTGGCTCCAACCACCGTAACGCCCAGTGACATAGCCAATCATCCAGCGGATTTGAGTGACCGGGTTAGTCTGCCAGTCTGCACCAGCACTTGCCATTTTGGAGCCTGGAAGCGCTTGCGGAATACCATAAGCACCACTACCAGCATTCGTAGCGTCAAATCGACAACCTGATTCACGATAGATTAAAGTAAGCGCAACATGGAGATCCGCTTCGGAAACACCAGCGGCACGTGCGTAGGAGGCACAGGCTTCCCATTCAGGAGGAACTGATTTTTTCATACCAACTGCAGTGATGCGATCGACTGGGTTTTTGATAGTTTCAGAGCTGATTAGTTCACGAGAAACTTCCTTACCATTAACAAAATTCACACGGTAGACAGAACTCTTACGACCTAATTCCCCAACCTGACGAAGGTTGGTCTGACCGGTAGCGAGTGAAGCATCGCTAACAGTTTTTTCGGCATAGGGGATATCTTCTTCAATAGTAATAGTGCGACCGCCATTACGAGTGAGTTGATAGGTGGTTGCAATGCCGGACTCAAGGATGTTTTGACCAGAGATGAGATTAAGTTCGTCACCATCATAAATAGTAATACCAGCATCACGGGCAATCTCTTTTGGATCAAGATTGGCAGACATGATGAATTTACTGGTGGTGCCTGCCTTAATAATAACTGGACGAGAACGATAAATATTAATGCGAAAACTATCGGAATTAATTTCATCAGTAAGGGCTGGCTCAACACGATCCGTGTCGTGATAAACGATTTTGGCGCGTTCAAGAGCTTCTTTGACGGTCTTGGCGCTGGTTTTGATGGTAAGAGACTTTGAATCATCATAGAAAGTAACAAAATGACTGTCAGAAACAACACCATTGTCGGAGTTATTCGATTCAGCATAGGTTGGGCGCATGCTAAAAAAGACACCTAGGACTAAGGTTAAGATAAAAACACTGATACTAAAACCACAGAAGAACCTGTAGTAAGATGCTTTTAATTTCATCTCCGCTATTATACCATAACAAGATTTAATACTAAAGACTGGCGCCACGAGCGACTAATTCATCATGATAGGTTTCAATATCAGCTGGACGCATATTAGCAACTATGCGATCAATTGGCATTACCTGAAGGAGGTTATCTAGGTTACTAATAAGATCGGGGCCAAGGAGTGATCTAATCACACGATCATCGTTCAATTTTGCAACTTCGTCACTATCTTTATAGGACTCTATAAGTTCTGAGACCATTTTACTATATAATTCGGGCATAATAATGCTATTAAAATCAGCAGGATGTTGCTCTAAGAATGTTTTGAGGCTATCAGGAAGCGTTTCTTCCATCATTTTATTCATAGCTAGCTCTAAATTACCACCTTTAATAACTGAGTCTAATTGATTATCTAGAACCTTATCAATAATTGCATCGTTATTAATATTCTCCAGAGTAAAATCTCTAAAACCACTGATAAATATATCAAAGTAAATGGCTAGCTGGGCGGCTTTAATATCGGCTGGATCAGTCTGAATAATATCTAGATGCGACTCAATCCCTTGAAGGTTCATTTTTGAAATAAGAAGATTGACAGGGATATTATGATTTGCAAGCAACTCAAATTTTTGTGAAATACCATCACTGTCCAACTTATTGAGAACTATGTTAACGTCGATACCTTTTTCGAGGAGAGCATTAAGGTTTTGTAAAACATCATAACTATATACCTTATTAAAGGCCATATTAATGTCGATACCGTTTTTAAGGAGAGCATCGAGGTTTTGTAAAATACCATAGCTACTCAACTTATTGAAGGCTATGTTAACGTCGATACCTTTTTCGAGAAGAGTATTGAGGTTTTGTGCGATGTCGCTACTTTCCAGCTTATCTAAAATATCATTAATATCGATACCTTTTTCGAGAAGAGTATTGAGGTTTTGTGAGATATCATAGCTACTTAGCTTATTAAAGATAGCATCAATACCGATGCCTTTTTTGAGAAGAATATCGAGGTTTTGTGAAATGCCGCTACTACCTAGCCTATCAAAGATGGAATTAACGTCGATACCTTTTTCGAGAAGAGTATTGAGGTTTTGTGCGATGTCGCTACTTTCCAGCTTATCTAAAATATCATTAATATCGATACCTTTTTCGAGAAGAGTATTGAGGTTTTGTGAGATATCATAGCTACTTAGCTTATTAAAGATAGCATCAATACCGATGCCTTTTTTGAGAAGAATATCGAGGTTTTGTGAAATGCCGCTACTACCTAGCCTATCAAAGATGGAATTAACGTCGATACCTTTTTCGAGAAGAGTATTGAGGTTTTGTGCGATGTCGCTACTTTCCAGCTTATCTAAAATATCATTAATATCGATACCTTTTTCGAGAAGAGTATTGAGGTTTTGTGAAATGCCATCACTATTCAACCTATTAAAGGCTGCATTAACGTCGATACCTTTTTCGAGAAGAGTATTGAGGTTTTGTGCGATGTCGCTACTTTCCAGCTTATCTAAAATATCATTAATATCGATACCTTTTTCGAGAAGAGTATTGAGGTTTTGTGCGATGTCGCTACTTTCCA
>CAUVQU010000023.1:0-6790 GCA_963554175.1 uncultured Candidatus Saccharibacteria bacterium | reverse complement strand
TGGTACACCCGACAGGATTCGAACCTACGACCTTTTGCTCCGCAAGCAAACGCTCTATCCAGCTGAGCTACGGGTGCAGATGTGGATATCATCTAAATCCAAAGACTCAGATGATACCCACCTAGAAATTAAATGAGCATCACGTTGCCGTGACATCTATATTATAGCATATTTAATTAAAAATCATAGAGGTGTGTTATAATTTATTTAATAAAAAAGGAGTTTTATGGAAGAAAATAACACAAATCATGTAGCCAACCAACCTTTAAATACAGCCGATACCGCTAAAACCGCACCTTCCGTCCCTGCTCCAGAAACTTCAGCCCCACAGACTACAACCCAGTCCAGCACCGATGCGCTAAAACAAAAATTACAAGAGGTCTCCAAAAATCACCTTGTCAGTTTTATCATTTCCGCTCTCACAAAACCAACCTCCACTTTTAAAGAAAAGTTATCCGGTTTTTCCAGCTTCAAAAAAGCCTGGCAGCTTCCCCTTATCACCACTGGGCTCTTTACTATACTTTCCGTCGTCAATACGATTATTGCCAAAGTCTACACTCCAGCCCACAAATCTTTCTTCGGCAAACAGGTAGCCGCTTCTTGGAACTGGAAAAAACTCGAAAAATTTGATTGGTTCCAAACTATTTTTTCACAAATCATCGCCTATCTCGTCCCAGTTCTCGCTATCACCGCTATTTACTACATTATTTCTCTTATCTTCAAAAAGAAAAGCAACTACTTCCGTCTGTTAACCATCGCCGCCGTCTCCAGCATCCCTGCCATCCTTTCTACTTACATCCTAATGCCTCTCGGCACTATGATTTCATTAAACCTTGGCTTCATTCTTATGTTTGCTGGTTTCGCCTACTCTTCAACTTTAATTTATGAGGGTCTTAATCAAGACATTGACTATCAAAACGATCAACGTATCTTCGCAAATACCATCGTCATTATCACCATTTACGCTCTAGCCATCATCATTTTCACCTCCTTCCTCAAACAAAGCCTTGGAGATAGTGATTTTCCAACTCAAATCTTAAACAACCTAATGAACAACTAATTTGGTAAAATATACATAATGGACAACAATCTCGACCCAAAACCAACAACTTCAAAACTCACCGGCAGCCGTGCAGGTCGTATTAAAGTACGTCTTCTCAAGACCTACTATGGCAACATCTTAAAAGATATGCGCATTATCTGCATCACCGGCACCACCGGTAAAAGCGTCGTTGCTCATTATGTTTACCACATCCTCAAAGAAGCTAATGAAAAGGTGGCCATTCTTGCCTCTGAAGACGAGATTAAGGTAGGCACTCTCTATAAATTCTTTAGCGACGCCTGGAAAGCTGGTGCTGATTACTGCATCATCACCACCCCTGCCCACTCCCTCAAAAAAGACGTTTTCTATCAACTTCCAGTCTATCTAGCCGCTCTCACCGACTATGTCCCATCCAAGCTTTCCGATCTCACTCCTGAAGAATACGCCGCAGCCGAAAATACTCTCTTCAGCCTCGGCCCCGAGTACGTCGTACTCAATCGTGATGATAATAATTTCCTTGAATTCTCAAAGTTTAAAGGCAAACAAGGTACCGCCACTTATGGCTCTGATCACTACAGTGACACCAAAATTGAGCGCCGTACTCTTTACCGCAAGGGAAGCGAAGCAACTTTAAACATTGAAGGCCATCGCTTCAGTGTCGCCAGTTTTCTCACCGGGGAACCAAATATTTCCTATATGGCAGCCGCCGCCACAATTGCCCATCTTATGCATCTTTCAGAAGATCAAATCATTAATGGCATTAGCAACTTCGACCCTGACCACATCACAGGATAAGCTTTAGTGTTTTAATCACTTATAAAAATTCCAACAACAAAATTACCTAAAAAAATACAACCCCTCCGGTTGTATTTTTTGAACGTCTCTATTTCTTTGCCATTTTCTTTAAGACTTTTCGAACCACTTTTAGATCTTCAAAAGGTACCGCTCCCTCAGCCCTTAAAATAGTTTTTTCATGCCCCTTACCCAGTACCAGCACAATATCATCTTTTTTCGCTAAACTGATTGCTTTTTCGATTGCCTCTTCACGGTCCAGAATAACAAACAGGTCCTTTTCACGTATTTTACCAGCTTTTTCAGCACCTCTCGCAAATTCTTCCGCGATTAATGTCCTGTCTTCATCTCTAGAGTCATCCTCCGTAATAATTACAATATCTGAATTCTTTGCGCCAATTTCACCTCTCTCTGCGCGTGTAGACTCATCACGGCGTCCCGCCCCACCAAATAGAGAAATAATCCGCGCTCTTTTACTCGGCACCACCGATTCAAAAACTTTAATAAATGCATCAGGTGTATGCGCATAATCAACAATCACCTCAAAGTCCTGCCCCTCATTCACGCGATTCATTCGACCTTCCACGCTAACAAGTGCCAAAATCCCGTCCTCAATCTGTTTTTTAGTTAAGCCCAATTTCAGCCCCACCGCCGTTGCGGCCAGGGAATTATATACAGTAAACTTTCCAGGGATATGTGTTCGGATTTTCAATTTCTCGTCTGCCTCTTTTACTTCATACTTCACTCCCTCCGCAGCCAGCTCTATTTTTTCAGCCTTTAAAATACCGCCGTTTATACCATATGTGATATATTCATCGACATCACTTGCAAAGTATGACCAACTTCCATCATCTTCATTAATCACCCCATACTTCGCTACTTTAAATAACTTTCTCTTCGCGTCCCTATAATTTTTAAATGTCTTGTGGTAGTCGAGATGTTCATGTGTCACATTAGTCATCACGGCAATTTCGATAGGCACACCATATATGCGATTCTGTGCCAATGCGTGTGAAGTAATTTCCAGTACTAAATACTCTGCTCCACTCTCCGCAATCTTCTGCATTCGTTTATTCAAGGTCTCAGTATCAACGGTAGTCATATGTTCGATCTGCTCTTCCAGCTTATCTACCCCCCAAGCCACCGTCGTCATCAAGCCCGTTTTATGCCCAGCCTCATTTAACATCTTCCAGATCATAAAGCAAGTTGAGGTCTTACCATTTGTTCCCGTCACTCCAATCACGCGCATCCGCTTCCCCGGAAACTTATACTTATGCGCCATCATCATCGCCTTTAATTTATGGTATGGAATTACTAAATTGTTATAATTTGGTATTCTATCCATTAATACAGTTTTCACACTCATTTTATACCTCTCGTTTTTCTCATTATACCATAACCACCTCTGTTAGTTTCCATTTTTACACTGTTTTTTTATTTTCTACCCCATCTCGAAAATCGAAATCCAATACTAAATTAGCACTCCCCACTTGACAGTGCTAATTTTTCCTATACAATAGATTACAGAACATCGAAAATCGTTTAAAGATAAGGAGGAAAATGACCCTAAAACCATTACAAGATCGTGTCGTTGCTAAAAAAGAGACTCCCGCAGAAAAAACCGCTTCAGGGTTTTTTATGCCAGGTGAAGCAAAAGAAAAACCTAGTTACGCCACCGTCGAATCCATCGGTCCAGATGTTAAAAACATCAAAGTAGGTGACAAAATTATCTTCAAGGAATATACCACTACTGACATTAAAATTGATAATCAAGAATATCTAATCGTAAAAGAAGAAGACATTCTTGCAACCATCAACTAATTTAGTAAACCTATTATCTTAATATCAAGATTCAATTCGAAAGGAAATTATGGCAAAGAAAATTTTTTATGCTGACCAAGCTCGTGACAAAGTCTTAAGTGGCGCCAAACAACTTTACGACGCAGTAAAAGTTACCTTTGGTCCAAAAGGTCAAAACGTTGTCATCGAAAAATCTTATGGCAACCCCACCATCACCCATGACGGTGTTACTGTTGCAGAAGCTGTCGATTTAGGCAGCACCGAAGCCAATCTCGGCGAACAAATCGGTGCCAAACTCATCAAATCTGCCGCCCAAAAACTCAACAAAGTTGCTGGTGATGGTACCACCACAGTCACTGTCTTGACCTACAACATCTTAAACGAAGCTAATAAACTTATTGCCGCTGGCGTCAACCCAATGGAACTCAGAAAAGGTATCGAACAAGCTGGTCAAGAAATTGTTCAAAAAATTAATCAGACCGCCGAAAAGATTGCCGGCGATGACAAAAAAGTTGCTGAAGTCGCTACCATCTCAGCTGGTGATCCTGAAATTGGTAAATTAATCGCCGACGTTATCAGCAAGATTGGTAAAGACGGTATCGTCACCGTTGAAGCTGGCCAAGGCCTAGAGATGGAACAGGAAATTATTGAGGGATTCAGTTATGACAAGGGCTACAGCTCACCATTCTTTGTCACCGATATCAATCGCCAAGAAGCTATTTTTAATAAACCCCTCATCCTTCTCACTGATAAGAAAATCTCAAGTAGCAGCGAAATTCTTCCAATCCTAGAAAAAGTAGCCCAATCTGGCCACAAAGATCTCGTAATTATCGCCGAAGAAGTCAGCGGTGAAGCTCTTTCACTTCTTGTCCTTAATAAGCTAAAAGGTGTCTTCAATTCGCTCGTTCTCAAAGCCCCAGCTTTTGGTGATCGCCGCAAGGAGATCCTCGAAGATATCGCCGTTCTTACTGATGCCATCGTTATTTCTGAGGATAAGGGCATGAAGCTTGAAGACACAGAAATCTCTGCCCTAGGTTCAGCCAAGAAAATCATTGCCACCAAAGACAGCTCTACGATTATTAGCGGAGCAGGTAAACAATCCGCCGTCTCTGATCGCATTGAACTCATTAAGTCTCAAGCCAACCTCGCTACCTCTGACTACGACCGCGAACAATACGAAAAACGTGCTGCCGCCCTCTCTGGCAAGGTTGCCGTTATTAAAGTTGGTGGTGCTACTGAAACTGAGATCGACGAAAAGAAGTATCGCGTCGATGATGCCGTTGCTGCCACCAAGGCAGCTCTCGATGAAGGTATCGTTACTGGTGGTGGCGTTACTCTTGTTAATCTTGCCGACCAACTTGAAGAAAAAGATGCTGGCGCCAAAATTGTTAAGAACGCCCTCAAGGCTCCTCTTCTTCACATTTTAGAAAACGCCGGACTCAATGCCCAAGCTCTCCTTGCCACAGTTGAGAATGCCAAACCAGGTCAGGGAATTAACGTCATGGAACCTGAAAAAGGCCTCCAGGATCTCAAGAAAGCTGGCGTCATCGATCCAGCCCGTGTTACTCGCGAAGCTGTTCAAAATGCCATCAGTATCGCTGCTACTGCCATTACTATGGGTGCTCTCATTGTTGAGATTTCAGAAAAGGAAGACCAGAGCGCCAGCGCTGCCGGCATGGGCGGAATGTATTGATACTCATCCAATAAGGGTAAAATACACTAATCCTCCAGCAAACCATTCTATTAAATTAGAGAAGGCAAAACCTTCTCTAATTTTTTACTTTCTCTAATTTCTAACTAAAAAATAATCGCCCGTAGGCGATCATTTTAAATCTTAACTGTCTGCTTTTTCGACAAGGAAGAGCAAAGCCTCTGCGCGCACTTCTTCATTTCCAATTTCTTTTACTGCTTCGTAAGCGGAAGTAATCATCTCTTTCGAACCAGTTGTTTCGATCATCTGCTTATAAACTTTGAATTTCTGTTCCGGCTGCATCTTAATTTTATCCATTAATGGGTATAGATCCTGCAACATTTGCTTTTTTACATTCTCAAATTGATCGCCAGCCACCTCAGTATTTACCACTGGTGCATTCACCTCTACGCTTGGTGCTGCAACCGTCTCAGGTACCACAGCTGGAGTCTCCACTACCGGCTCCGTTGTACTAGCCACCGGTTCAGGCATCACCGCAGGTGCACCCGTGATTGGTGTTGGCTCCATATTTGTCAAATCCGCCATCACACTTGAACCATTACCCGCATCAATCGGATCATTAGACAAAAAATCTGGAATTGGTGGCGCTGGTGGCACTCCCAACTGGTCCTGAATATTAATGTTAAAATCTGCATTTGAATCTGTTGCGTTCATTGCGCCCGTCATTGGTGCGCCATCATTTTGATCCATTTACCCACCTTCTTTTATTCTATATTTTTTCCAGTTTACCATAACTGTTATGTTTTTTCAATTTTCTAAACTAAACTTCAAGTATAAAAATAAGCCAGTTTTTCTGGCCTATTTTGCTCGAGAGTAATTATCTTAAAATCGTAATTTCTTTACAATCTTATCGATCATATCCAATTTGACTTCTTCCATCGGTAATCTATGACCAAAGACATTTACGATCTCTTCGCCCTTATTCTCAGGGAAATATACTGTTACAGCCGGTGCAAAGCGCTTTTTTGGCATCAAAATAATCGCAAAATGAACATCGTCCTGCAATACCCCGAAGGCCTTATATTCCTCAAAAGCGTACATTTTTTCACCTTCCGTTAGCCCTTTCTCAGACAATACATACTGAATTTTTCTTGGTGGTCGTATCGAATAAAGAATTAAAGCGATCACTGACACGATAACCAAAGCCGTAAAGGTCCACCATTCAAATCGAATTGAAATCAGCGATAAAATTACACCAATAACCACTAGGCCTAGATACCAACCCATATTTTTATCATGCGAGACATATTCCTCGGCCTCCCATTGAATCACCTCAGTATTTTTTCCCATATCACCTCAATATTCATTAGCTTTTTTAAATTATATCACAACACAATATTTCTTTAAATTCGTTCTCTAATTCTTTAAAATATGCTAAGATAGAAGGGAAGGAGAGTTACCCAAGTGGCTGAAGGGGGCGGTTTGCTAAATCGCTAGTGTGGGGA
>CAUVQU010000022.1:0-9258 GCA_963554175.1 uncultured Candidatus Saccharibacteria bacterium | reverse complement strand
ACGTCAGGGGTAATCTGGAAGTCGGCGATTGGGTACTTAACGCCCTTCTGGTAATCGGTAATGATGGAGAATGCGGTTACCTCAGTTGCGGTACCGGAAGTAGAAGAAATTGCGCAGAAGTGAGCCTTGGTGCGGAGCTCAGGAAGACCGAAGACCTTGCACATGTCCTCAAACGTGGTCTCTGGGTACTCGTACTTGATCCACATAGCCTTAGCTGCGTCGATTGGAGAGCCGCCGCCGATAGCAATGATCCAGTCTGGCTGGAACTCACTCATCTTAGCAGCACCGCTCATAACGGTCTCGACGGAAGGATCGGACTCGACGCCCTCAATGTGAGCAACCTCAAAACCTGCGGACTTGAGGTCATTCTCGACGTCATCAAGGAAGCCGCCGCGACGCATGGAGCTACCGCCGGAAACGATGACTGCCCTCTTACCCTTGAGGTTCTTAACCTCGTGGCGAGCACCCTCGCCAAAATACAGATCGCGTGGATTAGTAAAACGTCCCATAAAACCTCTCCTTAACTATGTGCCGCTTCCCTAAGCGGCTAGCGAAGCCATTCTTCGCAATTACTTCTTCTCAACATTTCTATATTAGCTCATTTTGGACACCTGTACCAAAATGAATGTGCCATTTTATGCAATATCGTTCAAAATTTATGCACCCCTCTGGCGAGAAACCCGTTCACTCAAAACGTTTCCGTCTGCCGTTCACAATCTTCTTACGACGCTCGCGGACTTACCCCGCACACCCAAATAACCTGCGATATTATTACGTAAGAGAGAAAGGAATCACGTGGCGTTTGACCCAGTAAAAGAAGACTACCAGCGGCTTATCCTCCGCTTTGCTCGCACGCAAGTCAGCGACGAGGACAGCATTGCCACGCTGATGAAGGACTTCAACTGGCGATTCTCTAACGACCGCAATTCTCTCCCCCAAACAGACGAAGATCGCGCGTTTAACCTGGTTGCTCAGGCGGCCGAGATCGTTGATTATCGCCTGCCCTTCGTCGAAGAATCTCAGGCGCAGGCCCTTATCGACCAGGGAAAACGCCTTCTCAACCAGGCAATTCAGCTGGACCCCAACTGTTTTGACGCCCAGCGCATGCTCCACGCGTCAAATAGCAGGCTTTTTGACGCTTACTACCAGTTCCTTGTGGAGAAGCTCCCCCAGGTAGAAGCCGCGTGCTACCAGAAGGCGCAAGAGTCTTCGCAGGGGCTCCCCGCTGAGCAGGCAGAACTTGCCCAGCGCCTGGCCATCAACCCCTATAAGCGCTGGTTGGCAACGCTTTCTTCTCGCGCGCTTATCTGCGGCCGCAACAAAGACGCCATCGCATATGGCGAGAAACTCCTGGAGCTTGACGCTGCAGATGCGGCCGATGCTCGTTTTACGCTTGCGCTCGCATACGCAAAACTCGAGGACGAGGACGCCCTCGACAACCTTATGGACCAGTATCGCAAGCTAGATCCTCCTCGAGGGGCAGATGACCCGTGGATTTTGCTGGCTCGCCTGGCCATTCACTTCAAAAAGCGTGAGCTGGTTGAGGCAGAACACTACCTTGACCTGCTGATTGAGCGCTATCCCGAGGCAACGCTTTGCCTCTTTGTACAGAAGGATTTGCCCGAGGGAGAGTTCTCGCGCCTTAACGTGCTCCCCTATTCTGAAGACGAGCTCATCATTGCCATTGCAGAGGCAACGGTGCTGCTGCAAGAAGGAAATGACCTGATAGGACGCGGTGTTCTTGGTCGTTGGCTTGCAGATCAAGTTAGGGCGAGAGACCCAAAGACCGTTGAACTTGCAGAAAAAGAGCTGCAGATGCAGGCAAACGCCTTGTTTGCTTCGGCTGATTCTTTCCCTGGTGGATCCGACTTCCCTGGCGGCCCGGTCGGCCCCAGCTTCCCCGGAGGTCCCGCCGGCCCGCGACCACACGGACCGTATATCGACGGGCCAAATAATCCACACTCAGGTGGTGATGCAGAGTGATTAAGCATTCCGCTAACGATATGGTCAGCGAGCAGGTAGACCGCCTAGTCACAAAGTGTGCCCAAGAAAAGAACATCGTCTCTGAAGCTGCTCTTTATGAGTTGAAACTTGCGGTAGAAGCTTCTCCTGAAGACTTTATTGCTGACGAAGAAGAAAAGGCTTTTGCTCAATACGTCAACGTCATTGGTAAGTATCAGGCTGGAATTACTAAAGAAATTGATTCTGATGCGGACTTCTTCTCAAGCCGTATGGATTTGCTTAATTTCTTGCATAATCAGATGACAAATATAACTGAAAACCCAGCTCTTAACAGCACAAGTATCAATCTTGAAGCACAGAGAATCTTGGCGCAAATCTCCAACAATCATCCTGCAGCAATCCTCAACGACCTGCTTGACCTACAAAAAGAATATGACCCCATCTTTAGGTCAAAGCTGGAACAAGCAAAACAAGAACAAGGTGATGCCTGGAGGTGTGCTGAAGATCGACCGCTTTTACGTCTCTACGCGCAGATTGCCCAGGTAGCAACAGATTGTGCCTGCTTCAAGCTCTCCAAAAAAGCCTGCGAAGATCTCTTATTTTTCTCGCCAACAGATTTGCTGGGTGCGCGTTTTACCTTGGCATATGTTCTTGCTCGCCTGGAAGACGAGGAGGGGCTCCACAAGCTTGACGAGAGCTGTGGGTATCAATCAAATGCCTGGATGCGTTTGGCATTTACGCTGCTGTTCTTCAAGTTGAATCGCATGCCCGCGGCAAAGCGCGCGCTGAAAGGCTTTGTCAACCTTGGCGAGGGAGCAGCATATGCGCTGCTCAGGCCATCTTTTGTTGATCTCTACATTCCGTGCAGAATCAATTTCACACCTGACACGTTTGCCGAGAACGTTATCGCAGTTCACGAGGCCGAGGCGATTATCGCCGACGTGCCGGAATTTATTTCATGGGCAGAGTCGGTGCCCGGCGTAACTCAGAGCGCTCGCGACTACGCGTTTAAGGCTGGACTAGACTGGTGGGAAAACGAAGAATAGATGAAAGCCCAAAATCGCGCCGTTTAGCCCTAGAAATCTACAGCATCTTTGCTATACTTTTTCTTCGCGTCCCCATCGTCTAACGGTTAGGACATCGCCCTTTCAAGGCGGCAATACGGGTTCGATTCCCGTTGGGGGCACCATACGCTATTTGTCATTAAGTTTTTCTTTTATTAGTTTAACTAATCTAGCAGGTGTTTTTATACCAAGCTTCTTTAAAGCTTTTATTGCAGACATACTTTCTTCAACAATATAGAATGTCATTGTAATTTGAACCATGGAAATAGGGCCGATTTTTGCGAGAAGGTCAAAAAGCTCCGAAAGTATAACGACTCCCACAATAAGGAGTTTTTTCGCTATCACCGTTTCAATAAATTTCAAAGTTAATTTCTTACGATTTGTATAGCTATATATGGTAACTAGGCTATTTAGAGCTAATACATAAATCAAACCGCATGTTAATAAAGCGTAGTTTGCAATAAAAATAGTCAATCCTTGGTTAAATTTATCCGCAATTAAAAATACAATGCATCTTCCAATCATTGCACCTCCTTTCTATGTTAATTTACTCATTACTGTAACCTTTAAAATAAAGACAGAAATGTTTAGAGAATTAACCTTTGGCAGTGAATTTGATGAAGAAGACCCTGTATTTAGCTATAGACTCTTTTGTTTTATTTATATACAATAGTTTGCAAAATTCTACTGAAATGTCTTTATCTACCTACAGAATAGGATATCGCGATGGACAGGTCAAAAGGGTTTTTTATCACGGTAATTTGCTTCGTATATTTTGTTATTTGCGTCCTGTCAGTGGTTTATTTCTTCTTCTCAAATTTCTCTTTCTTCTCACTTGATTATAATACTCCAGTGAGCTTTCTTGGCACTTTGTTGACAATACCACAGGCATTATTTCTTATATCAATTTTCATTCTAATAACTTCACTAATGCTGTTGTCTAAAATAAAATCTATAGTTACTTTTTTTAAAAAAGCAACTTACCTATTTGCTATTTATAATATCTCTGTTGCTTTTTGTGCAGCATTATTTTTATTCATTCCTTGCATTTATTCCTGTCAAAATAATTATAAATCTGTAGTAAATACTGGAGAAATTTCATTATCCAGAGTTGTTTTACTTGAGGACTTTGATTTTGGAGGACAAGAAACTTTACATTTTTATGTTTTACGTTTTCCGTTCGGTTTGGGAGAAAGTATAGCAACTATTAGGTTATATAGCCACTCAGTACCAAGAAAAGATATTGAGTGGCTACTAGTTCATGAGAATAACCAATATGACATTACAACTACAAACTCAGATGCCATTGAAACTCTAACGGAATTTAATTCTTTCCCCATACATACAAATCTTATCCGTCTATGAAATCATGAGTTAATGCATGAAATAATACATTACTGAGATATTTAGATTCAGATTCATCAGGAAGTCGATCGGAAGCTGAGGCGCGTAAGAGTACCGCATCAAAAAATGGGATCTCTTTTCTTGGTAGCCCATTAACCAAACTATCAAACACACTCTCAACACACTTGCGTTCACCTTTAAATCGCTTTAAGCAAAAAAGAGATCTGCGGTTAAGTGGTGTTAATGAGAATATATATCGAAGAACCTCTGAAAGAAGAGTGTCTTCATCATGAAGCATCACTGCAGCTAGATACCCATCTACATCACTCATTAAGTCTTTATAGCCAAACCCTGACTTTATAACTCTACTTCCAAGACAAACAGATAACCAATTTGGTAAATATTGTTTTTGAATTCCCTCTCTTTGACTATCTCCCCAAATCTGAAGTAAGTCTAAAATCCAACCACCTAAATCCGCAAACATAAAATAATTATAAGATGTTGAATCGAAATGGCAGATATTCCCTAAAGCTGTAGCAGCAAAATGCTCTAAGTCATATGTAGTTTTAAACTGTTCGGGATTCGGAATAATTGATTTGCATATTTTATTCACTTCTTCTTTCAAGATTGCTTCAGATGAATCGTATGACTCTGGTGTATATACTTGCCACATCAAAGCAGTATTCTCATCTTCCCAATATTTTGGTTTTCTCAAGTACTCAAGGATAAATTTAGACCGCTGCTGATTTGTAATTGAATCCTTTAACTTTCTTATAGCTATCATCTCAATTTGAGATATAGCATTAATAATATCTTCATGCTGAAACTTACTTTGTCCATTATGAACTACTAGCGAACAAGCTGGAAATTTTCCTGAATAGGCAACTCTATCAAGATCCCATCTTCCTCTATATCCAGTAATTTCTGTGAATTGATCGAATACCCATCGGTCTGGAATTGAGAAACCTAGGTTTCCTGAATATCCTGTACTCATATCAGATACAAACGCTGCTTCTGCAAGTCCATGATGGATAATCCTAGAACAAATATTTCTAGAAGCGTAAATTCCCACTAAATATCCGTCTCGTATATTCTCCTTTAATGCCTTGAAATATGGAATGATATTACTGTCTATCTCAGGATCAGTTGCATCATAATCTACTGTGAAATATATTACTGTTTTGGGCACTCCTAAGCGTTTTGCATGTTTAACTGCTTCAAGTGCATGGTTTTTTCCTTCGCTGTAAGAAAAATGATTCAATTTAGTTGAATACATTTGAAAAATAGGAAAGTACTCTAAGCCATAGCTAACAATTCGATCAAGCTCTCCAGTTCGAAGTGCTTTAAATAAATCATTCTCTGCCGTCATTTCTTGATCTGGCTCACAAAGATATCTTCCTACAATCCGATAGCCATCTTCCTTTAAACAAGAAGCCAAATCATCTGTAATTTCAAATCGTGTATCACATGCAACACATTTTCTATCAGGATCTCCCTTTGAGGTAAGTAAGCTCATCCATGTTGTTTTATCAATAACAGAAGTAACTGGAAGGGCATAGCTCTCTTGGAATTTTCGTACATCTTCACTCAACTCAAACGACCAAGAACGCGTGATATTTTTTCTAATTCCATTACACACTAGAGCAGAACTAGCCAGCCAAACCCAATCTGAAGAGCCTGAATCAATTGTTTTTAATCTGGCACGTGTTCCATTTCCAAAATATCCTGTAGCCTCTTCTGGCGTAAATCCTTCTATTGCTTGCAAAACTTGAATCATAGCCTCATTCATTTCGCGACCATAAATACCATCAGTAGGAATAATTCCAGTATATTCACGATAACGACGATTAATTTCTTGCTGAATTTCACGTATTGACGTTTTTCCTCCATACATTGCAAGAAGTCTAAATTGCTTCATTGAAAGGAGTGCACCCATCATCTCGATATCCACCACAAAATTGTTTTGATGATCAATAAGACCCATATCATTCTTTAACTTTAGAATTGACTCTACGGTCCCACCATCAATTACATTTGTAATTGATCCATAATGTGCCGCATATCCTTTACACCAAAGAGCTCCTTGTATAATTGCATAAATATTTGATGTTGGCTTTTTCCCCAAAGTTTGACGACTTATTCCGTTGGGAAACATCTTAGAAAACTTTGCTTTTGTGCCTTCTCCAAAATTATCAGCAGTAAACTGAATTCCAAGCTCAATTTGAAGTGCCCTAATCAAACCAAAGATGGTGTTCCATCCAGTATGACCAGATTCCTCTACCTGGTTAAATCGATTATCGTTAACGTAAGTTCTATTCAACCACTTTTGAGTTGCTAAAACCATTTCATCCATTGAAGATACTCCAATCGACCTCCCCATATTGATGGGGAGGTCACTACTAAAGAATTAATAAACCGTAATGGATTTCTTTTGAACATTTCCAGGCTCGCCACCTGAATATGTAACACCAACTCTTCCCGTTGGACCTAGAGAGATTGCATCTGTACAATAAACTGATCCAGGAGACCAATTGCCTCCTCCAGACAAATGATTTGCTCCATACGCAGATCGCTTAGGCGTCCATACTGAAGCAGTGCTTCCAGGCTCCATGTTACTACCCTGACGAACAGTTACTCTAACCCAACACCACCTGTTACCTCCGTAAATGCCCAATCTGAGCTCTACTCGAAAATAAGAAGTACTAAATTCAGACAGTGTCTCCGTACTAATAAAATTCACGCTAAATGGATTAATGTTGCTACTCACACTTTCAATCATATCTACTCCTTGTTTATGCGTCTCATTACAAAATACAGAACGATATCCCACAACCTCTAATGATTCATCTTTTGCCTCCTTACACAAATCACATATTTATTGAGTCAAATCTGATAATTCAAATCCGTCTCTAAACTAAGGACAGAAAAAGGAAGGGAATTAACCTAAAAAACTTATATAAACTTATCGATTTATGCTAAGCGATGACTGATGGACTATTTTCAATCAACTATTTATAATGATGTGTAGAGATAGCATTGATGTTATTTCTCAAACTTGCAGAATGAGGTAATGAGATGCTTTCAAAGACTAATCGCCTTGTTCATTTACTAAGAGCGGCCATTTATTTAGCAGCTCTCTTTCTGGTGTTCTATGCAAATGAATTCATTCCGTTCGTAACATATCCTATCCCAGTGTGTTTTTTAGGAGTATTGTTTTTTAGACATTGGATGGTATGTTTTATTTTAGCGGCTATAGTCATTTTTTTAATCGTGTCATCTCGCAGCTTTTTTGAGTCTTTAAACTATAGTAGAAAACTTGTGCACACCGTTTTACAAACCATTGCGATAATACCTATGTCTGCATTGATTATATATATTCTTTCTACTGGAAGCTTGAACCCCCCCAAGTATTAAATGGGTCCAATGTGACACCCCTAATCCTGAGACTCAAATTGCATGTGTAACTTTTACTAATGAATATTCAGATAATGTGTGGTTCTATTCAATGCCATCACTCATTTGCGAGGGAGAAATGATTGGTGGGATATATACACCTCCACAAGAACATGAAAAATCAGTCCTTTACTGTGACTGGCATGTTACCTGGAATAATGGAACCGGCCACATTACTACAAATCAAGAAGTGGAAAAAATAATCAATCAAGTGCATGGGGACGATCCCTTGTTCATCATCTCAATGGGCAAGGGACAGTTCCAACTAACTCACTATCTTCATGAGGGCTAATTAAGATGTATCTTTTATTCCACGATAATCTTTTCCCAGACATCTTCAAATCTTTTTTTCATTTTTCTTCGAATGGATTTTATTAATTTTGTAATAGCCGGCCTAGATCTATTGGTTTCAGCAGCAATCGAACTTGCAGAGATATGTTCGATGAAGTGCATTCTAAACACTTCTATCTCTTTTTTAGTCAGAAATTCTTGTGCTGATGTTGTGATTTTCTGAGCTAATGTTTTTATCTGCTTTTCATTTTCTTGTTGAATCACCTCATCTTCGGCAGAAGGTACAATAACTTTGTAAAATAACGCCTCATTTTGGTTAGGACTCTCTTCTGAAATTGAGCAAATAGAAGAGTATTTCCTGTCCTGACGAAAATAGGACTTGGATTGATTTAGCTCGTCTTTTGAAATACTATTTAACGCATTCTGTAACATAGATAGACACAAAGTTAGTTCACGTTTGCTTTTGCCGCAATTATGTCGATTGGCATATTGCTGCATTTCCTTCTTACTGATGGTTAACTTTTTCTGCTTTGGAAAGCTACTAGCATTATTGTCTTCACTTGAAATTAGTACTGAGTAATCCCTTTTCATTTTTCCTCCAAAAGGAGGAAGACCACTGAGCTATAAGGAAGACTACTCATAGCGCGGAGCTCGTGGCTCCGCGCTAAATCAGATGGTCTTCCTAACGAGATTTTGACTACGAATGAAGCACTCTAGAAATGCACCATTTACCGAAATCAGATAAAAGATACTTAAATCTTTTATCATTTTTTATTATCCTATTACATATGGCCTCCTTTTAAGAAAGCTGATGAACATGTTTAAGAATCTGTTTTGAAAGCGCTTATAGAATAAAAGGCTCATTCAAATAGAAAGATTCAAGTAGATTCATTTGGTTCACTTTTTAAGGAGAGTTAGAGAAAATGAATCAGTCGTGGAAAAGCTTCTTTGAATTCATGTATAAATATTTTAGTGACGATAGATCAAGGGTTGCTTATCTACGTACACTTATTACTCAGATAACTACTTGTTCCAACAATGAAACTGACTTAATAGTCAACTATCCTGACTACACTCTAAAAAATTGGATTAACAGGAGCCTCCCGAAGCGTATAGTGAGAGAAATATCTTCCAGGATTTCTTA
>CAUVQU010000021.1:0-12147 GCA_963554175.1 uncultured Candidatus Saccharibacteria bacterium | reverse complement strand
TTGTAATTGCCGACCTCAGCCACAACGCGTCCAGAAAGTGGATGACGCTGGGATTCTTGGACGACTAGTCGAAAGGTTGGGTAATGAGTTCGACCATTACGTTGCATACGAATCGCAAGCATGTTTGCTCCTTAATTAATTTTAATATTCCTATTTTAAACTATTTTAAAGTTTTTTTCAAGGATCAGATGAATTTAAAAAGCCTCCAAAATGGAGGCCTATATCTATGACACTTTCATAGCCCTTATAAGATGCTGAAAGTTATTTTCAAGGGAGTAGAGTGTCTTCGCTCTAATTATGAATGGCAGCACCTTGTCGGCTGCAATAATACTTTTAATAGAACTCTCTAGTCCCCCTGTTAATCCCAAATAAATTTCTTTTGACAGCTCTTTAACTTTATCATCAGTAAAGAAACTATCTACATACTCACGGTCAATGGAAGATATTTTATCCTCCTTGATATTTGCAAAATCGATTAAGATATTCTTGACGATATCCTTTGTGTTTTTTCGCCTTAATCTTGAACCGTAAGTAGTCTTACTATAAATGGTACAGAAATTTTGAACTATCAGTCCATCATCCTGCCCCATGATCAACTCGCGTTTCCCCGTGCGGGGGTTGATTTTATCATAATACTGCTCAATGCCAATTTGTCTCGACAGGCTGAGCAATTCCTTTAATATCTTCTGGCTGTTTTCAGATTTTACAAAAACAGCATTTTTTAACTCCTCCTCGCTGCCGTTATAGTATTTTTCCAACAAACGTTGGTACTCACTGTGTGGGCGTGAGGTATTTTGTTTTTCAAGATTCATCTGGAGATATTTTGTTCTAGCAAAATCCCCCAATTCATAAAGCCATTTCGCCATCAGTACATAATATTTGATGACATTCTCTATTTGACTTATATTTATTATTTTCTTTGCCTCCATCATAATTCTCCCCTTTCTTAAAGTGCAAAGTTGGTGACTTTAGAGGATATTTTAACATAATTTCAAGATATTTCAAAACATAAGGGGAATTCTCTTCTTGGCTAAATGGGATAAAAAATAACTGATCCTTTCGGATCAGCTGTTTTATTTAATTAAAGATAATTTACCTGTGACGAGACTTTGATCGGTTGACTGTTTTTTATAGTATTTAATTCCCTCAGCCGCTGCGGCGGATTGAGCCTCTTGTTTGCTGTGGCCGATCCCAGTACCCCTGTTATGGCCGGCAACTACGACATTAATGGTGAAGATGCGGTCGTGATCGGGACCTTCTTCTTTAATGACATGATATTGAGGAGTGCTGCCTTCAAATTTTTGAGCTAATTCTTGCAAATAACTCTTAGCGTCGCGCCAGGATTCAGAAAGAATGACATCGTCCATTTTACAGATGATATGTTGATAGATAAAGTCTTTGGCAGCATCAAAACCCTGGTCAAGGTAAATTGCGCCAGTAACGGCTTCAAAACAGTCGGCAATGATGGAGGCGTGAGTGCGGCTACTACCTAGTTTTTCACCTTTAGAGAGACGAATTAGTGAAATATAACCAATTTCTTCGGAGGCAGCGCCAATTGATTCAGTGCGCACTAAGGCCGACCTCCAGGCAGTCATAATCCCTTCTGGCTCATGAAAATTTTGATATAGAAAATCCGAGACTACAAGCTCTAGAATGGCATCGCCAAGAAACTCTAGACGTTCATTATGTTCGACGATAAATTTTTTATGTTCATTAACAAAGCTACGATGAGTAAGAGCGGTAATGAAGAGTGAGATATCGTTAAATTTGATACCCATTTTCTCTTCAGCGAAGTTACTATATTCGTCAAGTACGTCTTTGGTGTAGGTTTCTGGCAGACGATCGTCGATAATCTTCTTTTTCACCGAAGCCTCACTGATGTGTTTTTTGATGGTTTCTAGATCAATGTTGTATTTCTTTAGATAATTATCCATGTTTTCCTTTCTGGAACTCACTTCGGTACTAGAGAAAGGTCTAGTACCTGATGAAATCCCGAATATTAATTATTGCAAGTCTCCAGCGCGAATACGTTTTTTAGCAATGAGCATGAGTTTTTCGATATCATCATACTCAATTGCGTTCAGAGCGTCACGGAAGCTAAACCACTTAATACCATTCATCCACTTTTCTTTAGTTGGGCGTTCTTTTCCGTCAAGAGCGCGAACTAGATAGATCTGGGTGGTCATAAGGACAAGCTTATCAACACGGCGATACTTAAAATGTATCTTGCCAAGCCAGGACAAAACTTTAATATGGTTTAGGCCTGCTTCTTCACCGATCTCGCGAATGGCGGTCTGCTTTGCGGTTTCACCCGTTTCAATATGCCCCTTGGGGATAGTCCAACGGTTCTTGGAATCTTGGATAAGTAGAATCTCAATATCGTTTTTCTTTTCGTTAAAACGAAAAACTATTCCACCTGAAGTCGGTTCTCTGACAATCTCCTTGATTGCTGGCTTCTTCTTGAAGGTTTTTTTATCAAGAGTTTGACTGCGCTCAGTTTTTAACGGACGAACACGTGAACGTGATCTAGTATTAGTGTTACGGTTTTGGAAATCTTTTGGTTTATTTGATTTATTGTTCGGAAGCGTTAGTTTGGGACTCAACTTGCGATTTTGATCCTTCATGTTCTCCCTCTTCATTATTCAATCCAAGTTGCTTGAAGGCTGTGCCTAAGACACCATTAATAAACTTGGATGAATTATCAGAACCAAAAGCTTTTGCTAGCTCAACGGCTTCGTTGATAACTACTTTTGGTGGAACAACTCTTATTTCAAGTTCATAAAGACCGATGCGTAAAATATTACGATCGATGGCTGCGATGGTTTCTAAAGGCCATTCTGGAGCCAAGGGTTGTAATTCACGATCAAGTTTAGCTTGATTTTCTACAACACCGTTGGCAAGACCGAAGACAAATTCAGTATCTCCGAGTGCCTTGGAATATGGTTCAATATTTTTAGCGATGATAGACTGGATTTCGGCTGTAGCATCGCCCGCCTTTGCTCTAAACTCGTATTCATACAAGCTTTGTAATGCAATGATTCTACCGAGGTGCCGATTACTTGCCATTATTTTTCGCTTTTCTTTGTGTTATTTGAAACTTTAGCAGTTCTTGGGGTTTTGACCTTTAGGTTAGGGGTCTTTTTGGCTGTTTCAAAAGCCTTAACTGGTGATTTCTTATTAACAGCACGAGCTAATACAAGACGTAGGTGGCTTCGGCGAAGACCGGTCTTTCTTGGGCTGCTTTGCTTTTTAGGTTCAGGCATTAAATGCTCCTTATTAGTATATTGACAATAATTTAGGTTATTATATACAAAAAGTCCTATTTTTTCAAGTGGAGTTTTGAAATTTTGAGGGGTTAAGCTACGATATTGATCAGCTTCGCGCCCTTTGGCATAATTATCTTTTTTGGCTCGCCGTTTAGGTATTTTTGAACGTTTTCTTGTGACAAGGCAAGTTCTTTAATTTTTTCTTGATCTTTTAGATCATCGGAATTAATTTCTAACTTAGCGCGAACCTTACCATTAACCTGCACAATAAGCTGCACGATATCTGAAACGAGATAAGCTTCGTTGTATTCAGGCCATTTATCATCAGTTTCTTCTTTTTCTAGAATTTCAGATGCTAGGTGAGGCGCGAAAGGCTTAAGTAACTTAGCTAAGATAATAATATCTTCAGTTGAAGCACCGATCTTATAAAGCTCATTAACGTATTCCATTAAGGCAGCTACTGCAGTATTAAAATTGGTATTTGCGATATCTTCTGTAACTTTTTTGATTGTTTTATGTCGTATAAGTTGAGTAGGTGTGCCAGAGTGAAGTCGATTATCTTGTTGATTAATGGCGAGGTTAAAACAACGATTGAGGAAGCGGTAGACTCCACCAATTGCCGTTGTACTCCAGGCCGCGTCTTCGTTATATGGGCCAATGAAGAGTTCGTAGGTCCTCAAGGTATCTGCGCCGTAGCCAGAGTCAATGACATCGAGAGGATCAATCACGTTTCCTTTTGATTTTGACATTTTTTTACCATCAGGGGCGTTAATATAGCCGTTATAGAGAAGCTTTTTGACGGGTTCACGGAATGGAAGATAACCTTGATCGGCAAAGAATTTACACCAGAAACGGATATAGAGCAGATGCGCAACAGCGTGGTCGGCACCGCAATAAATATCGAGAGGCTCCCAGTATTTAACAGCATCTTGTTCCCAAGCCGTAGAGGTGGAGTGTGGTGATGCGTAGCGCCAAAGATACCAGGAGGAACAGGCGTAACCATCTAGCGTATCAGTCTCTCGAATCATCTCCTCGCCATCAATAGTGACTTTTAGCCAATCTTCAGCTTTGGCCAATGCAGAACGGCCAGTTTTATCTGGACGGTAATCTGATACTTCAGGTAAGACAACTGGTAATTGATCCTCAGGAATAGCATGTGGTTGACCATTCTTATCATATGCGATTGGGATTGGACAACCCCAGTATCGTTGACGGGAAATAAGCCAATCGCGCATACGATAAGTGACTTTTTTGCTAGCAACGGCTTCTCCAAGGTCTGATAGAATTTGACTTTCGGCCTCTTTAGAAGTTAAATTATCATATTTTACTGAATTTAATAGAATACCTCGATCGTGGAAACATTGCAGAGCGTCACCATCATGAGCTTCAGATTGATTATTTAGCTCAACTGGTTTAACCACTGTTTTGATTTTTAGCTGATATTTTGAAGCAAAGGCAAAATCACGTTCATCGTGACCTGGCACTGCCATGACAGCACCATCGCCATAATTAATAAGAACGTAATCTGAAACCCAAATTGGGATTTCTTCTTTAGTGACTGGATTAATAGCGAAGCTGCCAGTAAATACGCCAGTCTTTTCTTTGTTTTCTTGACGTTCAATTTCCGATTTCTTAATAGCGGCAGCACAGTAGTTTTTTACTTCTTCTTCTGTATCTTTGGTAATTAAATCAGGAATTTTCGGATGTTCAGGTGCAAGTACCAAAAATGTTGCGCCACAAATAGTATCAAGGCGAGTGGTAAAGATATCGATAGTATCTTCTTGGTCTTTGACTTTAAATTTCACATTGGCGCCCTCTGATCGTCCAATCCAGTTTTTCTGCATTGTTTTGATTTTTTCTGGCCAATCTAGCTGATCAATTTCATCTAAAAGCTCGTCAGCATAAGCAGTGATCTTAAAGAACCACTGTTTCATCTTTTTCTTTTCGACTTCGGTACCACAGCGCCAACAGTGACCATTTTCGACCTGTTCGTTGGCTAAGACAGTTTGGTCGTTAGGGCACCACCATTGATAGCTTTCTTTCTGATAGGCGAGTCCTTTTTTAAATAGCTGCACGAAACACCACTGGGTCCATCGGTAATATTCAGGATCTGAGGTATTAATTTCACGATTCCAATCAATATAGAAGCCTAGGCGCTTGGCTTGTTTTCTGAAGTTATTAATATTGGTTTTGGTGGCTTCGGCTGGAGAAATGCCAGTTTTGATTGCGTAGTTCTCTGCAGGAAGTCCAAAAGTATCATAACCAAAAGGTCGAAGAACATTTTTACCGTTCTGAGCATAAAATCTCGCTAGAACATCGACAATGGAGAAGTTGCGAACATGGCCGACATGGAGACCAGCGCCGGATGGATAGGGGAACATTTCTGCAAGGAACATTTTTTCTGCCCCAGCCTCTTCAGCACGAAAAGCTTGCTCGGTTTCCCAGATTTTTTGCCATTTCTCTTCTATTTTTGTTGGATTATATCTTTCCATAATAACTCCCTAATCTTATTTATTATACCAGAGTTTAAGATTGATTTAAATTTATACCGTATCTCAAATAGAAGAGGAGGATGGCAGTAGCAATGGAGACATTAAAAGATTCTTTTTGGCCAGACATGGGAATCTCCAAAAATAAATCAATAAATTGATGAAATTCCGGCGAGATCCCTTCCACTTCTTCTCCGAGAATTAGAGCAACCTTAGTGCCTAGTAGATTTGGAAGAGAATGTTCGGTGATTTGATGTAGACGAGTATCTTTTAAATTATTCTCTAAACCCACGATTTGATACCCCTGAGCCTTTAGGGTGCGAATTGATTCAATTATATCTTGAGAATATGAAGATAGTAGGGTCTTCTCGGCGCCAAGGGCGGTTTTATGAATTTGATTCGTTATTTTTTCTGCAAGATGAGGTAGGAGTGTTGAATGAGGGATTGGGGCTGGAGTAAAGCCAGAGTAAATAATTTGATTTACAGAAAAACCGTCGGCAGTTCGAAGGATAGAACCAACATTGTAGGTTGAACGGATGTTATGTAGAATTAAGACGATTTCCATAGCTCTATTTTATCATGTCTATTGAGGGGTTATTTTGTTATAATAAGCTTATGGATAAAATTACAGAAGAATGGCTAAATGAATTATCAGCCAATAAAATTTCAGGACCAGACGTTGATCGTTCTTTAGCTTATGCTAAGGATCTGCTCAAAGGCCTGTCAACGATTCGCCGATTCTCGCAAGGAGTAACAATTTTTGGTTCGGCTAGGACACCAGAGACGGATAAGTATTACATTAAGGCTCGTGAACTAGGTCGTTTACTAGCGGAGAATGGCCACCCAGTAATCACTGGTGGTGGTCCTGGTATTATGGAAGCAGCCAACCGTGGTGCGTATGAATATGGGGGACGCAGTGTGGGGTTGAATATTAAGTTGCCTTTTGAACAGCACGAAAACCCTTATCTTACCGACTCAATGGAATTTAATTACTTTTTTGCTCGTAAGGTGATGCTAGTGATGTCTAGTAAGGCTTATGCTTTTTTCCCTGGCGGACTAGGTACGCTTGATGAGATGTCTGAGGTCTTAATTTTAATTCAAACAGGAAAGATGCCCAAGATGCCATGCTTCTTAATTGGTAAGTCATATTGGCGCCCACTAGTGAAGTTCTTCAAGACTACCATGCTAAAAAACAAGATGATTAAGGAGAAGGATCTTGATCTTTTTGTAATGACAGATGATATTACAGAGGTAGTGTTAGCAGCAAACAAAATTGGTCACATCAATATTAACGATAATATTTATAATCGCGTTAAATCAGTATAAAGATTTATAAAAAATATGAGGCTTCCACCTCATATTTTTTTATAAATAAAGTCGCTGAATTGGCATTGGGTGATATTTTTCATTAGCTGAAAGTATACCTTTAGTAGAGCCGATTTCAGAAATAACTGAGGTAGCATTAGCGGCAGCAGCAATGAGGCTGTGTTTAAAGTCTAAACCATCGAGAAGCCCGGCAAGAAAACCAGAACCAAAGGCATCACCTGCGCCCGTAGGATCGATTGGGGCTTTTTGTTCATATTCAGCCAGACGATAGATTTCTTCTCCAGATTTGGCAATACTACCACTAGCGCCCGCGGTGATAATTACTGTCTTAGTATATGCAGAAAGCTTAGTGATGAGTTCTTCAAGGATTTCTCCGCTAACTAGCATCTTGGCTTCTTGTTGATTAACAAGCAGAACATCAATATCAGACAAAAGCCCTAAGACTTTTTTCTTTTGTTTTAATTCTAATTCGCCGGGGTTCCAGAGAATTTTAATTTGTTTTGCTTTGGCCTGTTCAATAAATTCTAGGGCCTTATCTAGATCACCATTTAGGGTTGTGAGGTACAGCCAATCGGGATTAGCTAAATTAAGATCGTTGGACTCTAAATTATTTGAGGTTTTAGCTGCGCCTAGACAGTTCATTGTGGTCCTGGTGGCGGTTTTTGAATCCAACAGAACAACAGAAGTACCAGTCTGAAGAGGAAGCTGATTTAGATAGCTCGTATCAACGCTTTCATCGATTAGAAAATCCTTAATAGCTTCTGCCGAGCGATCCTGGCCGAGATTACTAATTAAGATTGACTGGTGACCATGACGAGCAAATGTTACAGCCGCATTAACACCACTACCACCTAGCCGATAATAGATCTGGTCAATGTCGACTTTCTCGCCGATGGAGACTTTTTGTTTATTGATAATAAAGTCATCATGATCTACTAATATAATTTGTTGCATTGCCGCACCAATAGTAAGGACACGAAAGATTGGCTGTTCTTTGTAGTGGACTTTACGATATAATTTTGAAGCTACCATTACATAATCCCCCGTTTTTTCGACTCCTCAATAAGCTGATCATAGGCCGCTTTTTTGTCTTGTGTTTTGGAAATAGCAGAGCCAACATTAATCACATTCAGATCAGCGTGTGCCAGAGCACGAACATTGGTTAGGTTTGCACCGCCATCCCAGCCAATTTCAACTACAGGGTTAATTTCACGAATGAGCTTAATTTTTTCCATCTGTAACAGGTCTGCTTGGCCGCCTTGCTTACCAAGGGAGCCAGCAAAAATAAGAACATGGTCCACAGCTTCAATGTAGGCCTTAACTAGACCAGGATAAGTTCCTGGTAAAAGCGCTAAGCCTGTTTTAATACCAGCTTTTTTAAATTCACTAAAGAATGGGGATAAATCCTCGCTAGCCTCAGCATGCAAGATACAGAGTGATGGCTTGAGTCGGAGAAGATGGGTGAGATGATCACTTGGTCTTGCTGACATCAAATGTAGATCAAAAGAAACTCCTTGAGGCAGACCAGCAATTGTGGATTCTGGGAGGCTTTTGTCGGCCGTGAAGGTACCATCCATTAGATCAATCTGAATTCTTTTAGCAAACTGCGGATAGGCCTGCAACTGTGCCGCAAAAACCTGCGGATCATTAGTTAGAATTGTCGGTACTATATATACATCCTCACCCATAGTTTTCCTTTATTAATAAATTGATTCCTCATCAAGTCGTTGGTTGCGCCTAATATATCTTTCTTCGGGTAGAAAATTACCGCGAAGGAACATATCGATGGCCTGATCAATATTTGCATCATCCATAAAATCAGAAGAAAGACAGAGGACATTAGCGTCATTATGAAGTCGACCAAGACGAACTAACTCTGGAGTGTAGCCACAGATGGCACGTATTCCTTTAAAACGATTGGCCTGGATGGCAATACCGTGGGCTGAGCCACAGATGAGAATGCCGCGAGAATTAGCAGTTTCCCTGACGGCGCGTGAGACTGCGATGGCATAATCGTTAAAATCATCGTCTGGACGAATAGTTTCTGGGCCAAGATCGATAATTTCATAGCTATCCTTCCATTCGGAGTTTGCTAAAGTGACTAGAATATGTTGTTTGGCGACAAAGCCACGGTGATCTGAACCAATAAAAATCCTTGGCATATTAGTTTTTCCCAAAATCAGCGGCTAGCTCTACGAGACGGTTTGAATAACCCCATTCATTATCATACCAAGCAACCACTTTTACTAAATTTTTGTCGACAACGTTAATCAGAGGAAGGTCAACGATGCTGGAGTGTGAGTTACCACGATAATCAATCGAGACAAGTGGCTCCTCAGAGACACCAAGGATGCCTTCATAGAATGGTTCTTTGGCAGCATTTTTAAAGACTTCCTGAAGTTCTTCTATAGTAGTGTCTTTCTTCAGGACCGCAGTAATATCGGCAAGAGAGACAACTGGGGTCGGAACACGAATCGAGAGGCCGTCAAATTTACCTTTGAGGGTAGGAATAGTGAGGGCTGCAGCCTTGGAAGCACCAGTTGAAGTAGGGACGATATTTTCAGCTGCGGCGCGAGCCTCACGTAAGTCCTTAGCAGGAGCGTCTAGGATGCGCTGAGAAGCAGTGTAGGAATGCACGGTGGTCATAAGAGCTTTTTCGATACCAAAGTTATCTTCAAGTACCTTCATAACTGGGGCGATACAGTTGGTGGTACATGATGCATTGGATATAATCTTGTCATCTTCCGTTACAGTATCTTCATTGACACCAATGACGATGGTTTTGGCGCCTTCTCCTTTGGCTGGAGCGGAAATAACTACCTTCTGAGCGCCAGCCTCAAGGTGGGCGGCAGCCTTAGCTGGATCTGTGAAAAAGCCTGTCGACTCAATCACTACATCAACACGATGATCTTTCCACGGAAGATTTTTTGGTTCTTTCTCTGCATAGACGCGGATTTTTTCGCCGTCAACAATAAGGTTCTCTTCGTCAAATTTGACATCGCGGTCATAAGTACCATAACTTGAATCGTGTTTTAACAAATGAGCTAGCGTCTTGGTATCTGTTAAGTCATTGATGGCAACAACCTTGACGTCACGACGCTCAAAAGCAATCTTGAAGGCATTACGACCGATGCGACCGAAGCCGTTAATTGCAAGTTTTATCATTTTACCTCCTTATTTTAGATTATTATAGCATATCAGCTTAGGCTTAAGGGGATTTAGCATGAGAATAATCTATTTTAAATGGGAATTTTACAATAAAAAAACACCACCGAAGTGGTGTTTTTAGAAAACTCTTGATTAGCCGCGAGCAAAGTGTGCGAAAGCACGGTTGGCTTCAGCCATGCGGTGTGTGTCTTCCTTCTTCTTGAAGGCAGCGCCGGTTGCATTATAGGCATCGACGATTTCTGCTTCAAGACGACGTTCGTATGGCATACCCTTGCGAGCACGTGCAGAGACAACGAGCCATGAGAAGGCAAAGTGCATCTGACGGTGGCCGGAAATTGGGAATGGAATTTGGTAGTTAGCACCACCAACACGGCGGGATTTAACTTCAAAATCCGGAGAAACATTGGCAATAGCTTTTTCAAGAACTTCTACTGGATTCTCTGAACCAAGTTTCTTTGCTGCACCTTCGATTGCAGAGTAAACTGCGCGTTCGGCAACTTGCTTCTTACCATTAAGCATGGATTTATTGATCAAACGCTGAACAAGAATAGACTGGTAGCGACGGTCTGGATTAACTTTACGTTCAAGTGATTTAGTAGTTTTACGTGGCATAATTACTTACCCTCCTTCTTGGCGCCATACTTTGAGCGACCCTGTTTGCGACCATTAACACCCTGAAGATCGAGGGTACCACGGACGATGTGATAGCGGACACCTGGAAGATCAGGTACACGACCACCACGAACGAGAACAACAGCGTGCTCCTGTAGGTTGTGACCTTCACCACCGATGTAAGCCCAAACTTCTTGACCGTTAGTAAGACGAACACGAGCTACTTTACGAAGAGCTGAGTTTGGCTTCTTTGGGGTTTTAGTGGTGACTTTGATACAAACACCACGCTTTAATGGAGCTGGCTGGTCGTAGTAACGAGTCTTAAGAGTATTGACAATACTACCAAGAGCTGGTGACTTAGATTTTCTTGCAGCCACTTTACGTGGTTTCCTAATCAATTGATTGATTGTTGGCATTTTATCCTCTTATATTAAATCGATTTATAGTTTACCTTTTAGGTTTGAAGTCTCTCAACTTCGTAGCGTCCTCCTTTACAGCAATGGGATTCCGCTTGAAACTCTTGTAATATTATACTACTTGTCGATAATTTCGTCAATTTCTAGTTTTTTGTTAAGATTTACATAATCTGTTGGATTAACATATATGTGAAAATGGAGTTTTATTGTTTTTTCTTAATAATCATCGAGATTTGCGCCGTATTTTCGAAGGAGATCGATGTTATCTTTAATGCCTTTTTCGTCTAGTCTTTTTATTACGTTATCAACATCTGCGCCATTCCTGAGGAGGATATCTAGGTTATCTGCGATACGAAGAAAATCTAAATCTGAGACTAATTTGTTGACATCAATTTCTGCACTGTGTTCAAGAAGATAATCTAGTCTTTTTTCGATATCTTCTGGATGCATGTGATTTACGATATTATTAATATCTGTACCGTGTTTGAGAAGATAGTCTAGGTTTGCTATGATATCGTAATACGCCATATTATTTATGATATTATTAACATTTGCACCATTCTTGAGGAGGGGCTCTAGATTATCGGCGATATCTTCTGGGTCTAGGCTCGAAACTAATTCGTCGACATTAATATCTGCACCATGCTTGAGGAGAGAATCTAGGTTTTTTTGCAATACGTACGGAATCTAAGTTTGAAGCTAATTCGTCGACATTAATATTTGCACCTTGCTCGAGGAGGTAGTCTAGATTTTTTGCAATATCGTCTGGGTTTAGGCTTGGAACTAATTCGTTAACATCTATCCCTTTTTCTAGAGCATATTCTATACCATACTTTTCTTTTAATTCTGGGATTCTAGGATCTTCTCTGT
>CAUVQU010000020.1:0-14144 GCA_963554175.1 uncultured Candidatus Saccharibacteria bacterium | reverse complement strand
GACAAAGCTTAGACGGATTATTAACAGATATCAGGCATGACGATTGATACCGTAAGTATTGAATAAGTGAAGAAACAACTTCAAAGCACGTGCTTTACGCACCTGTTTACGCCTAATTTTTTATAGGCCGGTTTAGATATAGTTTCTCGGAAGATCTAAATTGTTATAAAGAAGAGAATAGGGGCAACTAAGTGATGCAAGTTGCCTAGAAAAATAAATCATGGGTTCTAGAAGTTTTGTTCTATTGCAGCTTCTAGGAATAACCGAGATGAAACAAAGAACTATGCATGTAGAATGATATCATGGAGATTTTTCGGACCCGGAGGCAGTATCCGGCAGCTCCACCATAAAAGATTAGTTTAAAAGGCACCTCTGGTGCTCTTTTTGTTTACAGGGGGAGGTAAAAATGGGGTGTGGAAAAGAAGCCAAAATTCATAAATATTTTATACAAAAAGTTGTTGACATAAGCGAAATAGAGAGTTAATATAGAGGTAGCTTTTGAATAAAAAAATTATTCAAAGCCAAAAACAAACAATATAGCCAAAAAACTCCACACTCTATAAGAAAAGTTCGGCATTCCTCGCAGTTTGGCCGGCTTTTCTTTTTTTTATGATATGAATACACGAGTCTCAAGCTGCTTGAAACTTTTTTCTTAAAAAATATATAAAATCTGGATAAGAAAGACGAATGTATCAATGATAGGAATTAATGTTTTTGATAGGTAGAAAACTTTACGATCTTAGTATTAATATTGTTGAGTGTTTATTTCTGAAAATAAAAAGCACAAGAGGGTGCTTGTAGTGCTATTCAAGGCCGTGGTCTTTTTCTTTTTTATTTTTAGTAAAGAAATTCCAAAGAATCTATATTAAGAAGAGGGTTGATTATGGTACAGAAAGATTCCTAGTTGTACGTGGTAGAATGACGATTTTAAATAAAAAAATAAACATAAGTTTCTTTGTATTTTGTTTATTAGAAATATGATGACTTGTTGCTGACTAAAAGGTTTTTAATGATAGGAGAAAAAGAAAGACGTAGTGAGAGCTATGTATTTTTTGCTCTTGTTGTAAAAATAATATATGTAAATTACATGTGTTTGTTGTAATTATTTACAGTAAAAGTTACATCATTATATAAAATTTAGGATTTTTGTTGTGATAATTACAATTATGTAAATTGAATTAAAACATCTATTTATAGGGAAGAATTTTGTATTTTTAATTATTGTTGTAGTAAATACATGCATAAATAGGGCATTTTGTATTGATTTAAAATGAAGCTTATGTTAGTATAAGAGTGTCGAAAGACAAACATAAAAATCAACAAATAAAAAGATTGTGAGAATCTAAATGTAAATTAAAAGGTTGGTTTTAAAGATATCTAAACATGCTTAATGTAGAGATATTTAGAAGCTACGAGGGGAGAGCTAAAGACGGATGCCCCACTATACGTGGAGCGGTCAAATAGTCTAGGTGGAGATGGTTGCGGTATTTATTTATGTTTTAGCGCCGGATAACCACCCACCTAGATTCCAGGGGAGAGTACATTATAGGATCTAGCTTGGCTAGATGAGGTGTTTTTTAAATAAATAAAATAAGTTTTATTAATAAGACTTACTTGGGTTCATTTTTAGAATGACGAGAATCAGGGAATAAGAGTAGATGATTCTTGTATAGGATTATGTTCTTTAAGTTTTTAAAATGACGTATAATATGGTTATGATTAATCGATTAATTTTGATTTTATCACTAGTCGTATTGTCGATTATTTTAGCAATATTGTTTTTGACGTCGCCGGCAAATATAGGACCACTTGGAATATTGTTTTTCTTTGTTTTAGTTTATTTTCTGTCTTTTGGAATTGTTACTTTTTTTATGAAATTTTTTGTAAAGATTTTTTTTGCAAGAACTGTAATGATTAAGAAAGACTACATTAATGCGGGTATTATTGCGATCTTACCAATTACGGTATTGGTTTTAATTGCTTCTGGTGTGAGGAATTTATTAATATTGGTGTTAGGCCCAGTTTTACTAGTAGCTGTTAATGTATTTTTGTTTACTAAGATTAGTGAAAATTAGACCCGTAAGGGTTATTTTTTTATGTTGTAATGTTTTCCTTTATGCTTTGTTTTTTCTAATATTTACAGGGGTGAAATTAGTGTAATGTTTGCGATTGAACAAAATAATTAATTCATAAAGATGTTGAGTAAAAATAATACATTAAATTAAAGTGGATATGGTAAAATGGAGGTATGGATAATGGTAACGTTGGGCCAGGACAGAATATGGGACAGTGGAATAATTTTGAGGCACCACAGTATAACCCGAATAGGCACAACCTTGATCCATTAATGAACCAGGAGTCAATGGAGGCGGGAGTTGAGCAGCGCGTCGAACAGTTACCAAATAATATGAATCTTGTAAATCAAGGCCCACCAAATGTTTATGAGAATGCTAATATGATGGGAAATGCCGGCTTGACTGCTACTGGTTTTCTATCATCAGAGGAGACCCCGCAGGCGCCACTGGGGGAAGTGGTAACAGTGGGTAATATGACTTTTGATGATGAAGGAAAAATCGTAGGAACAGATTTACCTAAAGCAAAAGATATGGACGGATTGGAGCCGGAGTTTATAAAGGCGGTTAGTGAAGCTATGAAGATTAAGGATCCGAACGAGAAATACCGAAAAAAGCGTGAATTAGCAGCCAAGCTTTTGCTTGATCGTTATGGAAGAGTGCTTGGTCAGGGAAATGAGTAGGCGGAATAATGAACGGTGGTAACAGATTAGAAAATTTGATTAGGGGTGGTAATCAACAACCTGTGGAGCAGGAATCAAATAGTCAGGTGATTGATTCGCCAAGTACTGCTAGTACTCAAAGTCAGAACCAGCAGGTTGGGCAAGGAGCCGCTTCGCAGTCAAAAAATAATATGAGTACTAGAATTGATAGTAGTATTTTTGTTGGAATTGTGATTTTTGGTCTAATAATTATAGCGGCGATTTTTGTAGTTATTAGAATGTTAAAACAAAAACGTAAGGCGAAAGAATTTGAGCGTGCTCTAAAAATGATTCCGATGTTAATTCATTTACCGCCATCAACCGATGATATTCAAGGTGGGGGTAGAGATGAGCGTGACATAAATGATGAGGCGATTTCTCAAGCCACGATTATGTATACGATTATTTCATCTACTTTGAAAAAGGCTGGAATGAAGACTCACGTGTATGGACAAAAATATTTTTCCTTTGAAATTGTAGCGGTGGATGGGTTTGTAAAATATTATGCTGTGGTACCGGCGGTTTTAACTGAAACGGTGAAGCAGGCAATTTTGACTTCTTATCCAACAGCTAGATTGGAAGAGACGGAAGTCGAGAATATTTTCAGTAGAGACGGTATGGATAATAGTGAGGGTACGGGAAATCAGTATAATGCTGAAAATTTTGTATCTGGGGGTGAGCTAGTAATGAAGAAAGAAGTTGAGTATCCAATTTTGACATTTCAGGAAATGAAGTGGGATGCACAACTGGCTCTACTAAACGCCTTTTCCAAAGTTCGAATTGGTGAGGGGCTGGGGCTTCAGGTAATGTTTAGACCACTAGATTCTAGTTGGTCTAAAAATGCAGAAACAAAGATCAAAAATATTAAATCTGGAAAAAAAGGTTTCAGTGGTAAGGGGTCTAATTTGCCAATCCGAATACTTTATTTATTAACGGATATAATTAGGGCGCCATTTGAAGTTCCTGATGAACACAAAAAAGATAAGGATGAACACAATTCTGAATTATCACAAAAGAAGCAAGAAGAAATTCAAGCGATTGACACTAAGGCAAAATTTCCTGCATTTGAATGTTTAATTAGAATTGTGGCGCATTCAAAATCAAAAACTCGAAGTGAGGGGTTGGTCGGGGGTGTAGTGGCAGCTTTTTCGCAATTCGATTCGCCAAATTCGAATGGCTTTAAATATGATTTGAGTAAGAAAGTTGATCAATTAGTTACAGATTACATATTCAGGTTTTTCCCAGTTTCGAATAAAAAAATTGTACTAAATACACAAGAATTGGCGACGATTTTTCATTTGCCTTCACAGGCATCGATTCCGTCAAGTGGCGTTGAAAGACAGATGACGAAACAGGTTGATGGACCAGCGTCCTTGATTACCGATGGTGTGTTGATTGGGCGAAATGAATATCGCGGTGCAATTAAAGAGATTAAATTAAGTGTAAATGACCGCAGGCGACATATGTACGTAATTGGTGCTTCAGGTATGGGTAAGTCTGTATTTTTAAAGAATATCGCCTATCAGGATATGGTTGAAGGTAAGGGTTTTTGTTTTATTGACCCGCACGGTGATGTAACAGAAGAACTACTATCAATGGTACCAGAGGATCGCATTGATGATGTGATTTACTTTGATCCGTCAGATATGGAGTTCCCAATTGGTATGAATATGCTGGAGGCAAAAACGCCAGAGGAGAAGGACTTTATTGTACAAGAGGGTATTAATATGCTTTATTCTCTATATGACCCTGGGCATACTGGTATTTTTGGTCCACGTGGTGAGCAGATGTTTAGAAACGCAGCACTGCTTTTGATGAGTGACCCTAAGGGCGCTACATTCTTGGATATTCCGAGCCCATTTATTAATAAAGATTTAGTGATTGATAAATTAAAATATGTAACGGACCGTGATTTGTTTGATTACTGGACAAAAGAATTTCCAGCTTCACAAAAATCAAACGATGCAGGTGAAGTGATTACGTGGTTTGCTTCTAAGTGGAGTCCATTTAAGCAGAATACAATGATGAAGCGGGTACTGGGTCAGATCAAGTCAGGCTTTAATATTCGTGAGATTATGGATCAGCAGAAGATTTTACTAGTGAACCTTTCTAAAGGTAAGCTTGGCGAATTAAACTCGAAGTTGCTTGGTATGATCTTTGTGATGAAATTCCAGACAGCGGCAATGTCGCGCGTAGATACGCCGGAACATGATCGTAAAGATTTTTGTTTATTTGTCGATGAGTTTCAGAACTTTTCAACAGAATCTTTTGAATCGATTCTTTCAGAGGCGAGGAAATTCCGACTTAATTTGATTGTTGCGAACCAGTTTATGACACAGCTGACCGATAAGATTCGTGAAGGTGTGCTTGGTAACGTAGGTACAATTGTGGCTGGCCGTGTTGGTGTGACAGACGCGGAAATGCTAGAAAAAGTGTTTACGCCTGTATTTAAAGCGGAAGATCTTCATAAGCAACCAAATCATCATGCAATTACAACTGTTTTGATGAATGGTATGCCGTCGGCGCCGTTTACAATGAATTTGCCAGCACCAATGGGGAAGGAGGATCGCAAGGTATTCGAATCTTTGCGTGAATACTCGGCAAAGAAGTACGGTCGTCCTGGGGCAGAGGTAGATAAAGAAATTGATGAGCGATTAAATATTAAGAACGAAGAGGAAAAGTCTGTAAAAGAGGCACCTAAGAATGAGGGGGGTGGTTTTATGTCGATGATTGGTGAAAAAAATAGTGGACAGGGAATAGATTTGGGGGTGGCGAAGGTGCCAGCAACTGAGGCGATACCAGGTTCACCAGAGGCGGCTAGAATAATTCAGCAGGCGAATGAGGCACCTGCTAAAGAGTTGTCACTTGAAGAAATTGATGCAGAGCTGGCGAAGTTGAGTCAAGAATCTAAGGATAATGATCTTGATTGGCTAGCAAGTGCAGAGTCGAAAAAACCACCAGTAAAACAAAAAGAGATCACAAAGAATACGAAGATTGAGTCTAAAGGGTCCGATTTTGGCCAGATGATCTCTGGGGATGTAATAAGTCTGAGATAAGTTAGTATTCGGTGGTTAAGTATGTCGGAATTTTATAGGATAATTTTTGATAAAAAATGTGTTCAGGCTATTTAGGGAAGCTGGAAGCAATAAAACTTTAATGCACATGATTGATATCAGGATGAGAAACAAAATGCCCTTAGAGGCCCTTAGAATGCGTTAAACGGGGTGTTTATCTTGACAGCTTGGGGAGGAAAGAGTAAACTGGAGACAGATATCGAGTGAGGTGAACGATTTAGTTTAATCTTGAGTTTGACTTTTAATCAAGAGAGGATCGAATTTTACAGCGAGTCTTTGGTATCAGCATAAAAAACTTAATGAGGTATTTGTTTGATGGCTGAAAAACAAAAAATTGAGGAATACGATAGTTCCGAAATCCAGGTTCTAGAAGGACTAGAGCCGGTTCGTGTACGTCCAGGTATGTATATTGGGTCGACCGGATACGATGGTTTACATCACTTAGTAAAAGAAATTGCAGACAACTCAATTGATGAGGCGATCGCAGGTTTTGCGACTAAGGTATTGATTACATTACAGAGTGATGGTGGTGTGAGGGTTGAGGATAACGGACGTGGTATTCCAGTAGATATTCATCCAAAAACACATAAGTCAACGCTTGAGACAGTATTAACTGTTCTGCATGCTGGTGGTAAATTTGGTGGCGGTGGATACAAGGTTTCATCAGGTTTGCACGGTGTTGGTTCATCAGTGGTGAATGCTCTTTCAACCAAGATGATTGCGGAAGTTTACCGAGATAAAAAAGTTCATCATATTGAATTTGAAACAGGTAAGCCAATTATGCAGCTTGATACCTCAAAGAAAACTGATAAACAAGGTACCTGTATTACTTTTTACCCTGATCCAACAATCTTCAAGGAGACAACTACTTTTGACTATGATTGGGTGGCGCATTATGCAAGACATCAGGCATACTTAACTAAGGGAATTTTAATTTCTGTATTTGATGAGAGAACCGGAGAAAGAGAAACTTTCTATTTTGAAGGCGGGATTAAGAGCTACGTAAAGCGTTTGAATGAAAGTAAGGAAGTGCTTTCTGACGACATTTTTTATGTTGATAAGCAGATTGAGGACGCAGAGGTGGAGATTGCGGTGCAATATAACGATACCTATGCGGAAACTATGAAGCCATTCGCAAATAACGTGTTGACCCCAGAAGGTGGAACACATGTGGTTGGTTTTAGGACGGCTCTAAATCGTACAATTAATGACTATGCGAGACGTAATAATCTGCTAAAAGAGAAAGAGGATAACCTAACTGGCGATGATATTAAGGAAGGTTTGACGGCGGTAATCTCTGTAAAAATTCCAAATCCAGAGTTTGAAGGTCAGACTAAAAATAAGTTAGGTAACCCAGAGGTACGTGGTTATGTAGATAAGGTAATGTCAGAATATTTTGGCTATTATCTTGAGGAGAATCCTGCAATTGCGAAGAAAATTGTGGGGAAGGCAACTTTGGCTGCACGAGCACGTAAGGCAGCAAGGGCGGCACGCGATAATGTAATTCGTAAGGGTGCGTTTGAAGGATTGAACTTGCCTTCAAAGCTTGCGGATTGTTCATCAAGAGATCGTACAGAATGTGAATTATTTATCGTCGAGGGTAACTCGGCGGCTGGTTCAGCAAAAGAAGGACGTAATTCAAAGATTCAAGCAATTTTGCCGCTACGTGGTAAGGTGTTGAATACCGAACGTGCCAGATTGGATAAAATGTATGCAAATGCAGAGCTGGTATCTCTAATTAAGGCTTTAGGAGTAGGAATTGGGGATCAGTTTGATCTATCGGGTCTTCGCTACTACAAGATTGTTTTTATGACCGATGCCGATGTTGATGGTGCACATATTTCAACCTTACTTCTTACTTTCTTCTTCCGCTATATGCCAGAAGTGGTAAAGGGTGGACATGTTTATCTTGCGAAGCCACCACTATTTGGCTTAATTAAGGGTACGGGTTCGAATAGGAAGATCGATTATATTTATGATGAGGCGGCGTTGGAAGCAAAGATTGCCGCGAGAATTGAGGAGCGAAAGAAAGAGGGCTTAAAGATTAACCCTGAAGATGAGAGATTCAAACAGGCTGGATATACTGCACAGCAGCGCTTTAAGGGTCTTGGTGAAATGAATGCACAACAGCTTTGGGATACGACAATGAATCCAGATAATCGTGTTCTAGTGAGAGTAAATATTGAAGACGCAGAGAAGGCAGATGCAATCTTTACGAAACTGATGGGGCAGGAGGTGGAACTTCGTAAAAACTTTATTCAGTCAAGAGCTTCAACTGTTAAAATTGATGATTTGGACTTCTAGTCTAGAAAGGAATGATGATGAAAGAGAATAAAAACAATCCAGAGAATCTAGACAATGAAAAAGTGAGTAAGGTTGGCGGTGTGCCAGATGCGACTGACGATAAGGGTGTAGATGAAACTATGGGTAAAACCCCAGACTTGAAAGAGAAGAGACTTGAGGCTGACGAGAATGAAGTAGATGAGACTGAAGAAACGGAAGCTAATGAAACAGAGGAAGATGTTCATGTTGGTGGCTTAACGGCAAGGCGAGCTGAGGACGGCGTAGAGGAATTGACGGTTGAGAATGTGATGGAAGACTCCTTCCTGCGTTACTCAATGTCAGTAATTATTGACCGTGCACTGCCAGATGTGAGGGATGGTTTGAAGCCAGTACATCGTCGTATTCTTTATGCGATGTATAAAAATGGCTGGAAGGCTCCACATGCTACAGTAAAATCTGCACGTATCGTTGGTGAGGTGATGGGTAAGTACCATCCACATGGTGATTCGTCAATTTATGATGCAATGGTGAACTTGGCGCAGCCATGGAAGATGCGTTATACCCTAGTGGAGGGTCAGGGTAACTTTGGTTCGATGGATGGTGATGATCCGGCGGCCTCCCGTTATACAGAGGCACGGATGGATAAGGTGGGAGCGGAGCTGCTGTCTGATATTGAAAAAGAGACGGTTGATTTTCGTGATAACTTCGATGGTACAGAGAAGGAACCTGTAGTGCTTCCTGCTGCGGTACCAAATATTCTATTGAATGGCCAGATGGGTATTGCGGTCGGTATGGCAACAAATATTCCGCCACATAACCTTGGGGAAGTTGTAGATGCGACTGTGTCATTAATCGACAATCCTGATGCAACGCTCGATGATTTGCTGAAGCATGTAAAAGGTCCTGATTTTCCAACTGGTGCTGAGGTTTATGGTGGAGCGCCGATGAAGCAGGCCTATGCAACAGGTAAAGGTTCAGTAACAATTAGGGCAGTTGCAGATATTGAAGAACGTAAGAATGGCCGCTTTAATATTGTGATCACTGAAGTACCATATGGTATGAGTAAGGAATCTTTTATCGAGAAAGTTCGTCAATTAGTATTGGATAAAAAATTGACTCATATTGCTGATGCTAGGGATGAATCGGCACGAGGTAAGATTCGCGTGGTGGTGGAACTGAAGAAAGATGCTTATCCTAAGAAAATCTTAAATCAGCTCTATAAGATGACTGATTTGCAGACGACTTTCCATTATAATGTTTTGGCGCTAGTTAATGGTATTCAGCCTCGTATTATGGGATTGAAGGAAATTTTGGCGGAATTTATTAAGCATCGCCAGAAGGTGATTCGTCGCCGTACGGAGTATGATTTAAGGAAAGCAAAGGAGCGTGCTCATATTCTCGAAGGTCTGAAGATTGCTCTAGATAACATTGACGAAGTGATTAAAACTATTCGTGAATCTTATGATGATGCGGATAAACGCTTGATGGAACGTTTTGGTTTGTCTGAAATTCAGGCTGCAGCTATTTTGGCAATGCAACTTCGCCGCTTACAAGGACTTGAGCGAGACAAAATTGAAGCTGAGCTCCAAGAATTAATGGCAATGATTGCAAAATATGAAGAAATTCTTGCCGATGAAGCAAAGGTGCTTGCCGTAGTTAAAGATGAGCTATTGACCATGAAGGACAAATATGGCGATAAACGTCGTAGCAAGATGTTTAATCATGAGCTTGGTAAGTTCTCAGAAGAAGAACTGATCCCTGAAGAGGAGAGTGTCGTTTTGTTGACAGCAGAGAACTATATTAAACGTGTGTCACAGACCGATTTTCATCGTCAGAATAGGGGTGGAAAAGGTAAGCGAGGTATGACTACGAAAGAAGAAGATGTGATTTCGCAGATTATTACGGCTAATTCACATGATTTCTTGTATTTCTTTACTTCACAGGGACGAATCTTCAAGATGAAGGCCTATGAAGTGCCGCAGGCTTCGTTGACTGCGAAAGGGACTGCAGCGGTAAACCTACTTAATATGCATCCAGATGAGAAAATTACGGAGATTATCAAGCATAGTGATGGAATCGATCCTGAGACGGGCTATCTCTTTATGGCAACCAAAAAAGGTACGATCAAAAAGACTGAAACAAAGAATTATATGAACGTACGTTCAAATGGTTTGATTACGATTAAGTTGGATCCAGGAGATGAACTGAAGTGGGTGAAGGCAACAACAGGGAAGAATGACATTATTATTTCAACTTCAGCCGGTCAAGCAATCCGCTTTAATGAGGAAGACGTAAGAGCGATGGGTCGTTCAGCGATGGGGGTGCGTGGTATTAGATTGAGGCCAAAAGATGAAGTAGTGGGAATGGACGTAGTGACGGATCCAAAGCAGACTCTAATTGCTGTGTCGGCTAACGGTTACGGAAAAGCAACACTAGTTTCTAACTTCCCAACGCATAAGCGTGGCGGTGTTGGAATTAAGGTGGCTTCCGTAACGGAGAAGACTGGTCCAATTGTGGCAGTACACACCTTAGATCCAGAAGCTTCAGAAGTAATTATGATGTCTAGTTTGGGTCAGGCAATTCGTGTAGCAGTTAAAGATATTCCGGTATTGGGTCGCGCAACTCAAGGAGTCAGAATTATGCGACTTGCAGATGACGATACGGTTGCATCGCTTGGGATTGTCTTGCCAGAAGATAAAGAAGAGGAATCTGAGGAAGAAGAGTAGAAATATTAATCTCTAAATATTTTAAAAAATACTCCGGAAACGGGGTATTTTTTATGTAATTTATTGGAGGTATTGGCGTGAAAAAAGAATAGATATCTTGCTTATGCATTAAAATATCTTGCTTATGACAAAGTGAAAAAATGAAGATTTTACCCCTGTAAAATAAAAAAATAAAATGGTAATGTTTGCGTATTTTGAGGACTCCGTGTTAAGGTGTGGGCAAAAGAAATCTAAGTGAGGTAAAGAAAATGAATGAACACATCAGAAACACCAAAAAAGGCGCCACGGCGACAGCTGGTGTAATAAGGAGAAATTATATTGGTGCGGGGCTATTGACGGTAGCGGCAAGCGCGGTAATGGCAATGAATTTTAGCGTACCGACAATGGCGACGAATAAAATGCTGTCAATGAATGTAAATGTGCCAAATCAAGAACATCCAAATGTACCAGAAGGAAATTGGGAAATTGAACCTCTAAAATCATTACCACCAAAATACGACGGACATATTCACTTGCCAGTGCCTTTTGTAGACGGGAAACTTGCGGTAAGTCTTGATCGAATTGATAGAACAAATAGCCAGATTGAGTTTTCAATTAGTAAGAAATGGCTAGGCCAGCATAAGATTAAGAGAATTGGATTTGCATCGATTAGATGGTATGGCTTTGCAATTGATAATGCTGGTTTATATGAGGCGAATAAATTTGATGACGAATGGACGACAAAATTATTAGCTAGCAAATTCGATTATGAAGAGATTAAAGATCGTCATGATACAGGCGAACGTTATTTTTGGATTAAGCCAACCTTCGATCTATTTTATGAATGGTCAAATGATGTTGTGTTTATGGTGCAATTAGACGATGGCCAATATTACAATGGTCGCGTTCTCTTTAAAGATGACTGCATGGTGGAATGGTACCCTGGAAAAGACTGCAGAGTTAAAAGTTTTGATACGACAAAGACATCGCGGAACGCTAGATATGCAATACATGATGCTCCAAGAAAATATCAAGAAGGGGTGAAGTTAAAAGCAGAGGATGGTTATCTGAATAGTGATGCGGTCACTGAAAATAAGGAAAATGAAACGCGTCCAGAAGAGCCAAAAAAGCCTGATCCTTCAAAGAATTCTAATGGGAAGAAGGATCCTGAGGGGTCAAAGAAACCTGATACTCCAAAAGCTCCTGACGAGAAGAAAATACCTGAGGAATCAAAGAAGCCTGAAAAACAAGATGAAACTACAAAAAAGAAAAATTCAGGAGATTCAAAAGAATCTGAGAAAACGGATAAAAAGACAGAGGGGGAGCCTAAAAATAAGGCTGGTGAATTAGCTGAGAAGAAAGATGAGGAAGGGGGAGCTAAGAATAAGGAAGAAATAAATAAAGAAGATAAAGTAAATGAGCATCATGATGTGGTAGTAGAAAAACCACAGACTAATCTTGGGGAAGTAAAAAATACAGATTATATAAAAGATAGAAAGAGAAATAATGTGTCGGTGTTAGCTACGGAGAAGACTACTGAAGATGGAAATAGTTCTGATGCAGAAAATGATACGAAAACTGAAATAGAAGTAGAAAACGAGGCGGGTACTATATCTCAGGATGATAAGGATCAGAATAAAGAATTAGGTAATAAGAATGATAGCAGCCTTAATGAGGTGCCAAAGTTAGGCGAAATTAAAAAGGAAAATACTGGTATCTCATTATGGTGGGCTTGGTTTATCGGAGGCACAGTCTTAGGTGCCACACTTCACAAGATCTTCTTCTCAATTCGTTCGAAAAAGAAATCTATTTCAAACTAGAACGATAGTCGGCGATAGCTCTCTCTTCATAGCAAAAATCTCTCAACATATCGTCGGTGAATTGAGAAGAAGTGCACCTTAAAAGATTCTATATCCTGCTATAGGTATTACACCTATAATCTTTATAGAGAATTATAGCCGTCAGCGATGATGGCTATAATTTTGGTTCAGAAGAAATATGTGATAAAATAGGCTTATGGAAAGCCTTTATGTTTTTTTGGCATTTATCTTAGGTTGGTTTGTTGCTCAGATTTTGAAGTTAATTTTCTTTATTATTAAGAAGCGGGGCAGGACAACATTTCAGGACGTTATATATTATATGGTGAAATCTGGGGGTATGCCGTCTGGACATACAGCAAGTTTTACAGCAGTAACGATGACGATAGGTTATGTTAGTGGTTTTACTTCGACAATTTTTGCACTTGCAGTATGTAATACCTTGATTATTATATATGATGCAATTAACGTAAGGCATTCGGTTGGAGAACATGGGGAAGTGTTGAATAAATTAATTGCGGACAAGAATAAAACAGAAGGAAGTAAAATTAAGAAGCTTCGTGTGGTTGAGGGACATACGGTGGCAGAGGCTGCGGTGGGGCTTATATTAGGAATTTCAATTGCAACGATGATTAAAATCTTCTGTTTATAGGCTAAAATGAGGGCTTTAAAGGTAAAAAGAAGGAAAAGTTAAAAAAATATAAAAAAAGTCCGAGAAATGTATTGACAGTTTGGTTTAAGTAATCTATTATTAGAGCATACAAATGCTGCGAGATAGATAAGATAACTCTGTGCTTTTGGAAAATGAAATTTAACAATTCAGTTGTGCAATTTGAAATGGTAAATATGTGTGATTTTTATAGTCATACGAAATCCATTTCTTTCATCGTCAGTTTATTTTTTATTTGAGTTTTCAAATTTAATATTCAAGGTCTTTTGACCTTTAATGGAGAGTTTGATCCTGGCTCAGGATGAATGCTGGCGGCATGCCTAATACATGCAAGTCGAGCGGTAGCATGGCTTCACCGTTCTCTTGACACACTTGGCTTTATGCGAGTGGTAAGATTCGAGGGAACTGTGAAGCTGATGACGAGCGGCGGACGGCTGAGTAACGCGTGAGAACATACCCCAAAGTGAGGGATAACTAGTCGAAAGATTAGCTAATACCGCATGTGATCTTTGGATTAAAGCATTTATGCGCTTTGGGAATGGCTTGCGTACGATTAGATAGTTGGTGAGGTAAAGGCTCACCAAGTCGACGATCGTTAGATGGTTTGAGAGGATGATCATCCAGACTGGGACTGAGACACGGCCCAGACTCCTACGGGAGGCAGCAGTAGGGAATCTTTCACAATGGGCGAAAGCCTGATGGAGCAATGCCGCGTGCAGGACGAAGGCCTTCGGGTTGTAAACTGCTTTTATAAGCGAGAAATATGATGGTAACTTATGAATAAGGATCGGCTAACTACGTGCCAGCAGCCGCGGTCATACG
>CAUVQU010000019.1:0-16286 GCA_963554175.1 uncultured Candidatus Saccharibacteria bacterium | reverse complement strand
TTATCAAAACCCCAGAACGTACCGAAGATGTCCATGGTGATTGGTTTGAATATAAACTAGGAGACGAAGAAGAAATCGCCAGCCTTGCCGAAGGTACCCGTTGGTGTGTCGTGGATCCTAATGTTGCTCATAATTACCTGACATATGGCCAATATAGTAACCCAGAAGAATATGACGATTACGATGATGACTATTATGACTATGACGATGCTGAGGTAGAGAATTCTGAAGCCAAATTCATTATCTTTAGATTAGAAGATCCCAATTCTCCCGGTGTCTATGCTTCCAACGGTTCCGCCTCCATCCGTCTCGACCCAGATGGTATAGTTGATGAAATATCAGGACTAAATGATGGGCAGGCTGTTGAAGATGCTCTTGTTCCTATCGTTAAAGAAAAAACAATATCCTTACCAGGTGGCGAAAAATACTTACAAAAGTTTGATGATAAACAAGCCCTAATCCGCTTAGACAAGAAAATGGAAAAAGGGCAAGATCTAACCAAGGAAGAACTTAGTTTCCTCTATGAGCTAGATCGCCCAATTGCCACTCTAGACACCTACAACAGAGAAGACCCCAGAATCCCAGAATTAAAAGAAAAGTATGGCATAGAATACGCTCTAGAAAAAGGGATAGATGCTAATAAGTTGGTTTCAAGTTTAGACTATGGCGATATTGAAGAAAACCTAGACTTCCTCCTCGACCACGGTGCAGATATTAATAATATCGTAAATAATATGGGTTCAAAAGATATTAACACAAATCTAGATGCTTTTCTTAAATATCATGCAGATATTGATCTTGTTGTAGGTAGAATGGAACCTCGCGATATTGTATATAAGCTAGACTTCCTCTTCGACCACGGTGCAAATATTGATGTCAACGAATTAGTTTCAAAACTAGGATCATATGACATCTTACAAAATCTAGATACCCTCCTTAAGAATGGTGCAGATATTGATCTCGTTGTAGGTAAAATAAAATCTCACGATATTGTATACAAGTTAGATTTCCTCCTCGCCCACGGAGCAAACATTGATGTCAACGAATTAGTTTCGAGGCTAAACTCATTTGAAATATCAGATAATCTAGATACCCTCCTTAAGAATGGTGCAGATATTAATAATATTGTAAGCAATATGAATCCAAGAGATATCGATTACAAACTATTTACTCTCCTCGTACATGGTGCAGATATTGATAATATATTAAGCAACATGAAACCAGACCGTATCGCAGATAATCTGTTTATTCTCCTCGATTATGGTGTAGATGCTAATCTCATAACAGAAAAATTGAGTAAGAAAGAAATTGAGGATAATATTTATATCCTCCGAAAATACGGCGCAAATCTCGATACGTATCAAGAAAGCAATTAATCTCCAAATCCAAAATACAACTTTATTTTTAACAGATAGCATGGTAAAATATCACCAACGTCTTTTTGCCGTAATTTAATTGGCAAAACACCGAAAAGACAATAATAATAACTAAATAAGGAAATTCATGGCTACTGACAATCATGATTTATCAAAGCTTCGCAATATTGGTATTATTGCCCATATTGACGCAGGTAAAACCACAACCTCTGAAGCAATTCTTTACCGTACAGGTTTGAAACATAAAATCGACCTTGTAAAGGGTGACACTGGTGGTGCAACAACTGACTGGATGGAGCAGGAAAAGGAACGTGGTATTACTATTACTTCCGCTGCTGTTACTGCAACCTGGAAAGGCTATAAAATTAATATTATCGACACCCCAGGCCACATCGACTTCACCGCTGAAGTAGAGCGTTCTCTCCGTGTTCTTGATGGTGCTATTACTGTCTTCGACGGTAAGATGGGTGTTGAAGCTCAGTCCGAAACCGTATGGCGCCAGGCCACTAAATATGGTGTCCCTCGTATTTGTTTCATCAATAAAATTAACCAAATTGGTGGCGACTTCTACAAATCACTTGAATCTATCCATAAGCGTCTTTCCAAGAATGCTGTTGCAATTCACCTCCCAATCGGTTTCGAGAAGGATATTTGCGGTGTTGTTGATCTTGTCGATATGAAGGCCTACACCTATAAGGAATATGCCGATCATTCACTAACCGTTGGTGAAATTCCAGCTGATATGCTTGATAAGGCTAAGAAAGCTCGTGCTCTTCTCGTCGAAGAAGCAGTTGCTGCTGATGAGGATCTAATGAACAAATACTTCAACCAGGGCGAAGAAGCTATTACTGAGGCTGAACTAAAAGCTGCACTCCGTAAGCGTGTTCTAGACGGTGACTTCTTCTTAGTCACTGGTGGTGACGGTCGTGGTGTTATTGTCGAGAAGGTGCTTGACCTCTGTGCAGATTATCTTCCATCTCCACTTGATCGTGATCTTGGTCAAACTGTTGGTACTGATCCAAAAACTGGTGATCATGTTGTTCGCAAAGCTGATGTTGCTCAGCCACTCACTGCTCTTGCCTTCAAGATTGCATCTGACCCATTCGTTGGAAAACTTGTCTTCGTACGTGTCTACTCCGGTACTCTTAAATCTGGTTCCTACATTCTAAATGCCACAACCGGCAATAAGGAACGTGTTGGTCGTCTCGTCCGTATGTTCGCAGATAAGCGTGAAGAAATTACCGAGGTTACTGCTGGTGATATTGCTGCCATCGTCGGTCTTAAAGAAACCACAACAGGTACCACTCTTTGTGATCCAGCCCATCCAATCCTTCTTGAGTCTATTGAATTCCCAGAACCACCTGTCTCTATCGCTGTTGAGCCAAAGACTAAGGCTGACCAGGAAAAAATGGGTCTTGGCCTCGCAAAACTTGCTGAAGAAGATCCAACCTTCCGTGTTCACACCGATGAGGAAACTGGTCAAACCATTATTTCAGGTATGGGTGAATTGCACCTCGAAATTATTATTGATCGCTTGAAGCGCGAACATAATGTAGAAGCCAATACTGGTGCTCCTCAGGTCGCCTACCGTGAAACTATCCGTGGCACCGCTGAAGCTCAAGGTAAGCATATCAAACAGTCTGGTGGTCGTGGTCAGTATGGTGATGTTTGGATTAAGTTTGAGCCAAACGAAGCTGGTAAGGGCTTTGAGTTCATCGACATGATTAAAGGTGGTGTAGTTCCACAGGAATACCGCAAGCCAGTCCAACAAGGTGTTGAAGAAACTCTTAACGGTGGTGTTATTGCTGGTTACCCAGTAGTTGATATTAAGGCTACTCTCTATGATGGTTCCTACCACGATGTCGACTCTTCCGAACTTGCCTTCAAGCTCGCTGGTAGTCTTGCAACTCGTGAAGGTATCAAGCGCGCTAAGCCAGTTCTTCTTGAACCAGTCATGAAGCTTGAAGTTACTACTCCAGAAGAATTCATGGGCGACGTTATTGGCGATATCAACTCTCGTCGTGGTCGCATTGAGTCTATGGAAGATCTTCAAGGTGGCGCAAAGCTTATCACTGCCTTTGCTCCACTCGGTAATCTCTTCGGTTACACTTCGGATCTCCGCTCTATGAGCCAAGGTCGTGCCGCTTCTTCAATGGAACTTTCTCAGTATGAAGAAGTACCACCAAACGTAGCACAGGAAATTATTGAAAAACGTAACAGTTCTAAATAATTTATCAACCAAAAAGAGGCCACCTGGCCTCTTTTTTATTTCACAAAATTTCTTTTTTACCGAAGCGCTCAGCTTATATTCTAAAAAACTACCATCTGGTGTATACTAAATAAAATAACTAAAGGAGGAATATGGGTTTTATTAAAGCCTTTACCGGTGCTATTGGCGGTACATTTGCTGACCAGTGGAAAGATTTCTATCAACCAATTTCAGGAGTTCCCGCAACCGCAGGTCTCTTTCCAGGTGAACAAGTTGGCACAAATAATGGCCGTGGTTCAAATACCCAAGGATCCGCTAATATCATCTCTAATGGTAGTAAAATCCTTGTTCCTGAAGGTACTGCTCTTGTTACTATGCAAGATGGTGGCATTACTGGCTTTATCGCCGAACCAGGTGGTTTCATTTTTAGCTCTGAAGACCAAAACGCTCAGTCTATCTTTGCGGGCGACGGTCTAATCTCTTCAATCATAAAGACTAGCTGGGAACGCTTTAAGTTTGGCGGTATGCCAGGCTCCAGCCAAGCAATTTTCTATGTTAACTTAAAAGAAATTCCAAACAACCGTTTTGGTACTCAATCTGAAATCTACTGGGATGATGCCTTCCTTAATACTCAGGTTGGTGCTATCACACGTGGTACTTACAGTCTAAAGATTGTTGATCCGCTCGCCTTCATCAAGAACTTTGTCCCTGTATCATATCTCAATGATCAAGGAGTCTTTGATTTTGCCGATATGGACAACGACGCTGCTTCTCAGCTCTTTACTGAAGTTGTTGGTTCACTTTCTGCTGCCTTCTCAAACTACACCAACGACCCAAGCAAGGGCAACCGCATGGCAAAGATTCAAGGCGATCAAATTGGCTTTGCCAAGTCTCTTTCACAGGCTGTCGAAGATGGTTACCAGTGGCGTTCAAACCGTGGTCTCGAAATCGTTAGTACCGCAATTCTCGCTATTGAATACGACGAAGATACTAAGGAGTTAATGAAGGACGTTAAGAAAGCAGATGCTCTTGCTGGTGCTCGTGGCAACTCCTTTATGCAACAGTCCATCGCTCGTGGTATTCAGGCCTCTGGTGAAAACGGTGGCGGCGCTGCTGGTATGGCCTTCATGGGTATGGGCATGAATGCGGCTGGTGGTATGATGAGTAATCTTCAGCAACCAGTCAATCCTGCTCCTGTTACCAATCCTACCGCACCTACTGTTAATCCAGCTCCCGCAGAAGACCCAACTGAAAAACTCATGAAGATGAAACAACTTCTTGACGCAGGTGCTATTTCTCAAGAGGATTACGATAAAGTAAAAGCCCAGATTCTCGGGTTCTAGAGATTTATAATGGCTGAAACTGAAACACAAGATCAAGCCTATGTGGACAACGGAGTAAAAGTTGTCCAGACCGATGTTGGTAATAAGGACGGACAGGTTAAATGTCCAAAATGTGGTTCAACGGATATTTCTACTAATGCTGCAACTGGTCAGCTCCGTTGTAACTTCTGTCGATTTGAATTTGAGCCACAAAAGCTTGAAATGGAGACTGATATTTCAAAGCTCTCTGGCACGACCATCGGTTCGGGTGCTCAAGATATTGTTGCCGACACAAAAGATCAAATAACCTTGAAGTGTTCGAGCTGTGGTGCTGAGGTGGTTATTGACACCGCCTCAGCCAGCCAGGCGCGCTGTCACTGGTGTCGTAACACTTTATCGCTAAATCAGCAAATCCCTAATGGCGCAATACCAGACACGGTACTTGCCTTTAAGGTGAAAAAAGATGAAGCGAAAAAAGCAATCGAAGACTTTGTTGGAAAGCGCAAATTTTATGCACATCCAAAGTTCCGACAAGAATTTACTACCAATAATATTATGGGTGTATATTTCCCATACATGGTAGTTGACTTAAATGCACACAGTCATCTTACGGGGCTTGGTGAACATCAAACTCGTTCCTATTCCGAAGGTAGTGGGGAACATCGTGTAACCTATTATGATGCTGACCTTTATCAAGTTGGCCGAGATTTTGATCTCACAATTCATGGACTCTCCATCGAATCAAATAAAGATCGCCTAGATACAACTAATAAGACTAAAACAAACAATATCATTAATTCCATCATGCCGTTTGATGTTGAGAATAGTGTAAAATACGATTCAAATTATCTGAAGGGTTTTACCTCCGAGCGACGTGATAGTAATATTACTGAACTAACGCCGATCATTACAGAGCGTGCAAAAGATATTGCTAGATTCTCGGCAAATGCTAGTCTTAAAAATTATGACCGTGGGGTCTCTTGGCAGTCTGAGCAACTTGATATTAAAGGACAGCAGTGGAAGGCAGCCTACCTCCCAGTTTGGCTCTATAGCTATCAGGAGGATAAGGGTGATCGCAAACTACTACATTATGTTGCAGTCAATGCTCGTACTAAAGAATCAATGGGTAGTGTTCCTATCTATCTTCCAAAACTCTTCCTCTTTGCCTTCCTAGTTGAGCTTTTAGGTGTTTTTGGGTTTATCAAGTTAGATTTTGATTATGATTTTCTACTTCTACTCGTTGGTCCACTTTACTTCTTTTATATTTACACCAAATATCGCAACCAAAATGCGCGCGACCAGTATGAAACTGGAACCAAAACAAATGTCACAAACCTTAAAACGATGGATCAATTCGTTGAACACCGTAAAAGATTAAGAAATTCGAAGATTGAAAACCAAAATAACACCACCGTTCGCGGCGCTTCGATGAATCTAAAAAAGAAAACTGGTCTTGGCTTAGATCTCGATTTGAAGAACTTTGCCGCCGACCAGCTCTCGAGCATCACTGATCAGTTCTTGAAATAAAAAATATACTAAAACCCACATAGAGTCTTTACTTTAAGACCTTCATCATCTAAAATATAAGATATAGACTTTTGGGCTGGTTAATATTAGTGCCTAAAAGAAATTAATATTAAAGGAGAAAAATTTAGAATGGCAAATTTCGACCGTTCCAAGCCACACATCAACGTTGGTACCATGGGTCACGTTGATCACGGTAAAACAACTCTTACTGCTGCTATTACAACAGTTCTATCAAAGCGTCTTCCATCTGACGTTAACAAATCTGTCGCTTACGACCAGATCGACAACGCTCCAGAAGAGAAAGCTCGTGGTATTACCATTGCTACTTCTCACCAGGAATATGAATCAGAAAAGCGTCATTACGCTCACGTTGATATGCCAGGTCACGCCGACTACATCAAGAACATGATTACCGGTGCTGCCCAGATTGATGGTGCTGTCCTCGTAGTTGCTGCTAACGATGGTCCACTTCCACAGACTCGTGAGCACGTTCTTCTCGCTCACCAGGTGAACGTTCCAAAAATCATCGTCTTCCTCAACAAGATGGATCTTGCTGACCCAGAACTTGTTGAACTCGTAGAGATGGATGTTCGTGAACTTCTTAACAAATACGGTTTTGACGGTGACAACGCTCCTATCATCAAGGGTTCTGCTCTTAAGGCTCTTGAAGGCGATACTGAAATGGAAGATCGCATCATGGATCTTGTCCACGCTATGGATGAATACTTTGATATTCCAGAACACGATCTCGACAAACCATTCCTCATGCCTGTAGAAGATGTCTTCTCAATCAAGGGTCGTGGTACTGTTGCTACTGGTCGTATTGAACAGGGTATTGTAAAGATCAATGACGAAGTTGAAATCGTTGGTATCCGCCCAACTCAGAAATCAGTCGTTACTGGTATCGAAGCTTTCCACAAGACTCTTAACGAAGGTGAAGCTGGTGATAACGCAGGTCTATTACTCCGTGGTATTGAGCGTGATCAAATCGAACGTGGTCAGGTTATTGCTAAACCAGGTTCAATCACTCCACACACCGAATTTGAGGCTCAGGTTTACATCCTTAAGAAGGAAGAAGGCGGTCGCCACACTCCATTCTCAAAGGGTTACAAACCACAGTTCTACTTCCGTACTACCGACGTTACTGGTGAAGTTGAGCTCCCAGCTGACAAAGAAATCGTCATGCCTGGTGACACCATCACCTTTACTGTCAAGCTTCTTGCAGCAATCGCTATGAACAACAACGACCGTTTCGCAATCCGTGAAGGTGGCCGTACTGTTGGTTCTGGTGTTGTTACCAAGATTGTAAAATAATTAGATAATACTAATTGAAGAATTGGACTACTTCGGTGGTCCAATTTTTTATACTTGAAAAAATATAAATATATGCAATAAGACTTGTTTCGAAGTAGAAAAATAGTATAATATTTAAGTAACTGTGATCTATTGTCCAAGTTAAGTATCTTAATGTGAATGATTAGATCTTATTTAATTGCTTATAAAGAGCAAGTGTTTTTCTCTTAAAGGAGGGGTATAAGATGATACAAGTGTTGTTAAATAAGAAAGTTTTAGATTTTGAAACAAACTATTCTTATTATGATTTCAAGGAAGAGACTGGAGAGTTTTTGCAGCCTGCAAATTCCAAAAAAGCAGTAGAGACTAATCTTTATCTGTTTCAGAATCCAAGAGTTGTTCCTGAGGGGGTCTGGTATGAGATGACTATAGTTAGGAGGAAGGAGTCTTTTGAGACTACCACCGTCGACCTTACAGAAAATGAAGAGTCATTTCATAAATATTTCAAAGACATTGCTAAAGATTTTAGGAAGCTGAATATTAAAATACTAAATTATGATAGTGTGTATCTAATTCACGCGTATATGTATATTGAGGATTTTGATACTGGATTGACTAAAATTAAGTTTACAAATTTCAATGAACAATATTTGGTAGACGATGATGTAATAGAACATGGCGTTCACGACTTTAGTATACTCATGGCTTATCTGAGAGAAGAAGATGAAAATGCTAATATGCTAAAATTCTACAGGGCAGTCGGTGACTTTAGCTATGTAAATGATCGTTTTTACATTTCGGCAGACACTATGCAGGATCGCTTTGACGATATCTTTCATGAGTCCGAAGACATTAGTGAGATTCTGTGTGATCAAAAAATGCGTGAATCAGTCATAGGCTATTTAAAGTCTAGGGTTTCAGAATATGACAAGAGTGGTGAATTTTATCGAGATTCAAAATTTAACTATATTAATATTGATAAAATTCAGGATTTTATCCTAACCTTGCCGGATGAATTAATTAAGCAAGTGTTACGCATTACAGAGCAAACCTCTCAAAATCTTCATCTCCGTCGCAGAGTAGCAGAAGATACTATAGATTGGAAGCAGATTAAAGAATATCAACTTCGCACATCGGATATCGATCTATTTCTCAAGTATCGTGACCTTGTCGAGATCGACAATGATTCTCTCGAGAAGTTGATTGCTAAATTCATGAATAGCCCAGAACGTGAAGTAAAGGTAGTTCAACATGCATGGAGTCTCTGTGGTTGTTACCAATGGTATATATCAGAGAGACTGAAGACCTGCACTCGTGAAGATCACCTCAGATCGGTCCTAGATGAAGTAAGACAGTCCGGACAAATCGTCAAGGCTGATGCCATTCGTAGTCTTTTTAATTACAGATATATAAATCTTACAAAAGAAGATTATGATATCTTTCATCAATTCTTTGAAATTAGAGATACATCTGCCGCTCGTTTTTTAATTAAAATAGCCTTAATTTCTGGACAAGAACCAGATGAGATTAGAGGGCTCATTTATAAATTAGAGACCGATGATTTGATTTCAAGGTATAATCCAGGGCTTTTCGATTATTATCAAAATTATGGTTTTAAGGAAGGGCTAAAATGGATTGATGAATTTCAGGCTATGGAAAAGGCTAGAAAATTCGAACAGGAAAAAGCGCGTACTAGAAAAGCGGCTAAGTTAGCTAAGTTTATCAAAGATACAAAAGATTTAGTTGTAGTGGTTAAATCAGTTTATGATCCCCGCAATAAGGACTATGTAGCAATCAATTCTCGTCATGGAGAAGATTTGGGTATTCTTCTAAGTGATGAGAAAAACTTATTTCTGATTGAAGGTAGAAAATATGATTACATAATAAACGTTGAGCGTGTTCGCAATTTACGTAATGGTATTTTGCATCTAGATGTTTTCGAAGATGATGCTGGTACTATTGTTGGGCGTGATGGTTCAAATATTAGGTATACCTTAGAGCGCCTAAATCAGCTTGGCTGTAATTTATCTAATATTAAAATATACAGCCACAACGAAGCTAATCTATTTTACTCCGTATCATAGAACTAATCAATCGCACTTCGTCCCCGGACCTTGTCTGGGGATTTTTGTTTACCAATTTATTGTCATCTCTACTTGACTTAAGCCAGATAATATATTATTATGCAACTATAAAATTTAATTGAGCCCTAAAAACTCATCGACATACTATCTAGGTATATCTGAAGTTATAGAGCTAGAAGGAATAATATGGTTGAAACCAAGAGTGAAGGACTTAAGATCCGTATTCGTCTTAAGGCCTACGATCATCGCGTGATTGATCAAAGCGCAAAACAAATCGTTGACACCGCCATCCGTACCGGTGCTAACGTTTCTGGTCCAGTACCTCTGCCAACTAAGCGTAGTACTTTTACTGTCGTCAAGTCTCCACATGTTTATAAAACTGGTGGTGAGGCCTTTGAGATGAAAGTCCACAAACGCTTAATCGATATTACAAGCGCAACTCCAAAGACTATTGATGCTTTGCAGAATCTATCTTTACCTGCTGGTGTAGATGCAGAAATTAAGATGTAGTAATATCTAAAAAATGGCACCCTAGGTGCTATTTTTTATGAAAAAAAGTTAAAATCTAGTATACTAGTGATATGAAGAATGGTGGTAAAAAACAAAAAATATTGGGAATTGGTCTCGCTGTTATTTACCTAATTCTTAACTTCTTCATGTTTCAAGACATCATGCGGCGTGAGACGATAATCTCCAAGGATTCCAATGTTCTCGTTATGGGTACGAATGCCACCTTTAAGCCCTTCGAATATAAGGATGGCGATACGGTTGTCGGCTTTGATGTTGATCTTGCTGAAGAAATTGCTAAAAGTTTAGGTGCGGAGCTTAAAATCGAAGATATGTCCTTCGATGGACTTTTGCCAGCCCTAGAGAGTGGACAGATTGATCTCGCCGTAGCTGGGATGTCTGTTACGGAGGATCGTGCTAAGAACGCCTTCTTCTCTGATCCGTATTATGTTGCCTCTCAGCAAATTGTTGTACGTGATGAAAGTAGTATTAAAAATAAATATGAACTAGCAAATAAGTCAATTGGTGTTCAATTGGGTACTACGGGCGATCAAATGGCTAGGCAGATTAAAGGTGCTAGAGTCGTTCAATTTCCGGCCGTCCCTAATGTCCTCCAGGAGCTAACAACTGGTCGCATCGATGCTGCGATTTTAGATAACGCTCCGGCAGCTCAATATGTTTCTGGTTTTTCAAATCTAAAAATCCTCAATCTCCCGCTGAGTCGTGAGCCTTATGCTGTTGCTATCAAGAAAGGGAACCAACGGCTACTAGATCAGGTTAATCATGTGATTACAGAAATGCGAGAAGATGGTCGCATGCAAAAAATCCTAATGAAGCACTTTGGTACCGCGGAGGGGCAGTTATAATGAATTTCTTTGAAGTAATTTTTGGCAATGGTCGATGGATATACCTCTGGCATGGATTAGAAGTAACTATCGTCCTCACTACTATCTCTGTTATAGTAGGTTTATTTCTCGGTTTAATACTTGCTTTGCTTCGCACTTCAAAGGCTACTCCTTTTGCTTTTCTGTCTCACCTTCAAAAAAAGAAGTCTTCAAAGTTATTAAGATACATGGCGGCTTTTAACCCATTTCAGGTTTTTGCCCAAATCTACATCAGTCTAATTAGGGGAACTCCAGTACTCGTACAACTTCTAATTATGTATTATGTAGTATTTGGTTCAATGCGAACTATGCCAAAATTAATCATTGCCGCCATCGCCTTTGCCATGAACAGCGCTGCCTATATTGCAGAGATTATTCGTGGCGGTATTGAAAGTGTTGATAGGGGACAGCTTGAAGCGGCTCGCTCTCTAGGCTTTTCTCATATCAAGGCTATGTATTATATAGTCTTACCCCAGGCCCTAAAAAATTCTATGCCAGGACTTATTGGCGAAGGGGTTACTATGTTTAAAGAGACTTCGATTGTTGGCTGGATCGGCCTAAGTGATCTTATGCGGGGAGCAGATGATATACGCTCACTCACAGCTACCGCCTTTCAGTCGCTAGTCGCCGCTGCCATCCTCTATCTTGCACTTACCCTCATCTTCTCAAAGGTCATGTTTAGATTAGAAAAGAAATTAAATAATGACGAGGAAAAGTAATGCCTATTATTGCAAAAAATATTCATAAAAACTTTGAGGATACTAAGGTACTTCGTGGTATTAATCTTACAATTCACGATGGCGAGGTAGTGGTTCTTGTGGGTGCTAGCGGTTCTGGTAAATCCACTTTTTTGAGATGTCTCAATCTATTAGCCACACCCACTTCTGGTCAGGTTCTTATTGATGGTGTAGATATTACAGAACCAGGCGTGGATCTAAATCAAATTCGACGTAAAGTTGGAATGGTCTTTCAGAATTTTAATCTCTTTGATAATTTATCTGTACTTGAAAATATTAAGCTAGGTCCTAAAAAATTACTTCATCAAAAAGAGCAGGATGCTGATAGAGAGGCTAGGAAACTACTTAAAATGGTTGGTTTATCTAGTAAAGCAGATGCTTATCCACGTAACTTATCCGGAGGCCAAAAACAACGTATCGCCATCGCACGTGCACTAGCCATGCATCCGGAAGTTATTCTCTTCGACGAGCCGACCTCGGCGCTTGATCCCGAAATGATTGGTGAGGTTCTTGATGTAATTCGTGATCTTGCTAAACAAGGATTAACAATGGTAATTGTAACTCACGAAATGAGCTTTGCTCGCGAGGTTGGTAACCGCATGATCTTTCTTGATCATGGTAAAATTATCGAAGATGGCACTCCAGAACAGGTTATGGACCACCCTAAGACCGAACGTGCCGCTCGCTTCTTCTCTTCAATCCAAAAATAACCCCCTTTGCCAAGTTTATCGTCTTTATGTTAAAATGACGGTATGACTCCAGTGATGAAATTAAAGAAAAGATTTTACTTTCTAGTAGCTTCCTATTTCAGATTTTTTGCTAACATCTCATTTCGTCGCTGGCGACCTCGTGTGATCGCCATTACTGGCTCTGTCGGTAAAACAACCATGTTGAACTTGGTGGAATGTATCCTAAAAGATCGCGCCCATTATTCTCATGATGCTAACTCCGCCTATGGTATTGCTTTCGATATTCTAAAATTAACTGGCGTAACTGGCTCAAAATTAAAGTGGCTTTATCTTTTTATTGCCGCGCCAATTAAATCAATATTTTATACACATAAAGAGGAGTTTTATGTTGTTGAAATTGATGGGGAAAGGCCACACGAGGCTGAATTTCTCGCCTCCTGGCTTAAGCCTGAGGTTACATTGTGGATTTCTCTTGGCTTATCGCACGCAGTTCAATTCGAGCAGCAAGTAAAAGATGGGCTTTTTGAAAATCTTGATAAAGCTATTACCCACGAATTCGCTATGCTACCAGAACATACACAGAAGCTTGTGATCATCGATAACGACGTTGAACTGATGGTCCGTGCCCTCGACAGCATTAAACAAAAAGGACTTACTCAGGCTAGAGTAATTAAATGCTCCAAAAAAGATCTCGTAAAATATCAGGTAATGCCAAATCAGACTAAGTTTGAGATTCAATCTGACGAAAGTGGTGAAACCAGGCGGTATCAGTTTAACCGACCTCTTTCAAAAGACCTTACTATTCAGTTGGTTATGCTTGAAAAGTTGGCTGAATACTTAAAAATCAAAATAGATTCAGATCTTTCAGATTTTCGTCTAGCACCAGGCCGTAATTCATATTTTGAAGGCAAAAATGGTGTTCAGATTATTGATAGTAGTTATAATGCTCATCTAATTTCGGTAAAATCAATTTTAGAGATGTTTAAAGCTATGAAAGTGGAACATAAATGGTTAGTGATTGGTGATATTGTGGATCAGGGCAGTATTGAGGGGCAGGAACATGCAAAACTCGCCGCTGAAATCATCAAGGTAAAACCAGAAAAAGTTATCCTAATCGGTCGTCGCACTAAGAAGTATACGGCGCCACTTCTGAAAGAAGCTGGTATCGTCCCTTATGTGACTAATGACCCTAAAGAAGCCTTAGCCTATCTAGAGAAACATTTGAGCGGCTCAGAAACAATTCTCTTTAAAGGCTCTCAGTATCTCGAATGGATCATTGAGAAGATTTTAAAAAATCCAGACGATGCTAAGAAGCTACCTAGACGCGAAAAAGCTGCGATCAAAAGACGACAAAAACGAGGATTAAATTAATGACAAAAACACTTTACATCATTCATGGTTGGACCTATTCCGTGGAGCCCTGGAATAAAACCATTAAACTCTTAAATGACAGCTATAAAATTAAGGTAAAGATGTTACACGTTCCCGGACTTACTGACCCCAGCAAAAAAGTGTGGAATATCGATGAATATGTTAAATGGGCCGATTCATTACTACCAGAAGACGCAGTGGTTCTTGGTCATAGTAACGGAGGTCGAATTTTATTAAACCTCTTATCAAGGCAACCTGCGCGCGTTTCTCATCTAATTTTACTTGACGCCGCTGGTGTCTATGAACCATCAAAAAAACGTGATATTTTAAGAGCAATCAGCCAGCTATTTGCGCCATTAAAACAGATTAAAATTCTGCGCAAACTGCTTCATCGTATCATTGGTGCTGGCGATTACGAAAAGGCTCCTGAGAATATGAAAAAAACCTTAACTAATATGCTGGATTCGGACCGCCAACTGGATATCTCCAAGGTTAAAGTAAAAACCGACATCCTGTGGGGTGAATTAGATAAAATCACTCCTCCAAGGCATGCACAAAAAATGCATCAGCAAATCAAAAAGAGCCGACTCAAGTTATTTCCAAATTGGACACACGCGCCCTATATCTGTGACCCGGAAGGACTTGCACTTGCTATTAGTGAAGTGATGGAGGTAAAGAGGTGAAACATTTTTTCCTAGGTCGTGCTAATAATTTTAATCTTAAAGAAACCCTGCGTTTTCTTGCAAGTTTTGGTACAAAAAAGGATTATATAAAATTAAAACAATTTTTTTCTAAACAGTATCAAGTTGACCAAAAAAATGTCTACCTCTTTCATTCTGGTCGTACCGCTCTTTCATTAGCTCTCATCTCGCAAATCCCAGCAGTATCTAAGGATTCTTCTGTTGATAAAAAAGTTAAGACAGAAGCAACTTCAAGAAAAGAATCGCTTCCAGCTGTTGCTATAACTTCACTAACCTGTTTTGCAGTTGTACAGGCGATCAGGGCTGCCGGGTACCAACCAATTTACCTAGATATTGACCCTAAAACCCTACATTTTAATGCAAACACCCTAAAGAAATGCATTAAGAAGTACCCCAACCTTAAAGCTGTCATTGTTCAAAACAATCTTGGTATCCCAGCAGAAATAGTGGAAATTGAAAAGTTAGCAAAAGAACATAATCTTTTTCTTATTGAAGACCTTGCTCATTCATACAACATTAATTATTCGGACGGACGTCTTGCCGGAAGTATTGGTGACGCCGTTGTGCTTTCTTTTGGTAAAGGAAAATCACTGGACGCAACTTCTGGTGGAGCACTAATCATGCGAGTAGCTTCCAAGAATCACCTCTTGGATTCTCGAAATATCGCTAGTCGCGCACCAAAGATCTCAAGCTCTTTACGAGATAATTTTTATCCATTGTTTGCTCTCATCTCCCGCACTTTTTCTTATCTCTCAATTGGTCGTTTTAATTTAGGACAAATCTGGATTCTAGTTCTATTGAAACTAAAACTAATTCAACGTTCTGCCGACGCTGAGCTTGATTTTGAACGCCGACTCAGTTATTGGCAGTCAAGATATTTACTCAAAAAGCTACAAAAGAGTCAAAAATATCATTCAATTTTACGCTACCCGCTTCTTGTTAGAGATCGAAACAGTGTTCTATCAGAACTAAAAAAAGCCGGCTTTTTCTTTGACGAAGTTTGGTACGACTCGCCAGTGGCACCTAAGCGCTACTTTAAAAAATCAGATTTCAATGAAAACGACTGCCCTGTCGCTACGTTGGCTGCCAAGCATCTAATAAATTTTCCAACGAATTATTCATTCTTGCAGCTGAAACGAGCCTGGCAGATCATTGCTCCACAGCTAGTTGAAGTAAAAGTCAATCAACAAGGGCAGCCAGAGCTTCTCAAAAAAGATTCTGTGGCTTTAATAAAAGGGCAAAAAGCTACAAAAAGCTTAGCTAAGTTATCGCAACAAGATTGGAATAATCAGATTCGGGATTATGACCTTGCAAACTTTCTGCAATCTCCTCGCTGGCAAAAGTATAATGAGCTCCTAGGCCGCCGAGTACTTCTCTGTGAGTTCTATGGTCATGTTAAAGTACTTATGGTTATTAAGGACGCCAAGCGTGGTCGATTCCTAGAAATCCCTAATGGACCCCTGCTTAATTGGCGAGACCCCGTCGTTGTCGCTCTTGTTTTTCAAGAAATTTTCCAAATTGCCAATCAATATAAATGCGCTTTCATCCGTTTTCGTCCAGCCCTTGCTGATTCCGAAGAAAATCGT
>CAUVQU010000018.1:0-17275 GCA_963554175.1 uncultured Candidatus Saccharibacteria bacterium | reverse complement strand
TTGGGTCGAGACGAATGGAAGCAGAACCGTTGGAAGCAAAGATCCCAGGAGAGTTGGGGTCTTCTAATCTAAAGATAATGAATTTGGCTTCAGGATCTTCTACTTTAATGTCGTCATCTTCCCAGTCTTCATCATAGTCTTCGTCATAATCTTCATAATCTTCATCGTCATAGTCATCATCGTCATAGTCGTCATCTTCAGGGTTACTATACTGTCCGTATACTAGATAATTATGTGCAACATTGGGATCCACAACACACCAGCGGGTGCCTTCTGCGAGGCTGGCGATCTCTTCTTCGTCTCCTAGCTTATATTCAAACCAATCACCGTGGATATCTTCGGTGCGTTCTGGGGTTTTGAGAATGACCTTGGTATCTACTAATTCCTTAGCATAAAGTTTGGGGAAGTTGGCGGATTTAACGAGAGAGACTAGTTTTTCATCATCTGAATGTTTAGAAAGCCAGTTCTCTTTATCTACACCATAGAAATCATTAATTTGGCGATAAACCTTGGCGAGGATTTCGGCGTTGAGTTTTGGGAAACTGAGGGCTGTAGTATTATCGCGTCTGTTATAATCTGCATCATCAAGATTAAGAGTATTGCTCATCTTGGAGATACCATCAAAAGCATAGACCTTAAACCAGAGAGGGTAGGGGCAGTTCTTGTCTCCTAGGTAGTTAGTCCAGGTATTGATAGACTCACGCTGTTTATTAATGATGTCCTCTGTGAGATATTCTTTTTCGTCTCTACTTAGTTCCCTGCCTTGGCCATTGTCTCTTAAGATTTGTTCTTGTTGCTTCCAATAGGCGTCTGGGATGTCTTCATAGTCCATAACGACATTCTCAGCAGAGGCTGCCCAGAGTTTTTGTTCAACTTTATCACCATGTTTTTCGATCATCCGATCGAGGCGGGAGAGATAGGCAAAGTTTCTACGTTCGTTATTTTTGCCGGGGAGCTTTTCTTTGTTATTGCGGGCTTTATTGAAAGAGGATTCGACAATGTCTTTATGCTTAGATTCGAAGTTAACCAGAGAGAGGACTTTGGAGCCGATTTCGTTTTGAAGGCGAGTGAGAGATTGTTTTTCTGATAGAATTTCGTTTTGCTGGTTATCTACATTTGATGCAGTATTATGTTGATTTGGTGATAGACCTGGCATGGAATCCCTCTTTAGAATATGAATTATTTATATAGCGTATATGGTTATTGTAGAATGAAATAAAAAATAGAGCGTTGCTCTATTTTTAGAAACTGTGGGACTAACAAACCTTTGAGAAATTCTTATATATTCTTTAGTCAACTTTCTCTTGTTAGTTTTGACTATTTTTTTGAGGTTACCTTGGAGCGTTTATTTTTAACAGATTCTACTATTTTTTCGTCTTCACCTTTGGAAACTTCTGATTTTTTATGATCATTTTTAGTAGATTCGTCCAGGAACATACGGACAAGTGCCCAAACAATCATATTGGCAGATAGAGCTAAAAAGGAGACAAATGGAATAATAAGAAGTGCAACACCAAGAGATTGATTTAGTAAGGCGATGACGGCAGCGACCAAAAAGGAGAGGACGGCAATTATGAGATAGGTGACCTCTAGAATAGTGAGTTCACGCTGTTCTTTATATAACTGTTTGAGGTATTGAAGAAGTTTAGATTGTGACATGTATATATTTTACCATATTTTACGGTCTTTATCAAGTTTTACTCTTTAAGCTTTAAAAAATAGGCCAAATATTTGGCCTATAACATGAGTGAGTTTTGTCGCTTTTAGATATTCGAGGTATCTATATCGGCTAGAGCGAAGCGTTCACAGAGATCTAGTAGATACTCGGAGCGTTGCAGTGCTTCAACCCAAAGACCGGGAATCTCATTAAAGCCATATAAAATACCCGCCATAGAACCAGTAATTGCGCCAACCGTGTCTGTGTCATCCCCAAGGTTGACTGCAGTAATTACCGCATCGCGATAGTTATCCGTGTTAAAGAGGCACCAAAATGCAGCTTCTAGGGTATTCAAGACATTGTCTTTAGAAATAATCGTCTGACGTGCATAACTACCGATATTTTCTTCCAAAATACGATAGTAAGCCATACAAGTATCTTCTTCAAAGTCCGAATAGTCATCTAATTGGGTTTTTTGATAGGCCTCAAGAAGATTATCTCCGTCAAGGAGATGGCAGACAAAATTTACATAGATTAGACAACCCAAGATACAGAGCTCATTGGCGTGAGTAATAGCTGAAAGATCATGCACTAGCTGACGGCGCTTTTTTCCAGTGATCTGATTGTAATAACAGACATAAGCGACTGGTAGAATACGCATAAGAGAGCCATTTCCAACACTTTTTGCGTCTTTGACTCCACATTCGAGTGGACTAAGCCCATCCATATAGTTACGGATTGCTTCTTCACAGATAGGTCCTATCCCGAAGTTTTGACCAGTAGCAGTAAAATCGGCATCATGAAACCATTTATAGAAATTCTGCATAATGTCATCTAGATCAAAGCGTTTCTGCCTGATTAAAGAATCCATTAATGCAATTTCCATTGAGGTATCGTCAGACCAAGTACCAGCTGGAAGCTGATGGACTCCAAAGCCCATCATGTCGCGAATCGGACGGCTCGCTAACTGTAAGCGACTTAATGATTCAACAGGAACGCCTAGCGCATCCCCAACGGCATGCCCAATAATTCCTGCATAGATCATATCTTTTATACTTTCATGTTTTGAATGTACCATAAGTAACCCCCTTTTTAATTTCTTATTCCATTACATTATAGTACAAGTATTTAGATTTAAAAAAATTAGGACACGATGTGTCCTAATTTCTATCTAGAATCTAGTGGTCCTACTTAGACTTTTTATCTGTTTTCTCAGCTTTGGAATTGAGTTCGACTAGGAAGTTCAAAGTTTTTTCGATAACCATACGGTTCTTGATATCCTGGCGAACATTATTATCCTTAAGATTATTTAATGCTTCCTTGGATTTTTTGTAGACTTCACGAAGCTCATTAATTTTCGCATCGACGATTTCGTCCTCAATATCGATTTTTTCTTCACGTGCTACCATTTGGAGAGCAAGAGAAGCCTTAACGCGAGCTTCAGCAAGTTCTTTGATCTGTTTCTTCCAGTCCTCTTCGGTTTGGCCGGTTTGAGTGAGATAATCCTCAAAGGATAGGCCTTGAGTTTTGGCGTTGGCTTCGATATCTTGTTTAATAAAGCGAATCTGGTCCTCAATCAGAACTTCTGGAGCTGCAATTTTACTCTTCTTCACAAGTTCACTAACTAGATCATCCTTAAATTTCTCATCGGATTTGACCTTATTTTGCTCTGTTAAATTATTTTCGATATCGCTCCTTAGGTCGTCCATAGTTTTGAATGGACCACATTTTTGAGCAAATTCGTCATTCAGTTCAGGCAGGATAAATTCATTAACTTGCTTCAAGAGAACATTGAAGACGGTTTTCTGACCAGCAAGTTTTTCAGCGTGATAGTCCTTAGGAAAAGTAAGCTCAAGATCGAAGCGATCGCCAGCATTGTGGCCAACAATACCTTCCTCAAAGCCTGGGATGAATTGATGAGAACCGAGTTTAAGTTTAAAATCTTTGGCTGCGCCACCTTCAAACTTCTCACCGTTTAAGCTACCTTCAAAATCGATAACAACTTCGTCGTCCATTTTGGCTGCGCGTTTTACTACCTGCTTTTCTGCATAGGCACTTCTAACACGAGCCACGACATCGTCGATATCTTCTTTCTTGGCCTTAAATTCTTCGCGTTTAACCTTGAGATTCTTGTAATCACCGAGTTTAATTTCAGGCACAATTTCAGCAACTGCCTTGTATTCAAGAACTTCACCAGGGACAAATTTGACAATATCGACATTTGGAATAACGAGAGGAATATTCTTAGCCTCGTCAAAGGCCTTAGGCACAGTACGCCTAACAGCGATATCAGCAGTGGTACTGGCGAGATCGTTTGGATTAATATTTTTCTTAGCGATTTCGGCAGGAACCTTGCCTGGACGAAAACCCTGAACGCGGATTTCTTTGGACAGACGTAAGATAGCCTGTTCCTCGGCGACCTTAAGGTCATTCTGATCAAGAGTAACAGTAACCTCGACCTTGGTTTCGGATAAATTCTTTGTAGTAACTTTCATAAGATGATTATAGCATGCTGAGCTATTTTTAGATAACAGATAATAATTGATTAATTTGGCTTATAAAATTAATCCTGACAAATTAAGCCAATCTGTGCAGAAGTACGCATAAAACGTGCTAAATTAGCTAAACTGGCGCCCTGCTTAATCTTAGGATTCAAAATGTTATTTGGGTCAAAAAGTGTCTTTATTTGATGATAGAGGTTGAGCGTACGAGCCGAAGTGTTTTGATTAACCATTAGCGCTTGGACCTGACCTTCAGCTGAGCCACCACAGAGGCTACCGCTTGAATCGGTGACCAGCTTCCCAAATTGTTGCAAGAACCGTAGTAGTTGTTTGCGATCGTTCACCTGTGACAAATCAAAGCTGGGACGTATTGAGTAGAGATTAGTCATGAAAGAGCCAAAGAGCGGCAATTCCTGATCAAAGATTTTTTCTAGCGTTTTTAAGCTGTCAACGAAGGAAGAAAATTCCACCTCTGGAATATAAGTACGGTCAACCACAATAACTCGCTCAACCACCGAGCTATCATTGCGATAGGCGACTAAGTTTTTATGAATTTTAGCTATGATATTAGCGATTTCCGGTTGATCGATAATAGCTAGATCTTTCTTATAAGAAAGTTTTTTCAGTCTTTTAAGATTGCTTTGATTTTTAAAATAATGATCATCAAATTCTGTACAAATTAAATACTTAGCCTCACCGAGATTTAGATTTGCTTCTGGCTCGTGAGTTTGACCTAGATTAATTAGACGTTGGTCGTAAAAATCGATTCGAAGAGGCTGAAGTTTTTTTAGTTCTGACATAAAATCAACGGCTGCTTTTAAATCCTGAAAACCAAACAGAGCCTGTTTGGTGGGTCGCGAAAGTGGGATGACCTTGATGATTAATTCGGTGATAATACCGAGGCTGCCCTGAGCGCCAAAAAAGAGGGGCGCCAGATCAAATTCATGCGGCGTAGGTTGTACCTCAGTGATCATATGATAGCCAGTACGAGCGTGATTATGCGCTTTGAGCTCCTCCAGTTGTTCTTTATTTTCCTGTCGAATCGTTTCGATTCTACTATAAAGGGTCGAGACAAAATCTTTCTTAGATTTAATATATTTAAGTCCGCGAGGGGTGAGAGTTTGAGACTGAAAGAGGTCGCCATTAGACAAGACAGCCTCAATGCGATCAACATAGTAATAGATGCTGCCATATTTTTTTGCAATTTTATCTGTATAAAAATTTGAAACTAGGCCGCCAATAGTCTCACGCGGATCTGCCTCGATTGGCAGACGCAGACCAAAGAGCGCTAAGGCTGAATTTAATTGACCTAGCGTTACCCCAGCCTGCACTCGGACTAGGCGAGCTCGATCGTCAATTTCTTGAATTTGGTTTAGTTTTTCGGTTGAGATAACCATACCCTCGGTTAGGTCAGCTCCACTTTGGTCTAACCCAGAACCACGAACGACTACTGGTAATTGATATCCTTTTTTTGCTAATTCATTAGCAAAACGAACAAGGTATTGTATATCTTCTACCGAGTTGGGGACACAAAGAAGCTTTGGTGTTATTTCTAAAATACTGGCATCCCTTGCGTATTCAGCAAGAATCTCTGGCTTACTCGTAACCAGACCAGAAATTTTTGCATTCAGAAAATTAGTTATTTTATCCACTTCCCACCTTCTTTTGCTTTATTTTAGCATAAACAGTTCTAAAATACTATTTTTGTTAAAGGTTTTTGAGAAATTTTATTTTAAGACCACACCAGTCTCACCAACCAAGTCCTTGAGCGGGTCAATAAGATCGCTGGAGGCATCAATTCTAAATGGCATACGTAGTGGTTTTTTACCAGATTCATCTTTAAGAACCAGAATAATTTCTTGAAAACCTGGATTCTCGTCACAGAGCTTGCGAATCCTTGTTAATTTCTCGGTATCTTCAGGGTTTTCAATCAGGACAAAGAGTTTTTGAGACCTTGGATCAACGGGAGGAGTAATAACTCTAGTCACCACTTCCTCTATGCCTTGTTTTTCTTGGGAATTTTTTACAGAATCGGTTTTATCTTTTTCGGTATTATTTGAACTGCCTTCTTTTGTGGTTTGGCTGCTAGACAGCCTGGAGGCAATATTCTCTGGGACAGTTGCTTTTTTACGTTTAAATTCCTTTTTGGGGGCTTCCTTTGGGTCCTCCATTTTAATTCCAGTAGACTGATAATTTTCGAGTTTTTCATCTGAAACAACGGAGAAGGAGTCGGCAATAATTTTTACGTCGGAGATCACATTGCCATCTTTATCCCTAGCGTTAACTCGACCTGTAACTTTAATAATATTATCTATTGCTAGTTTTGATCCTTCCTGCTCGTAGAGTGACGGAAAGACAATAAATTCAGTTTCAGCTGTCTTACTTTCGATCTTAACGAAGGCCATTTTGGTGTTTGATTTTGTAAGAATCGTACGAATACCAGTAATAATACCACCCACAACAACTTGTTTGCCATCATTTTCTGCGGTAACCATTGTGAATGGATGAGTGTTTTCTTCAAAATAGAGGTCGTATTTATCTAGGGGATGAGCGGAAAGATAGAGTCCCATCAGGTCACGTTCCCAGAGTAACTGTTCTTTTTCTGAGACCTTAGTAGGAGATTCCTGAAGGGTGGGTTCAGGAATTGCACCAGCATCACCCATGAGGCCAAAAAGATCAGTCTGACCAGAGGCACGATCTTTTTGAATTTTGCCTCCATAAGCCTGTATTTCCTCTAAATTAAACAACAGATCCGTACGCGAAGCAAAGCGATCAAAGGCACCAGTTTTGATTGCAGATTCCCATGATTTTTTATTAAATTTCGTATTATCGACGCGAGAGGCAAAATCACAGACGGATTTAAATGGACCGTTTTTGTCACGTTCAGGGATAACAATATCCTCAATCAAGGCCTTCCCCATACTTTTAATGGCCGCAAGACCAAAACGAATCGTTTTTTCGCCACCCACAATACCAAAGTCGGCATAGGATTGATTAATATCTGGGCCAAGCACCTTAATACCCATTCTTTTACACTCTGCAATCTCAATCGCAAGTCGGTCGGTCCAACGCATATCTGAAGTCATCAGCGCAGCCATAAAAGCGTCAGGGTAATGAGCCTTCAGGTAAGCCGTCCAATAAGCAACCAGACCATAACACGCGGCGTGGGACTTATTAAAACAGTAGTTAGCAAATTCGAGAAGCTGATTCCAAAAAGTTTCGGCTTGCTCTTCAGTGGCACCACCAACTTCTTGCGCACCCTTAATGAACTCTGGTTTCACCTTATTCATCAGAGCCACTTTCTTCTTACCGACCGCCTTACGCAAAGTATCGGCCTGACCGCCGGTAAAGCCGCACCATTCCTTAGAGATCTGCATGAACTGCTCCTGATAAATCAAGATTCCATAGGTGGATTTTAGAGCATTTTCAAGACCAGGGTGGAGATAAGTAATTGGTTCCTCGCCGTGTTTTCGACGAATGAAGGAATCAATAAACTGCATCGGCCCTGGGCGATAGAGGGCGACCATAGCGATGATATCTTCAAAACTAGAAGCCTTCAGATCCTTAAGATAACGTTTCATTCCGGCAGATTCAAGCTGAAAGACACCAGTGGTCTCGGCATTCTGCAAGAGCTTATAGGCCAACGGATCATCTAGTGGTACGTTATAGAGATCAATATCGTCATGATAAACCTTACGAATCATACGCAGGGCATTATTAATCACCGAGAGGTTAGAAAGTCCCAAAAAGTCCATCTTAAGAAGACCTAATTCTTCGACCTGTGTAGATGGATATTGTGTGGCGAGTGGACCCTTGGCGGAGACTTCGAGTGGTAGGAATTTTACGAGATCATCAGGAGCGATCACGATACCACAAGCATGGACGCCATGTGAACGGATAGTACCTTCAAGTTTTGAAGCATAATCAATGACCTGTTTGGCGACTGGATTATGTTCATATTCATATTTGAGGTCTGGAGTATTAACAATGGCATCAGTCAACTTAACATGATGGCCCTGGATGGGGTCTGGTACCAGTTTAGCGATGCGATCAGCTTCGGCATAAGGTACTTCAAGGACGCGAGCCACGTCACGTACGGCGTTTTTAGCCATCATTTTACCAAAAGTAACAATGTTAGCAACACGTTCCTTGCCGTACTTGTCGGTACAGTAGTCAATAACCTCATCACGGCGAGTATCCTGAATATCGGTATCGATATCTGGCATAGAGATACGATCAGGATTTAGGAAACGCTCGAAGAGTAGATCGTACTTCATGGGATCTAGCTCGGTAATACGCAAAGCGTAAGCTAGGATGGAGCCTGCGGCTGAGCCACGGCCTGGACCATAAATAATACGGCGAGTCTTTCCCCACATAATAAAGTCTTGGACGATTAAGAAATAGCCGTTGTAACCCATTTTGTCGACGACGGCCAATTCATAATCAATGCGTTCGAGAATTTTTTCAGAAAGTAATTTTCGACAGTCTTCAATCGAAAGTTTTTCTGCCTCTTCCTGAGTAACACCACCATAGCGGAAGGCGAGTCCACGAAAGACGAGCTTGTCTAGGTAGCTTTTTTCAGAATCACCATCTGGAACTGGGAATTTTGGAATTAGAATCCGACCGAGCTGAATTTCTGTACTACAGCGTTCGGCAATTTTCCTTGTATTTTTGATTGCTTCAGGATAGTCCTTGCTCCAACGATCAATAATTTCCTGCGGAGGGATGACGTGTAGCTGAAAATCCTTTAAGGTCATACGATTAGGATCGGAGAGGTTTGCGGCAGTACCAATACAGAGTAGAATTTCATGAGCGTCCTGATCCTCGTGTTTGAGATAATGACCATCACAGGTCACCACTAGTGGTAAGCCAGTTTTTTTAGCGATTGCCTGTAAGCCACGGTTGATGCGATCTTGCACATCCCAGTGGGTGGGAGAATCTGGATGACCATGATCCTGCATTTCAAGGTAGAAACGATCTTTATAGACTTTACTATACCAATCTACCAGTTTTTCAGCGCCCTCCATGTCGCCGTTTTTCAGACGCACGGAAATTTCGGAGCTTGCACAGCCTGAAAGACAGATAATTCCCTCGCTGTATTTTTCCATAATTTCGTGATCAATACGAGGTTTATAATACTTACCGTTAACCTCTGCCTCGGTGGCTAGGCGACAGAGATTCTCAAAGCCTTGATCATTCATTGAAAGAAGAGTGATGTGATAACGGACCTTATCGTAGGCTGGATCACGATCAAAACGTGATCTTGCGGCAACATAGGCCTCAAGACCAAGGATAGGTTTAATTTCAGCAGCCTTGGCTTCTTTATATAACTCAATCAGACTGGACATGGTGCCGTGATCGGTAACGGCAACCGCCTGCATCCCCTGCTCCTTGACATAACCGATTAAATCTGGAACCTTAGTAAGACCATCTAGTAAGCTGTAGTGAGTGTGGTTATGTAGGTGTACGAAATCACTGGGGCCGATTTGATGATTTGGATCATCTAATTCACAACAAAAATCGTGATAAGCCTCTTCCTGGCTTTTTTGATCTGTGTTTGTTTCTACCTCACTTGACATTTACCTTACACCCATTTTCCCGTTAAAATACTCTCTTCAAATTTAATTGAAGAGAATATTTGTAATTAATTTAATCTTTACTATTTTGCTTCTTCGGCTGCTTCAGCTACATCTTCGGCAACTTCTTCAACGACACCAAGAGCTTCGTCTTTTACGTCTTCTTTCTTCCTAAAGAATTTATCAAACATTTTTTGACCACCAACTTTGGTGTCCTGATAGAGCTTCTGGCTGGTTTTTTTGGTTTCATCAAGGGCTTTCTTACCCTGCTCTTTCAATTCCTGACGTGTTTCCTTGCCGGACTTTGGAGCGGTGAGAATACCTGCGACAAGACCAGCTGCTGCACCTAGGACTACACCTAAGAAGAATTTGCTATTATCTTTTTTCATATTTGTACTCCTGTTTAATCTGTTTATTATATCTATTATAGTCGATTTTGAGCGAACAGTATAGGGGTCTAGTTTTTAGCTTTTGGTTTTACACTTTTAATTGGTGTTTTCGTGGCTTTGGCTGCTCTGCGTTTTTCTGATTGCCTAGTTGTATCTTCTTCTTCAAACTCATCAAAATAAGATTTTTTAGGCTTACGATCAATTTTTAAGAGGTTGAATAACTTTCTACCGATATATTCTGTGACGAACCCTTTAGCAAGTGGACCAACTGACGTGAGATCCTTAATATTGTCAGCCACATCATCAGCTTTATCAAAAATGGATTGACCAGTTTGAACCATAATTTCAATTTCAGAAAGCAGACTAGTGAACTTAACCAGAAAAATGATGCCGACAATCAAGAAGATCAGTAGTGCAACTGATAAAAACATGACTAGGATCCACTCGGCAAGATTCATTTGTAACTCCATTTTAGATAACCTTTACGCTTATATTGTATTATATTTTGTAAATGTATACAACTAAAAAACACCCACTTGGGATGTTTTTTAGAAGTTTGACTATAATTATTTTTGAAGAAAATCCACAAGTGCTTCACCATAGTCTTCAAATTCGGTTGCATAATAGAGACTAGCTAGGTTGTAGTTTTTTGGATCACCAGTAGTCATCCAGTGACCTCTTGTCTTCTCAACATAAACATTGCCATCTTTGACCATGCGCGTAATAGCGTCAACAGTCCATAATTCACCGTCCAGACCGGTATTTTTTGGATCAAGATACTGGAAGACATCTGGCGTGAGGAGATAACGACCATAAGAAGTAAGATTGGATGGAGCATCTTCAATTTTTGGCTTCTCGACGATGTCATGTAGGGTCATTTTAGTCTCATCTTGAAGACGAATGATACCATATTTATTCAATACTTCCCTAGGCATTTCCTGGGCAATAATAATTGCCTGTGCATCTTGATGCTTAGCGTAGGAATCAATTAGGGTTTTAACATCGGAAGTACCGAAGACTACGTCATCCGAGTAAGCGACAATGAAGGCTTCATCATCACGAATAAACTTACGAGCTGAAGCAATTGGAGAGCCGTTTCCGTATGGATAAGACTGGTCCTGTTCGATCACAGTAATTTTTGGATAATCAAGGATTTCTTGAATTGGAGCATAACGGTCTAGTTTACCCTGTGCTTTTAGTTGCTTACGGATGTGATTTACGGAATTGTTGAAATAATCCTCGTAGATAGGCTTTCCCTCAGGTGTGGCAACGATAATAATCTCTGTAATACCGGCCTTTATACATTCATCAACAACAAGTTGCATGATTGGACGATTTCCTAATGGCAACATAGCTTTTGGAATAGTCTTAGTGATCGGTAGAAAGCGGCTAGCAAAACCAGCATCAGTGATGATAGCCTTGGTTGGCATTTTATAGTTCATATTTTCTCCTTGAGATATAATTATAACATATTTACGTTTATAATGCCAGTTTTTTGAAGAAGAATGAGGAGTGCTTATCTATATTTAAGCCTTTTTAGCAGTCTTTTTCGCAGTTTTCTTGACCGTTTTTGTCGTGGTTTTTGAAACTGGGGTTTTTAATTCCAAAGTCTTTGTTATCTTCTTTTTTGCTGCAAGCTTCTCACTACGATAATCCTTGCCCTGTTCATTGTTATGCACGGAATAAATGAGATTTATTACACCAAAGACCATCATATAAGAACCAAAGTATTTAATAAAGGGGGTGGTACCGAGGTGTCCGGTATTTAAGATAACGACACCCATAATACAAGCGCAGACACCAGCAAGAATCCAGATAAACTTGTCTGTAAGATCATCAATGGCTTTAAGCCCGAGAATGATCTCAAATATACCACGCAAAATAGTATAGGCGGCGATAACAATAAGATGCCAGGCAACATTTTGCTCATAAGTAAAGAGAAGAGCGAGGCCAGCAGAGATTTCTAGAATAGCCATCACTAGTGAGACACCCCAAGTATTTTTTGTACGTGTACGTGCGAGGAGATTCAATAGTTCGATAATTCCGAGCGAAAGGAGCACGCTGCCAACAACGATTACTAATGTCTGAATATCGCTGGAATTAGTAAATAAGGCGAACCAACCAAACAATAAGGCAACAATCCCCTGCAAGGCAAAAATACCCCAGTGACTATCAATATACTTTAGTTTTGTAGACATAATGCTCCTTGATTATAGTTCTTATGATTATTTTAACATATTAGATAAAAGTCTGATGATTTTTATGCGCTCGCAATGGCTAGTCTCTGATTTTTAAAGTCACTAAGTATACGAAGAACAACATTTGGCATAGATTCAGCAATTACCGTAGTACTTTCATACTGATATTCTTCACTTTTTACTGGTTTTTCTGGACCTTTTTCTTTGGGGTGATATTTTGCAAGGAAGAGATTGTACTCAACTAAACCAAGGGCAATTTCAGCCTGTTCCTTGGTCATCCCAGTGTAGCGCGCAATAATGCCTGAATCTGAATGGTCGAGAGGATTTTTAGCGTAATATTTATCTAGGAAGCCTGTAACTGCTGATTGTTCGATTAATCCAGCAGATTCTAAAACTCGCTGATCCTCTGAATAGCGTGAGAAGTATTTATATTTTTCTTTCACACAATTTTCACCTGTTGTCCAACCAATATTTGACGCTTCTCTTCCATCAAAGAATCCTTGAGCTAGACCTCCGAGGACTGGGATAGCACCAATGGCGGCACCAGTATAAGATTTAATAATGCCAGAGCCCACACCAGCAGAGCCACTGAGGGCTTCAGAGATATTGCCATCAGCAACGCCGTAATGAGATTCTCGTACTGCACAGGCTAGAGTCCACTTAGCAAGCTCGGAGTTATCCTTGATTGCTGGATTACCGTTATTAACGTTTTTATCAATGTTTTCTAGGTCAAAGTTCTCAGCTCCGACGCGATCAAACACTTCGTCTGGTGGTGTTTTAATCGTAGAGTAGTCGGTAGTTATGTAGTTATTGCAAAAGGCGTCCATTGCGAGAGGTTCATCAAATGCCCTTCCAGATGGACAGTTGTTGTTTAGTGAGGTTTTAATCTGATGCTCGCCTTCTGCGGCAGCGGTTGGTAAGAGCTGAAAGATGGAAGAACCAACTACGCTATTGATTTTCGAAAAAGTCATAATTGGCGAGCCAACGGTGGTGGCAATAGGAATGATTGAATTCATAATACTACCCATGAAGGTATACGGCGAAGAGGGGTCAAGGGGACTTTTTGTTTGCCTGATATACCTAGCTTCAGAAGCTATGACATTCTGCTTTTCATGATATGCGGCGACTAAGGCCTTCTTGGTGGCAGGAAGGCCAGAACTCACTCGTTGCTGTATTCCTGTATACATATTGAAGCCGCTATTGATCGCATACCCAGCATCCTCGCCTACCATATTACTGACAAGGCTTTTACCAACTGTTCTAGCAATCATCGGTGCGACCATTGAGATGATTACGCCGACCGAGGCAACTACGGCGATCATAAGTGCTTTTTTCATTAACATCTTTCCAATTTGGCCGACAATCAATGAGATACCAAAACTTGGTATAGCTGCTGCGATTTCTGCGATATCCGCAAAAATACCTAAGACATTTCCAGTCATTTGTAGGGCAATACAACCTTTATAGGTGTTTAAACTGCCAGCAGCTTGACCTAGCATAGTACCAAGAGTCATTGGTACTTGATTCATGTCGCTAGATTGAATTTCGTCACTGTGGAAAATTGCTTGTTGCATTGCAGTCTCGGAATTAAATTTTCGTGCAATCGGGTCGGATGATTTGACCGTTAACTGCCCATCACTAAAGAATTGACTAATTGCGGTACTTTTCATGGCAGAACTAGATTCCTTACCAGGAATAATATTACCGGCCATGTCCCTTGTTGGACCATCGGTATTGAGTCCTTTATTATAAAAATGTAGCTCATTTGTACCATCACCAGCCTTAGTTTTATGCACCGCCTCAGTGTAGCCCGTGACATAGTTCAAGACTCTTGCGCGCATCAAAGCGCCTACGGTTTGAGAAATCGTATTAATTACTTTTAATACCGTACAAGCATAGCCCAGAGTAGTTGTGATAGCAGAAGCACTACCAATAGAGGCGGCTGCTTTTTTAGCACGAGTCTTGAGAGAACTTTCGACTTCTGGAACATCCATCCCCTTAGTAAGTGCACTAGAACCATCGTCAGCTGGAGTGGGACTTGGCTCCTCTGCGCCTACGTCTGAATCGTCAACATCAACACTCCCCTTAGAGTCTTCAGCCTCCTCTTTTAGTCCATCTTTTTCAGCATTTTGCTTTATCTCTTCATCTGTAGCGTCTTCTTTTGTGCTAGCTTGGCGATTGCGGCCGCCATTATTTAGCATAGTATCTACCTTATCGGCGATTGAGTCAAACCAACCAGCAACGTGTCCTTTCAGGGTACGCGTAGATCTTTCTTCAGCCTTGAAAAAAGTATCACTAGTATCTAGAGCCTGTTTAAAGCCCATTTTATTTTTTGAGTCAACTTCAATATTGGTAGTAACAGGAGCAGAGACACCGTCAGCGTCAACTTTATTTGTGGTTATTTCGAGAGAATCAGGGATCCTGGAGGCATCTTCCTGATAAGCGGCAACAGCCATTGGTTTACCATCTGGCCCATCATTGTAGACTAAAAGATTAAGGGGCTTGCCGTCGGTACCAGTAGTCTCAACATAGCTAATCCCATTACTGGCGAGCTTCTTTGACATTGAACTTGATATTTTGAACTTGTCTTTGCCACTAAAAAATCCTTTGGTGGTAATTTTGGAATTCAATCCGCCCCGGATCATCCTTGGAAAGAGGTAAGAAGAGCGGCTATTCATACTGTCACGAAGAATATTAAATTGCTCTAAACCGTTAGCAACCAACGCAAATGAGGATAGACTGGTTGCTCCCGAAAAAGCAAGCATCATCATAATTAGAACTCCTAGGATTCCGCCGAGAGGGGCATACTTTTTAGCCTGACTCAGCTTGGCTTTCTTGTCTTTTTTATCATCCTTTTTATAAAACGACTCATTGTCTAGTTGATCCGTTTGATTTTCCGCAATTCTAGCATCTTGAGAGTTATTCGAATTATTAAGTGCGGCGTTTTCGATTTCTCGTGCAGATGTTTGGGCTGACTTTTGATCTGCTATTTTTTTTGCCTGATTGTTCCCCCATGCACTATCGCTGTTTTCTTGCTGAGTATCAGGTTTTTGGTTTTGGCTTGCAGAAAATGACTGGTTACCGAAACTATTTTCATCAGGTCGACCAATATTCTCTGCCATATTGCTTATGATTATACTATATTTTTTTAAAAAGCTAAACAGAATGAAACTTAGATTTTAAACATGACGAATTTTTCGACGGAGGGTTTCAATAAGATAGGTTTTTAAATAATATTGTTTTTTATCTAAGATAAGATCATGGGCTGGAAGGTATTTTAATTCGGATACACCAAAGCCACGTTTAAAGACGGAAACACCATAAAAGCGATGTTTAGTATCTTCTTCATCAACGATTCCCCAGAAGTTATAACGAGTAATGCCACGCTTTCTCGCGTCGCGCATGGCCTGCATATGAAGAAGCGGGGCACCAGAATACTTTGTCCCGAGTTCTGAAGAAACTCCGTAATGGTATGAGGCCTCGTTGCCGTAAAAAATCATGAAATTTTCTGCCAAAATTTCACCGTCCTTTTTAGCAATATAGAGGACAGCCTCTCCGCCTTTTGCAAAAGCTGCGAACTGTTTAGTAAGAAATTCTTCGGAAAAAGCATAGAAAGAATGACGTTTGGCGGTCTGGAGTTCAATCTGATAAAACTCCTTAATTGCTTCGGGGTTAGTGGAAGTTTCAATTTCTATTTGATTCTTTTCCGCTTTTCTTAAGGCTCGACGAAGACGTTGTCGCATATTTGCCATGATTTCATCTTCGGTTTTATTAAGATCCAGGACACCAGCATACTCAACGGATAAATACATTGGGGCTTTTCTAAAATCATGCTCCTTAAAAATTTGGGCGGAATCCTGATTGTATTCTAGTTGTGGACGCACCCGGACAAAGACACATTGTAGGTTCTTTGCAACGTTCTTCATATCATCAAAAACCTGTTTCACTAGGCTCTGATCTTGCCAGTCGAGAATAGGACCACCGGCGATAGCTAGGTGACGGCCCCTTTTAGCTGGCTCAACTTCACCGGCATAGGCGGCGACAATCTTTCCGTCACGCTTAAAAGTCCGTCGGACAATTTGATGGTTAATGCTCTGGTAAAATTCGTAAAAATCCCATGATTGCAGGAAGTTAGCTTCTTTGAAGCTGGTGATAAAAGCATCCCACTCTTTTTTAGAAGTACATTCTTCGACGATGACTTTTGACTTAGTTGTTTCTTTCATGTTTTTCCTTTTATAAATGACGTCGTTTTTTACGGATGGTCTCAATTAGACGATTAAATTGATAGCGCAATGGGCTCACCGAAATATCTTGAGCCGCAACATAGGTGAAGCGGTGCTCGGAGAATCCAGTCTTAAAGGTCGTAACTCCAGCATAACGGTGCTTTGTTTGCCCTTCCGGGGCGATTCCCCAAAGATTGTAACGCTGGATACCCCGTTTTTTAAGGTCACGCATTATTTGCCACTGCAATGCATAAGCACCTGGCAATTTGCGATTAAGTGGTGTACTGGCTGCCTCGTAGTATTCCGCCTCTATCCCGTCAATCAGGATAAGACCATAGGCAATTGGTTGGTGAGTTTCGTCATATGCAACGTACAGTCTGAGGTCTTCTGCGAAGCTATCTGTTAGCGCTTGCAGTTCTTTTTTGGTTGGTGGAATAAAGTTTTGACGTTTTGCGGTGTCTAACTGAACCTGATGAAATTCCTCCAGGATACCAGCATCATCTGAGCGATCCTCTACAGTGATTTTTAGCTTTTCAGCACGGCGCACCTCGTAGCGGGTCTGTCGTCGGAAGGTGGCTAGGAGATCTTCTTCGGTTTTTGTTAAGTCAATCATGACGGTATGTTCTGCGCCTAGATGGAACGAAGCTTCAATTGAACCTAGTTGCTTTAGAATGAAACGATTTTCTTCGGAATCAGCAAGGGCTGGACGAAAACGGATGAAAGCGCATTTA
>CAUVQU010000017.1:0-18861 GCA_963554175.1 uncultured Candidatus Saccharibacteria bacterium | reverse complement strand
CGGAGTCGTTTTATTTGTTTTTCTGGTAATTCAGACATCACCTCGCATCCTGTCTGTTTAATATAATATTAGTATTATATTATGTTAGTCCTGTAAAAAAGTCAACAAATAATTTGGTCGGATATTTTGGTTAAAGATTTCCACAGCACTAATAGAGATTACTTGACATGTGTTGTAATAAATACAGAAGTATTACACAGATAGTGTTGTGATTATTACTATGTATAGTAGAGTTTGATATAATTTATATAAAGATATTAGATAGACAGGGGTAAAATAATGATTCGGATTATTGCTGGCGGGAGAAAACATCTTGATTGGGTAAATATGGCGGTGGCTGAATATCAAAAACGTTTGAAAAAACCGTTTAATATTGAATGGCAATTTTATGACGAAGATAAATTGTTGAAATATTTGGAAAAATGGCCTTTTTCGGGACATGAGTTCGTGATGGTTTTGGATGAACGGGGTCTCAATATTTCCTCGGTGGAGTTGGCTAATAAAATTAACAAACAATTTGTCGACGGCAAGGAGGTGGTAATTTTGATTGGCGGAGCCTTTGGTTTTACTGATGAAATTCGAGCTAAAGCAAATTTTGTGTGGAGTCTTTCGAAACTTGTCTTCCCTCATCAGTTAGTGCGTGCTATCTTAAGCGAGCAGATTTATCGAGCGCAGGAGATTAGTTTGGGTGGAAAATACCACCATGAGTGATATGGATTTTAGTTATTAAAATACATGTTGATTATTTTTGTATGGTCTAGGATTTTATTAATTATTCTTATGCTATAATATATGTATTAATGAGTATAATAATGAGTATAACTAAAAAAGATTGCAGACTTAGTTTATTGAACATAATCTTGTGTTTTGCATGCTTATGCTTGAACCTCGGGGGGGGTCTGTTTTAGCCGCTTCGAAGCCGAGTAGGTCGGAAATTTACATTCAAACATCCTTTTCGGATAATTCAGTTGATCTTCATTTTACGCCAGCAGAGGCCTATTCGTCGGCGAAAAAGATTAAATCAACACAGTATACGGTGAAGACAAATAACCCAACAGGCTATTTAAACTATATTTCTAGTGTTGATGAAGATACAGCACTAAAACATCATGACCCGACAGTATCTTCGAAAATTATGCCAACCAGTTCAAGTACTCAATTCAATTCGCTTACTGAAAATACTTGGGGATTTTGTGAGCGTGTTGACGGCAATAACTTGTGCTATCCAATCTCTCCTTTAAGTCATCCGACGACATTTGATGGTGTGATGCTGGGTCATTTTGGCGCTGATTTTGATGTGACTGATATTTATAAAATTGATTTTGGGGTACATGTTTCGTCTAGTTTATTGCCTGGTACATATTCGAAAACTATCTTGATGACAACGGTAGCAAAAGAATTTACCCTTGAATCTGAGTTTTTACCTGGAACTGAATTTAATAGTATAGTGACAAATCTTGATCCTACTCACAATGTAAGTACTTTCAAGCATTCAGTTACGCCGCCGCAAGATTTAAGTAGGGCAAAAATTGTTTCAACTTCGGGGTCTGATCGTCCAATTTATGCGTGGTTTGACTCAGGAGATCGTACGGTGTATTGGTGGTCTGATGCTGATGTTGCATACGTAAACGGGAATGCTGCTGGCATGTTTGCAGATTTTAATCAGAGTGTTTCAGATATGGATCTAATAGATATTCGCGGTATGAATACAAGCCGAGTATATAATATGAGTCTTTTCTTCTATGACGGTTCTACGATTGTTAAAAATTATAATATTGATGGCATTGATACTAGTAAGGTAACTGATTTTAAGGAGATGTTTGCATCGGCTAGACGAGGAAATACACCAAAAAGCCCTTTAGATTTTTCAAAAATAAATACGGTTAATGCAATTACTCTTTCAGGGATGTTTTATAATAGTAGTTTTTCTTCTATTGATGTGAGTCATTTTGATACAAAAAATGTTCGTGACCTTAGCGATATGTTTAAGTGTGCAGAGCTTAATACAAGTCATATTGATCTTCGAAATTGGGATGTCTCTCGAGTAGATAGTACGAGCGGAATGTTTGAGGATGCACGAATTGGACGTGTTGATATTGGAGGGTGGAATAGTCATAGCCTGCATGATACATCGAATATGTTTAATAATGCAAATATTTCATCTGGTTTAAATATGGTCGGTTTTGATACTTCAAATGTCATCGATATGTCAGGAATGTTCTCGTTTTCTAATATCCCTAATCTTGATCTTGCATATTTAAATACGAGTAATGCGAAAAGTATGCGTTCGATGTTTGAGGGTGGGAGATATTATCCCTCATTAGATTTAGCGAGGTTTGATACGAGAAGGGTGGAGGACTTTAGCTCAATGTTTAGAGGTATTAATATTGATAGCCGAACTTTAGATGTTTCTAGCTTTGATACTTCAAACGCTACTTCCTTTAGGTTTATGTTTGATGGAACAAACCTAACTGGAAATCTCGATTTGTCAAATTTCAACACTAGTAAAGTTATAGATATGTCGAATATGTTTTCTAGTAGTGTGTTCTTAACTAATATAAATTTATCTAGTTTTGATACGGGATCGGTAATAGATATGCATGGAATGTTTTATAGAGCGAGGATGCCGGTTATTGATATTAGGAATTTTAATACAAGTCATGTGCAGAATATGCAGGATATGTTCAGAGAGTCTGGAGTTGTAACGATTAAGGCCTCTAATCTCTTTAATACTGATTCTGTAATAAGTTCGGACCGAATGTTTATGGGGGATACTTATCTTGTCGGCGAGAATGGTACCGTATATAATACTACTCACCCAGACGATAAAACTTACGCTAGACGGGATACTGTTGGTCAACCTGGATATTTTACTTTCTAGGGATGTAGTACATAAATTGTTGTTATTGAATTTTTATCAATAATCTGTTAGAATATTTGTAGTTACCATAGACAGTGACGGATCTGCGTAGAGGGGTATAAAATAAAATATTTACATCTTTAGGTTGGTCTTAATTAGGTCACCGAGGAAAATTCTTAAAATTGGTAACGGATTTTAACAATTCGTAGACTTCTTAACAATCAAGGAAAAACTTTTTATGGCAATTTCAAAAGATAAAAAGAATACATTGGTTGCTGATTTAACTGAGCTACTTTCAAACGCAAAGCTAACTGCTTACGCAAATTATCAGGGACTTTCCGTTGCTGATCTTGAGGATTTGCGTAAATCTGCTCGTGAGCAGGGCGTAAAGATCAAAATTGTAAAGAACCGTTTGGTTCGTGTTGCGATGAATGAAATCGCTGTCTATAAAGACACTGATACCACTCATCTAACTGGACAATTGGTTTATGCAATTTCTGATTCTGACGAAGTTGCTCCAGCAAAGATCTTAGCTGATTTTGGAAAGACACATAAGGCATTGAAGCTGGTTGGTGGTTTTAGCGAAGCTGGTCGCATGATCGACACCGCTGAAATTACTGCACTTGCTGCTCTTCCTTCCAAGAACGAATTGGTTGCACAGGTGGTTGCACAATTGCTTTCACCAGTCAACGATTCTATCTCTGGTCTTTCCGGTGGACTTTCTGGTATTGTTTCCGGTTTGGAAGCAAAGCTAGAAGCTTAAATTTGATATATCCTTCGGGTTTATATTGAAACAATCAATGTTGTAATGTTCTAAATGAACAAATATTAAATTACTAATTATAGAAAGGTCTAACATGGCTGATATTAAAAAATTAGCTGAAGAACTAGTAAATCTTACCGTTCTTGAAGTTAACGAACTCAAAAATACTCTTAAAGATGAATATGGTATTGAGCCTGCTGCTGCCGCTGTCGCTGTTGCTGCTGCTCCTGCCGCTGCTGCTGAAGAAGAAGGCAAATCTGAATTCAACGTCGTTCTTAAAGACGCTGGTGCTCAGAAGATCGCTGTAATCAAGGCTGTTAAAGAGGCTACTGGCCTTGGTCTTGGTGAAGCAAAAGCTATCGTTGATGGTGCTCCTGCAACTGTCAAGGAAAAAGTTAAGAAAGATGAAGCTGAAGCTCTCAAGAAAACTCTTGAAGAAGCTGGCGCTGTTGTTGAATTAGCTTAATTAAAAACCGAGTCTACGAATTTATTTAAAAATACCCTTCGGGGTATTTTTTGTTGGATAAATTACGTGTAATGAAATATTACGTCTAAGTTAGCATAAACGTTGTAAAAATAATGTTGTAATATTTATACAAATCTTTGCTTTATCTATTATGCTTGTGGTAGACTGGTGGTAATCATGATAGTAAAAATTAAAAGTACTATTCAAATTAAACAGATTAGTGGCTTGATTTTTTCGCTTATATGTATCTTTGTATGTAATAATCACAACGTTTTTGCTGAATCGCTTTCAATGACTTTGAATGGCGTGGATGCGGGAAATGAATTGAATTTTGATTTTGATAAGGGGGCACACGAGGCAGCTAAGGCACGTGATATTTTGATGAATATTCGGACGGATAATCGCTCTGGATATAAGGTGATGATATCTAGTGCTGGAGCAGACTCGATTCTTAAGCCAAGCCAATCGGATAATACTGGTAGAATTATGCCACTTAGTACCAGTAAGACTCTTGCAAATTTCAGCGAAAAAGAATGGGGCGTGTCGATTGACCAGACGAACTTCTTGGCGCTTCCAGGTAGTAGTTCACCAATGTTGGTAGTAGATAGGACTACGGCAAGTGCGCCAGGAATTGATGATAGCTCAGGTGCAGGGATTCCAAAAATTAGTGTTGGAGTGCGCGCTGGCGGTGATCTGGTTGAAGATACTTATAGTGGTAATATCTTGATAACTGTGATCACGAATCCAGTCTTGAAAACGGCGACGTTCAAGAAAAATAGTATACATAATACGCCTTTGTATAGTGGAGGCAATAACTATCGCATGCCATTTGCACGATGCCCTAATACTGCTTTATACACCTTTCAGAGAACTAATCAGCTGAAAGCCGGTATTGGTAGTAGTTTTAACGAAGCTGAAACAGGATCAGATCTCCCTATTTATGTGTGGAATGATTACAAAGGTGGGAAGAATTATGTATTTTGGTATTCTGAGGCGGATATTGTTTATGCGCCGGAAGATGCAACCTTGTGGTTAAGTAGGGTGGCTAGTTTTAAAAGAAATAGTGCGAACTGCTTTGATGAAATTGACCTTGACGGGATTGATTTTTCGAAGACTGAGAAGATGGATTCAATATTCCTTCAAGACACTAATGCATTGCTTAGTACGAGCCCAAATTTAAAAATTTTACACCTCGAAAATATTAATGCTGCAAAAAATGCGGAGGCAGCTTTTGCATATACTAATTTGAGGGGACTTGATATGTCTAAGGTAACCTTTGAGAATGCCACGAGCTTTATGCACATGTTCTATAAGGCAACAGCAGATACATACGCGGATTTTTCTAAACTAAAGGGCGGAAATGTGACGACAATGGAGAAAATGTTCTATATGTTTAAAGGGCCACAGAACTTGTCTCTTACAAGTCTTAATACTAGTACTGTTACTAATATGAAGGATATGTTTAGGAATTTAGCAGCAACAAAAAGTATTGATGTGTCGAGTTTTAATACTGAAAACGTAACAAATATGAATGGAATGTTTGCAGGCATGCCTTATGTTGAAACTATTGATGTGTCTGGTTTTAATACGAAGAATGTAACTGATATGAGTATGATGTTTTATCAGAACAATTGGCTAAAAACGATTTATGGGCCAGAGGAATTTGATAGAACGAATCTTTCCCTTTCAACTAATATGTTTGGTCAATGTGGTCAGCTAGTTGGCGGCGCTAACTGGCCATATAGTGCAGGTAGCGTAGATGCGACTTATGCGAGGGTTGGTAAGCCTGGCCTTAGAGGTTACTTTAAGGCGAAGCCTTAGGGGTAATAGATTTTTGCTTAGTGGTATCCTTAAAACTGGTTTGAGGACTAGTTATAGAGCTAGTTTTAGGAAAGATCTTTACTTTAAGAATGTAACTAATAAAAAGATCTTTGGTTCATAGAATCAAAGATCTGATTAGGTGGTTTTACTTTTTTGATGATTAGTTATATATTTTACAAGATTCATCTGGATGGCTATATTCATTTCCACAATCCTGATGTCTTGCTTCTAATATTATATTTTCTGGGCCAACTCCTACAATATTAGTGTTTGAAATATATTCTTCATATGTTACTTCAACTATATGGTTGTCCCACGAAGTATTTGTCTGTCCACATGGTGTATTTATTTTTAGGTAATATCTTCCCCATCTTCTTCCACCCCATCCTGGTTTTGGTGTAGTACAGTAATGAAAATGATTATTGTTGTTTTCTGTAAATTGATTATGATTAATATTATTAATTTTTGATGTGTCAGCGCTAGATTCTGGTTGTATTTTATTTATACCAGTTACTGCCCTAGACGGGCTATTGGTTATGGGCACTTGTGTACCTTTGGAAATAAATTTGTTGATAGGATTGGAGAGAATTTTCTCACGTATATAAATTCTACTTATTTCATCCCCTGCTCTATTTCTTTGTATCTTATAGATGATTTCCTTTTTTCCAAAAACACCATCTTGTTTAATCTTGATGGCCCCTTGGGTTAGGTTATTATCTTCAGTTGCTTCCTCTTGAAATGGAATATTCTCTATTACTGATATCTCGGTTATGTAATTACCTGCAGTATAATCTTCTAGTATACTTAATAGCGTCCGTCTGGTCGGACTAATAAGTAATAACGCGGTTGTGATTAGGGCGCTAAATGTAATTATTAGAATAGAGATTTTTATTATAGGATTAATTCTAGAAAGACGCTGCGTTAACATAGTGTTTAAAATTTAATTATTATTTCAGAGAATTCGTATTTTGATGTCTCTGCCATAACCGGCGCTTCGTAAACCCATTTCTCTCCTGAATCCCATGTGACCATTCTGTCTGCAGTCCATTTGATAAGATCGCCGTTTTTGTCGTATAACTTAAAATAGATTGTAGCCTCTGTAATTCTTTGACCACTTCTATTAATTAGTTCCCCTTTAATAACGTTCCCATCTCGATTATCTTTTTTAGTAACCTCAATTTTTTTCCCCAAGAAAGATGATGATCCTATATCGTATGAAGTGGCTTTTTCAGTTAATATATTTTGTTTTATTATGTCAGATGAATGAGATAATTGTTGGATTTTAATACAAATAATAACATTAACTAATAAGGAAGCACATAGGATTAATGTAATCACTACGATGATTGCAGTATCTAGATAGTGATGTGTTTTCTTCTTTTCTGATTTATCCATAAATTATTCCTTTCATATTATAGATGAGAATGATTAGTTGTTATTATGTTAACAGATAATTATTACTTTCGCCAGAAAGCGCCTGGAGCGGCGGACCCGCCATCGATGCGAGCGTGAGCGATACTGCTGGCTGGGACTCTAGAGCCGGCTTGACCACGGTATGAGTCGCCAAGGGCGAAAATGTTGTTATATTTTGTTACATTGGTGGTGACGAAGCTATCGGAGGCGTAGATTTTAGTGATCCAGGTTGAGCCACTAAACATATTTGACATATCGGTGGCACTACTGGTATCCCAGTTAGTGAGATCTAGTTCATAAAGCCAAGTATAGTCGAAAGTTGAGCTAAAGTCAGTGACATTATGAACGTCTAAATCACTAAGATCTAGATAAGAAACATAGGTATCGAAAAATAATTTGGACATATTCTTAACATTTGAAGTATTGAGGCTGATTTTTACATGCTGATCTTTCATGAAACCGCTAGAGTTTCCGGAGAACATGGCTTGCATGTTTTCGACACCACTAGTATCAAAATCAGCAAGATCGATTTCAGTAATTTCGCCGAGACCTGAGAAGGCAAAGCTAGTATCTTTGAGGTTAGGAGCGGTAATTTTGGGGGCTTTAATTTTTGTAATATTACAGTTGCCATGAAAAAGGGATTTGAGAGTAGTAAGTGCAGGAGCATGCTGAGTGGTGGCTGGCCAAGTGACTTCAGTTACTCCATATCCTCCACTAACACACTCTTTTCCCTCTTCGTTGGTGCCAATGGCTTTGAACGTCTTTGACATATTCTCTACACTGGCGAAGGAGAAGTAGGAGAGATCAACTGGATATGTTGAAGCTCCTTCAAACATACTTTCCATAGTAACCACACTACTAGTATTGAATAGGGGTGAGAATGTCACAGTGTCTCTAATTCTAGCATCATAGAACATATGGGAGAGATCTTTAACATTAGTAGCCTTAAGTAGTGGAGTGATTGTATTAATTGGTACACCGAAACTAACAAACATATGGTTCATATCAAGCGCACTAGTTGTGTCTAATTTATCTATATTATTAATTTCTGTGAGATTAGAGAGTTCTGCAAACATGTAACTAAAGTCGGTAACATTACTAGTATTAAACACCTGAGGTAAAGTGATCTTCTCAATGTAGCCGGCTCCTTTGAACATGCTTTTGACGGCTGTGAGTTCGCCTGTGTGGATTCTTCCAAGGTCAACTTCTTTTATGTAGCACTCTTCGAACATGGATGCCATGTTGGTGATATGACTGCCATCCATATCCTGAGAATTAAGGGTTAGGTTTGTAATATGGCTATTGGCAAACATGGAAGAAAGGTCTTCGGCGTTGGTGAATTTTATATTAGAAAGGTTGGCTTCGGTGAGCGAAGTAGTATTTTTGAAAAAGTTAGAGAAGTCTTTGACTTTATCAAATTTAACATGTTTGAGGTCTAGGGAGGATATTTGAGCGTTTTCAAACATTGACTTAGCGTTTTCGACTTCTTTAAAGTTAGTATTAGTGAAGTCTATGGTGGAGGCTTGTGAATTGGTAAACATATAGGAGGCGTCGGTTACTTTATCGAAGTTTGCCTTTGAAAGATCGATGCTTCCTGCTTTGGAGTCTTTAAACATATTGGCAGTAGAAGTAGTATTTTTAAAGGAAGATTTTGAGAGGTCAATAGTACTGATAGCGGAATTTTCAAAGACGGAAGTCGCATCTGTTGCTTCGCTAATTTCCCATGAAGAGAGATCGGCGGCAGAGAGATTTTCGGTGTTGCGGAAGGCACGGGCAATATTGTTAGCATGTTTGGCAAAAGAGATGTCACCAACATTCGAGATGGTGGAATCTTCAAAGGCCGATTCGATGTTTTTAACTGGCGAATTCTTTAGGTATGGGGCGAAGCTTGAGATATCAATTGTATTGTCATTCCAGCCTCTGGTCTTATGGAACATGTGAGAAATATTGTTAACTTTGGAGAAGTTGAGTAATTTACTGGTACGACCATCATTAAAACTGAAATTTAAATTATAACCAGTACCAGTAAGGCCAGCAAACATATACGAGAGATCTTCTGGAAAGATCATTTCGGTAGCTTTAGACCAAATGCAAATATTATCCCAACTGCCACGGGTAACGGCCATGTAGACATCGGCTTCAGAGTCTGCGGTAGAAATTTTAGCTGTCTTTTCTGGAGTAATATCGCTGCTGCATTTTTTTCGGCCGACGTTGATTGTGAGGTCGGGGTAGTATTTTCTCTCAGCGGGGATCTGGGTTTCTGGATCTGAGGCAACTGCTGGATCAGTAACACCGAGAGCGTGGCGAAGAGCCACGTTAAATTCACGTCCAGTAACGATTTTGGCTTTCAACTCCTGTTCGGAAAGCACGGTGAAGACAATTTTGCCTTGATAATCACCGGATGGGACTTTGCGATCAAGGCGCATGCCGATATTGAGCTTATAATTATCTTCGGATGCATCCTGAGTGGTGACAAGAAGAGCTGGAGTACTAAGTTTTGGGACTTGATTATAGTAATGACTATCAGTATCAGCAATGTTGTAGCCAAATTGATTCTTCATATCGTCAATATAGTTATTATTGCCAGAAACTGAGTTGATTTTGAAGGTATTTAAGGGGTCTGTACTGGTGAGAGCAGAGTCTTCCTTGTCACTGGAAATGTAAAGTTCATAGCCGGTATCACTATCGGTTTTGACATTAACATTGAGAGAACGAAAATAGTTGGTGCCATCTTTGGCCGGTGTGGCTTGATTAATAGTAGCATTGCCAGTGATGGCAATGGATGTGTTCACCGCAAAAACCTTGGGCGATGAAAAAAATAAAAGAGCAAGATTGCAGACTAGTAGAGTGAGCATCATGTTCAAATGATATTTGTGATAGCGAATAGTTGCTTTTTCTAAAAACATATACTTCTACTTTTTTCTCTAATTTTATTGATACTATAAAAACGCTGTGTTTTTTACTTGTGTTTATTCTAGCATAGTATTTTATCATCGGAAGAATTTAACGGTTATTTATTCCTTTAACAGAGAATATTGTTGTAAAAAATGTATGTAATTATCACAATAATGCTTATGGTTTTTCATAATAAGTTGGTTTTTTATAAAATATGTTTCTGTTTTGTTCTGGCTTTTTTGTTGTAATAAAAAATATACCACCTGGTGGTGGTATATTTTTTGGCCAGTCTAATTAGTTGTAGATGTTTTCAACAGCAATGGATGGACCCATGGTTGATGAAACAAAGATACTCTTAATGTATTGACCCTTGAGAGAAGCTGGCTTCATTGATTTTAATGAATCAAGGAAGGCGGTAGTGTTCTCAAGTAATTGAGCTTCTGTAAAGTTGGTTTTACCAAGGCCAAGGTGGACAATGGCCTGTTTGTCGACACGATATTCGATCTTACCAGCTTTAGATTCTTTGACTGCCTTTTCGATGTCAGCGGTAACGGTACCAGCCTTTGGATTTGGCATGAGGCCTTTTGGACCTAAGAGGCGAGCGAACTTACCGAGTTTTGGCATGTAAGCAGGGGTAGAAATAAGAATGTCAAAATTGATAATTCCCTTTTCTAGTTGCTTAATAAATTCGACATCTTCAGCGATATCAGCACCAGCTGCTTTGGCTTTTTTGCACTCATCTTCAGGAGCGAAAACAGCTACACGAACTTCTTTACCATTACCGTGAGGCAAAACAAGAGTGGTACGGATGTTTTGATCTGCCTGGCGTGGATCAACACCAAGACGGGTGTGAATCTCAATGGTGGCAGCAAACTTTGCTGGATTGGTTTTGACTGCAAGAGCAATCGCTTCTGCTAGAGTATAGAACTTAGCGTGATCGATGTCTTTGTAGGCGGCTTGGTATTTCTTGCCGCGACGTTCTAGGATGGAGCGAGTAACTGGTTTTTCACCTTTTGGCTTAACTTCGAGTTCAGCTAATTTGTTTTCAGCTGCACGAGCTTTGCGCTCTTCTTCAGCTTTGACTTCCTCGACGTGTTTCTTAGACTTTTTACCAGCTTTGGCGAATTTTTCAGCAGTTTCTGGGGTTTCAGTAACCTCGACGGTTTCGGAAACAACCATTTCTTCTGCCTTAATATTTTCTTCAGCCATATTTTTCCTTTCTGTGGTAGTAGCGGGTTGATAAAAATTTTTCAACCCTCCCATGATTAATATTAGTTTGAATAAATAAATTATTCAGCGATTTCGACACCCATTGAACGGGCAGTACCAGCGACAACTTTGATAGCACCTTCAAGATCAATAGCGTTAAGTTGCTCCATCTTGATGTTTGCGATTTTCTCTAGCTGTTCGCGAGTGATTTTTCCAACTTTTTCGGTGTTTGGACGACCGGAACCTTTTTGAAGTTTTAACTCTTCACGGATTAAGTCATCGACTGGCTGGCCGAGACAAGTCCATGCGAAAGTGCGATCTTCGAAAACCTGGATGTGGACAATAACGTTTTTACCGTTGTAATCTTTGGTTTTCTCGTTAAATGGATTGATGAAATCCATCATATTGAGACCCCACTGACCAAGAGTTGAACCAACTGGAGGTCCTGCGGTGGCTTTTCCACCAGGGATGCGTAACTTTAAGTTACCAATTACTTTTTTTGCCATAATTTTTTTACTCCTAATTAGAGCGCGTAACGTGGTTATTATACTATTTTTTGAGGAAAAAGTAAACCACGAAACGTCAGAGTAACTATGCGTGGTTTACAACAATAAAATGTTTAAAGTATCAAGTTTTTTAATTCGCGATAATGCGGGTACCAGCTTTACCTTCAATTGCCTTTGAAGCTTTTTCAGGCGAGGTGATAATACAAACGCGTTTGTTGGCTCCCGATACAAAACTGACGCCAGCCTCAACCTTCGGAAGCATACTGCCTGCGGCAAATTGACCCTGAGCAATTAATTTAAAGGCATCGTCGACGGTGAGCTCGGTCAGTGCTTTTTCGTCTGGCTGCTTGTAGTTAATCTTAACATTATCGACTGCAGTGAGAATTAACAAAATGTCGGCATCAATAGTTTCGGCAAGTTTTTCGGCGGCAAAATCTTTATCGATAACTGCTTCAAGCCCAGTTAATCGCCCGTGTTGATCGTAGTAGACTGGGATACCGCCACCACCCCCAGCGACAATGACAGCACCGTTGCCGATGGCAATTTTGATGAGGTCGGATTCGATGATTGAAAGTGGCATTGGTGAGGGCACAACTTTGCGCCAGCCACGACCGGCGTCCTCTTTAACGGTAATACCACGAGTTTTAGCAAGTTTTTTTGCTTCTTCTTCGGTATAGAAAGGTCCAATTGGCTTACTGGGGTTCTTGAAAGCTGGGTCGTCTTTTGAGACGAGAACTTGGGTGACGATTGAAGCAATTGGTTTTTTGATCTTAAGCTGTTCTAATTGATTTCTTAAGGCATTCTGTAACCAATAACCAATCTGACCTTGACTCATGGCACCAGCCACATCGACTGGCATGGTTGGTGTCTTTTCGGTATTAATAGCCTCTTCATGAAGAATAATATTACCGATTTGCGGACCATTACCGTGAACGATAGCTAGGGTGTGTCCAGCGGTGATTAATTTAACTAATTCCGAAGCAGTTTCATTTGCGACGGCTAACTGATCAGCGGCAGTTGCCTTACCATCTTTTGATAAGGCATTACCACCAAGTGCGACGACGATTTTGGCCATTAGATAACCCCCATGATGAATACTGCAACCAGACTAATAATAACGAAGAGGATCATGATTGGAAGGACGCGCTTGACCCAGGTTTTATAGGAAACTCCAGAGAGAGTAAGGCCGGCCATGAGTGAGGCGATTGTAGGTGCGATCATGTTTAATAAGCCGTTAGCAGTAGCGAAGGCGACAACCATAGTTTCTTTGGTTGATCCCACGAGGTCGGCAACTGGGGCGATGATTGGCATGGAAGCGGCGGCAAGACCTGAGGATGATGGAATGATGAAAGAAAGTGGAAGGTAGAAGATATAGGCAAGAATACCGACGATGCCGCCATTTGAGTTCTTAAGTCCGGTTTCACCCCAGTGAATAATAGTGTCTTCGATACCACCACTGCGCATGACGATAGAGACAGCGGCCGCAACGGCAATAATGACGGCGACACTTAATAGTTGCTCTGAACCATCAATAAAGGTATCTGTGATGGAAACCTCTTTTTCGTGAAAACCTTTGCGATAGATGAAGGCAATAATAAGGGCTGAAATTAGGAAGAGAGCGGAAATTTCATTAAAGTACCAAGAACCGAGGGCAACGTTGTGTCCGACACCTAGAATATTACTGAGAACTGGAATACCAGCAAGCCAAGCGTGGAAGTCTTCAAAAAGAGTGATGCCAAAATCGGCCCAGGGGACAAGAGAGATAATCATGGCAAGAAAAGTGAAGGCAAAAATTCCCATAATTAGTTTGCGCTTTCCGGTATATTCAGGAACAGCCTTAAGATCGATGGCTTTAAAGGTGGAAGCGACTGTGGAATCGTCTTTATACTTGCCAGCTTTGACTTTTTTAGCGTAGTGCATAGTGTAGATGATGGCGGCAATAAGCATGAGGACAAGGATGATACCCTGGATCCAAAGAATACTACCAAGCTGGACATTGGCAGTACGAGCGGCGATGCCGGTTGAGAATGGGTTAACAGTGGAGGCAAGCACGCCAACGCCACCACCAAGAACGATAATCATAACAGCGGTCATGGCATTATATCCGGCGGCCATCATGACTGGAACGATTAGAGCGTAGAAGGCAACGGCTTCTTCCTGCATGCCATAAGTGGTGCCACCGATGGCAAAGAGAGTCATGAGGATTGGAATAAGCCACTTTTCTTTACCGTTCATCTTCTTGAGGAGCCCACCAAGTGCAGCATCGAGGGCGCCAGTTTTCATGACTACACCAAGGAAGCCACCAAGAATTAAGACGAAGACGATCACGTCGAGACGGTCTGACATGCCTTTGATAGGAGCCATGAAAATATCCCAAAGGCCTTGACGATGGTCAACTGTGGTAACTTCGCCAGTTTCCTCGTTGGTAATGTGTTCAACTTTTGGAATTTCTTGATAAGTACCAGCTTCACGAATAGTTTCAGACGGCTTGCTTGGATCTGGAACTAGGTTGTATTTGCCAGATGGAATAATCCATGTTAAGCAGGCCATCATGGCGATGATGCCAAAAAGTACAGCGAAAGCTGAAAGTATCTTGATGTGTTTGCGGTTGCGTTTTGGGCGTTTTGTTTTTGTAGCTTTAGCCGGACTCTTCGCCTCGGCCGTAACTTTGTCGACCATAATTTTCCCTTCTTTGGTCTTAGATTTTAATAATACTTATGGTTTAAGTATAGCATATAAAATAAATCCCCGAATGGGGATTTATTTTATGGGGTTGGTAGGGGTTAAAGGGTGAGGTCCATGACGGCTTCAATGGTGTAAACGCGGTTTTCAGCTTGATCGAAGACTACGCTGTTTTTACTGTAAAAGACGTCGTCGGAAACTTCCATAGCATCAAGATTGTATTTTTCTAAAATCTCTTTACCAACCTTAGTGTTCTTGTCGTGGAAGGCAGGAAGACAGTGGAGGAATTTAGTGCTGTTCTTGCGAGTAGCAAGCATTAGATCCTGATTAACCTGGTAATCCTTAAGTAGACGAATACGTTCTTCAAATTTATCTTCTTCACCCATGGAGACCCAAACGTCGGTATAGACGGCATCAGCATCGGTGACTGCTTCGTATGGATTTTCGACAACGCGAATGGTGGCGCCAGTCTGATATTTCTCAGCGAGGGCGCGACATTCTTCGACGAGTGCTGGGTCTGGGAAGAGTTCTTTTGGTGTACCTACTGAATAATGAAGTCCTAATAAGCTAGAGACAATCATGAGGGTGTTTGCAACATTATTGCGACCATCGCCAACATAGGCAAGATGAGCGCCTTCAAGATGACCAACATGTTCTTTAATGGTGAGCATATCGGCAAGGCCCTGGGTTGGATGATATTTATCGGTTAGACCGTTCCAGACGGGAACGCCAGCATACTTGGCGAGTTCCTCGACTGTGTCATGCGAGAAGCCACGAAATTCAATACCATCAAACATGCGCCCAAGAACTAGGGCAGTATCACGGACAGATTCTTTCTTGCCAAGTTGAATGTCGTCCTTGCCTAGGAATTCTGCATGCATACCAAGGTCGCGGGCGCCAGTGACGAAGGCGCAACGGGTGCGAGTTGAGGTTTTTTCGAAGAGCATAGCGATAGTTTTGCCTTCATGGTGTTTATTGGAGACGCCAGTAAGCTTATTGTTTTTAAGTTGTTTTGCAGTTTCAAGCATTAACCTTACTTCACGAGGCGTGAAGTCTTTTAGGGTTAAGAATGAACGACCTTTTAGGTTTAACATGATTAAATCTCCTCTCTATAGATTGGCATTGACATACAGCGTGGACCACCGCGACCGCGACCGAGTTCGGCGCCAGTCACTTCAATAACTTTGAGTCCCGCTTCACGTAATGCATTGTTTGTGACATAGTTACGATCGTAAGTAATGACGACACCTGGGGCGATGGCCAAGGTATTGGAACCATCATTCCATTGTTCCCTGGCGGCGGCAATTGGGTCGCCATCACCACATGGAATTAATTGAATGTGATGAAGGCCAAGTACTTCCTGGAGGGTTTCCTTGAGGCTGCGACGATGCTTAATTTCGTAGCCAACATGAGTGTTGGCTTTTTCTAATAGATAGATATCAAGCTCACCTTCGCCGGTAAGAATTTCTGGATGAACGGTGAATTTGTCGTAGTCGATCATGGTGAAGACGGTGTCTAGGTGCATAAAGGCGCGCTTGTTAGGAATCTTCATAGCCATAACACGGGTGAAATTTGAATCATGGAAGAGCCTGGAAGCGATGCGCTCAATAGCTTCAACTTCGGTGCGCTCGGAGATACCGATGGCAAGAGTATCCTTACTAATTACTAATTCGTCACCACCTTCAACTGAGAAGCGGTTATTGCGATTATACCAAACTGGTACGTTGCTGCTCATAAAGCGTGGATGATGTTTCATGATATATTGCATGAAGAGTGATTCGCGGCGACGGGCTGGCCAATGCATTTTATTGATGGTAAGACCATTACCGATTGAAGCGGCAGGGTCACGTGTGAAATAAAGGTTTGGCATCGGATCGAGATAGAATGGGTAGTCGTCGATCATGTAATGATGAAGCTGTTTGTTTTTTGGCTCCATGACTTCAACTTCACTCTTCTTGACACCGGCCATGACTTTTCTGACCATTGCGAGCGGGTCGAGGCTTTGTAGGTAGTTGACGATGGCGAAGGTGGAATAGGTATCCTCTTGCTTGGAGGCGCGAACCATTTCGACGATGAAACGATCGCGGACTTCTTGGGTGGAAAGTGCTTCGGCGGCAAGTTTGTCGAGGTATAGAACTTCAACGCCATTATCGCGTAGGACTTTAGCAAAAGCGTCATGTTCTTCTTGCGCGACCTTTAAATATGGGACGTCATCGAAAAGCATGCGTGCCATATAATCTGGGGTGAGAGCCTCAAGTTCTTCGCCTGGGCGGTGAAGAAGGACGGTCTTGAGACGCCCGATCTCAGAGTTGACTTTAATTGGTGGTTCCATTTTGTTCTCCGTTTATGTTTTGTGGACTTTATGGTTTCATTATAGCATAAGCGGAACTAGAATGGCTTTAGAGATTTGCGCCGTATTCTCGGAGGAGACCGATGTTGTCTTCAATATCTTCTTTGTCTAAGTTTTTAATTACATTATTAACATCTGCACCATGTCTGAGAAGAGAAAGTAAATTATCATAGACACTATCTGAATCTAGGCTTGAGACTAATTTGTCGATATCAATATTTGCACTATTTTTGATGAGACTATCTAGGTTGTTGGCAATTTGAACGGAATCTAGACTTGAGACTAATTTGTTGACGTCAATATCTGCACCATTTTTAATGAAACTATCTAGGTTTTTGATAATTTGAGCGGAATCTAGGCTTGAGACTAATTTATTAACGTCAATATCTGCGCCGTATTCAATGAGACTATCTAGTCTTATGATGATATCCTTTGGTTCCATGTGTTTTACGATATTATTAATATCTGCGCCAGATCTGATGAGTTTATATAGATTACTGTCGATATCATATGGGTCCATATTATTTACGATATTATTAATATCTGCACCATGTTTACGGAGGGCGCCTATATCTTGTTTGATGTAGTAGGGGTCCATATTATTTACGATATTATTAATATCTGCACCATATTCAAGGAGGGTGTCTAGGTGTTTAGTGATACCAAAGAATGATCCCATATTGCTTACGATATTATCAATATCTGCACCATTTTTAAGGAAAGAATCTAGGTTTTCTGCGATATCATATGGATCTAAATTTGAGACTAATTTATTAACATCAATATCTGCATTGTATCCGAGGAGACTATCTAGATTGTAAGCGGTATCATTCGGGTCCATATTATTTACGATATTATTAATATCTGCACCATTTTTGAGGAGAAGGTCTAAGTTTTTTGCAATATCTTTAGATTCTATATTATTTATAATGTTATTAACATCGGCATGATACTCCTTAATGAAAACATCTAGGCGACGAGAGATATCGTCTGGATCCATATTTCTTATAATATTGTCAATATTTGCATGATGCTTAATAAGGGGGTATAGATTCTTAACGATATGGGAGGGTTCCATATGATTTACGATATTATTAATATTTGCACCATCCATAATGAGATAGTTTAGATTTCTAGTGACGTCTTTTTGGAACTTTGAATGTAATTGATCAACATCAATATTAGCACCATGTTCAAGGAGAGTGTCTAGGTTGTCGATAGTATAGTATGAATTTAAATTTTTGACGATATTATAGATATCGGCACCATGCTCGAGGAGAGAATCTAGATTTTTGGCGATATATTTTGGTCTTAAGTCTGAGATTAACTTGTCGATATTAATATCTGCACCGTGTTCGAGAAGAAAGTCTAGGTTTTCTGCGATATTGTATGGACCTAGATTTGAGACTAATTCATTAATATTAATATTTGCATTGTGCTCGAGAAGGGTGTCTAGTTTATCGACGATATTATCTGAACGCATATTGCTTACAATATTATTAATCTCTGCACCGTGTTCGAGAAAATAATCTAGTTTTTCTGTAATATCGTCTGAGTTCATATTGCTTACGACATTGTCAATATCTGCACCATTTTTTAGGAGAGAATCTAGGTTTTCGTTGACATCATATGGAGCTAGGTTTGAGACTAATTTATTAATATTAATATTTGCATTGTGTCCGAGGAGTATATCTAGATTATAGACAGTATCGTCTGGATCCATATTGTTTACAATATTATCAATATCTGCACCATTTTTTAGGAGAGAACCTAGGTTTTTGGTGATGTCGTATGAGTCTAAACTTGAAACCAACTTATTAGCATCTACTCCTTTTTCCAAGGCATATTCTATACCATACTTTTCTTTTAATTCTGGGATTCTAGGATCTTCTCTGT
>CAUVQU010000016.1:0-22461 GCA_963554175.1 uncultured Candidatus Saccharibacteria bacterium | reverse complement strand
TCAACGACATTATTTCTAGCAAATATCAAGTCGAAGGTGATCTGCGTCGCCTCGTTACAAACAATATCAAACGAATTAAGGACATCAATTCTTACAAGGGTGTCCGCCACAAGGCTGGACTTCCAGTCAACGGCCAGCGTACTCGTACGAATGCACGTACACGTAAGGGTAAGGCGATCGCGGTCGGTGGAGCACAACCAAAAGCAGCAAGTAAGACTTAGAGGTAATTAGAATGACAGAAGAAGTAAAACAAGCTGAAGTAGCAGAAGTAAAAGCTACCAAAGTTAAAGGTAAAAAAGGCAAGCGTGTCGTGACTTCCGGTCAGGTACACATCAAAGCCACTTTCAACAACACTATCATTAGTGTTTCTGACAAAAAAGGTCAGGTTCTTTCTCAGTCATCCGCAGGAGCTAATGGCTTCCGTGGCTCTAAGAAGGGTACTGCCTATGCAGCCCAAATCGCTGCTGAAAAAGCTGGTGAAATCGCTAAGAAAGATCATGGCCTCAGTTCAGTTGACGTTTACGTTAAAGGTATTGGTCTTGGTCGCGATAGCGCAATCCGCGCTTTCTCCGGCCTTGGAATTAAAATCGATAGTATAACCGACCAAACACCAATCGCTCATGGTGGTGTACGTCCAAAGGGAGAGAGGAAACCGTAATGGCACGAGATAAATCTCCAATCGTCAAACAAAGTCGTCGCGAAGGTTTTGCCCTCGCACCAAAAGCCCATAAGATTATGGCAAAAAAATCTGGTATTCCAGGTCAACACGGTGACATGCGTGTTCGTGGTGGTAGTCTCTACCTTACCCAGCTACGTGAAAAACAGAAAGTTCGCCGTCTCTATGGTCTACTAGAAAAACAGTTCGCTAAGCTCATGAAGGAAGCACAGAAGGCCGAAGGTCTTTCTGGCCAAAACCTCCTTGAGTTCCTCGAACGCCGCGCAGATAACGTTGTCTTTCGTGCAGGTTTTGCGACCACCCGTCGCCAAGCTCGTCAACTCGTTTCTCACGGTCACTTCCTACTCAACGGCCGTCGTATTGATATTCCATCAATCCGCCTTAAAGCTGGCGACGTCCTAGAAGTTCGTGAAAAATCAGTCAAGTCAGAATACTTCAAAAATCTTGAGAATACTGTTGCTGCATCTGGAGCTCAGCCACTCAGCTGGTTAAAAACCGATGCTAAAAAAATGAGGATTGAAATCACCGGTACACCAAAACGCGAAGAAGCAGAAGCCGGCATTAATGAACAACTAATCGTTGAGTATTACTCACGCTAAGGAGAACAATGACAACAAAAGTAATTCACGAAGCAAATCTTGCAGAAGTTAACGAATTGTCCGCTAGTAGCGCCTCATTTGTTATCAAGCCGCTCTATCACGGCTATGGTCACACTTTAGGAAACTCGCTACGCCGTGTTCTACTCTCAAGCATCAAAGGTGCTGCCATCACTTCTTTCAGCATTGAAGGCACCACTCATGAATTTACTGCTATCGAGGGCGTGCGTGAAGATGTCATTGACATCATGCTAAATCTTAAGAATATTCGCTTCAAGTGTCACACTGACGCTCCAGTAGAACTTACTCTTGAGATTAAAGGCAGCGATCAAACTGAAAAAGATGGTGATGCACGTGTTGTTGCTGGTGACATTAAACTCACTGGCGATGTCGAAATCGCAAACCCTAACCAGGTTATCTGCCACATCGACGATCCAAACTACACTCTTAAGATGCATTTCATCGTTGAATCAGGACGTGGTTATCTTCCAATCGAAGCTGCTAGTGAAGAACGTATTCACAGCGACATGATCGCACTTGATGCTGTCTTCACCCCAGTTTTGCGTGTTCGTTTCGATGTAGATAAGACTCGTGTTGGACAAGATACCAACTTGGATCAATTAACTCTTACTATCGAGACTGATGGCACCATTACCCCAAGAGAAGCCTTCGAGGAAGCTGCCGCTATCCTCCTCAACCAATATAAAGCTTTTGCCGGAAGCACTGTTGTTGAATCAGCACCTGCTCCAGGTTCAAAAGAAGAAGCGGAAGATGCAGGTCTTATGCTCCCAATTGAAGAGCTTGGCCTTTCCGCCCGTACCGCCAACGCACTTGTTAATAACGAAATTCGTACCATCCGCGATCTCGTTGTCCTCTCAGACACCGACCTCAAAGAACTTAAAGGTTTCGGACAAAAGGCGCTTGACGAAGTTAAACAAAAGTTAACGGAGTTAAATATTTAAATGCACCGCCACGGATACAAAGGTCGTAAATTCGGCCGTGAAACCGACCAGAGAAGGGCTCTACTACGTGGGCTGATGTGTTCTCTGATCAAATATCAAGCAATTACCGTTACGCTTGCCCGCGCTAAAGAAATGCGTCGTGGTACCGAAAAATTAGTTACAATCGCTAAGAAAGGTGGCCTCGCAAATCGTCGCCTCCTCATCTCCCGCCTCGATAACCTCGAAGCTGCAGATCTCTTAATGGATGTAATTGCACCACAAATCAAGCGTAATTCAGGTTATCTAAGAATCGAACGCACTGGCTTCAGAAAAGGTGATCACGCCGAAATGGCCACCATCTCCTTTGTTGATTCCATCAATCTCGACCTCAAAAAGGAGGCTAAGTAATGAAAACTTTTAGCCAAAAAACCGCAGAAATCAAACGCGAATGGTTTGTTATTGACGCCAGCACTCTTCCACTTGGAAAATTAGCCGTCGTCATCGCCGACAAACTTATGGGTAAATCAAAAGTTACCTACACTCCACATGTTGATAATGGTGACTATGTCATTGTCATTAACGCTAAGAACATTCAAGTTACTGGCAACAAGATGGTTGATAAAAAATACTATCGCCACAGTGGATTCCCAGGTGGATTAAGAGAATTAAGACTTGAAGAAGTTATCGAAAAAGATCCTTCTTACGCTCTTAAAGAAGCTGTCAAGGGCATGATGCCAAAAAATAAGCTTGCAGCAGATCGTTTAGCTCGTCTCCGCGTCTTTAATGGCGCTGAACATGCTCACGCTGCTCAGAATCCAAAGGAGATCAAATAATGGCTACTACCAAATATTCCTACGGTCTTGGTCGTCGCAAAGCTGCAACCGCCCGTGCTCGTCTATTCAAGGGTAAAGGTGAAATCACCATCAACAATAAAGTTGCTCTTGACTACCTTTCAGGCAACAAATCACTTCTTGCCGAGGTTACTGATCCACTAGCTCTTGCTGGTAAGCAAAAAGAGTTTGACATCACCATCCTCGTATCAGGTGGTGGTCTTGCTGGTCAGGTCGATGCTATTAAACTAGCTATCTCTAAAGCTCTTACCCTAGAGTTTCCTGACCTACGTCCAGTTCTTAAGAAAGCTGGCCTCATCAAGCGTGATCCTCGCGAGAAAGAACGTAAAAAATACGGTCTTCGCTCCGCAAGAAAGCGCGAACAGTTCTCCAAGCGTTAATTATTTACGTAAATTGGACAAAGAGTACCCCATTTGGGGTATTTTTTGTCTAGTGATATAATAAACTTATGTTAAAAGACCTACTTAAAGCTTTTACTTCAATTAAGGATTTAAAGAATTTCATTCTAAAATATGAACACTTCATTGCCTACTTATTTTTCGGTGTACTTACAACCTTAATAAACCTAGTTTCTTTCTGGGCCCTCTCAAGATTCACAGCAGTCGAGACCATTCCGGCCACCGTTATCGCTTGGATCATTGCTGTTATTTTTGCTTTTGTCACAAATAAAATTTGGGTTTTTAAAAGCAAAAATAAGTCCAGAAAGGAAACCACAAAAGAGATAATCAACTTTCTAATTGCTAGAATTATTACCCTCTTTGTGGAAGTTTTCATTATGTGGCTCATGGTCGATCATTTTCATCATAATAAATTGATCTGGAAATTACTTTGCAATGTCATTACCGTAGTTTTAAACTATCTCTTTTCAAAATTATTTGTTTTTAAAGGGTCACACAAAAAATAAAGTAAAAAAATAAAGATAACCACAGTAAAAATAAAAAACTCACCATAACGGTGAGTTTTAAAAACAATCTGGTGGAGTATAGGAGATTCAAACTCCTGACCTCTTCGCTGCCAGCGAAGCGCTCTAATCAGCTGAGCTAATACCCCGATATTTTCATTATAACATAAATTCAGAAAAATATCTGGAAAGTATCTACTAATGAGCTACATTAATTTAAAAACCAACTTATTATATCTAAAAAAGGGAGACCTCTATGTCTCCCGTCACTCCCCAAGAATCTTTGACCACTCATCGTCACTAGGTTCTTGATCTGGTATCTCAAAGTTATAAGTCTTTGAGTAAAAATAAATAGCCCCCCGAAAAATATCCCTCAGCCCACTAATTTGGTTTGCAAATTCTGGCCACAATTCTTTCCCGTCCTTTAAAAGTGGCATCAGGAAGAATTCGGTTTCATATATATTTTTTACCACCGACTCTCGCGAGAGATCGCATAAGGTCCACAGATTATTCACTCTGTCATACGCCTTACATAAAAGCGCATATTTACTCTCCATCAAGCCGTTGTAATATCTGCGCTTTGCCGACAATTTAGACTCACCATCACAGCGACGATAAGTCATTAATTCTACCGCATGCTTTACTTCACTATTACATGGTAATTCCGTGATCGGTGTCATCGTATCCTCCGGCACATCATGTAATATAATAGCAGCAATTAAAACATCGTCCGTAATCCCATTTGAAATGGCAAAAGTTGCCGCTTTAAGAGGGTGCAAGATATATGGGTCTCCCGACCGTCTCATCTGACCCGCATGTTTTGACCTCGCATAGCCAAGCGCCGTCAATGTCTGCACATGTGTTCCAGTACTTGCAAAACCTCTTAAAAATGTACTGATTGTCTTTACAGTTTCATCCTCAGACAATAAAACCTTCTTCTCCATAGCTAAACCTCCTTTTTTAAAGAACAATAAGTTAGGGGATATTCTAATATCATTTCTATAAAAAATCAAGCTTAAAAACTTTCGAGTCAAACATAAAAATCGTCCTGGTTATGTTTGCGATTAAAGCTTATGAGTTATATAATACCAGAGATAATACACGAGGAAAGCAAGCTAAAGCTTGATGTTTCTATTGAGTCTTAAGTACATTAAAAAGGAGGAATCTTATGTATTATTTTATAGATTTTAGCAACAGTGGTGAATTTAGTCTCTACTTATTAACGCCTGAACAAGGCACTGACATCGTAGTCATGAATTCTGGTGACGCGATATTTATAAGTTACAGAGATACATCAAATCAGGATGTATCTACAACCGAGTTTTCAGAAAAGGGGGTATCTGATATGACAGATAGCGAAAAGCAAAAAGTGAATTACGATCCAAATAAAATCAAATTAGCTCCAGATGATGACTTCTGTGGTCTTCCACCTAAGCAATATCATGAGATGAAGAGAAGGGAAAAATCCAAAAAACGTCCAGACCTAATCTGGAGACACTATTTCAATTTTAGAAAAATGGATCAATTTCCACGCTCCGGTTTCATAAATTATGGGGCTGCCAAGAAAATGCATTCAGATCAGGCTTTATGTCCAGAAACATTGTCACAACATTCGTTTGGAGCAGTAGCTTTACTCCAACAAATTCGTGACAGGTATGGTAAAAAAATCGACAAGAGTATCCTTGATCGTGCCATACTTTTTATGCAGTATCACGATCTTGGTGAAACAGAGAACGGTGATATACCTGACAATCTACTTAGGGATCCTGATGCCGACAACAAGGAATACGCCTGCTTGAAGAAAAGGTTAAAATACGCAAAACGCAAGCTTCGTAAGCAGATTCTGAGGGATTTTAAAATCTACATTCAAGATCCTGATACGCTTTCAGTAGAGGATAGAATATTCCGTGATCTATGCAAGTTAGCAGATAAGCTTGACGCGATCCTGCGTGGTCTCATCTACGAATCATCCGGGTATTATGGCGTCTTGCACAGTAAGTACAATCATCATATATCTGAGGGGGAAGAGAAAATAGCTGAAATTATGGGCAGTGAAACCCTAGTAGACATTTTTGCCGCCAGTCTCGTTATGCATCAACATAACTGCTACTATTACGACATATTTTACAAAATATTAAAAGCAGCAGTCATTGACATACGTGGCGAATGGTTTGATCAATGGAAATCTAAAAAAGCTAGATTACTTGCCCTATAATACATACCTTCCTTAGTCCCAGCTTTGCTGGGGCTTTTTTATTTCTAAACCGAATGCTATACTAATTAAAAATGGAGGTCATATGAGCAAGTTCGACGAGCAATATCTAGAGCTATGTCAAAAAATTCTCACCACTGGTGAACGTGTCACTACAAACCCGAAAGTTCTTGATCAAAAAATTAGTCAAGATATCCAGTCTAATTTTCCAAATCATCTAGCTCAGACCATCAAGCCTACAACTACCATTCGTCTTCCACACCAGATATTACAATTCGATCTATCAGAAGAATTTCCCATCCTCACCACCAAATTTGTCGCCTTTAAAACCGCCGTCCTTGAAATGCTCTGGTTCTACCAAGCTCAAAGCAACGACGTACGTTGGCTACAAGAACGTGGAATTAAAATCTGGAACGAGTGGGAAATTGACACAGAAGGAAATTATCAAGGCAAACATTTTGGCAAAGAATTTGCCCACACCATCGGTACCGCCTATGGTTGGATCGTTAATCGCTATCAATTAACTCAAGGTCTAATTGAAACTATTAAACACGATCCCACCAATCGCCGCATGATTATGTCCTTATGGCAAAATGAATGGATCAAAACCGCTGCCCTCCCTTCTTGTGTTTGGAATACTCAATGGAGTGTTTCAGATAACAACCAAAAACTCAATCTCATCGTTACCGTAAGATCAAACGATGTTCCCCTCGGAATGCCATTCAATGTCACCCAGTATGCCGTACTCTGTCATCTTATCGCCAAAGTCTGCAATCTAAAACCAGGTCTAATGACCTATGTGATTAATGATGCTCATATCTATGAAAATCAAATACCAGGTATCGAGGAGCAGTTGCGGCGTCGGGATGAGAAAATCGAAAAAGACGGTGAACTCTTCAAAGCACCAGCTCTCTATATTAATCCAGATATTCACGACTTCTTCAAGTTTGATAATTCCAAGGAATTAAAAGACATTCAATTAATTGACTATAAACATCAGGGTCGCATTATTATGCCGGTCACAGAATAGTTTTTAAGGTAATTAATATTTTTCAAAGGAGCATACATGAGTTTCAGTATTATTGCAGCTATCGGCAAAAACCGTGAATTAGGCAAAAAAGGCGGTTTAGTTTTTAATATCCCTGGGGACCTAAAATTCTTCAAACAAACCACCATGGGGTACCCAGTTGTCATGGGGCGCACCACTTTCCTCAGTCTCCCTAGGCTCCTTCCTGGTCGAAAACATTATGTACTTTCACCAGACGAAGAGCCAACTTTCCCCGAAGAAGTCACAGTCCTACATGACCTAAACCAGTTCATCAAAGATCATCAAAATGATTCCCAGGAATATTTCATTATCGGTGGTGGCTCAATTTATCAACAATTCTTACCATACTGTGACAAGATTTATCTGACCGAAGTAGACGGTGAAGATTCTGAAGCCGACGTTTATTTTCCGGACTTTGATAAATCAAAATATACGGTCATCAAACTCGGCCAGAACAGTGATATAATTAAAGACAAGGAAGGTGTTCATGATCTAAATTATATCCATAACTTATACCAAAAACGTTCATAAATTTTTAAATAGGATATAGTTATGTCAAATTTTTCTCATAATACACAAGAAGACCCCATCTTTAATTTAATAAAGCAGGAAGAAGTTCGCCAAGCCGAAGGGCTCGAATTAATCCCGAGCGAAAACTACGTTTCCGCTAATGTTTTAAAGGCTATGGGTTCCATTCTTACCAATAAATACTCAGAAGGTTACCCCTCCTTCGAAGGATTAAGTTGGCAAGAAACACAAATTCAAGAACGTAAACCAGATGTTAATTTCCACTGGAACGAAGATCAAATCTCACAACAAATCCTTCCAAACTATCGCTATTACGGCGGACAAACTAATGTTGACCGCATTGAGCGTCTCGCCATCGAACGGGCCATGAAGCTTTTCCATGCTGATCACGCCAATGTCCAGCCACATTCTGGCGCCAATGCTAATGAAGCTGTTTACTTTGCCTGGTGCCAGCCTGGTGATAAAATTCTTGCCATGAATCTTGGCCACGGTGGCCATCTCACTCATGGTTCTCCAGTCACTAGGTCTGCCAAAATCTACAATTTTATCTCTTATGGCACTACTGATGATGGTGATCTTGATTACAAAGAAATTGAGCGTCTCGCCGAAACTGAACAACCAAAAATTATACTAGTCGGCTATTCCGCATTCATGAAAATTCCAGATTTCAAGCGCATCGCCAAAATCGGACAAAAAGTTGGTGCCCTCCTCATGGCCGACATGGCTCACGTTGCAGGACTAATCGCCGGCGGCGTTCACCCCAACCCTCTAGATTACGGTTTTCACGTTATGACTACCACTACTCATAAAACTTTACGTGGGCCTCGTGGCGGACTTATTCTTTCCAACGGCAATGTCGCCTCCCCCCTCAAAAAGCCTGAACATACTTTAGAAAATATTCCTATCCTTATTGATCGTGCAGTCTTTCCAGGTACCCAGGGCGGTCCGCTAGAGCATACAATCGCTGCTAAGGCCGTTTCCTTCCTTGAGGCCCTACAGCCGAGCTTTAAAGAATACGCTAAACAAATCGTCCTCAATGCAAAAGCCTTAGCGAATAGTTTAATCAAGCACGGTTTTACATTACAAGGCGGCGGCACCGATAATCATCTCATCCTAATCAATGTCCAAAAAAGTTTCGGCATTGACGGTAAATTTTATGAACGCGCCCTCGATCTCGTTGGACTTACTCTAAACGCTAATGCTGTGCCAGGCGATAAAGGTGGCGCCTTCCGTCCTTCGGGTGTCCGTCTTGGTACTCCAGCCATCACCACACGTGGCATGAAAGAGTCCGAAATGCAGCAGATTGCAGACTGGATGAAACAAGTGATGGATCTCTGCCTGAAAGCAAAAAACGAAGAAGGTTTGAACCAACCTGACATCCAAAATCAACTAAACAAAATCCATCAAGCAGTTATTGAATTATCCCTAAAATTTCCAGTACCCGCCATTATAAATAATTAAAAAAAGGAAGCTATTAATGAAACTTGAATTTAAAAATATCAAAAAGATCTTCGGGCAAAAAACTGCGCTTAATAATATCAGTTTCACCGTAAAAAGTGGGCATGCCTTTGGTCTACTTGGCCGCAACGGGGCCGGAAAAACCACTACCATCCGTATCTTGATGAATGTATTTAAATCTACCTCGGGCGAAATTTATGTCGACGACAAACCAATCAATTATCAAACCGTCAGTTTTGGTTATCTTCCGGAAGAGCGCGGTCTTTATCCTAAAGAAAAAATTTTTGACCAGCTTATTTATTTTGCAACACTAAAAGGAATGGATAAAAAAGATGCCATCAAGTCAGTTAACTATTGGCTCGATTTTCTCAATATGACTGAGTATAAAGACAAACGTCTTGACACGCTCTCAAAAGGGAATCAACAAAAGATCCAGCTCATCTCGAGTATCGCTCATGATCCAGATATTGTAGTTTTTGATGAGCCATTTTCTGGCCTCGATCCAGTCAATGCCAAACTTCTAGAAAACGTGGTTAAAGAGCAAGTCAAACAGAATAAGATTGTTATTTTCTCCAGTCATCAAATGAATTACATTGAGGAATTTTGTGATGATATCTTAATCCTTAAAAATGGTGAAATCATGATCTCGGGCAACATAAAGAAGATCAAGCAGAGCTATCAGCGAGACAAACTCCTAATCTCGTCTAAGGATGAAAAGCAAATTTTAGACACCTTCCCAGAGCAAGCCGAGAAAGATAATTTCGGAAATATTATATTACATCTCAAGAAACCGGAAGATAAACAAAAGATGATGCAAAAACTAATCAAGGAATACGATATTGATAGTATCGGTATTATGGAGCCAACCTTGAACGACATTTTTGTCGAATACGCAGGCGACGAAAAGGAAATCGCTGAAATTAAACAATCTGAAGGTAATGAAAGGGCCTAATATGAAACAATTTCTCACAATTTTTACACACGAACTAACCAAGTATTTTAAAGATAAGGTTTTTTTAATTACCACTTTGGTTCTCACCCTACTCGTAGTTGGCGGACTCTCTATGCCAAGAATCCAGGCAGCTATTAAGACCAACGAATCATCTCACTCAAACGAAGAGCAGAAAACTGTCATCCTTATAAAATCGGATCGTGAAGATCTTGAATCCTTACTACCTGCATTTATAAGTAGTTTTCCACAGAAAGATGTCAAAATTACATACGACGATACGGACAAAATTAAAAAGCAGCTAAAAGACCAGACTGTCTCCTCTGCCTTCTTAGTTAGTAGTGACCTAAAATCCTTCACCTATCTCACTAATGTTGCCTTGCTAGAAGATCCAAACATTGAAATCATGAACGAGACACTAAAAAGACTCTATACTAGTAATTATCTACAAAAACATGGCCTCAGTGCCTCCCAGATTGCTGGTCTTCAGGACCTTACCATCAATCATCAGATAGAGAATATCGACGAAGGAGGCAGCAAGAACTTCTGGTACGCCTACATCATGACTTTTGTTCTCTACCTAGTTATAATGCTTTTTGGCCAAAAAGTTGCCATGAGTGTTATCACCGAAAAAACCTCACGCGCCATGGAAGTCTTAATTACTAGCGCCAAGCCAGCATCTTTAATGTTTGGTAAAATCATGGCCGCTTTTACCGCCAGTCTTTCTCAACTATTAGTCATCTTTGGCTTCGCTATCCTCTCCTACCAATACAACGCCTCCTATTTTGAGAAGAACCCTCTCGTTGGCATCCTTTTCAATATTCCAGGCTCACTAGTAGTCTACGCTATTATTTTCTTCATTCTCGGCTTCCTAATTTACTCCTTCCTCTTCGGCGCTATGGGTTCTACCGTCTCTAAAGTTGAAGATATGTCCTCTGCTCTCCTACTTGTCCAGATGATTTTCGCCGTTGGTTTTGTTATTACTTCATCAGCCATGAACTCTACCGACATTAACAATCCCACCATGCAATTCCTCTCCTTCTTCCCATTGACCTCTTCTATGGCCATGTTTACTCGCATTGCCATGAGCGAAGTCCCCTTTATCCAGATTCTTGGCTCAATTATCATCCTTCTAGTTTCAACCGGCTTAATTGGCATTATTGCTGCAAAAATCTATCGCGTCGGTGTTTTAATGTATGGCACTAAGCCAAATCTACGCCAAATTATTAAAGCCATCCGCGAAAACTAGATTTTATAGTATACTAAAGATATGTGGGGCATTAGCTCAGCTAATAGAGCGCATCATTCGCATTGATGAGGTCAAGGGTTTGAATCCCTTATGCTCCACCATATCCTAAGATCTGCAAAATCAGATCTTTTTTATTTCCTATATATCTGATATACTACTGACAAAACGGGGAGTACCTTAGGAGGTGAATTATATGCGTATGAAGTTAATCGCAAATGTGGAAGTATCAAGAAGAAACCAAAGCAACCTCAGGTCCATGCTAATCGGCTACCATTGTAAATTCATAGAATTGCAAGGCGCACCAAATGGCTATACTCTGGTTGTAAAATTTGACGGTGATCACGAAGCTGGGCTATCCATCATGGACATCATTGATCGTTTCCGTCACCAGTACATACTGGCCAACATCAAGGAGAACAATAATAGAACTATCCCACTTTTTAAAGAACCTGCATAACCAATAAATTCACTCGTTTTAGCCTCTTTTATAGAGGCTTTTTTATCTAAGCTTTATTGTCTATTAGCCCTTATCCCGAAATTAAAATCTATAAATTATAGTAAACTTGCCAAGCCCAAGATTTAAAGTATAATTTTCTATAGTAGTGGACATCCATTCTTCTATCAAGATTAATTAACTTCCACAAGGAGAAACTATGAAAACAATTCTCACTGGCATTCGCATTAATTCCGAAATAACCCTCGGAAATTTTCTAGGCGCCCTTCTTCCCATGGCGCGTTTAGCCAATAAATACTCTGAGACTCATCACGTTAATATATTTATCCCTGATCTACATTCAATCATTAGTAGCATCGATGGAAATCTACAACAAAACACTATCCGCGAACTAAAATATTATCTTGCGGCTGGCCTCAAAATTAATCCCAATATTCATATCTACCGCCAATCTTACATTCCTGCGCACTCTGAACTTTGCTGGATTCTCGATTGCTACACCTCAATGGGTGAAGCATTACGCATGACTCAGTACAAAGAAAAAAGTCAAAATAACGACAGTTCAACCAACGTTGGCATCTTCAATTATCCAATTCTTATGGCCGCCGATATTCTACTTTATGACGCTAACTTTGTTCCAGTCGGTGAAGATCAATTCCAACATCTAGAACTCACACGCAATATTGCAGAACGTTTCAACCGTAAGTATGGTGAAATTTTTACAATTCCCGAAAAAACCACAGATCAAATTAAATTCATGGAGACACTGGGTAATACTTTCAGTAATCAAGATAAAGACACTCCTTCTGGTCTTCGTATCCGCGATTTGCAGAATCCAGAAAAGAAAATGAGTAAATCCAGCGATTCTGATAATAGTAAAATTATGATGTCAGATACCCCTGCACAGGCCGCTAAGAAAATTATGTCCGCCACCACCGATTCTTTGGCGAATATCAATTTTGATTTCCAAAATCAACCAGGTATCTCCAATCTCTTACAAATTGAAGCATTACTTAGCGATCAGCCACTATCTACTGTTATTGAAAAATGGTCCAATCAAAGTCGTTATGGAGACTTCAAAAAACAAGTAGCAAGCACGGTATCGAATTTCCTCTCTGATTTTCAGACAAAAGCCGACAATATTCCTGATCAAACCATTCTTGACCTATTAGCTGAAGGCGAAGCTTATGCTACACAAAAAGCCAATCAGACACTCTTTAAGGTGCAAAAATCTATTGGTCTCAGGTAGCTTAAGCTTGATTTTAAATATAAATATATTATAATATAAGCAATGTATCGAACTGGTAAAAAATTTAGTAAGCCCTCACTTTCTCGCGTTATTAATGGCGATCTTGTTTTGACGGAAAGAGATACCAAGAAACCACGTATTCGCCTAGATCATACCCTTGTTGAGAAATACCCAGATTACAATCGCAACACCCTTCAATCATTCATTAAGCTTGGCTATGTCCAGGTTGACGGCAAGGTAGCCACCAAGCCAAATACGCCACTCACCGAAGATTCAGTTATTGAATTAATCCTCCCGAAAACCCTTACAAATGCCAATCTAAAACAACAAGAAGCTGATAAAGTTCGCCCTACCACAATTTATGAAGATGAACATGTAGTGGTCTTCGATAAGCCAGCCGGTTTACTCAGTATGGCCAAAGGTGATTACTGTCTTGAGCCAACCTTAGAAGATTTTGGCTTACTTGTTCATCGCTTAGATCGCGACACTAGCGGTATTGTTATTCTTGCTAAAGATGCTTCCACTCAAACGCTCCTAAGAAAACAATTCCAAGATAGAAAAACCCACAAAACTTACTATGCCATTGTTGAGGGTTGCCCAAAATTAACTACTGCCGTCATTAATCTTCCCATTGCCAGAAATCTCAAACACCCAACCACTTTTATTGTAGAGGCTGGCGGTAAAGAATCTGAGACTTTTTACCAAGTCTTAAAAACCAAGAAATTTACTCACTCGGATCTTTTGAAGCTCAAAAAAATTTTCGCAAACTCCGATTTCTCTGGACATGAATTTAAAGAGGGAAAAACTTATTCATTAATCGAACTTAAACCAACCACTGGTCGCACTCATCAGTTACGTGTCCATCTCAAATATCTAGGTACACCAATTATCGGGGATCGCGTCTATGGTTCAGCAAAGCCAGATTCCACCGATCGACTCTACCTCCATGCCAAGGCACTTGAAATTACCATTCCCACCAGTAATCGACAGATTTTTGAAGCTCCACTCCCTCCAGAATTTAATCTCTTCGATTAAAAACCATTTCTTCAACACGTTTTACGCTACAATAGAATCAAGATGTTTATTGATTCACTAGAAAAAATCCCTCAAATCTCCCGTGCTTTCTCTACCACTATTTTTGCAGTTAATCCAGACATCGAGCTTAATCTTGCGCCTCAAGTGTCGCTATCTCTTAATGCGGATTCAATCGACTCACAAATTGACGAAGTTAGGGAATTATTGCAGCTCACCAGAAATAAACAGACCAAAGAGCTTTATCTTGTCATCCGCCACGCCGAACTTCTTTCCGAAAAATCAAGCAATGTCTTACTAAAAACCATTGAAGAACCCGGTGAACATATTCATATCTTACTTCTCACCAAAAAACCTTTTCAATTGCTCCCCACCATACGCTCAAGGGCCATGCTTTTTTATCTAAAGATCACTGGTAGTCTCGTATCGCCTCCAGACGTTCCTCCAGAAATTTTAGACTACGCTAAAAAACTTCTAGTCGCCGACAAAGACCAACTTGTACATCTAGCAGAAGAGCTCGTAAAAAGAAAACCCAAAAAATATGATCCAGATCCTGATAATGATAAAACATTTATCCTGAAAGTCATTGAAACCACCATTGAGCTTGCATATAAGTCCTTCTATAAAACCAACAATCAACTTTTCTTAAAAAAAGTTACAGGACTAGATCTGACATATCAAAATATCTCTAAAAATGGCAATAAGAAGCTACAACTTCTCGCAAATTTAATCTAAAATTTTCTAAATCGATCAAAATATGTTAAAATAAGACAATATGTTAGGCGCATTGCTGATTTTAAGTTTTGCCATCTTTCTCGCATTTTTCGAGCCAGTTCTTGCTATCAAAAAGTCTTCCAACAAGGAGAACACTAAATACGATGCAGAGATCAAGAAGCTCTGGACTATTGCCAAAGACAGTATGAACAGCCGTAAAACCCTTCGTGCGGAAAAAGCCCTCCTCACTATCTTAAAACTCGACGAAACCAACGCTGCAGCATATAACCGTCTCGGTATTCTTTATGCTAAGGCGCAAAATTTTGACGAAGCCATCGAATGTTTTGAAATTGCACAATCTCTTGATAATAATCCAATGTCATTACATAATGTGGGATTAATCTATCTTGAAACCGGTTCCTACGAAAAAGCCTCCATGGCATTCCAACAAGCACTCAAACTCGATAGTACAGTAGCTGCTCGTTTCCTCGCTTTAGCAAAAGCCGAAGAGAAGCTCGGCCACAAAAAAGCTGCCATTGAAGCTCTTGAATCGGCCTACAATCTTGATAAATCTACTACAACATTAAGGCAAATTCTTAGTATCTACGAAGAGGCGGGGGATCAAGAAAATATTGATATTACCACCGCACGCATTGAACAGCAAATCGCCGAGGATGCATTAAAAAAAGCTGAACTTGAAAAGACAAAAAAGAAAGAGAAAAAAGTTAAAGAGCCAGCCAGGGTTCGCCCACGTCCGCAGCCAAAAATCATCTACCCTCGTGCCAGTACTCCGATTAACGCTATCAAAAAAGCTGCTATCTCTTCCATCCACAAAAATCGCTCCGCACAAGAATCAATAAAGAACAAAGCCGTGTCCGCAACAAATGAGATCAATAATACCACCCTCAGACAGAAAAAGCTCAGCACTACCACATCAAACAATCATCATTCCAATAATCGTCCACGCGTCATCCAATAGTAATTGAGATATACTTTATAGTATTCATCCGTATCTAAAATTAAAATAGAGAAAAGCTACAAATACCACTTGTGATAATAAAAAATCTCTGTTAAAATAAACTCATAAGCCGTGTTAGCTCAGTTAGTAGAGCAGCCGCCTTGTAAGCGGCAGGTCGTCGGGGCAGAGCCGACACACGGCTCCATGAGGAGAAATAAAAAAGAAGAGTTCGAAGAACTCTATTTTTATTTTTTTAATCTTTTATGCTAAAATTATATAAATAACTGGAGGTGGTCATGAGTAATACAGGTACTCGTAATGAGCGGACTGAAACTATTTCAGATCTTTCGCTTAAGCTAAAGCAACAAAAACAAACAAAAAATTCCAAAATTCGCGTTCGTTTGACACAGAAATTCAAAAGACCAACCTATTTTACCGCACATTTCATGGCTTTTCTCGTGGTTTTTATTTCACTCGTTTTTTGTCTCGCCTATCTCAGTAATCGTGGTGAAAATACCGACCTCATCAAACTTAGTCCAAGTCAAATAGCCTTACAAAAAGAATACGAGAAAGATTTTACTTCCACAGGCTACACCATAAAAAATCCTAATATAATTTTAAACCCCTACAAAACCTCACCTCTAACTGCTTTGATCATCTTTGAAACCGAAGATGAAGTTTCTCCAACCGTCACCATCCTAGGAAAAGATTCAAAAACCACCCTCTCCCATGATTTTGTTAAGGCCAAGAAGCATTACCTCCCAATCTATGGACTATATCCAGATACCACCAATAAAATTAGGATCACTTATGAGACTCCTGTCAAAACTGGTGAGCAAAAAACTGACGCTTCAATTGCTCGTACTGGTAACGTAATCGATGAAAATAGCGCCGCCAAAAAACTTGAGCAATACGAATCTGAACATATCACTGAAGTCGGAAATCAGTTTACTCCAGTCAATCACGAAATAAACCAAGAACTCCAAAAAGAGAGTCAACCAAATCTAAAAAATATTGTTGAAACCATTGATCGAGAGTTTGAGATTAAAACTGAACCTCTTCCCGAAAATCTCCCAAAAGCTACCCTAGTTAGCTCTGACAAATCCAAATTAAGCTCAGATTTTTACTTCTTCAGTCCAGCCACAAAAAATAATTATATGACCGCCTATGATATTAATGGTGACCTTAGGTGGTACCTTAAAAATACCGCGCTTTGGGAAAACACAAAATTAAATAACGGTCATCTTCTTATTAGCACTGAACGCTTAGTTAATCCACCATACTATATGACCGGTCTCTATGAGATTGATTTACTAGGTAAAATTTATGCTGAATATTCACTACCTGGCGGTTATCATCATGATTATTTTGAGCTAGAAAATGGCAATCTAATAGTAGCTTCCAATAATTTTAGTAGCCAAAACCATACTGTCGAAGATTATATCGTAGAGCTAGATCGTAAAACTGGCCAAATCGTCAAAAAAATTGACCTTCAAAAGATTCTCAAAAAAGATGATGGTAAAAACGAGAATTGGACCGAATATGACTGGTTTCACAACAATTCTGTCTACTATGATAAAAACTCTGACTCATTAATTTTATCAGGTCGGCACCAAGATGCTGTAATTAGCATCAACTATACTACCACCGACATTAACTGGATTTTAGGCGATCCCACAAATTGGTCCTCTTTCTACCAGAAATATTTCCTCAAGCCTATTGGACAGAATTTTGAATACCAATGGAGTCAACACGCCGCAAAAATCACCCCAGACGGATATCTCACACTCTTTGATAATGGCAATAATAAATCCAAGAACCCAGAGTCCTACATTAAAGCTAGCAATTCATACTCGCGAGCCGTAATCTATAAGATAGACACAGCGCAAAAAACCGTCGAACAAGTTTGGCAATATGGCAAAGAACGGGGAAGCGATTTTTATTCACCATACATTTCAGATTTTGACTTACTAAGCCAAAACCACTACCTAGTTCATTCTGGTGGCATCGTCAAATCAAATGGCACCCCCTCAAACCAGCCTGCCGGCCTCACTACCGGCCACGTCGAGCTTCTATCAAATACAGTGGAACTACTGAATAATCAAGTCATTTTTGAACTACATATTCTAACCAATAATTACCGTGTCGAAAAAATGGATCCATATGCTGGTGTAAACTATACCCTGCAAGGCGCCAAGCAACTTGGTACTCTCGACTTCACTGACCCCGAAGAGAGAAGACAAGGCTTCATCACAAATACTGAAGTCGATCAAGACTTCCTAAAACGCCACGACATTACGCTAAAAAATGAAGAAGATCGGCTCGTGGTTTCTGGACGTTTCCATCGAGAGGATAACGTACGTGTTGGACTTTACCGCAATTTCTACACCAATCTTTATCAAGTCCCCGTCAGCAAGCACCCATACACTGCTCTCTGCGTAGACGTATTCTCTGAAGACGAAAATCAAAATGGGATCAATGTTACAAAATACATCAATAAAGATGGGCTTCGTGGCAATTATTCTGTCTATATCGAGTATAATGGTAAATTATATAATACAGGTAAATACTTCAATGCAAAATAAATCCAACAAACACACTATTATCCTAATAGTCTCCGTAGTTACTCTTCTTTTACTAAGTATGATGATCTACGTAAGTAATACACTTAATCAGTCCTCCAATACCAAAGAGGGCCACACAAATACCACCTCATCACAAGGGTCAAATGCCGAATTTGCTAAAATGACCGAATCAGACATTAAAAGCTCGGAAGACAAGGTAAATATTTATATCTTTTGGGGAGACGGTTGTCCACACTGCAAGCATCTAGCCGAATTCTTCAATCAGCATCGCTCCGAAGTAGAAAAAATGGCCAACTTATACACACTAGAAGTCTGGAAGAATTCCGACAACCTCACTCTTATGAAAAACTTTGGTAAATTTCTCGGTGAAACGCCAAAGGGTGTCCCCTATTTTATCATCGGCAATAAAACTTTTTCTGGCTATTCCGAATCGGACACGAAAACCCAAAATCGAATTCTTGAAACCATAAAAACTGAATTTCAAAAATCCATCAAGACCGATAAATATCAAGAGTATAAAAAGAGCACAAAATAAAACGAAAAGATACCCCCATCAGGGGTATCTTTTTTGACTAATTATAGTTTTCATATTATAATATTTCCATATTTTGTACCTTAACAATACCTTAGAAGAAGGAGGTCATTACAATGACAATCAAACTATTAATTATGGTCATATTGTCCCTCAATGTGGCTACCGCAGCAATTTACAAGTTTTATAGACTACTTTCGCAAAATGACAACGAACGTTTTATTCATGTCAAGCAATTCGTCTACAGGTCTATAAAAAACGAAGCAACCGAGAAAGATAATACTGTTACAAATTATTTTCTGGCGCATGGTTTCTTAAATGAACCAATCCTATCCTTCGTTTTTCTAGACAAATTATTAAAGCCTAATTGTCATCTCTACTATATGCAGTATGATAATTTTGGCTACGACGCAGAGGCCTATACAAACCAATTGTTCGATAAGGTTTCAAGGGTCATCAAAGAAATAACTGCGACAGGGAAGAAAGTCGAAAACATTGCCGTCAGTATTTCACTGGGCGATCAAATCGTTGCGCCGATTGAAGAAACATTTGATCAGGTCATTGCTATCAACCCTTGTACCTACAATAGTTTTCTTAACCGGAAATATAGAACGATTATCGCTTTCTGTACTCCATTTCTGTTTGCTCTAGAGTATGCCCTCGGGTGGTTGTCATTTGTCCCAGTTATTGCATGTGACCATAATTATTACTCGATTGCTTTAATTGCGGATCAAATCTATGACATGAAGCATCTTAAGCCATCAGAAAGCATGCGTCTAAAGAATCAACCACGTAAAATTCTCTTGAGTAGATTCGATCAATTTCTTGACAACCAAGCAATAGAGAACTATTATCCGCAGGCAGATATTCAGTATATTAACTGCAAACATGGAACAATGTCCGACCCCAATGACTCACAGCTTTATATGCAGGGTGTTCAAAAACTCTTTGGGCAATCCAAAGTTACAGACTATCCCTATCCTTGGGAGAGAAAAGTTGTCCGATAAAAAATTCTAAGGTACACAATATACGCCGGATCAATCCGGCGTTTTTTATAAATCTGTCATGAAAAACTTGAAAAACCCACTCTAAATTGCTATAATACATTTATTCAAAGTATGCTTGGCGCGAGCCAAATACCTTGAGTGCGCTAGGACGGAGTGCGAACGACAGCCTAGCATTGCTGGAGTAGTCTAGCGGCAATGACAAGAGACTGTAAATCTCTCGGGTTACACCTTCGTAGGTTCGAGTCCTACCTCCAGCACCATTTTAAGACCGACTCGGGTCTTATTTTTTTGTAATAAAAGAAGTTTTTTTGTAATAAAGAAGCCCCTATTCGGCTTCCTTTTTCAGCTTTTCTTGGTATTCAATCCAATTAAATCGTTCAAGAATCCGATCAACAAGATCAAGTTCAGTCGAAACATCAGGATAAGCCTTTTGGAATTCACTAAAGACTTTTGCCCGAATATCATTGATATTTTCATTTCCGCAAAGCAAGAATATTGTTTCTGGCGAGATTTTTTCGTCGCCTTCCTGAAGTAACGCATCCAAAGTTTTTCTCTCTAACGAGTATGGGGCATCAGCATTAAAACCATCACTAAGGATATCCGAATTACACGCCTGCCCCAATGTCGCACTGTTATTCATGAGTAGAGCTAGCCACTCCACGCTTGCTTCATTAATGATTCGGTTTGCCTCAGAAACATCATCCTTCCGATCGCCTTCAAAATCCGGTTCAAAGATGTTTCTCGTAATAATATGTGTTTTTTCATGATCCAAGACATGCTTGAATGTATTATTGTCTAATTTACTAACATCATCGTCGTAAGATAATATATTAGGCCCAAAACCAATATCCATCGCGTAGGTAATCTCTGGATAAAAACTACTATTGTTATCATGAAATTTCGTATATATATCAAGCGATGTGCAGCAACCAGCATTCTCTCGTTCCCGAAAAACATCCACCACGCGATATTTTATTTTATGCTCGGCAAATCTAGACATTTTCTGAGTAGTAGACTCTGGCAATACACCGTCCGAGATTAATTTCTGCACTGCATTTATATATGTTCCATCATGTCGGTTTGCTGCTGGTAAAAAGTACTCTCTGGCATATCTCTGCAACGCATAATCATACCATCTTGCAAAATCATGAACATTATGAACCTCAGATTTTCTCAAGTCTTCGATATAAGTAAAATTTCCCGTCTCGAAGTCACGGTTCCATTCGTTACTCTCTTCTTCTTTTAAGAAGTTCGAAAGCCACTGCCCATTTCTTTTACTATATAATTCTGACAGTTTCCCAATCAGCCCATCAAGGCGCGCTTCTTGCTTTAAAGTTAATCCTTCAAATCGATCAAGATACTCATACCCCTCTAGGTTTTCTTTTCCATATTCATAGATTTTTGATACAGACTCAATACGATTAGGGGCAGATTCTCTCTTCATATATAATATCATAACACCAAGCATAAAGGGAATCAATGGCGCTACTTCGGTTCTATTTTAAGGAGCAACTCTAAGCAAACGATGTACTCGTTACCTTGAAATATATCAAGTTTTATGTCATAATAAATAGCGTCAAAAAAGACATTCGTACCTTAATAAAGTTGGATCCTCTTTTAAGTTACTCTAAGTAGTATCAAGCTAATCATTTCTGGTTGGTTTTATACTACTTAGAGTAGCAATCAATGCGGGGAAAATCCCCTTAATTCTTCAAGAGCATTGACGCATCCCCTATAGGGGAAGGAGGTTTTTATGTTTTTTATAAATAAAACAACAGAGGTAGTAGCAAAGAAACTCAAGTTCGGTACTATAGAAGGCATCTCACTTGGTGAGCATGGCCGTGGCCGTCAGCAGATCTTCTTGCCAGTTCCACACGGGCTAGAAGGACCTATTGGCGGATTGAGACCCTATCTCACCATCGGTCTCACCAAGGCTGGTAAACCACGTATCAATCGCGGTAAAGATAAGGACATGTATCTAGCCTTATCTTCTGAGCGCGGTTATACCCGCCGCGGCAATGGGGTTATCAAGACTCCTATTAACCAAGAGGTGGAACTTATCGCTCGCGGTAACGGCGCTGACGGCGACGCCGGTCGCATTGGCTACTGGGACGTTGTCCTAGTTAAAGCCAATGAAGGCGACGTTTTCCGCGTCACCTGGGGAGGCTCTGGATATAACTACGAACCCACATTTTATGTGGTTCACAACAACCAAATATTCGAGGCCGACCAGCAAGAAGTCGAGGATCTCTATGAGAGTCTTGGTCTCGACATGCCATTCAGTCTATCTTTTGAAGATAGTCGCATGGTAGTAAACCTTGAGGAATGGAAAACTATCTAACCCCGCCCCACCAAAAAACATTTCCAACTTTTACCCCCGGTTCATTCCGGGGGCTTTTCTTTATCTAATAATTTTCCTACTTCCGTAAGATTGTAGTCTATGTTATAATCAAAACACGGAAAAATGCCGCCTTAGCTCAGTGGTAGAGCACTTCCATGGTAAGGAAGGGGTCTCGAGTTC
>CAUVQU010000015.1:0-24275 GCA_963554175.1 uncultured Candidatus Saccharibacteria bacterium | reverse complement strand
GAAGAGGATTGGTGGACGTTCAGAGTGTCTTTTTTGTCATCACCGACTGGCTTGGTATGAATTAATTCCGATTGTGTCATGGGTATTACAGAGGGGACGTTGTCGGCAATGCGGAAAGAAGATTGGGGGAATTGAGATTGCTTCAGAAGTGGCGATGGGATTAATTTTTTGTGGAATTTTGAGCTTATTTTTTAAACAAGTGGATGTAATGAGATTTTGGCAAGGAGGGGGTTATGATTTCTGGCGGAATTTTGATATTGAGCTTCTGGTGAGAATTTTTACTAATCCGTTGATTATAGTAAGGGCATTAATTCTTATGGTAAGTGCAGTATTATTTTGGATTTTAGTGGTTTATGATTTGAAATGGCAACGGTTACCTAGTTGGATTTTATATGTGTTGATAGGTCTTGGTGTTGGTTACTTTATTTTGAATGAGCTGGTGAGATTTGGGATAATCTCGGAGTTAAGATATTTGCCTGGTTCAAAATTGCTTAGTGTACAAACTGGGACGACTAGGCAGGTGAGTGAAGTTATTAGGAACGATTTATTTACTTTAGTGAGTAGTATTTTAGTATTGCCGGGCCTATATTTTTTAATGTATAAAATTTCAAAAGAACGGTTAGTAGGGGGAGGGGATTATTTGTTGGCTTTAGCGGCGGTATTATTTTTGGGAAGATTCGAACTGTCACTGACGTTACTTTTTGTAGCGAATTTGTTGGCACTAGGATTTAATGCGAAGAAAATTATGCAGAAGAAAAAAGTGCGAGTACCATTTGGTCCGTATCTAATTATGGGGTTTTGGCTGGTCTTGCTGTTTGCTAGAGAGATTCTTTTGTATCTCTATGTAGTGGCGGCATAGACCGGGGTTTAGTAGAATTGGAATCGTGAGGCTAAAAAATTAGTCTTTGGTTTCTGAATGAAATTTTTCGTGAACTTCTTTAAGGTGGGGATCAGTGATGTGAGTGTAAATCTGAGTGGTGGCAATATTGGCATGGCCAAGGAGACTTTGAACAGAGCGTAGGTCGGCACCATTCATTAAAAGATCGGTAGCGAAGCTGTGACGAAGGGTGTGGGGGGTGACGTGTTTGGTGATGCCGGCAAGGCGGGCATACTTTTGAATAATCCGTTCGATCGAACGTGGACTGAGTCGGCGAAAATCACCAGAGGTGTCAGGTATATTTTGATTGGAAGAGTTATTGAGGAAAAGAGCGGGAAGAGTGTCATTTCTGGCGGAAAGGTATTCTTCAAGATGATCGGCGGTGGTTTGATCAATAAAGATAGGGCGGTCTTTTTTACCTTTACCGCGAACCATAAACTCGCGACGGGCGAGGTTAATGGAGTCACGATTTAAGTTACAAAGTTCAGAAACACGAAGTCCACCGGAGAATAGTAGTTCAATGATGGCACGGTCACGTAGACCAGTTTCGGTATCGATGGGGATTTCTGCGAGCAAACGTTCGACCTCATCGAAATGGAGAAAGGTGACCTGTTTTTTGGCGGCGCGGGGTAAGTCAACTAGACTTGGATCAAGAGAGTGAATCCCACGTTTGGCTAGATATTTGAGAAAACCACGGAGGGCAATTAGATGATAGCTTTGAGTAAGGGCGGAAAGGCGTTCATGGTTTTGATTGTCGTCAAAACGATTGAGTCTGAGACGAAATTTACGTAAAATTTCTGGAGTGAGATCAGAGGGTTTAATGGTAGCGCCTTCGGGAAAATCTTGAGTGATTAGATCAAGAAAACGAGCAAGATAAAGTCCGTAGTTTTCAGTGGTTTTAGTAGAGCGACCTTTTTCAATTTCAAGAGATTCGAGAAAGTCATTAATAAGATCAGAGATATCCATAAGAGATATTATAACAGACCGTGCTATAATACGGTTATGGATAATCTGAATACTCCGGGTGTGGATTTTACGCCAAATATGGATGGCGGCGTGAAGCTGAATGATGGAAACCAGTCGAATAATGAGGTAGGGACGAGTTCGGTATTTAAGGTTTTTGGTGAAGTAAAGAAGATTGACTATAATCAAGAACTAGTCGATCAGCAAATCAATATGAATCCGACAGAGAAGAGAATTTACGAGCCTCTAACTGGGAGTAGCGTGGTGGTGGATACAGTGCAGGAAAATAGGGTACCTGAAAATGGGTTCCCGGCAGGGTATGGGCCGAATGCAGATTTCAAGAGAATTGAAAAACCGAAGAAACCGAAGTTGGGGGAAAGAATTAAGCGTTCTTTTGGTGAGCTGACGAAGATACAGAAGAGACTACTAATTATTATCCCGTCAGCAGTGGTGGGATTAATTGTGGTTTTTTCAATAGTTGCAAGTATTACGGGGATGTTTTCAACCGATTACTCAAAAACTTACAGTGTGGCGAAAGCGATTAAGAGTGACCTACAAAAACTAAGAAGTAATGTGAACTGTGATAAGGTAACAGAATATAATGACAATACCTTCACCTCGATGGAGATATATCAGGGATATATTGAGGGATGCAAAAAAAATAGTCAGGGGGTGAATGCGCAGTTGATCGAAGAGATGGGGGATACGGCCGGGGTCCTGAAGGATATTGAGGTAAATCGTCGATTTGAGGCGTTTAAGGTGGCGTTGAATGAGTCTAAGACAAGTAGTGCTGAAGTAGAAAAGACTCTGGATCTTTATTCGTTGTGGCATAATTGGCTAATTGTGGAATCGTCCGGAGATAAAACTCACAACGGTTTTGAATGGAGTGAATCAGAAATTAAGGAAGCGGCAAAAATTTTGGTGGAATCTGGGAATGAAAGATTGGTATCGTATGGTAATTCGTGGATTAGCTTAAAAACAGAGGTGGCGAAGGCGGCGTATAAATTCTATCATTCTTCTGAGGAGACTGAAGTGGTGGACTATGTGGAGGCAAAGAACGATTTAGAAGCAAAAAAGAATGCATTTATACAATTTCAAAAGGAGAAGAGGCCGGATGTGTTGACGGAATTCCCGTTACAGCTGGTTGATCTTGCAAATATTTCGGTGAAATTCGAGGAAATGTATAGTTTTATTCGGGAAACCTATCAAAAAAATTACAATAAAAAGGTTGGGGGATGTAAGGAATTGATTAACGCGGTAATTTGTGATTAAGACTACGAGTTGCACCTGGATGAGAGTAGGCGTGGAATGGCTTGACTGGTTGTGTTATAATCAGAAAAATGTAAGAGCATAGCTCAGGGAGTACGTATGTCAGAAGATAAACCTACTAATAAACAAAAGGAGGTCGATCTTGCCGACTTCGTGCAAAGAACCCTTGTGATCTTTAAGCCAGATTCAGTTCAACGTGGTATCGTGGGAGAGATCTTGCAACGCTTTGAGCGTGTGGGGCTAAAAATTGTTGGCATGAAGATGGTAAGCCCAGACCAGGTGCTATTTAAGAAACATTATGAAGATATTGGGAAGTTGATTTCACGTCGTGGTGAGGAGACTTTTATGTATAATCTGGACTATATGATGTCTGGTCCAATTATTGCAATGTGCCTTGAAGGGGTGGAGGCGGTAGCTTTGGTGCGTAAGATTGTTGGCCCAACTGAGCCAAAATCTGCGGATATGGGTACAATTCGTGGTGATTTTTCTCACATGAGTTTTGGTTATTCTAATGCAAAAAAGATTGGTGTACCTAATCTTGTTCATGCATCTGGAAACGCGGAAGAGGCAGCTGAAGAAGTGAGACTATGGTTCACTAATGCTGAACTTTATGATTACGAAGATTTGAACGAAAAATATACTCGCTAAGATAGTGAAGTATATATGGTATAATTAATTTGTGTTGGCCTGGTAGCTCAATGGATAGAGCAGCTCCGTCCTAAGGAGAAGGTTGCGAGTTCGACCCCCGCCCGGGTCACCATAAATTGAAATTATATGATAAAATTAGTATTTGATGGGCAACGAGAAGGGGAAGAAGTTAAGTTTATTTTTCGTCGCCATTTTTCGACAGCAAAAGCGGGAATTATTTTCCTAGTAATTATGATAACGCTAGGAATAATTCCGCTTTTTTTGTGGCAGAATGATCTAAGAATGTTGTGGATCTTTCTGGGGTTTGTGTTTGTGGGGGTGTGTGGTTTTTTCTATGCATACATGATGTGGTATTTTTCGGTTTATATCGTGACAGACCAAAGAATTAGACAGGTTTCACAAAAAGGTTTATTCAAGAAAACTGTAGTGGACTTGGGATTAGACAAAATCCAGAGCATTTCTTACGGAATTACTTCGGTGGTGGGGGGGATTTTAGGTTATGGAACAATTTTAATTCAAACTGGTGTAGGTGATCTAGTGATTTCAGTAGTGGGGAAACCGGCGCAGATTTATGAAAAATTGCAGAATGTCGTGGCAAAAAACACAAAGTAGAGAAGAGGAGAAATAAGAGTGAAGAAGCAAGAACAAAATGATGAAAAAAAGCCATCAATTATCAAACGTTTAAAACAGCGTAAAGAACAGAAGGAAATTGAGGAATTTAAAAATAAGACAGAGCTTGAGCGGGTCGAAGAGAGGCGTGAAGAAGTTTTATCGAAGGGGCGAAAGTTTAAATATCCTCTACAATATGCTAAATATCGTATTGTAACGTTGACTATTGTGATCTCTTTGGTGGCAGTAATGTTGTTTGGTGGATTCTTGTACCTATCTCTATATAAGTGGCAGAGTACAGATTCAGTACTTTATAGACTTACTCAGCTGGTGCCGCTACCTGTGGCTTCGGTAGATGGCGAGCGTGTACGATACTCTGATTATTTGATGATCTATAAGAGTACGATTACACCAATTGAACAGCAACAAGGGAAGTTGGGTAATGATAAAGATGCTTCGTCAATGATAAATCACTACAAAAGAATGTCCTTAACTGAGGCGGAGAATTATGCCTATGCTTTGAAATTAGCGACTGAGTATCATTTAACTGTGGATAAAGATGAGATTGATCGTGCGCTCGATAAACATCGTAAGATTGGCGGAGTGGAGAGAAGCGAGGAGAGTTTTAAGAAAATCCTAGAGGACAACTTTGGCCTATCCGTTAAAGAGTATCGCAGGATGCTTTACCTTTCCTTAATGAAAGAAAAAGTATCACAACAGATTGATAAGGAAGCGATTAGAATTTCGGAGACTGTACAGGCGGGAGTAAAGTCGGGAAAAAGTTTAAAGGCTATTGCTGATGAGCTTGGTGAAAAGGTTTTATATGAGGAGACCGGGGGGTTGGTTGATAAGTTGAACGTTGACGGGGGTAGGGCTGGAATCGCGATGGGCCTTGAGGCGGGGCAGACTTCAGATCGTGTGATGTCTTCATCTGGTGATGGATACTATTTTGTGACATTGATTAACAAAACCGAATCACAAGTGAATTATACGTCAATTAAGATTCCGTTTTTGGAGTTTAATAAACAAGTGAAACAAATTCGTGAAGGGGGACTGGTACGAGAAATGATTAGCTTGAAGGACGAATAGAGAATGTCGTATCGATAAAAAAGATCCCTGGAAGAGGGATTTTTTTTGACAAAAAATGGTGCGAGTAGAGGGAGTCGAACCCTCGTCTCTTCCTTGGGAAGGAAGCATAATAGCCGTTATACGATACTCGCTTATGTAGTTATTTTAGCATAATTTAAAGAAGATAGAGAAAAAGTCTTGCACAATCGGGGACAATAAAGTATACTACTGGTATTGGATTCGTAGCTCAGTTGGTTAGAGCGCCGCCCTGTCACGGCGGAGGTCGCGAGTTCGAGTCTCGTCGGATCCGCCATTACAGCTTTAGGGCTGTTTTTTCTTGTTTAAATTTTTTATTCAATAATGGAATTATCTATATACTTTTGATAGTGTTTTTCGGAATTTGAAGAGAGCACCCAGCAGAGTACAGGGTGAAATTGACGGTAATTTTGAATATGATTGTTTTGAACAATTTTTTTATCGACGGAAAGAAAATCCGGTTTAAGCCATAAGTTAAAGGGGAATTTTAGAAGAGATAGACCTAAATAATAAAGAGGATTTGGATGGCTGGGAATAAGTAAGCCAGAGGGGATATTTGGACAATAATGAAGAAACCAGTGCACGATGCGCGGGTCAAAACTTTTGATGGCGACGAGAGCATTTTGATATTGTTCTTGATATTTTTGAAGTAGGTCTGCGGTTTGTTGGCAGAAACGACGATAGTTAATATTGAATTCAGATTTAAGTTCAATAAGGAGGGGAGTCTTACCGGCGATAAGTTGAAGTGCAGATTCTAGTGTGGGGATCCTAGAGATATATTCTTTGGGGAAAGGATTTTTTGAATGCTGAGAGGGGGAAAGAAGCTGGAGTTCTTGAATACTAGCTAGGGTGCTATGTTTAATTTTTTGAGAGATTTGAGTAAGTCGATAAGTGTCATTGTCGTGAAAAATAACAAGGCGACGGTCGTTCGTATAATGAAGGTCAAGTTCGATGGCTAGTTGATTTTGAATAGCAAGTTGAAAGGAGGCAAGGGTGTTTTCAGGGATGAAAAGGTAGGGCTGATGAGGAGATGGAACGTTAGGGTATTTTTGATAGGTTGATGGATTAAGGAAACCGTGTACACCACGATGTGCAAATGGGCGACTAGTAAGTGCGGCAATCTGAGACTGTTTTAGTTTATTCTCAGGGGAGAGTGCTGGGCTTAGGTGGGGTTTTCGTTGGGCTAGAAAATGTTTCATGATATAATCTAATCAGGTGCCATTGTAGCTCAGTTGGTAGAGCAGCTCATTCGTAACGAGCAGGTCGCAGGTTCGATCCCTGTCAATGGCTCCATTTTTTTAGTTTAAAAAATTAATAGCGGAAGTAGCACTAAGCGCGCCATCGGCGGTAGCGGTAACTAGTTGGCGGGTAGCTTTAGAGCGGCAATCTCCGGCAACATAGAAGCCTGGTAAGGTTGTAGCACAATTATCATCGGTAATTGGGAAGCCAGAAGAGTCTGTAACTAAATTATGGTTTTGACTTAGGTTCTTTAGAAGATTAGTACTTGGGAAAATGCGGCCAATTTCAACAAAGAGACCTTGAATTTTAAGAGTACGGGGGAGTGAGGGGTCTTGTTGAAGATCTTTTGGCAAATCATTTTTAAGATCGACTGCGGTGAGGAAATGGTTGGAAGATTTTAGTGAGTTGATCTCATTGTTGGTAAGAATGGTTACATTTTTGCGAAGTTTTAGCTTGTCAAAGAGAAGTTCTTCGGTACGAAAAAGATCGGAACGGTGTATGAGATAAACTTTTTGACAAAGATCTGCTAAGTAGAGAGCAGAAAGAACGGCGGAATTACCTCCACCAACAACGGCGACAGTTTGATCTTTATAAAGTGGGCCATCACAGGTAGCGCAAATGGCGATGCCGCGACCTAAAAGTTGATCTTCTTCCGGGAGATTGAGCTTACGGCGTGTGGTTCCAGTTGCTAAAATAACTGTTTTGGCATGATATTGTTGATTTTTAGTGTGAATGTGATAAAGAGAATCTACATAATCTAGGTCAAGAACGGTTTGATAGGTGATTTTTTGGTTTAAAGCCTGAAGTTGCTGATACAAATGAGAGGCAAAATCTTGGCCAGATACATTAGGGAGACCAGGGTAGTTTTCTACAAGGGGAGATTGAATGATTTGGCCACCATAAATAGTGGATTCTAGCAGGAGAACAGTTTTATTTGCGCGAAGAGCGTAGAGGGCGGCAGTCATACCAGCGGTACCGGCACCAATAATTGCAATATCATAAATCATATTAATATTATAGCAAGTTCTAATTTAAAATTAGGCATGGTATGATTATAGATAATGGTACAGCTTGGAATTAGAACTGGTAGAGGCGGATTTTCTGAATGGATGAAGGGCTTTTTTGGACAAAAAGAAAAGAATTGGAATATTGAATTAATAAAACGCAACAGAGAAAGGATGGTGAGAATTTTTTTGGTGGCAATTGAGCAATATAATATTGAAGTGTCACAAAAAGAGGTTGTGGATAAAAATGGTGTGCGCATCGCTGAACAATTAATTTCCCCGGAAGGTTTTAAATTAGTGGCTGGATATCATACCGACTCGATTAGTGAAGAAAGAGAGGTTGAATCTAATTATGGGATATATATACAAAATTTAACCACGACAATTTATTCAAACCTAGTAATAGGTTATAACTGGCAAACTGGAGTGATTGTGATCGTGAAGGTGGACGCTGAACTAAATAGTTATTCGGATATATATGTATTCTCTAAACAGAATGTGTTTAAGGCTAAGCATGGATGGCTTTCAGACGTTTTCCAGATTTATGATAGAAGTGAGAGCTTAATAAAAAATTTATTAATTTTTTTGAGTTTTAAAAACCGTACAACTTTTATGGTGGATGCGGAGATGGACGGCAGTTTAAGAGACGAAAAGGGGGGATCGATTTTGATTTATATGAGGCAGACACAAGAGAGAGCGGATTTTGTGAACTTTTTTCGAAAATTTGCAAAATAGTCAAAAGAGAAGAAATAGAGTAATATAGAGAAAATAAGAGGATAAGATGATGAATGATGGTAATATAAAAATCATAGCAGTTGTGGGGATGAGTGGATCTGGAAAATCGGTAGTAGTAGATTATTTGACCGAAAAAGGTTTTCCTAAAGTGTATTTTGGGGGAATGATTTATAAAGAGATGAAGCGACGTGGGATCGAAATTACCGCAGACGGAGAAAGTGAGAAGCGATTCAGGGAGATGATCCGGGAGACTGAAGGTAAAGATTGGGTTGTGAAGCAAGTGATTGAAGAGGCAAAAAACCTAATTAATGCTGGTCAAAAGCGGATTGTGCTAGACGGTCTTTATTCATGGACTGAATATAAGGTTTTAAAAAAGGAATTTCCGGGTCAATTAACAGTGTTGGCGGTTGTAGTGCCAAAGGCCCTGAGACATTTTAGGGTTGGAAAAAGACCAGAGAGGCCATTCAATACAAAAGAAATTCAAGAACGTGATAGGTCTGAGGTGGAGAATTTAGAGAAGGGTGGTCCAATTGCAATGGCAGATTACTATGTGCTTAATGATGAAAGCGTAGCTAAGCTACATGATGATGTAGATGTGATTCTCGATCGAATTGAATTCTAATTAAAAAACTAGACTAAGGTGAGACGATGAAGACATTGGTAATTATTGACGGTAAGAGTGTATTTTATAGGGGATATTTTGCAATGGGGGCGTTGTCAACATCGGACGGTACGCCAACTTCTGGAGTGTATGGTTTTGCAACAATTGCAACAGAGATTGTGAAAAAATTGCAACCAACGAAAGTGGTAGTTGCGTGGGATAAAGCGAAGACCTCAACGGCAAAAAGACTAGCAATCTATCCAGAATATAAGGCTGGAAGAACAAAACCACCTGAAGACTTTTTTGCGCAAATTCCACTATTAAAAGAGTTAGTTCTTGCCTTGGGCTGGGAGTTTCTGGAGGCGGATGAGTATGAGGCAGATGATATTATCGGGACGCTAGCTAGACAGGCAGATGAAGAGGGGGACTATATGACCTATATTGTATCGTCGGACCTCGACATGTTGCAAATTGTCGATGAAAACACCAGGATGTATAGACTGATTAAGGGCTTTTCGAATATTGAGGAGATAGATGTTTCCGCAATTGAAGAAAAGTATGGTATTTTAAAGAGTCAATTTTTGGATTTGAAAGCTCTTAAAGGGGACAATTCGGATAATATTCCGGGTGTGCCTGGTGTTGGTGAAAAGACGGCAGTGAAGCTGTTAAATGAATATGGTAGTTTGAGAGGGGTGTATGAACATATCAATGAGATTTCCGGCGTAGTAAAAAAGAAACTGGAGGAGGGAAGAGAGTCGGCCGAAATGTCGTATGAGCTTGCAAAAATCTTAACAGATGCTCCGGTGCAGCTTGATGAGGTTGCGGATCTAGTAATAGAGCCAGAGAGAATTATTGCGGCGTTAAAAAAACTAGAATTTAACTCATTGATTAGAAAGTTTCGAAACGAATTAAAATTGGGTGAAGACCAGAATAGGCTAAAAAATCAGGAAATAAAGAGTGTTGAAACAGGTCTAAGTGATGATGCTTCTGTACGGGTAGTGGAGGGGGCGGCGATTGCGGAGAAAATGTTTGAAATACCGGAGGGTATGATTGTCGCCAGTGACTTAAAAGAGAAGATGCATTTTTCAGATGAACTTGCAGGGGTAATTTTGGCAGGGGATAGAAAAATTTGGGACCTAGAACAGGCAGATTTTTTAATTAATCCGTTAAAGAGGACGGAGAATACGGATAATAACCAAGCTATGTTGCTACTGGTAAATCCGTGTGAGAGAATATTAGCAGGTAAATATACGGAAGCGGAACAGGCTGAATATGCAGAACAGATGAGAATTTTATCAAAGATGCCTAAGTTGTACCGGATATTATCTGATTATGATTTACCATTAATTCCAGTGCTTTATGAAATGGAGAAGGCTGGGGTCTTGATTGATCAGGACCACTTTAAAGGGCTTAAAAAAGAGTTTACAGAGAAAGTTACAGAACTTGAACAAAAAATTTATTCAGTATGTGGAGTGAATTTTAATGTTAATTCACCTATACAATTATCAAAAGTACTTTTTGAGGACTTAGCATTACCGACTAAGGGGATAAAGAAGACGACGCGAGGATTTTCGACGGGTGCAAGTGAGCTTGAAAAATTAGAAGGGCAGCATCCGGTAATTGAAATGATTAAGGAGTATCGCGAGGTTTCAAAGTTGCTTTCAACTTATATTTTGCCATTACCTGAGCTTGCCGGAGAAGATGGGCGTATTCATACAACTTTTACCCAAAATGTAACTGCAACTGGAAGACTATCAAGTGTAAATCCTAATCTGCAAAATATTCCAGTGCGATCTGAAGATGGGAAACGGATTCGAACAGGATTTGTGGCGGAAAGTGGTAAGGTTTTAGTGTCTGCAGATTATGCGCAGTTTGAACTACGATTAGCAGCTGCGTTAGCGGGGGACCAGAAGTTAATTGATTCATTTGCGCAAAATATTGATATTCACACCAAAACGGCTGCAGAAGTGTTTGGAATTAAGATGGAGGATGTCTCAAAAGCGCAGCGTCGAGCGGCTAAGGTGATTAATTTTGGTGTACTGTATGGTATGAGTCCAAAGGGTTTAGCAGATTCTGCAGAGATGAATTTTTATGAGGCAAAGCAATTTATTGATGATTATTTTAGAGTAAGAAAACCAATTAAAGATTATTTGGAAAAAACTTTAAAACAGGCGCGTGAGGAAGGTTTTGTGGAAACATACTTTGGCCGTAGGAGACCGACGCCAGATGTGAAGTCGTCTAATTTTATTGTTAGATCGGCCGCGGAGAGGGCTGCCCAAAATATGCCAATTCAAGGGACTGAAGCGGATTTAATGAAAAGGGCAATGATTCAGGTTCATGATCTATTGAAAGCGAAGTACCACGAGGAGGCAAAATTAATATTACAGGTGCATGACTCGTTGATTATTGAATGTACTAAAGGTTTGGAAGAGGCAGTATCGGCGGATTTGGTCCAAATTATGGAAAGTGTGGCACCAGAATTACCGGTAAAGCTAAAAGCGGATGTGGCGATAGGAGTGAATTGGGGTGAACTATAAGCTGGGAATTTATCAAGCGCCAGAAGGGGGAATAGTTTTTGATGTGGATGTTGAGTCGGAGACGATGTGGGCGACGCAAGTTCAGATTGCACAGCTGTTTGGTGTCGATAAAACTGTTATTTCAAGGCATTTGAAAAATATTTATAAAGATGAAGAACTAGAGGAAGCGAAAACTTGTCAGAAGCAAAATGAGGTACGTAAGGAGGGGGAAAGGCAAGTAAGGCGCGAAGTTAAAAGATATAATTTGGATGCAATTATTTCTGTTGGCTATAGGGTAAATTCGATGAAAGCGACGAAATTTCGTGTTTGGTCAAACCGTATTTTGAAGGACTACATTACAAAGGGCGTGGTGATTAATCAGAAACAACTTGAGAGAACTCCTGAAATAGAGGCAGAGAAAAAACTAGATGAAATTAAGACGGCAATGATGATTGTCGAGCGAGTGATTCGAGGAAATGAGCTATCAAGCGGTGAAGCAAAGGGGGTTATTGAAATAATATCTAAATATACAAGAAGTTTTCAGGTAATTGATGAATATTTAAAGGGGAAATTTATTTTATCAAATAACCGTCGTGCAAGACATGAGCTATCTGGGGTAGAGATGGAGAACTTGGTGATGGACCTGAAAGAGAAAATAGGGGAGGGAAGGGGATTCGGAGAGTTACGAACTGAATATGATGATTTTAATAGTTTGGCGGAGAAGATTAAGCGGGACAATGCTGAAGATGACTCGGTATCGAGAAAGGCGGCGAAGCTACTGTATTTTATTGTGAAGAACGAGCCGTTTGAACGGGGTAATCAGCAGATTGGCGGCTTATTATTTGTGGTATATTTAGCTTTTAATCAGATTCAATTAAGCAGTATGGGGGAGACAAAGATTTCTGACCAAGCGTTAACGGCTTTAGTATTACTGATTTCTGAGAGTGTGGGTACAGAAAAAGAACTATTAATTAATTTAATCTGTAAGTTATTAGATAATTAATGTTATAATAATAAAGATGAAAGATCTAGTTAAGGATCTAAAAGAAGTTTATGTCAAACATCGCTCAATGTTTACATTGATGGTGGTGATGACTATTTTTTCGATAATACTTTTTATTTATTCAATAGTAAACCTTCATCCGAATGATTCAGTGGTTAAGGTGAGCTATGGTGATATTGGGAGATACCAGGGTGGAGAATGGTCTTCAATGTCGAATTCTGGTGGATATCATGACGGAGCATGGCATGCGATGCTGGTGTATCCGTTATTTGCATTAATTTTTGGAGTATTACATAATGTGATCGCTTTGAGGTTATATCGTAAAAAAGGCGATAAAGTGGCCAGTGTATTTTTGGTTGTGACAATTGCTGTGATTTTATTTGCGATTTTAATTCTCTGGAGATTGCTTGGTGAGGGGTAAAAAGCATGATAGAAGAGAAAAAGTAAAACCGGTTGAGCGGTCAGATTGGGCTGACCTTGAGATTCCATTAGGAAAAAGAACGAAGAAGTATCGTCTATTAGAAATTCTGCCGGGAGCTTTGTCATACACAATGATAATTTTATTGTTCGCATTATCGATAATAAGCCCGGCGCTAGGATCTTATTATTTGCTTTTAATTATTGCAGTGACATTAGTGAAAGCGGTAGGAATTGTTTATCGTACAATTCAAGGCTATAACGCTGCAAAAAGAGCAGAAAAGGTGAACTGGCACGAAAGGTTAGTCGATCTTGAGACACCACATGAACGCTATGAAGAGCTCTTGAAGCATAAATGTAAGGAGTTTGCTTTTAATGAACATGTAGAAAATTTAAAACTACTATCAGTCGGAAAGGATTTAGTATTATCTGAGAGTGAAGTGGCAGTAGACGACGAGCCAATATTCTTTCCTAAACCAAAAGAGATTTATCATGCGGTGATAATGGTGGCATATAATGAAGGTCTGGAAACATTAATCCCAACAGTGGAAGCTGTGAGAGACGGCAGTTTTGATAATGAACGAATAATTTTTGTGTTCGGATATGAGGAACGCGGTGGCGAAGCGATGGTTGAAAACGCAAAAATATTAAAAGAAAAATTTAAGGATGATTTCTTTGAATTTATTACGGTAATGCATCCAAAAGATTTGAAAGATGAGATTCAGGGGAAGGGGCCAAACTTGAATTTTGCAGCAGGAGAGCTTTTGGAATTTGTAAAGAAAAAGAAGATTCCTCTAAAAAATATTATTGTAACGTCGCTTGATTCAGATAATAAGATGAGTAAGTGGTATCTTGATTATGTAGCGTATCAATTTATTGTACATCCAAATAGACAACATTTGAGCTATCAGCCGGTATCGTTGTTCACTAATAATATTTGGGATGCACCGGCGCCGATGAGGATTATCGCGATTTCGAACTCATTTTTTAATATTATTTCATCAATGCGTTCACATACTCTTAAGAATTTTGCTTCACACTCGCAGCCACTACTTGCTTTGTCTGAAATGGGTTTTTGGAGTAAGAAGACGATTGTAGAAGATGGTCATCAATATTGGCGTTCATTATTCTTCTTTAAGGGCAACTATGAAGTCTTGCCTATCCATGTGGCTATTTACCAAGACGCAGTAATGGAAGAGACTCTAATAAAGACGTTGAAGGCACAGTTTGTACAGCTTCGCCGATGGGACTATGGAGCGTCGGACGTGGCTTATGTAGGGGTGAGATTGTTTTCAAAAGATAGAAAAAGGATTGGGGAAATGCCATTCTTGCCACTTTTTGCCAAATTTGTACGTCTACTAGAGGGGCATGTGACTTTGGCGGCTATTTCACCGATGGTGGCGTTTGGGGGATGGGTGCCAAAAATTATTAACTCAAGATCGAAAGACCTCTTAACATTTAATTTACCAAACACGATTAGTTTAATTCAGATTTTTGCTTCAGTGGGTTTGATGACGACAATTTTATTGTCATTAAAGATGTTGCCACCAAGACCAAAAGAAGTGAAGATGCCGCGGATTTTAATGATACTACAGTGGTTGTTAATGCCAGTCGTGGCAATTGTCTATCAGTCATTTGCAGCATTTTATTCGCAAACAAGACTGCTGACGGGGAATTATATGGAAAAATTTGAGGTAACAAAGAAAGTGGTAAAAACAAAGAAAGATACTAAATAAAAAACCTTGGTGAAAAGCCGAGGTTTTTTGAAGGCTTATGGATGTAGCGAGAGGGGAGAGTGTATAGGGAAAAAGCATTAAAAAAAACGCCAGGATTGGCGATTTTATATGGTGGGTCGCGAGGGATTCGAACCCCCGACTTCCTCCGTGTAAAGGAGACACTCTAGCCAGCTGAGTTAGCGACCCTTGTTGTCTTTATCTTACCATAAAATATGATAAAATAAAAGAGTTAATGAGAAAGGAAAATGTCATGAGTAGTACTGAGAGTTTTGAGACCGAACGTGTGGACCGAATGCGACACACCTTGAGTCATGTGATGGCAACTGCTCTGACAGAGATGTATCCAGGGATTCAGTTTGGTGTGGGTCCTGCGATTAAAGATGGTTTTTATTATGATGTCGATCTTTCTCGAGTAAAGACAAAAAATGATGAAGTGGTAAAAATTTCTGATGCTGACCTGCCTAAAATTGAGAAGAAAATGAGGGGCGTGATTGCGCGTGGTTTTGAGATGCAATATTCAGAAAAAAGTCGCGCGGAAGCACTAGATTGGGCAAAACAGAGTGGGCAAGATTTTAAGATTGAATTAATTAATGAGCTACCAGAAGACGAAGTTATTTCGTTTTATCAACTTGGCGATTTTACTGATTTATGTAAGGGGCCACATATTGTAAGTGCAAAAGAAGTTGGGGCTTTTAAATTGATGCGAGTTGCTGGTGCATATTGGAGGGGAGACGAGAATAAGCCAATGTTGACTCGTATTTATGGTGTGGCTTTTGAAACTGAAGATGAGCTTAAAGAATATCTCGAGAGAATTGAGGAAGCAAAAGCTAGAGATCACAGAAAACTGGGTAAGGAATTGGATCTATTTTGTTTTTCTGATCTTGTGGGTGCGGGGTTACCACTATTTTCACCACGAGGAACAGTGCTTAGGGAAATGATGTCAGGATACTCGTTATCATTAAGAGGAGCTTCTGGGTTTGAGAAAGTGTGGACACCGAATATTACAAAAATGGACCTCTATAAGACTTCTGGGCACTATGCTAAATTTGGTGATGAGCTATTTATTGTGCACTCACAAGTGAACGGAGAGAATTTTGCATTAAAACCAATGAATTGTCCGCACCATGCACAGATTTTTGCTTCAAGACCACGCACTTACAAAGAAATGCCTGTTCGATATATGGAAGCGACCACGGATTATCGTGACGAAAAATCTGGAGAATTAGGTGGACTTTCCCGGGTGCGTTCTTTAACTCAGGATGATTCACACGTCTTCTGTCGTAAATCCCAAATTGAGGATGAAATTAAGAATTTAATTAGAATTGTGCGTGAATTATACGCGACAGTCGGGATGGGGAAGCTAAGAGCAAGACTTTCTTACCGTTCTGATGAGGATAAATATCTGGGGGATATGAGTCTTTGGGAAATGGCACAGGCACAAATTAAGAGTGCGGCAATTGATAATGGCTTAGACTTCTTTGAGGCAGAGGGTGAAGCAGCCTTTTATGGTCCAAAGATTGACTTTATGGCGGAGGATGCAATTGGTCGTGAACACCAGGTTGCAACAGTGCAGCTCGATTTTGTACAGCCGGAGCGTTTTGATCTTAATTTCGTGAATGAAAAAGGTGAAAAAGAGCGACCAGTGATGGTACATCATGCGACACTAGGTTCAATTGAAAGATTCCTATCAGTATTTATTGAACATACAGCTGGCTGGTTCCCATTCTGGTGTGCACCTGAACAAGTTAGAATTGTAACAGTGAATGATGACGTACTGGATTACGTTTCAGAGATTGAGGATGTACTTAAGCAAATTGTGCTAGATAAGCCATTAAAGTACAATGAATTAAGATTTACAACCGACAAGACAGATGATTCACTAGGGAAGAAGATCCGTCGTGCAACTTCAATGAAGATTCCAGTAATTTTAGTTGTTGGTCCAAAAGATATGGAAGCAAGAACTGTCAGTGTGAGGCTGAAAGATGAGGAAAAAACAGTAGACCTAAAGAGTCTGGGTGGTTTTCTGAAAGCTTTGGCTTAATCTTTGCTGGGTAGATATGGTGAAACCAGTAATAGTGATAGTTGGTCCTACCGCCTCTGGTAAAACAGGGGCGGCTATTGCTTTGGCGCTAGAAATCGATGGGGAAATTATTTGTGCGGATTCGAGAACGATTTACCGAGGAATGGATGTGGGTACGGCTAAGCCTAGTATGGAGGAGAGGAAAAATATTGTTCATTTTGGATTAGATCTAGTGGATCCAGACGAGCGATTTACAGTATATGAATGGAAGAAATATGCTGAACAAAAAATTTATGAGATAAGAACGAGGGGAAAATATCCGATCGTTGTCGGTGGGACGGGGCTTTATATTGATGCTTTAATCTATGATTATCAATTTAATCAGGAAAGAAAGAGTGATCAACTTGATCGAGGAAAAATCGGAGAAGATTTTTTGGTTTATGGGGTGAAGTGGAGTAGTGAGGAAATCAGAGAAAGAATTAAACTTCGTGAACAACAGATGTTTGAAAACGAGGAACTAGTTTTAGAAACGGTAAAATTAGCTAAGCGTTTTGATTGGAGTTTACAATCTATGCGAAGTAATATTTATCAGTTCGTATGGCGAATGTTGAATAAGGAAATTACAAAAGAAGAAGCCATAACTCTTGGGGTGTATGATGATTATCATTTGGCGAAAAGACAGATGACCTGGTTTAAAAGGAACACACGGATTAAGTGGTGTAGGTTAAAAGATTTGAACGCTGAAATTATAAAAGACTTGAAGTCTCTAGAATAAAAAGTTTATGATGTGGTAAAATAGAGTTAAGATGAGTAAAGAAAATAATACTCCATTAGAAAAACTATTTGGATCAAAAACTAGAACAAAATTATTAAGTCTATTTTTTGGTAATCCTGAACGTTCTTTCTATGTCCGTGAGATGACACGGGTGATTGAGGAGCAGATTAACTCAGTGAGGCGAGAGCTGTTAAATCTTGAAGGAATAGGGATTATTAAAAACGAAACCTATGATAATAAGGTTTATTATTCAGCAAATACGAAGCACCCCTTTTCAAAGCCACTAGTTATGCTGTTTTCTACACGTGCTGATGTAGTGGTTGATGTGACGGTGAAACCAAACGTTTGGGAAGAATATGTGCGTTCAGTTAAGAACTACTTGGACTGTTTAATTGTTACTAACCGACTGCCTGGCCAAGAAGGGGTTGATTTATTAATAGTCGGGGATGATAAAACGAAGAAGCTGACACATTGGGCTGAGGTTGTTGAGAAGAAAGAGGGGAAGCCTTTGAATTATGTAATCATGTCTCGTGATGATTTTCAGTATCGTTTAAATGTGAAGGACAGGTTCGTTTCGGAAGTCTTGGAAATGTCGATATTGGAAAAAATTGATCCAGATGGAATATTGAATAGACGTTAAAATAATTTGGAAAAAGAGGAAGGAGTGACAGATGTTTGAAATTGAGAGTAAGAATCCAAATGAAATTACAATTAAAACTGCTACGAAGACGGTGACGATTGATTTTGTTAATGGGGCGATTATGGCTGATCTAGCTGTAGGGGAAATCGCGGGTCCCGGTGAGTTTGAGATCGGAGAGGCAACAATTAGAGGTATTAGTGTGGCTAAGCATACTAAAACAATTTATGATGTGGAAGTAGGTGGAGTCCATGTCGGCATTATTGGTGATTTTGATGAGAACTTAGATGAGTTAGGTATTTCTGATATTCTATGTACGAGTTCAGTGAAGGCGATTAAGGATATTAATCCTAAAATAATTATAGCTACGGGTAATATTGACGGTATGGTGACTGAATTAAAGCTTTCAAGTAGAGTGGAGAAGAAAATTAAGATTAAAAAGATAGAGGATCTCCCTACGATACAAGAAGTAATTGCTTTAAATTAAGATTAGTAATAGACAGTGAGGGGGATGAATTTAAAAAAAGAGCTCAAAAGATAAAGGGCTCTTTTTTAAGTCATTACAGAAAGTGGGTTTGCTTAAAAAATGTATTCAGAATAATAGATTTTTGTATACAATTTCTGGATAGAAAATTACTAAAAATGATATTGAGTAAAAAATGTGTTCAGTAATCTAAATAAAATTGCGTCGTTGAAAAATTTGATGGTTAATTAATATGCTATAATTTTGATATGAATTTTGATATTTTTGCGATTATCATTGTATTTATTATTATTTTGTTTTCAATGGTCCTACATGAGATGGCCCACGCTTATACTGCGTATTTTCTGGGGGATAATACCGCAAAAGAAGAAGGGCGATTATCATTAAATCCATTTTCACATATTGATCCGGTGATGTCGATAATTGTGCCGCTGCTGTTATTTATTAGTGGTGGGCCGATTTTTGGAGGAGCTAAGCCTGTTCCTGTAGTACAGAAAAGACTTAAAGGAGGTGAATGGGGGATGGCGTTGGTTGCGTTTTCTGGACCTTTTGTAAATTTCCTGATTGCTCTTGTTGGGTTTTTAATCGGCCATCTAAGTGGCGGCTTGGTGGCCGGTGGATATGTAGGACTATTCTTTAAACAGTTAGTTTTAGCTAATTTGGGTTTTATGATTTTTAATTTATTACCAATTCCACCACTCGATGGTTCGAGAATTGCCTACGCTTTGGCGCCTGACTTCATTAGGGATTTATTTGATAGGATTGAAAAAGGTATGGGAGTTTTCTTGGTCTTGATTTTAGTGTATGTTTTTGGAAATTCTTTGTCGATTTTTACTTCAAGCATAATGGTTTCTATACTGAAATTCTTTTATTTTATTGTGGGTGTAAAATAAATAAATAAGGTATGCTATAATTAAGTTACCCTAGTGGCGGCATGATTTTCCTGAATAGTCATGTTTCAGGGGTTTCGCGGTGTTATCTCCGTGGAGATACGCATAAGATTCTACCCACCTGTATTTATTACAGGGAAAAACAGGTCACTAGGGTTTATGATTTTTTCAAGATATGAGTGGGTATGAAGCAGAAAATTAGAATAGCTGGAATGATTCGGAAAGCGGATCATTTTTTGGTGTTAAAGAAGAATAAGGGGCGTGCGGATACACCTACTGTCTGGGAGTTGCCGGTTTGCAAGATTCGAGTGGGGGAACAGCCAGAAGAGGCGATAGCGAGGTTGGTAGATGAGGATTTATCACTGACTGTTAAGAAAATGAAGATTAGAGACGTAATCACATTTACGGAGTATGAAGATGCCTCAAAAATATATAGTTTATATATTATATATGATATTGACGTTGAGGATAATGAAGCTAATAAGATTGAACTGAGTGATAAATATTCATCGTATAAATTTTTAGGATTCAATGATGATATCTTTTCTAACTTAAGTTTCGAGGAGGCCTCAGCTACAGTACTTGGAATTGAACTTGGAAAAACAGGTAACAGGCAGAATGGAGAAGTTACGGTGGGGCTTCGGGGTGCTGCTAATGGGCCAATTATTTACACGGATGGAGCTTCAAGGGGAAATCCTGGGCCATCGGGAATCGGATACGTGGTATATAGTGAGGAGGGGCAGGAGCTTAAAAGGGGTGGGGAGTTTATTGGATTTGCGACTTCTAGGGTGGCAGAATATTATGCTCTTAAAGAAGGATGTGAACAGGCAATTGAACTTGGCTTTAGGACGGTGCGCTTTGTATCGGATAATTTAATGATGGTGAATCAAATGAATGGAATATATCAAGTTAAGAATAATGATATCCTGCCAATCTATAATGATATTAATAGACTTATTCAAAGTTTTGACACAGTGGCATTTACACATGTGAAGAGAGAGCGAAATATAATTGCAGATAGCGAAGCGAATAAGGCGATAGATCGACACTTTGGATCCTAGCTTTTAGATGCAATTTATGGTAGGATATTCAAGAGTCCGCAAGACAGTCGCTTGGTATAACCAAGAGGAAAGTCCGGGCAGCATAGAACGCAGTAGTCGTTAACGGCGACCGTTTGATCGTTTAGAAGTGTAGTGATACATCAAAAAACTTAAAAATAGGGAAAGTGCCACAGAGACAATACCGCCTTCGGGCAAGGGTGAAAAGTGTGAGGTAAGAGCTCACGGCGTACTATGGTGACATAGGCGATGGTAAACCCTACTGGCTGCAAGGAGTGCTAGAGAACCTTTGTTCGAGGATGCACGCTCACCGCTTGAACATTTTGGCAACAAGATGTCTAGATAGATGACTGTCGGCTTATCTAATATCCCCCCGTTATGGTTATCTTGTGATAGGGGATCGATAGAACATAAGTTACAGAACCCGGCTTAGTAAAGACTTAAAAAATAGACCCTTTGCGGGCCTATTTTTTTGTTTTCTAATTATTTAAGAAAACCTTTTTTCTTGAGGGTACGAATAGCGGCAGCGCTAACGTTTAGACGAATCTTTTTACCATCGATGATGAGGGTTTTCTTTTGAATATTTGGTTTAAATACTTTACGGGTTTTATGCTGTGAGAACGAAACATTGTGTCCGTACATCTTGCCTTTACCGGTGATTTCACAAATAGCCATTACTTATTCTCCTGTTTAGCTTTTTCGACAATAGCTTTGAAGGCAGAAGGTTGATTAACGGCAAGCTCGGCAAGGATTTTGCGGTCAACAGTGATGTTCTGTTTCTTCATAAGATTGATAAGCTGAGAATAACTTAGACCAAGCTCGCGGGATGCGTTGTTGATGCGAGTAATCCAGAGAGCACGTAGGTCGCGTTTGCGATTACGGCGGTCACGGTAAGCGTAGCGAAGAGCCTTGATGACGCCTTGTTTGGCAAGACGGAAACTTCGTGTACGATAATGTTGCATACCTTTAGCGGCAGCTAGGATTTTTTTGTGTTTTGCGCGTGCAGCGACACCTCTTTTAATTCTCATGATTAAACTCCTAATGCACTCTTAATGTTTTTTGCAATTTTACCTTCGACTGCACCAGCAGTTTTCATATTGCGTTTTCTTGCTTTGGACTTCTTAGCAAGGATATGGTTACCAAAGGCGCGTTCACGGATTAATTTTCCAGTACCGGAAATCTTAATACGCTTTGCGGTGCCTTTATGGGTCTTTAATTTAGGCATAGGTTTTCCTTTTAGTTATAGTTAATATTTGTACTCAGGCTAGCTGAGTTAAGGAGCGATCAGGGAACCGTGGAAGTAGGAAATTACTTCTTCCGAACTCCGACTGATAAGTTGCGTCCAGCAAATTGTGGTTTTCCTTCAACGATGGCTACTTCAGCTAATTCAGCTAAAATACGATCAAGTAGAGTGCTACCAAGCTCTTTGTGAGCAAGCTCACGACCTCGGAAAGTGATCATGATTTTACAATGATCGCCATCATCGAGGAAGCTTTTAATTTTGCGGATTTTAATATTGAGGTCATTGTCACTGATTTTGAGACCAATCTTCATTTGTTTTAGCTCAGATTGTTTTTCACGAGCTTTTTTACGATTCTTGGCTTCTTCTTTCATCTTCTGATATTGAAATTTACCCCAGTCGATGATTCTGACAACAGGAGGATTTGCGTTTCCAGCAATTTCAACTAGATCAACGCCATTTTCTCTTGCGAGGAGCTGAGCTTCGCGGCTTGACATAATGCCAAGTTGCTCTCCATTAGTTCCAATAACTCGCACAGATTCGTAACGGATTTCTCCATTGATTTTTGTACGTGAATTTTTGATACTAATGGTAGTCCTTTCTTTTAACCTTAATAGATAGAATTATATCAAGAATAACTGAGATTATCAAGGGGTTAGACTAAGCTTGCGGCCTGGTTATGGCTGGTTAAAACTAATGGCTTCCGATAGGTGTTGAATCTTAATATCGTTTGAGTGATCAAGATCGGCAATAGTGCGGGAAAGACGAATGATTTTAAGCAAGGCACGGGCGGATAGTTGAAGTTTGCTGGAGGCTTGCTCAAGGTGCTTTTTTTCGGGGTCTTTAAGATGAATAAATTTTGTAATCTGCGAAGAAGAAAGTGTTCCATTAAAGAGCTGATCTGTTTGATAGCGGATTTTTTGATACTCTAATGCCTCTTGTATACAATTTTTAATAACATGGTGGGTTAGGGGTTGTTCGTGGGCAAAGCTAGGCGTGGCCAGATTGAACTGATCGAGAATTTTTTGATTTCCTAAATATGGAACGTTAACTTTAATATCGATGCGATCTAGAATTGGACCACTAATCTTCTTTTGATAGCGCTGAATTTCGTTTGGAGTGCAGGTGCAATGTTTGATTTGACTACCATAAAAACCGCAAGGGCAGGGATTCATGGTGGCGACCAGGATGAAATTTGCGGGATAGGTGACCTTTTCTTTGGTTCTGGCGATTGTAATTTGATGATCTTCGAGTGGTTGGCGCAAGGCCTCTATGACTTGACGGGAAAATTCAGGTAGTTCATCAAGAAAGAGGACGCCGTGATGTGCGAGGGAGATTTCTCCTGGTATGATGGGGTTACCACCACCTATAATGGAGCAAGTAGAGCTACTGTGATGAGGTGAGCGGAATGGACGAGAATCTACGATATTGAGAGTTTTAGAGAGTTCTTTTAGTTTGGTGATTTCGAGAAGCTCATGGGTGCTGGGGCGAGGAAGAAGAGCTGGGATAGTTTTGGCAAGTAGGGTTTTGCCACTACCTGGAGGACCACTAAAAAGTATATTGTGATGACCGGCTAAGGCAAGTGTGAGGGCGCGTTTGGCAAAATTAAGGCCATAAACTTGATCAAGTGTCGTGTCGAATTTCATAGTTGTTGATGGGAGGACTGGTTGATAATTCTGGGAAGTAACTGGAGTTATAAGCGTTTGGCCTTTGAGATGAAGAAATAGTTGACGCAGGTTTTGAACTGGAAAAAGGTTAATATTGTCTACGATGGCAGCGGAGTTTAGATTTTCGCTAGGAAGATAGATTTCGGTGAAACCAGCATCCCTGGCAGCCTCAACGATATTGATAATACCAAAGACGGGTCGAAGATCGCCGCTTAAGGAAAGTTCACCGACAAAGAATTTATGCATTATATTAAGTGGAGTTAGTTGCTTGCTGCCAACAAGAATGGCGATGGCAATTGGTAGGTCGAGGGTGGACCCAGTTTTGGTTAGGTTGGCGGGAGCGAGATTGACGGTGACTTTTTGAAGTGGAAATGTAAGATCAGAATTTTGTATGGCGTTACGGACGCGATCTCTTGATTCAAAGATAGTTTTGTCGGCCATGCCAACGAGATTGAATACCGGTAGGCCTTTGATAAGACTAGCTTCAACTTCGATGATTTTGCCATTGTAGCCGTAGGGAATAGCTGAATATACTTTTGTAATCATATTTTTAATATAACGAGGTAAGTGAGGAAAGTCGAAGAATATGCACTTTTTGAATAAAAAAAGATGGTTAAAAAATAAAACAACTGGGGTGAAATGATATCTTGCTTATGATTGATATCTTGCTTATGATATAAAATTGAAGAAAAACGGGGAATATGTTAGAATCGGAATTAGTTGGGGCTGACAAAGCTTAGACGGATTATTAACAGATATCAGGCATGACGATTGATACCGTAA
>CAUVQU010000014.1:0-25194 GCA_963554175.1 uncultured Candidatus Saccharibacteria bacterium | reverse complement strand
AACAAAAAAACAAAACAAAAAATAACAACAATTAAAAAACTCTAATTAAAACCTTTATTTTTGCTGAGAAGATTTTAGCGAGAGTTTTTTTGAAAACAAAAAAGCGAGGAAAACAAATGCAGAGTGGAGCGAGAACTGTGCGACAACAGGGGTTTGACAATTTACGTGGAATGAATATGCGCAATGTGAGCGAGCGTCCTCGGACTAGCTACCTTGCGAATGCAGTGAGCTCTGGATATTCACGTAATCGCAATACGGTGCGACATCAGGCGAGGGGAATTGGGCGAATTTCAGCAATTGCAATTTTAGTAATCGAAGTATTTATGATTGGCTTATTTTATGTTTCTGAGCAATCTAAGGTGACAACTTATGATTATAAAATGAGTGCAATGGATGCACAAATTGCTAATCTCGAAGCAGAACGTGATGATTTAAAAGTTGAACAGGCAAGACTTAACTCAATCGCAAAGAATGCAAAGTCAACAGTGGCAGCCAATATGGAAACTGCACACGTGGCTGGTTACGCAGATTAGTTTAAGCTTATTTTAAACTTTGGCATTTTCTTATTCTCTATAAATATGGTAAAATAAGAGTAATTTTTACGCATTAAGCCTGTTTCTTATGATGGGCAAAAACAGGGAAGGAGAAAAATGGCGGAGACCCAAGAGAAGATCATTCAGATCGCAGGCTCAATCACGGTAGATGAACTAGCGGAGGCGTTAGGGCTTTCGGTGACCGCATTAATCGGGGAGTTATTTAAGCAGGGAATTATGGCGACAATTAATCAGCGCCTAGATTTTGATACTGCAAGTTTAATAATTGATGAATTAAAGTTGGAAAATGTCAGGTTGGAGCGCAAAAATACCGCGACAAAAACCTCGAATTTTCACAGGGAATTATCAGAGAAGGCGGTTTTGCGCCCACCAGTAGTGGCTGTGATGGGTCACGTTGACCACGGTAAAACGACATTACTGGACTCTTTGCTGCATAAAAAGACAGTAGAGGGGGAAGCTGGTGGTATTACACAGCATATTTCGGCTTATCAGTTAAAACATGATGAGCGTTTGATTACCTTCTTGGATACGCCAGGACATGAGGCCTTTGCGGCGATTCGTCAACACGGTGCAATGCTAACAGATATTGTAGTAATTGTGGTGGCGGCTGATGATGGTGTGAAGCCACAGACAGTTGAGGCGATTAAGTTTGCGCAGAGTGCAAATGCAAAGATTATTGTAGCAATTAATAAGATTGATCGTGAGGGGGCGGATATTCCACGCACAATGGCTGATTTGGCACAACACGGTTTGCAGCCAGAGGAGTGGGGAGGGGATGTGACGATGGTGCCAATTTCAGCAAAGCGCGGCGATAACTTGGATAAGTTATTAGATATGATTCTACTAACTGCCGATATTGAAGAGTTGAAGGCAGACGTGGAAATTCCAGCAGAGGGGTTAGTGATTGAATCGCACATGGAGATTGGCAAGGGGTCGGTGGTTAATTTATTGGTAACTGGCGGGGAATTAAAGACCGGAGAATTTGTAGTAGCTGGTAGTGTCTATGGTAAGATTCGTACAATGATGGACTTTAGAGGAAAACCAAAGGGAAAAGCTACACCTTCAACACCAGTAACAGTGACTGGTTTTAAGGATTTACCAAACTTCGGTGATCGCTTTATTGAAGTAAAAGATGAAAAAACAGCTAGGAAGCAGGCGTTATTAAACGCACAGGCGGAGGCTTCTGAAACGGCTTCAGCAAATGTGACCTCGTCGGATCTATTAAGAATGATGAATACTGCAGATAACTCAAAAGTCTTCAACGTAATTATTAAGGGTGACGTACTAGGCTCAGTGACCTCTGTGGTGGATTCATTAAAGATGATCGACACAAAGGGCGAAATTTCTCTAAATATTGTGTCTTCTGGGGTTGGCGATGTGACGGAAAATGACGTCTATATGGCTGAGGGGGATAATACAGTGATTTATGGCTTCAATGTAAATATTCCAACGAATATTGTGAAGTTAGCGGCAAGAGATGGTGTAGAAATTCGTAATTACCGGGTGATCTATGAGTTGCTTGATGATGCAAAACAATCAATGGAACAACTGCTTGATGATGAGGTGGTCGAGGAAGAGACTGGTGAAATGAAGATCAAGGGGGTCTTTAGGACAGAACGTACCGCAATTATTGCTGGTGGAGAAGTTTTGACTGGTCGCGTTAATGCAGGAATGCTTGGTCGTGTCTATCATGAGAAAGAGCTGATTGGCGAGGTGGAAGTGGATTCAGTGCAGAAGGAGAAAATGCAGGTCAACGAGCTGGTGGCTGGTGAGACTGGTGGTATTGCCTTTAAGCTGGAGAAGAGGCTTGTGATCGAGATTGGTGACCGTGTGAAATTCTTTACAAGGGAGCTAAGGAAGAAAAAGCTTTAGAAGATCAATCGATAAATAAGGTGCCTAGTGTGCCTTATTTTTTTCTTACTGTATTGTTCGGTTTTTGTTCGGAGATAGGGAAACAAACAAAAAAACAGTTTTTTATAGAAAAAATGGTATTAAGATTTGACCGGCAGATGGGCTGATTTCTTTGCGAAAAGAGATGGGGAAAGGTTCAGACAAGGGAAAGAGGAAAAAGTGAATTTTGGCTTAAAAATCCGTGAAATCTGACCAAAAAGCGAGTTTTCACAGAGAAATTTGTGAAAAAATGAATGCTAACAGGGGTGGCTGTAGACTAGTAATTCTGGAGCTCTTCTCCGGATTTTCGGAATTACTGAGAATTGCACGAGTTCTAACAGATATGAGGTGTAGTTTATAGGTATATTTATAGACTGACAAGGGTTTCAAAATCAAAAATGAAGTATTTTCCTGCTGATTTTTTACCTAGTTTAGAGAGGCAAGCGAGTGGATTAGTTTGGGATAGGTGTTAGAGTTAGTCATATGGGGTTAACGGTGGTATATAGATGTATATGTGTTTTTATGGGTCCGGCGGGCTTCTCGATCTAGTGCGTCGTAAAATAGTTATTGTACGACATTGTAAATATGGACAAAAAATGATTAACTATACGTTTAAAATAAATTAAAAATTGGATCACAGTCAAAAATTGGGTCGTAATGTAGGAGTCTCTCATGCTATGTAGTCTTCCGGTAAGCTCTTCTATTATTCTTTTGGGATTTGACGCCATGAGAGGCTCTAGGAGCCACGTTAGTGGTTTGGAATAGATAATTATATATGACTCTTTCCTGTTTAACATAAGAGTGTTTGCTGGGGTAATTATAGAAATAATAAGTAGATAACAGGGGTAGAGAAGAGTATGATTAGTTCCTAACAGGGGTAGAGAAGAGTTGGTTCTTAAAAACAGAAGTAAAGTTATGAGATAACAAAAAACACCCCTTGGAGGGGTGGTTTTTTAATGATGGATAGAGAAGTACCCACTATCTGGGGAACTGTTACTTCCCTGTAGATTCTGACGAAAACCGTTTTCGCCTAATTGATGCTTCCCTGGCAGATTTTGGCTGGTTGCAAAGCCGGGATGTCCATCATGAAGGTCGGAAGCGAAGTTTGTTTTATGTGGGGCCTCAGTAGTGTGTGAAGGACTGACGATCGGAGTGAGTGGCACTGATTCAAAATTTGGCTTCTTTTTATTCTTATTAAAGGGTTTTTTATTCTTCTGGTTGTGTTTTGAATTACTAATATTAGTATTTCCCTGCTCCACGGGCTTTTTAGTCGTTGTCTTTTCCTGTTCGCGGGCTAATTCTGTAGCAGACTTGACACCATTAGAGGTAATTGGCGTAACGGAGTCCATCTGCTTAAGGACATTACCTAGATCCTTGAGGGTCATTGAGTCCTTCCCTGCGGCGGTATTAGGTGAGATTTTTTTAAAGGTTTGATAACTGGGTTCTTTGATGAAGGCAGGCTTAGGTTGAGCGGGGAAAGTGTTTTGAACCGTGGTAGTATCTTCTTTATGGGGCTGGCGGCCAGAATCGGAGAGCTCTTTTTTGTATTTTTCACTCTGTTCGATAGTGGCACGAATTTCAGCCTCAACCTCGGCGCGAGCTCTAGAGAAGAGGTTGCGGGAGTTGGTGATAATTGCATCTAGGTTATCTGTGGAAGCTTGGGGAATATTAAGTGTGGTTGCAGAGAAGGCTGGCGCTTTTTCGCCATTAATAATCATGGAGATCACAAAGTGGCGGTTATTCATTTGGATTAAATCAGAACTGTCAAAGGTTGGTTCAAATTGTTTGACCAGTATTGGCGCGTCATCGGCGGAGACACGGAAGGAGATGGTGGTACCGACGTTACCAAAAACGGCGTCACGTACAGAGTCGGTCATCTGAGCAATGTACTGGTTGGCCACGGTGAGGTTTAGGCCATACTTGCGGGCTTCAGAGAGAATGACGGAGAATGAATCAGTAGCAAAGTTTTGAAACTCATCAACGTATAGATAGAACGGGCGGCGTTTTGAGACGTCTGGTATATCTGAACGAGACATAGCAGCAAGCTGAATTTTGGTAACTAAGAAGGAGCCTAGGATGCCAGCATTGTCTTCACCGATGAGACCTTTTGAGAGATTAACGACGAGGATTTTTCCTTCATCCATGATCTTGCGAACATCAAAGCTGGAACGTGGCTGACCGATAATATTGCGAATGATTGGGTTAGCGGTGAAGGCCCCTACCTTATTGAGGACTGGAGCAATAGATTCGTTGACCTGTTTTTCGTTCCACTGGCCAAACTCTTGTTTCCAGAATTGAAGCACTGTTACGTCGGTACAATATTCAAGGGTCTCCTTGCGGAAATCTTTATCTGTGAGGATACGGGAAATATCTAGCAGGGTGGAGTCAGGGCGATCAAGAAGAGCTAATAGGGTATAGCGGAGGATATGCTCAAGGCGAGGACCCCAAGAGTCGCCGAACATGCGTTTAAGTACGCCAATAACTTCAGAACAGACGTTGGGTTTTCTGGTAGGATCAGAAAGCTCAAGAGGGTTAAAGGCGACTGGGTATTGAGTGTCAGCTGGATTAAAATAAACAACGTCTTTAATGCGATTTTGGGGAATGAAGCGCAGATTATTGACTGCAAAGTCACCGTGTGGGTCAATGATGCAGTAACCTTGATTGTAGAAAATATCAGAGAGAGCAAAGAGCTCTAGGAGACCAGATTTACCAGCACCAGTCTGACCGATGATATAGACGTGCCTAGAACGGTCTTTTCTTAACATACCAAATTGGTGATTGATACCGCGGAAGTTGGTGAGACCAAAAGCGGAGATGTTCTCATCAGTACTAGCGATACCAGTAATGAGAGGGAGTTTGGCTGGTGGTTCGGCAGTTTTGGAGGTAGCCCAGACAATGTTTGGTGTTTCAACTGAAGTGTGTGGGAGATGATAGACGCTGGCTAGCTCGGAAATATTGAGGATAAAGCCAGGGTTTGTAAATTGACGCATTTTGTAGGCATCAAGATCTTCCTTATTGAAACTTCCGCCAAGCTGTTTGAAACCGTTCAGGTTGGTGGAATTGAATTGCTTGAAAGTACCGACAAGGGCCTGCATATTGAGTTTGGCGTTAATTTCGCTATTACCAAGATAGGCTAGACGGATTTTAACCTCATATCCAAGTTTGGTGGCCTTTTGTTCGGCAGCGCTAATCTGGGTTTTAGCTCGTTCGGAAAGTTCGATCTTAGTGTCAGAGGCAGTACCGCCAGCTGGTGGAGTCCAAAGAGCGGAAATAGCCTGCAAAATCCAGGTAATATCAATATTGAAGAAGCGGAAAGAATTTTTGCCAGATTTAATAACTTTGATCCAGTTGTCGGTATCCTTGTGCCAAGAGTCTGCGATTGGGCGAGTGAGGATTTGAATCCAGAGCTCTTCAGAATGGTCAGAATCTAGTTTTGCGAGAGTGCCAGTAATACCGGCCAAAGGATCCACCTCAAAACTTTCAAAAGTTTTAATAGGGAGGGCGGTGTTTTCTGTGAGTCCTAATTCTGCCGTATAGATTACTTCATGTTTTTCACGGTTATCGACGTAATCGTGGTCAATGGTATAGATTTGAACGGTTGGATATTGAGCATAGATTTGGCCTTCAACGAAGCTCTGTAAGGTCTTTGGAGTCCAGACGTAGAAGCGAATTTGGCCGCCAGTACTGACGACTTCAAAGCTGAGATGTTCTTGAACACCGCCAGAGCCTTTGAGCGATTCGGAGTCACGTAGGATACCATGTAGTGAGGCAAACATTTGTTCGGCGGAGAGCTCTTGTTTGTCGTTAGTTTTTGGAATCTCCAGCATTAGAAGTACGGAGTCAACATTAAGAACTTTTAGTTGATTGATTTTTTTGTAATTACGGTAGGTTAAAATGCCTAAAATAATTACAATTGGAAGCCAAATAATTGGCATTAAAAGAAAGTGGAGAATTTCAATGATCATATCTATAGTTTAGCATAGAAAAGAATAAAAAGCTTATCATTTTGGGGACGTTTTAAGGGGGAGATATTTATTTTTCAGCTTTTGCGACGGTGTAGGTATTTTTGTCGACTCTTTGGTAGAGTTTCTTGTTTTGGAGATTAAGCAAGACGGTGGTTTCCTTAACCTTGCGAACCTTAAGGACGTTTTTTACTATTTCTTCCCTCGTGAGTGGAGTCTTAGCCTCCTCAAGGATGCTGGTGATAATCTGAGAGACTGTTCCCTTTTTGTATCCCCAGTCACGTAGGGCGTAGATGCCACGGCCAATAAGAACAAAACGGGGATCTTTAATTAGCTCGTTGTGAATAGCTTGCAGAGTGACGTCTTTTTTACGGAACTTGGAAGAAGAAATGGCACTAGCGATGTCATTAAAGTGCATAGGCTCTTTTTTATTTTGTAAGATGACATAGATTTTATCACGGATATTTTTTGGATTGACAGTTGGCCATTTTGTGAGACCCCACTGGTCGTCGAGAGATGATAATTGTTTGGAGATTGATGCAATTGCACGAATATAGTTAGGGTGCTCATAGTTTAGCTGATTGTCAAGTTCTTCCAAAGAGAGAGGGGCTTTCTTATTCTTAATAAGGGCGACAATCTCGTCAATTTGTTTTTTGATAGTCTTTTCGTCACCGTAATCGGAAATACCAATGGCGCCATAATATTTTTCAGTTTCCTCAATTAGAGTGAGGCTGGCAGAAATTTCGCCGAGAAAGATGAGATAAGATTTTTCAAGATTAGTTGCTTCATGGCCGTAGATTTTATTAGTTAAGACGGAAATTTTAGCAATTCTTCCTTCTTCGGTGAGGTTCCTGATAAGAATTTTTTCGGCTGCAGCAAGTTCAGGAATTTTACCATCTTCGGCGGCGATACGAAGTCGAACGATGATGGCTTTTTCAAGTTGTCTAACACGTTCCCTGGTGATAGAGAGATAATCGCCAATTTGTTCAAGGGTCTCACGGTCGCCACTTAAACCAAAGCGGCGAGAGATAATTTCTTTTTCACGATCTTGTTCAATGATGCTCAAACTGCCCTGAACGGCTGCTTTGATCACATCTTCGTATTGACCCATCTTTAGATCTTCTTCCCTTCTCCACCACTGACTAATACTGAAATTTATAGTATAATAACATTAAAATATAATTTGTCAAGTAATAAAATATTAATAATACTGACTTTGAGGTATGCGGTCTTAACTTACTTTCTTTTAGGTTTTTATGTTTTCTATTGTACCATAAATTTTACACATATCCTAATTAGTTTTATATAAATATAAGAATAAGCATTTTTATGGTGTGGTATTTTTTTTGTGCTTAATGTAGAGATGAGAGGTGGTAAAAATAAGTCTATGAGGATGTTGTAGATAAGATGTTTGAAGGAGATACAAAAATATACCCTATACTGGGTATATTTTATAGTTTTTGACTAGTTATTTTTTTGTGCTAGATTTTTTGGTCGCAGCCTTTGTTGTGGCTTTTTTAGTGGTAGATTTAGTAGTCTTCGTAGTTTTTGCTGCTTTTGCTGCCGCTCCTTTGCGAGTTTTGGCGGTTTTAGTGGTTGGAGTGGCCTTACTCTGGAGCAATTCAGTAGCCTGTTCTAAGGTGATAGTTTTTGGATCGAGGTCGGCTGGGATTTTGAGATTATTTGGGCGTGGACGTCCTTTACCAGAGGCTGGCTTAATGGCGGGGCCTTTAATGTATGGGCCAAAGGGGCCATGAATAATTTTAATTTCACCCCAGTCGGCAATAATGGAGGATTTCTTCTTCTGATAGAGCTGATTTGCAAGCTCAAAACTAATCGTATAAGGACTCTCTTCTTTGTTTGCACGATTTAATTGAATATTGTAGTTTCCAGCTTTTAAATATGGGCCAAATGGGCCATTGGCGGCAATAAGTTCGGTACCATCATCGGCCTTACCAATGAGTCTTGGTAATTGTGGAAGCTCAAGCTGTTTTAGAGCTAATTCTAAAGTGATGGTTTTGACGGTTTTTCCAGCTGGTAACGGAGCAAAAATTGGCTTTTCACCAGCTTCCTTCTCGTTTTCTCCAAGTTGGATGAAACCACCATTACGGCCAATTTTGGCATAGACTTTCTTATTGGTCTTGGGGTCAACACCAAGTTCGGTGGCGGAGTTGTAGCGATTTGCCATTGCGGAGGCTCCTACGGTTTCGGCAAATGGGGTATAGAAGTCTCGAAGCATCTTGAGGCGGGTTAATTTATGCTCGGCGATCTTATCAAGCTGTTCTTCAATACCGGCAGTGAAATCATAATCGACAATATTTTCAAAGTTTTCGCAAAGAAAGTCGGAGACTAATTCGCCAACTGGGGTTGGCAGGAGCTTACCTTTATTGGTGCCGGTCTTTTCCTTAAGAGTGGACTCGGTAATAGAATTTGGAGTAGCGTCATGATCAGTAACGCTAACTTTGCCATGTAAAACTATTTCCTGAATCTCTCGCTCAGTGCCTTCTGATTCGCCTTTTACTACATAATTACGCACCTGGATAGCATTAATAATGGACGCATAAGTACTTGGGCGACCAATACCTAGTTCTTCAAGTTTCTTAACGAGAGAACCTTCAGTGTATCTTGCTGGTGGTTTTGAATAGGTTTGTTTAGCAATAAGATCATGAGTATTGAGATGGTCTCCGATATTTAACTGTGGCAAGAGGGTGTCCTTATTTTTGCCGTAAACTTTGAGAAAACCATCGAAGATAACTACTTCACCTTTGGCATTAAACTTAAGGTCGGGATTTATTGATGGAATAATATCGATATTAGTTTTTGCCACTACGGCATTTTTCATTTGAGTAGCGAGGGTGCGGGTGCGAATGAGCTGGTAAAGCTTTTTTTCATAATCATTTTTACCAGCAACTTCCTGCGCGATGTTGGTGGGGCGAATAGCTTCGTGGGCTTCTTGAGCACTAGCGTCTTTAGTGTGAAAATGACGAGTCTGAAGGTAATTCTCGCCAAAAGTTTGCTTAATGTAACTGGAGATGGCTGAAATGGCGTCTTTCGAGAGATTAAGGGAGTCAGTACGGTGATAGGTGATGAGACCAGCCTGATAGAGTCCCTGAGCGGCGGACATAGTGGTTTTAGCGCTGTAGCCAAGGCGGCTATTGGATTCAATTTGCAGGGCGGCGGTGGTGAATGGAACTGGGTTGGCTTTAGTTCCTTCGGTTTGTTCAATATTTTGTACGATAAAATCAGAGGAGGCTAGTTGAGAAAAAAGATTTTTAGCCTCATCTGGAGTTTGAATAGTGGATTTTTCTAGGTTAGCGTCAAAAATTTCGGATGAATTCGGATCGGAAACGTTGGCGGCTTGATTGGAAAATTTACCAGTTACTTTAAAAGTGGATTTGGCGGAGAATTTTTCAATTTCACGTTCTTTTTCGACGATCAGACGGAGTGCTGGAGATTGAACGCGGCCAGCGGATTTAGCGCCAGGGACTTTTTTGCGAACAATATCAGAAAGATCATAGCCTACAAGCATATCAAGAGTTTGGCGGGCTTGTTGACTGGAAACCATATCCATATCGACGGTGCGCGGATTGGCAATAGCGGCCTGCAAGGCGGTCTTGGTGATTTCATGAAAAGTAATACGATGGGTAGATTTGGGGAGTTTAAGCACTTCAAGTAAGTGCCAAGAAATTGATTCCCCTTCGCGGTCTTCATCGGTGGCGAGCCAGATGGCTTCGGCTTTTTTAGCTTCTTTTTTAAGCTCAGAGATGATATTTTTGTGATCTGGGTCAATTTCATAAGTAACTGCAAAATTATCGTGAACATCAACTTTGGTGTCTTTTCTGATATGACCAACGGAAGCTAAGACCTTGAAGTCTGCGCCGAGGTATTTTTCAATAGTTTTGGCCTTGGCAGGGCTCTCCACGATAACTAAGTTCTTTGACATATTTATATATTAGCACGGTTGTCAAGAGTTGGTTGGTATGGGGGTGAAAAAATAATTTGAAATGTTACTAAAAATAAGAAGAAAAGACTTGGCAGGTGAAAAAACTTATGTTAAAGTATAGGTAGAGTGAAGGTTTTCTGGCAGCTAAATACAGAAAGGATATTTTGCTGTGGGAATAAAAAAACAAAAACCTACAAATAAAGGTATAAAAATTGTTAGTGGTATGTTGGCTGCAAGTTTATTTGCAATGCCAGTACTACTACTTAATGGTGCACCAACCTCGGCGGCTTCACAGTCTGCCACAACAACGGTTAATGTGACCATTGATCCGGTGATTTCGATTACGGCTTCACCAAATATTGAAATGGATATTACTCCAACCACCTCTGGCCAGTTTAGAACTGCGAATGGTAATGTGGTGATTTCAACCAATAACGTAAAAGGTTATACGACCTATATTACTTCAAGCACGACTGAAACCAGCTTAAAGCAGCCAGCTGCAGCCGGTGTTTCAGCTGTTATTCCTACAGTTTCCGCAAGTGGAACCACTATTTCTGGCAATGGATGGGGCTGGTCAAATAATGCAACTCAGTTTAATCCAGTAAAAGCTACCGGTACAACCGACAACAGCGCAGTCTTTAGCCGCACCACGGCTGCCACTCCAACAGGTGATAATAAGACCCTAACAATTGGCGCTAGTGCAACAACAAGCGTACCATCGGGTACTTATTCAAATACCTTACTACTTACTGCCGTAACAAATAACTAATAATATTAATATTGCGAGGAAAAATATTGTTAGTTTTGGCTGTTGAATAGTCTTATAAAAAGGACCCCGTGTGGGTCCTTTTTGCATAACGAAAATATATTGTAATTTCCCGTTGGTTTAATGAGGTCTTTAAAAAAACAATCAAAAAGCCCCAAGTAAGGGTGGGCATCACTTGGGGCTATTTGACCCTACAACGCATCTCTTTGATACCGGGAGATTCCCCGGAGCGTGACCCACCTCACAAACTTTGGGGCCCGCCGGTTATAGGGGTTGCTATGTTCTTAAAGAATGAACTTTCATAGTGGAGGTAATACTAATTGACTTACAACCGATAAAAGAAAAATTGTAAGTTGAAAGTCTTTTAAGAACACGCAACTTCTGTTATATTGGTAACAGAAATTATGATTTATTTAGGTGCGGTGTAGAGATCGTGCCTTTTTTATGCTTCGACCTCTAACTTGTTGAAGTATACCATACAAAAATATATATGTCAATACTTAAAACTAAAGATATTAAATAATCAAGTAAAAAATGGAGGGTATTTGTATGGAAATCAATAGAATTACACCTAATGATACGCAGTTTACAGCGCGACTTTCAACTATTGCGCTTAAGCCTAAAAAGTTGTATTACTATGGAGTAATGCCGAGTATGGATGAAAGGTTTAGTGAGACCGAGGCGAGATACGCATTTGAGGGGAGAGGGCGACCGAGGACCGTGGCAGTGGTGGGCGCAAGAAAATGTACTGATTATGGGCGAGAACAGGGTTATAAGATTGCTTATGAGCTTGCTCGTCAGGGCGTAGTGGTGGTTTCAGGTTTGGCTTTTGGTATAGATTCGGTAGCACATCGGGCTGCTCTTGATGCGGGTGGGATGACTGTGGCGGTATTAGGTACGCCGATTGATCAAATATATCCAGCCTGCCACAAAGGGCTGGCAGAAGAAATAGTTCAAAAGAAGGGCGCGGTTATTTCAGAATATCCAGAATGGCAGGAGGTGTTAAAAGATGAGAAATTGGCAAAAGCTTTACAATCACAGTCGGGGCGGAAGGCGGCTTTCTTACAGAGAAATCGGTTGATCTCTGGCTTATCGGATATTGTGATTGTCGTGGAGGCAGATCTAAGATCGGGGTCTCTTAATACGGCACATCATGCGTTTGAACAAAGTAATTTAGTATATGCGGTGCCAGGAGACGTGACGAGAGATGGATCGAGAGGATGTAATAAACTTTTGGGGAGAGGAGCAGTGGCTTTTACGGAGACAGAGGAAATACTACTGGACCTGGGGTTCAAAGTTAAGAAAGCTGTAACGCAAAGAAAGGGGGTTTTAAAGGGAGACTCGGAGGCGGAAACGCAGATTTTAGAAAGAATACAGGAAGGAAGATCGGATGGGGAGGAGATATTGGAGGCGATACAAAAGAATGGGGTGGTGATGACAGTTTCTGATTTTACAATGGCAATTTTTGATCTGCAAATTAAGGGACGAATTAAGGCGCTCGGTGGTAATCGATGGATGTTGATTGATTAGGAGAAAAAGAAAATGGAGAATAATAATTTACCTAAAAGTATTTCTAATGCGGATACGGTGAATATTTTGGCGCGAATTGATAAATTACGTAAAATCCATGCATTAAATGTTGCAAACCGGTTTAATTTAAGTTTGACCGAAGTGAAGATTATGGGATTTATCAGATGTAACGAACTTCGGCATGGATTAAGTGATATTTTAGAATGTCATAATATGGGTGAAACTTCGGTCACGCGTTCGATTTCAAGATTAGAGGAACGATCATATATACGTCGGCGCAGTCAGCAGTTTAATCAGAAATGTGTGGATTTAACGGTGGCGGGAGAGGGTAATTTTGTGGCAAGCTATATCATGCTAGAGCAGAGAAAGTATCTAGATGAGATATTTAACGGTTTTACACATGATGAAAGGGTGATGATGGGGAGAATGCTTTGGAAAATTGATCGAAATGTCAGACATGTCTTGATGAAAAATAAAATTAAGCAGGAACATGGCAAAATGGGATAAAAAGAATAACAGAGATTTATGACAAGTCCGAGATGCGATGTGCGGCCTCAGCTAGGATGTTTGGTAGTAATTCCCTTTCGGTTTGAGTGAAATGACCAAGGACAAAATTAGTGTCACCGATTTTTTGACGTAGTTCTGGGTTGCCAGTACCAATGCGGAGTCGTGGATAGTCGGTAGTGTGAAGATAATTGGTTAAAGATTTGAGGCCGTTATTGCCACCATCACTCCCTTTTTCACGAAAGCGTAATTGACCGAACTCAAGGTTAAAATCATCACAGATGGCTAAAATATTGGTCGGATCAATCTTAAAAAAATTAGCACACTCATTGGCAGCAAGGCCGACTTCATTATAAAAGGTTTGCGGTTTAAGAAATATGATGTCATTATGCTTTGCCCAGATAGAATGGAACTTTTGACTAGTCTGCCAAGATAGTCCGTGTGATTTAAAAAAATAATCTAAAGCAAGAAAGCCGATATTATGCCTTGTAAAATCATATTCGCGGCCGGTATTACCAAGGCCAATAATAAGTTTCATATAACAAATTATATCCTAAAATGGAAAAAGCCACCATAAAGGTGGCTTCAAAAGGAGAACTTCATTCATTTAAAAAATGTGAAGAAGTTTATCAGAGATTTTGGTTATCCGGACTTGTTGCTTTAGGCTGTTACTTTTATGATTGTCTCGCAACGATCGCCTGAACAAATTCACTACGAACTACCTCAATGTCTTTAAGCTCGATTTGAGCAACCATTGGCAGTCCTAAGCATAACTGTTTGGCGTAAGAAAGACCGTTATTCTGCTTGGAGAGGCCATGCTGATGGACTTGTTTGATGTCGCCAGAGATGATGACTTTAGAATCCTTAGCAATACGCTTTAACAGCATATCAGCTTGGTCAGGTGTTTGATCTTGGAACTCGTCATAGATGACAAACATGTTGGCAAAATCAAGACCGCGTGCAGCTTCAACAGGTATATTCTTAAAATGCTTGTTGTATAACTTATCGCTTTCGGTGCGGATTGTGTCCTGTGAATCTTTAAGATTGCGTTGCTTGTCACAGCTATTTGGGGTGTTTTCTAAGGTCTTACTAATCTTGCCATTGGTTAACTTAATGTAATTTTGAATGGCATTCTTAATCGGAGCAATGTTTGGCCCAATCTTGTCGTCAAGATCACCAGGCAAGAAGCCAAGTGTACGTTGAACGTCGATACTGCAAGGTACGACCGTAGCTTGTAAGAATTTACCCAGAGCACAGGCCTTAATGGCACCAAGTACCGAAAGGAAAGTTTTGCCAGTTCCAGCCGAACCGGTCACAAAAACTACAGAAATATCTGGATTAGAGATGGCTTCGGCATACATAGCTTGACCTTCGTTTTTAAGTCTAATCCCAAAATTCTTGTAGTGAGCGAGGTGCACGATTTTGTCTGTCTTTTGGTCAAAGCGACCGATATGAGCATATTGGTCACGCGCGGGGCTGATAATGTCAAGATCATCCAACTCAAGGTTAGGAGTCATACTGATAAACTCGTTGGCGATGAGTTCTGGTTCGTCTGGAAAATATTCCTGCCAAGTTTGATGATCGATACCATCTTTTGAAGCGAGAAAAATATTGTAAAAATCAGGCGGAACGATGATATCTCTTCTGCCAGTATAGAGACGCTTTGTAAACTCGAACGGGCTAGTTTTTATACCATTCGCACGGGCCAAAATATTGACAAGATTATTGCAAGTCAATATTTCAACTGTCGGTTTTTGCTGAATCGCATCATACTGATCCTCGGTCCATCCATCGACAGGTGCTTCCTGAAACCCGATTAATGATTCCGTGATCTGGTTTGCTGCCGAAATTAGCTGCGCGGTGCGAATTTCTTGGTGCTCGGTTTGAATCTGAGGATACTTATTCTTCTGACGAAGATATCCTGATCCAAAAGCTAAGCCAAGGAGATCTAATTCGGTATCCGATACATTAGCAAAAACGGAAAATAGTGTGTCAGTCTGACGGAAATAGATGGCTGAAACCAATTTTCCGTTTGACTTTTGGTCAGTTTGATAGTCGGTCTCAACTAATAACTGACGTATTCTAAATAGTAAATCCTTAGATGTAAAACTATCAAGTCCCTCTTGTCGTTTCTGTTCCTCAAGCTCCAAAATAACAGAAGCCGGAATGACAAAATGCTTGCCTGTAATCTGCAGATTATTGTCTGCGACCTGCCAACCCTGACTTGTCGGAATGATTTCTGGACAAGTCAGCAGAATACTTTTATCAATTAGATAGACCGGATATTTCTTGTCTAAATAATTAATAAAATCACATTCGTATATATTACGAATAAACATAGTCTTGCTGTGAGTTGACAGCTTGGTCTCCATCTTTTTCATGGGATCCCTCCTTTTTTGTAAAGAACATAACTTGGCAACTTTCGGTATTTGGTGTATCAAACAGCGGAAAATTACCGATTACTGAAAATAGGCACGATACCTACTTGGGGATATTATTGCACAAGAATTAGTGAATGCAAGCATTAGGGGGATTATGAAGAATTTGACAAAAAAACAAGAAGGCAGCCTTTATTAGATAGGCGATTTGGGGTAAAGATTAGTCTTGTTTTTGATTACGATAGGACTTGCGTGGGCCGCTGGCACGATCATTGTGGAAGGAGAAAATAATTGGGGTGCCAATGAAAGGATAGACCTCACGGATTTTGCGCTCCAAATAGCGCTTATAAGACCAATGCAAAAGCTCCATTTCACGTCCGTGAATAACAAACCATGGAGGGCAGGTGTCGGTCTGAGTGATGTATTTGAGCTTTGGATGAGTATTTTTAAGACCAGCTGGAGGGTGAGAGGCGGTAGCTTCACGCAGAATTTTATTAAGATCAGAGGTTTTTACTTCGGTGTGTCTTGCGATGTCGATTTCGGTAACTAGCTCAAATAATTTGGTGACATTTTTGCCGGTTTCAGAGCTGGTGATAAGAACAGGAGCAAAGGATAAGAAATTATAATCACGTTCGAGCTGATTTAGGATGTGGTCAATCTCAGTGTATTCGACGGTTCTTGTCTTATCCTCAAAATTGGAGGTGACAGGGGTGGAATTATCGAGAAGATCGGCCTTAGTTAAAACCATAATAATTCCCTTGCCAGCTTCAATAATTTGTCCAGCAAGAGATTGATCGAGTTTAGAATGTGGCTCTTTTGCATCGATCAGTAGGGCACAGATGTCGGCCTCTTCGATAGCAGCGAGAGTGCGAATGGCAGAGAATTTTTCGATACCGACTTCTCGTTTGCCAGGCTTCCTAAGTCCAGCGGTGTCAAGAATTTCAATAGTTTGGCCTTTGAACTTGATGCGAATACGATTGATATCACGAGTGGTTCCCTGTTTGGAACTGACGATGGCTTGTTGTTTTTGACCAAGGCGGTTAAAGAGGCTGGATTTCCCAACATTTGGGCGGCCAATGAGGGCTAATTTAATTAAGGGATTACCATTTTCATCGAGATTGATTTTGGATTCTTCGGCAGCTTCAGCCTTGGGTGTGATTTTGAGTTCTTCAAAGATATGCTGTTTGAGGGTGGAGATACCAAAACCGGTGGTGGCGGAGGTCTTAAAGATCTCAGTCTCCTTAATGCCAAATTTGAGATATTCAAAAGGTTCGAGAGATTCTTTGAGGTCTGACTTATTAAGGATAAGAAAAACTGGCTTTTTGGACTTTAGTGCAGAGCGAGAAATTTCAAGATCACGAAAATCAGGATACTTCGTGGAGTCGACAGTAACAAGAATGAGGTCAGCGACTTCAATGGCGTCTTCGATTTGGTCTTGAATGGAGGCTTCGAAGTCATCTTCTGGGTTTTTAAGACCGGCGGTGTCAATAAGGGTGAAAGCATTGTCGATTGTTGCGACGACATTATCGCGAGTGGTGCCAGCTTCACGGGCAACAATGGCGATATTTTTGTGAGCCAGACGATTCAATAGGCTGGATTTACCAGCGTTAGTTTGGCCAATTAATGCAACAATAGGAAGCTTCTTCATGTATATATTTTAACATAGTTTACTATACTTGTAAAATACAAAAAATATGGTGTAGCTAGAAAAAGAGCCCGAAGGCTCTAGGAAATTTGCTGATTTGGTGATTCCGGCGGGAGTCGAACCCGCGATTTTCTGGATGAGAACCAGACGTCCTAGACCACTAGACGACGGAACCAGTACATTAAAATTAACATTTTATGAATAAAAAGGCAAGAGAAAAAGGTTAGAGTCTGCAAGATTGAGGTTTTACAGACTAGTCGCAGTCGAAGGTGCGGTCTTTATAATCTAGATCATCAAGTTCAATGAAGGCGCGTGGTTTGCCGCTCATGCCAAGATCAAGGCCATTATTTTGGCGACGAAAATCTTCGTCAGACATATTACCAAGATTATCCTCATCACCTTCATCTTCGAGATTATCGTCATCGGTAGGATCATTAATATCATAGGCGGCGTGATCAAAATAGTCGGGTTGATTGGCGCCAGAGTCCCAGGAATCTGCATCGGTGTCGACGGTCTCTTCAAGAACCTCAGACATTTTACTATTTGGTTCGCCAATATTAGTGCGATATTGACCAGTCATGCAAAACTCCTGTTTAAGTTGACCTAATTATAACAAATTTAGGATTTAATCGTAAGTAATCTTGCCGTAGCTTTCAGGGATAGCAGAAAGCCAAATGCGACCAGGTTTAAGTTTAATTTCTTCACCCTGTTGGTTTTTGAAAACAATCTGGGATTCTCGGTTTAATTTATGCCAAGTGCCTTCAAGAACGGTACCATTTTGAAAGATATAGGCTGATCCAGAGCCAATAGTGGTAATGTCTTCATGGTAGTGATCGAGGGGACTGGTGTGCTGTTTAACCCGCATGACAATTACAACGTCAGGGCTTACTTGAGTGGGTGTTCCACAATCAAGAGCAGGGGTTGGTTTGTTCTTAGCATTTTCGCAGGTATAGGAAAAGTGTTTTTCGCCATTTTGGAAGCTACGTGCATAAGTGTTGGTATTTGAATTATAGAGATAATCAACATTAAAACTAGTTTGCCAATTAAAACGAATATGGATGTTGGAGACTTTTTTGTAAGTGGGATTAGTCGATTGATCTTGTTCGGTTTGTTCGGTTGACTTTTCTACATATTGTTTTTGAACAAGAGATTCTTCAGGAGTGAGTCTTGAAAAAGATTTAGGGTAAGAGCGTTGATCGTTTTCTTTTTGGCGATGAAAATCGGCAAGTAAGGGGCCGGAAGTCAAGAGGTTATTGGGGGCATAATAGCCGACAAATCCTGACCTTGTCCAAATACCAGTGCTGCGCCACATATAGGTGTATGACTCGCTGAGGTGTTTATAGCCGGTACTGACAGCCGATAATGCGTCGTCAGCGCCACCGGCATGAATAATAGTACAGTCGAAGGGCGAAACCCAATCAAGATGATAAACCCGAAGCGAACGAATGGGGCCGATGGCGGTCTGATTAATGGGATTTTTAAAAATGGCTGCAAAACGAGTGATGCCAGCTTCGGCAATAGCTTCAAAAACGATACTAGCCTGGTTTAGGCCCGTTTGCGGCCTGGCCCCGTCTACTCCATTAGGGATCTGAATACAGAAAGTGGGCTGAGAATTAATTTCGTTTGCCGCCTGTTCAGCCTGTTTGATACTGAATTTCTGAGGTTGACCGTCTTGACCTAAAATTGGATGACCGGCAGTATCATACTGAGTGCCTGAATGAGAAATTGGCTGTCCAGTGAGATTGTCATAAAACCAGGTAGGTGTGCCTTCGATTTCAGTTAGCTGATGCTCTACGGAACTAATGGGGGTAGTTGATTTTTTAGAAAGAAGAAAGATGGTGCCGATAATAATTGAACTTAGGATAAAGACAGTAATGAGTCCGAGAATAAACTTTAATGGCAGAGGCTTTTTAGTTACACTGCTAACCTCTAGCTCTTCAATTTTCTCAAATTCAGGGTTTGAGGATTGATGTTTTTTTGAATTATTTTGTTGGGGAGAATGATGCAATGTTCCCACTTAGGGCTCCTTTAGTTATTTGAAAGAGCGGTGCGTACTTTATTTAGCCTTGCGAGCGTGCGGTTTTTGCCTAAGACATGAAGGGTGAGATGAAGGGCAGGACTAAAGGCTGCAAAACTAACTGCAATACGGATAAGACTGAAGAACTCAGCTGGTTTTTTCTCAGTTTTTACAAGTAGGCTATTGAGGAGGTTTTGAAGATTATCCTCTGTCCAGTCGGCTTCATCGACATCGTTGAGGGTTTCGATAGTCTCTGTCAATAGACTAACTAATTCCTGCTCAGAGTACTTTTTGAGGAATTTGCTGCTAGTGATCATAGAGAGGTCGATGGCTGGATCTTCAAAGAAATAAGTTGTCATCGTGCGAAGATCAGAAAGAGTTTTTAGGCGGTCATAAATAATAGCAAGAACGGACTTTTTATATTCAATAGTTTCTTGTTTGGCGGAAGCTGGCCAGAAGTCAATTGGCTGGAACAGGTCATAGCGGGAGAAATCTTCCGAGCCTATGGTTTCACAGGTGCGAGCAAAGAGTTCATCGATTCCCTGTTCGGTGGCAATTTTACGAATCCATTGACCGTTCATCCAGAGAATTTTTACTTCATCAAAACGGGCCCCAGAGTTCTGGATGCGATCGACTGAGAATTTTTCAATAAGCTCTTCTAGTGAGTAAATTTCTTGTTCAGTACCATCATTCCAACCGAGGCAAGCAAGGTAATTTAGCATAGCTTCTGGTAAAATACCGTCGTCGCGATATTCGGTAACGGACTTAGCGCCATCGCGTTTGCCAAGTTTTTTGTTGCCAGTTGGGGCAAGAATATGCGGCAGAGAGACGAAGAGGTGTCTTGGAAAATCAAGCGCATCATAGAGTGCGAGATAATTTGGGGTGCTGGATAGGTATTCAACGCCACGAGTGATATGGCTGCATTCCATGAGAGTGTCATCAATAATATGAGCAAAGTTGTAAGTTGGCAAACCATCTTTTTTAATTAAAATGATGTCGTCGCAGACTTCTGGTCCAGTATGGATATCGCCCATAACCTCGTCATGCCAGCTATATTCTTTGGGGATAGTTTTAAAACGAATAGGCAGACCCTCTTTCCACTCGGGGGGATTTACTGGACGGTGGTTGCGATAGAGATATGGAATCTTTTTTGCCTCGTCTTCCTTGCGATAGACCTCGATCTGTTCACTTGTGGTGTCATCGGCATAGGCTCGACCATCAGAAATGAGTTGTTTGGCCCATTTAAGATAAATATCCTTTCTAGCAGACTGTGTATAGGGGGCAAAGGGGCCATTTTTGATTGGTCCTTCATCCCATTCTAGGTGGAGCCAACGCAATGTATCAAGAATTAATTCAGTGGCACCCTCGACGAAACGAGCCTGATCAGTGTCTTCAATACGAAGAATAAACTGTCCACCAGCTTGTTTGGCGATTAAAAATGGATAAATGGCGCTCCTAATATTGCCGATATGGATGTAGCCAGTAGGGCTCGGAGCAAAACGGGTGCGAATTTTTTTCATAATAATTCTAGTATAGCACTTTTAGCTATTTTAGCTACTAGAGAGAAGTTACTAAAGAGAGGTAACAATGTTTTTGATCTGTTTTTTAGTAAGTTCACCATGGAAATTGGTGATTTTGTAAACGATGCCAGCGTTGACCCAGGCAGCATTGGAGCCACTGATATAGATTGTGATTCCCTGCTCCTTGATAGTAGTAAAGTCTTCACCCCATTTTGGTTTGACAAAACGGTTTGATAGAGCGGTGCTATCCCAAGGAAGCTTTTCTTCAGTAAGGGTGAATTTGGCTTGGTTAGGGCCTAGAAAATCCATAGCGACGCTATTGTCTTGCGCAGTATAGACGCCAGAGAGGCGGTAGTCACGAGGAACATAGCTAGGATAGGTAGCTTGGATGCCAGTTTGCATGGCGGCAACTTTGATTGAAATATCTGGCATATTAGACTGTACAACGAAGAAGAGTGCGGCAACGACGGCTGAGGAGCAGAGGAACGCGAAAAACACGCGAGCACCCTTGTTATGCTTAGCTAAGGTTTTAGAGGAAGCAGCAGTTTTTGTCTTAATAGAGGCGACTGGCTTGACGGCGGCGTGTGTGGTTTTTGCAGCTTGTTTTTCTAGATGATCTAGTTTTTGCATGCGGCTGAAGGCGGATTCTACTGAAGTGGCGGTCATATTAGTGGCAGGAATACTAATTGGGGCGACGGCAGGACGAGAAGAAAAGCTAGCCTTTTTGGTCGATTTAATAGCAGCCTTTTCGTGTTTGGCAAGCGCCTTGGCGCGTGCATTAAGGAGTTGGCGTCTCTTGAAAGAATCAGTGAAAATTGGGGTTGGTTGAACAGTTTGATTGAGGATAGATTGTTCTTGTTCAGATACGAGAGAAAAAGCGCGATCCATTCTGGCCTGATGATCAAAAATAGGGGTGGAGTCTTTTTCTTCCAGATTGACTTGTCGGGTATTTTTCTCTACCGCAGGAGTGTCGTCGAGAACCATAATTTTCTTTGGTTGTGGAGTATCGATAGGGCGAGACATTGATGATTGAGAAACGGAGATTGAAACAGGCTTTTTAACTGGAGCTTCTTTAGCAATTTTATGCTTGAATGTAATATTAACAGAATTACTATCTGTAGCTTTTTGAACCATTCTTTGCTCAGCGATAGGTTGAGGTTGGTTGGAGGCGGATTGAGAAAGAGAGCTAACGCGTGGAGCGTTGTTTTTTAGTTGACTCTGAGGGGTAGTTAAGTAAGAGGCTGGACGGCGAACATAGCGACGATTCAAAGTGGCAGATGCTTGAAGATTATGGTGAGTTTGCCTACTTGAAATGTCTTGGGTATATAACTGTCTTTGCATGTTTATCTTGTCTTCCTCACTCTTTTATTACGCTTGTCTTTATTATAAACTATACCGGTTTGGAAAATCAATACTAATTGCTATCATGCTATAATAAACTCAATATGGATATTGAAAAACGTAAACGTAATAAGCTAATTAGAGTCATTTTTGTAGATATTATTATGTCACTGGCTGTGGTGGGGTTGGTCTTTGTATTGGTGGCTGTAGTTGAAGGATGGAGATTGGGGGCTAACCTTAAATTAGAGCAGAATGGGATGGCGCAGATTGAGTCGTTACCAACTGGAGCAAAAGTGGTAATTGACGGAAAGCAGGATTTTAATGAGACAAATATTTCGAAACTGCTTTCGGCTGGTGAGCATGAAATCACACTATGGAAGGAAGGTTTTGATTCTTGGACTAAGAAGATTAGTATTACGTCAGGACTTTTAACACGTTTAAAGCACCCACGTCTATTTAAGAAGGAACGCACCACAGAAGAAGTGGCTAGTTATCAAGATTTACGTTTTGTTTATGCGGCACCAGATCATCGAAGCTTATTGGTGGCGAAGAATAATACAACAAAATGGCAATACATTACAGCGCTAGGTGCGGATAAAGTTACAACAGAAGAGATTGATGTGAAGGGGGTTTTTGCTGGTACAAGTGACGGTAAGTTCCCTGGTGAAATTTTACAAGTAACATGGAATGATACTGGTGAAAAGGTCCTGATGCAGGTTAAAAATGGTGAAACGGTTGAATGGGGTGTGCTTAGTTTAAAGAAGGTTAGCGAAAGCGTGAATCTTTCTCAGGCAATTCTAAAATATACCGAAAAAGGAGCCGACAAGAAACCTGAGACGACGACCGAGACTCGAGTGCCGGAGGGTAAACGAATCTTAACGCAGGCGGTGATTAGTGATGCGACGGCTAGTAGGTTTATTGCGTTAATTGATGGTAATTTGAGAGAGATTGACACCTCAATGAAGACATTATCGGAAAGTTATTTGAAGAATATTGCTAAATTTAGAGCTTCTGGCTCACAGCTTATTTATTTAACTAATGCGGAGAAAGATAAACGTCAGGTCGGGATTTATCGTTTAGGCGATAAGGGTGGTATTGATATTGAAGTGATTGTACGATCAAAAAAAGATGCGTCGATTGGTTTAGCGATTTCTGAATTTGACAGTAAAAAATATCTCTGTGTTACTGTGGATGATCGATTGGCGGTTTATAGAGCAAACGAATATCCGACTTACGGAAATAATGACAATAGCTTTGAAAAGATTAGTGAAGAGAAGTTGGGATTTGTGCCAGGCGAATTGATAAAATCTGGCAATGGTGAATTCTTTATTGCAAAAAGTGATAAAAAATTTATGATCTATAATCTCGACCTAGAAGAGTTGAGTTATGTAGAGCATCAAAATAGTAATATCGCATGGTTAGATTATTATCTGATGTTTGATGTGGTGGATGGTAAGATGGAGGTCTTTGATTTTGACGGAGCTAATCGTCGAACTATTTTGAATCAAGATGTAGCCGCTGGGTTTGATGCGGTGATTAACTCAAATAATCGTTATATGTATTATGTAACAAAAACGGTTGATGGATATAGCTTAAAGCGAGATAAACTAATTTAGAATTAAATATAAAAATAGTCCTCGAGGGGACTATTTTTTCTATAGCTAGAAAGTGTCAATTCATTTAATTTATTTAGTTTGATTGTCCGGTTAACCAGCGCCAGACTCGATCGAAGAAAGAGCGCTCGTTGGCTGGCAGAACGGAGCTAGTGTTTTCTGTGGTCTCAGGTTTAGTTTCAGCAATAACTGGAGCTTGGGTTTTATCGTAAGTTGGATTGATCTGTTCAGCAGTAACTAGTAGACGATAGCGATCGGTGCCGAGCGGAGTACAGGTAATGAGAGTGAGTAATGGCTTGTCTGTCGGGTAAATAAGCGCAGCAACATTGGTTGGCTCAACGGTTTCACGCTTAAAAACCTTGTAGGTATAGCGAACTGAGTTGTAGTTGATGTAGATTAGATCGCCATCAACAAGTCGTTCAAGGCCAGAAAAGATGAATTTGTATTGGTTATTACTGTAAATATCACCTGCAGAATGACCTGAAATAACGAGGTTACCGATTTGTCCTGGCATAGCATCGGCGCCAGGGATTTTGAATTGAGCAACGCCATGATTCATTGCGTCGTTAATAGTGGCAGGGTCGGTGGCAAGATTGTAAAGAACTGGAACGTCAACATTGAGTTTGGGAATAAGCAGACGAGGGTCGGCAGTTGGGGCTTCGGAAACGGTAGGATCGATGGCAGTAATGCCAGTATCTTTAGTGTTCCCTGGTGCAATATAGGCCATGATTGGTGCAAAGATTAAACGGTTATACTGTAAGAATAAGATGAAGAGGACGGAGAAGATCCCGGCAAAAAGTGGGACGAGTTGCTTATGTCGTTTTGTTAGCTTAAAGCTGGAGTTGGCTTTTTGACGAATTTTTTCGCGCAAACTAGTCTCAACTTGTTTGGACTCTAAGTTATCTCCGGTGATATTGTCTTGAGAAAGTTGATTTTGCTCGGCGATTGCTGCGCTAGAGAATTTATTCTTTTCGGTTTCGATATATTTTTGAGCAGCCTTGGCATAGTATTCACTGTAGTATTTTTGATAATAATTTTGCCAATCAGAATGATATTTTTGCCAGTTATTAGTTTGGTTATTGAGGTTAATAGGGGTTTGTTTGAGTGAGCTGCGATTTTCGGTATTGTATTTCTGGATTAGGCTACTACGAAGGGTTTGTTCGCCCATAATACGATGCTCTACTTTGTGTTGATTGTTGTGAAGAAAAGAGAGTGCGGCAAAAGAACGACTGGTTTGCTGTAATTTATTTAGTGGTGAATTTTGAGCTGGAGAATTTTGAGAAGCAGAAACAGGGCTGTTATTAGAATAAGCAGCCAGAACTTTATTGCGAGCGAGCTCGGTGACAGTTTGTCTTTGTCGATCGCTGGAAGATAGCCCACCATCTTTTGGATTCATATGTTAATTATAACATTGAAAAGCTATGTCTAGAAAAACTATTATAAAGAAAGTGGGGTTTTATGGTAAAATAAGACAGAGGGCGAATGGCGGAATTGGTAGACGCGCCAGACTCAAAATCTAGTTCCAGCAATG
>CAUVQU010000013.1:0-25622 GCA_963554175.1 uncultured Candidatus Saccharibacteria bacterium | reverse complement strand
ACGAGGCGACGCAGATCACCTTCGACTTGATATTTGCTAGAAATAATGTCGTTGATTTTCTGTTCTTCAGCCTCGGTGAGATCTTTCACCCGAGTGGTAGGCTCAATTTTAGCCTCCGCAAGGATGGCTTTTGAGGTTGTGCGTCCGATTCCAAAAACGTAGGTTAGAGCAATCCAAACCTGTTTTTCGGAAGGGATGACAACGCTAGCAATTCTTGCCATTCTTAACCCTGCCTTTGCTTATTCTTAGGTTTTTTCTTGTTGATAACACGAAGAACACCTTTGCGGCGTACATAAATGTCATCAGGGGAGATTTTCTTTACACTTGCACGTACTTTCATTTGTGTAAAAATCCTTTCCTTATTAAGCTATTCCTAGGTACTCCTCTAGTTTCACTAGCGGAAAGTGGCTATAAGTTTCGCCAAGATAGCGGTTGATATTATTTGAGGCGGAAGCTGATACGGCCCTTAGTAAGATCATAAGGGGTGAGTTCAACTTCTACCTTGTCACCTGGCACAAGACGGATAAAGTTTTTGCGCATTTTTCCGCTCATGTGCGCAATAATAATATGGCCATTCTCAAGTTCCACTCTGAACTGAGTGTTTGGTAATGCATCGACGATGGTGCCGCCGAGTTTAATTACTTCCTTTTGACTAACCATAAATTACTTGGTAATTATAACAAAAAATAATTAAAATGTAAATATTGGCTTTTATATTGACCAGTAGATTTTGGTTAATCGTTTGAAGCTTGTGATTAAACAGTGATTTTTTCCATTTCGTTAATAGCTTTGTCTCGATAAATAAGATCTTCTCGTTTTTTGAATCCAAGTTTTTCCCAAAAAAGGTTACCGAGATTATTATTGGAGAAGACAACCAAAGCGACTTTATTAATACCTTCGTTTTTTAAGGCAGCCAGTGATGATGTTACGAGTTTTTGCCCGATACCTTTCTTTCTAAAATTCTCGGAAACTGCAGTGTGATAAATATAGCCCCTTCGTCCATCATGTCCCGTAATAATCGTTCCAATAATTTTATTATGTAATGTGGCTACAAAACATGTATTTGGATTACGTTGCAAGAAAATATTAATTCCTGTTTTTGTATCATCTAAATTATTTAAACCCATTCCTTTGGTTAAAGTCCAGAGCTTATAGATATTATCATAATCTTCGATTAACATTGGTCTTATGTAAATGTCATCCATGTTCTACTTTGTTCCATTATATTCGAACTGCTCTTAAGAATTGGCGTGAGAGATAGGTTCTTTGTAGATTGGACCACTCTCCTGTACAAGTGATAATACTAATCGATTCGACGCCTTCAACTGGAGAAGCTTGCATACTACGCATTTTCTGGTTAGCTTCTTTTAATGTGTAGGTGAAATTATCATAGACTTGATAGGTATATTTTGTGCCGTCTCCCATTTCTATTTCGATACGATCGCCTTTTTCTAGGAGTACAAGATTTTTGAAGACACCCTGCATGGTTGGGCCGCCATTATGTCCGTCTAATATGGCGGTACCAGATTTTCCGGGGAGATTTGAACCTGTATACCAACCTACATCGAAGATACTAATTGGAACAGCTATGGCGCCTGCGGCTGTTTCGTTCACAGGAAGAATTCTTGCATTATTTATGCCAATTTTTTCTATACTTAAAAAGCGTGGTTGATTGGCAGCGACGATATAGTTTTGTCTTTGATCGTTGGTGATAATTGTTTCGTCGACATCTGTACTATCGATGGAGATGTCACCAGAGGTGCGGGGCTCTATGCGTTCTTTGCCTTCTTGAGATTTATAATATTGGTTTTCCCAGATAGCTAGTCTTGCGATTACTACTATGAAAAGGATCAGTACAATAATTTTCAGAATTGTGCTGATATGTAGTTTTGATCGTGAATTCTTTAATTGCATATTTCCACCCTATATTTCTTATTTAAAGTCGTCATAGGTAACCATCAGAGCGCGAGAATCTACTTGACGTAGGTTTTCAAGTGCAACAGTAACTACGATAAGAAGACCAGTTCCGGAGAGGGATAGACCCATTGGTGAGCCGGTAAGAATAATAAAGATATAGTCTGTGATGAATGGCAGCATGGCAATAAGGCCAAGTGAGATTGATCCAAAGAGATTTAATCGATTAACAACATTATCAAGATATTTTGCGGTTGTTTTTCCTGGTCTTACACCTTCGATGAAGCCACCTTGTTTTTGTAAGTTATCGGCAATTTCATTAGTGTTAAAGATGATGGTTGTGTAGAAATAAGTGAAGAGAACGACGAGAATGAAGTAGAGTGCAGGATAAATAAACCACTGCGGAGTGATACCGTTTGGATATAACTTAGTGAAGTTCTGAGCATTTGGTGCGGTGAAAAGTGATGTGAGTGTGGCTCCGATACTATTGTCGGGTTTAATTGTGGTGAGGAGTTGTCCAAGTAGTGAAGGTAGAGAGAGGAAGGCGGTTGCAAAAATGACAGGCACAACGCCGGCGGCAATTAATTTAATTGGAAGAATTGATTTAATACCGCCATAGGTGCTATTGCCGTGTACACGCTTGGCGTAATTGACTGTAATAATTCTCTGTGCTTCATTTAGCTTAACAAGCCAATAGAGGACGAAGATAATTGCAAGACCCATGATGAGTAGTGTCCAGAAGACCGTAGGATTGACAGGTAGATTAAACCATCCAAAGAGGTTCAAGGTGCCGTATTTGGTTTCAAAAAGACTGTGGGTAAGGCTAGCTGTTGTGGTTGGGAATTGAGAGATGATACTAGCAAAGATTACCATCGAGATACCATTACCAACACCCTGTTCGGTAATAAGTTCACCGAGCCACATTAATATGATTGAACCTGCTGTCATGGTGGTGATTGATAGAATCCAGTCACGAGTGGTTGGCACAAAAGATACGGTGTTAGTCGCGGCGATCGACTGGTACAGAATATAGATATAGGCAATAGATTGGACAATGGCTAGAGGTACGGTGATCATGCGAGTCCACTGATTGATCTTGCGGCGTCCTGTTTCGCCATCTTCGGAGAGCTCTTCAAGACTTGGAATAGCTTTGGTGAGAAGTTGAAAAATAATAGAGGCGGTGATATATGGAGAGAGTCCAACTAGGATTATGGAAAAAGAAGCGAGGCCGCCACCTGAGATTAGGTTTAGGAAACCGGAGAAATCAGATTTTGAAATTAGGTTAGAAACAGCATCCTTAAAGGTTTTGGCATCTCCCATTGGTACTGGAATATGTGCGAGTAAACGATATGCGACGATGATGCCAAAAACAATGGCAATACGTTTTAACATGTCTTTGTTTTTTAGGGATTTGAAAATTGTCTTGAAATGCATTAGGACCTCTCTTGTATTTACTTATATATAGTATCATAAACTAGACAAAAAATAACCCCAGGAAGGGGTTATTTTTAATATGATCTATTCTGATACTTTATTTTCAGCTTTTGGACGAGCTGGAACTTTAGCTTTAGTAAAGTTACCACCTGCCTTTTTGATCATCTCGATAGCAGTTTTACTGGCAAATTGAGTCTTAAGATCAATTTTAGCTTCTAGCTCACCACGGGTAATAACCTTAACTTTGACGTATGGGTTGGTGATGAGGTTTGCTTCAGCGAGAATGAAGTTGTCGACAATGCCGGATAGACCATTAAGGTTATCGGTGTAGACAAGCTCTGCTTTCTTGTGAAGAGACCTGAAGCCTTTAAGCTTTGGAACTGCTTGCATAAGAGCACGTTGACCACCCATGAAGGTTGCTGGCATTTTGCGGTGACCAGTACGAGCTTTTTGACCCTTGGTACCACGACCTGCAGTTTTACCACGACCAGCTGCGATACCACGACCGGCGCGGGTTGGGCGAGAATTGCGCTCAACGATTAACTCATTGTACTTCATTATTTATTCTCCTTTTTGGAGGTTTTACTTTTTTCGATAGTAGTATTCCATTTTGCGCGTGGAACTTGCTGTCTAAGACCTTCGATAACGGCATAAGCAATGTTTACTTTATTGGTTGAGCCAAGTGATTTGGAAATTAAGTTCTTAATTCCAGTGAGGCCAATGACAGAACGAACGATACCGCCAGCGATAATACCGGTACCAGGAGCGGCAGGCTTCATTAACACGCGAGCACCTGTGGTTTTGGTTTCAACTTCGTGGCAGATAGTTTCTTCGTTCAAGTTGAAGGTGATCATGTTCTTTTTAGCAACACGTACGGCTTTTTGTACAGCAGTAGTAACGTCACCACCTTTTGCTACACCGACACCAACTTTATTTTTCTTATTACCTACGGCAACAAGAGCTTTAAAGCGCATACGGCGACCGCCTTTGACGGTGCGAGAAACGCGATCGATATTGATGGTGATTTCTTCAAATTCTTTTGGTGTATTGTCGGCTTTAACGCGGTCACGACGTGTGTTTTTACGCATTGGTCGACCTGACATATCGCGGGTCTGCTTGGTAGCGGCAACTTCGTCAGTCATCTTTAAAGTACCAGACTTATTGACAACTTTTGGTTGCTTTGGAGCAGTTGTATTTGCGTCGGCCATATTAGAACTCCAATCCTTCCTTACGAGCTGCATCGGCGAGTGAAGACATGCGTCCAGCATAGAGTCTTGAGCCTCGGTCGAAAACAACCTTGCTGATATTTGCTTTTTTAGCTAATTTGGCAATTTCAGTACCAATTTGAGCTGCTTTTTCTGACATTGAACCATTCATTTTCTTACCAACAGTTGTTGCGTAGGCAAGAGTAGTCATAGTGTCATCGTTAATGATTTGTGCAGTAACGTTTAGATTACTGATGTGGACAGTAAGACGAGGACGCTCCTCGGTTCCGTGGATCTTAGCACGGGTTCGATTTGCACGAAAAACTTTATTCATTATTTCTTTCCTGCCTTTCCTGCCTTACGGAGAATAACTTCGTCAGCATATTTAATACCTTTACCCTTGTATGGTTCTGGCTTCTTGAAGGCGCGGATTTCTGCTGCAGTTTGACCAACTTTTTGTTTGTCAATGCCAGAAACGATAATTTCCATCTTGTTAGTTTTTAGCTCAACGCCTTCTGGAGCTGAGTATTTAACAGGATGTGAGAAACCGAGAGACATCTCAATTTCTTTTGGTCCGCCTGAAAGACGATAACCAACACCATTAATCTCAAGTTTCTTTTCGAAACCTTGAGTGACGCCAATGACGGCGTTATTCAAAAGTGCGCGTTGTAGACCATGCCAAGAACGGGACTTTGGTTCGTCATCTTTACGAGTGACGATAGCTTTTCCGTCTTCGATAGTGACTACAACGTTTTCCTGAACAGGAACCTCGAGTGAACCTTTAGGTCCAGCGACAGTAATAATCTGTTCGCCGACCGTGATTGTCACTCCTGCAGGAATCTGTACAGGTTGTTTTCCGATACGACTCATATCTTCCTTTCAATTAATATCTGTGTAATTTTATCATATTATGTTAGATATCGCAAATACGCGTAATAGCTCACGACCTTTGCAATAAAATATTGCACAAAATAAGATAGTTTCTATGAAGAATGTATAGGGTTTTATTCAGCAAAATTACACTCTTGTAATTGTTTCTCGTAGACTTTCTTGAAGGTGAGGTTTTGATTAATATCCTGCGATTTTAGGAATTCTTTTATTTTTTGCGGGTATTCTTCATTAATAATCTGATCAACTACACCAGTATAGCCGTTTTTTTCTGCAAAGAGATCAAGCGTTCCTTCTTCAACTGACGTAAAAAAGTTATCGATATCTAATTCAGGATTTTGTTCAATAATTGCATTGGTATACTTATCAAGTAAATCAGAATATATATTCTCAATAATAATGTCTAGATTTGTTCCTTTTGCTAATAGTGAATCAAGGTGTGTCGATAAAATATCAATATCATATATGGCTTTAGCGATACATTCTAAATCTGCATCGTATTTAAGTAGCTGATCGAAATATATGCTTATGTCCTGTGGATCCATTCTCTCAACCAATGTATTGGTTGAAACTTTGCCAATTACATAATGCTGTGCAATTCCATCTCGATCTAAGTGTTTTGCTATTTCGTCTAATGACACTGTTTTATTGAGATCGTCAAAATGTTTAGCAACATCGTCAGGATTAAGATGGTTTAATATAGTTTTAGGGGAAAGCTTGTCAGAAAGTTTATAATAATATTTAGCTACGGTTGAATTTGTAAGCTTTTCTATAAGCTCTTCTGTTGGAATTATATTAATTAAATCATCAAAGCGTTTAGATATATCAAGTATATTCATTTTATCCATGAGGAAATTAATAGAAAAATTATTTTTTATTAAATATCGATAATGTCTTGATATTCCAGATGACCCCATTTTTTCTACGATATCATTAATAGGAATTCCATCTTTAATTAAATTGTAAAAATGTGTGGATATTCCATCCTGGTCCATATGCTCTAGTAGTTCTTTAGATGAAAGAAAATTATTATGTAATACTGAAAAGTTATACGAATAACCTGATGGGGGGAGTTTTTCCAGAAGTACAGTGATTGGAATATTTTGTTTAAGTAGGTCAACTAAGTGGTTTGAAAAACCATCGGTAGAAATTTGTGTTAGAATCTCGTCTTGGTGAAAACCAGCTTTCCTTAGGTTTGTAAAACTATCGACGATTGATTTATCAGTACTGTTTTTAAGAAATGGAGATATTCCCTGTTTAAGATCTTCTGTTTCTTGTAGGAAATTATCAAGAATATAATTTAGGTTGAAATACTCGCGAAGTGGTGTGATTTTTGGATCAATATCATTATATGTATCGAGAGTAGTAATCTTATTTTGTGAGGTTTCATATAAAAAGCATAGTTCTTCGAAAGTTGGTGCTTGCTTATTTCTCATTTTATTCATGAGAAGAATTAGTTTTTCCTTGTCTTGAAATTTTGTGTCAAATTTTTCATAACCTGGGTATTGCATAGCTTGTTCTTTAACAAAGGGAACGAGTGAATCCTCCAAGGCCTGGCCTTCGTTTAGCCCTGATATTTCCATAATATCCCCTTTTATACCTATTCGGATGGAGGCACATGCTGTTTTTGAATATCCAGACTCTGACGAGTTGTCTTCAAGTTTGAATAATTTAAATTTGGCTTGGTTATTTTTTATTTCACTATTTGTACGAAGGTAGTGCCTTGCGAGTACTGGGCTTTTAACACACCATGGGGTTGTTTTTGCTGAATCTGCGATCTCTTTTTCGTCACCTGGTAAATATTCAAACCACTTACCATGAACATCTTCTGATTTTTCTGGGGTCGGGATGCCTTTGTTTATTTCTGTATAGTATCTAGAATATAGATTATTGAAATTGCCAGACTTAACTAATGAAATGAGTTGTGAGTCATGTCTATTTTTAGTGAGCCAGAATTCTTTGTCTTCACCGTAAAAAGCTGTGATAGCATCAAAGACCATTGCAAGTGCACCTTGATCAATTGTCGGATATAATGCAATTGTTGTTTTGTCCCTATTTGTATATTTTTTTAGATCGGCATTATATTGTCCCATTTGGGTAATCCCATTAAATGTGTATATCTTAAACCAAAGAGGATAGTCTGGTGCCGATTCGTCTGTAAAATAGTTTATCCATTCTTCTAGGCTATTAATTTGCGCTTGTCGTCTTTTTTTAAAATCAGCTTGCTTCTCTTCAATTGTATATTCCTTCTTAGGAAGGTTATCTTGTTCATTCTTTTCGTGGAATTCTGACTCAAAATAATCCCATGATGATGAAGAAATGTCCTCCCAGTTAATGAAAAGATTTTCGTTTTTTATGGTTTTATTCCATAATCTTTTTTCTATGCGATCACCGTATTTATTTACTGCACAGGTTAGTCTTTCGAGGTAAGCAAAATTGCGTCTTTCTTGTGAATTATTGGATGGATATTTTTCAATAGTCTTTGCTGGTCTATCCTCAATTGGAGTTTGATTCTGTTTTTTTATTTTTTTGTTGTATTCATTAAAATAATGTTGTACGTTATCCTTGGCATGTTTACTATTTTGAAAGTTAACAAGAGCAAGGATGTGTGATCCAATATAGTTTGAATAATATGATCGAGTTCTAGATTGCTCAATATTACTTTTTAATTCTTTTTGTTCGATATGATCCTCTGTGTTTTTTAGCTGTTCTTGGTTTGGCATATGGTTTTCTCTTTTTACTATTATAGTATATGCCTTATGCTTTCTTATTAAAAACTTACCTAACTGATGCGAAAAAAATAGAGCTACTTGAGCTCTATTTTTTAGTTTTTGAATTACCAAACTTTGACTAGGATTTCACCACCGAGACGAGCTTGTTTTGCTTCGTCGCCAGTCATAATACCCTTAGAAGTTGAGATGAGGACGATACCACGACCTGACTTAACTTTTGGTAGTTCATCAACGCCAGCGTAAACGCGACGACCTGGTTTTGATACCTTGGTGATCTCGTTAATGCGTGGAGCTTCGTTGATTTCGTTAATTACGACGCGGATGGAGTTACGTGGAGTAACTTCAACAACGCTGTAGTCTGTGATAAATTTGGTGCGCTTTAGACCTTCAAGAATTGCAAGCTTAAGCCTAGAAGCTGGAACGCTAATTTCATTTTTGTTAACCATGATAGCGTTACGGATGCGGGTGATAAGGTCTGCGATCTGATCTGTTGATTGTAATGACATAACTTACTCCTTTCCTTACCAACTACTCTTTGTTACACCAGGGATCTCACCCTTGCTAGCTTTTTCACGGAAGCTAATACGACTTAGACCAAAGCGGCGCATGTAGCCACGTGGACGACCATCAAGGAGGTCGCGGTTCTTAAGGCGGGTTGGGCTTGAGTTTTTAGGTAATTTTTGAAGACCTTCTAGGTCGCCAGCTGCCTTTAATTCGGCTCGTTTGGCTTTGTATTTGTCAAACATCTTCTGGCGTTTGAGGTCGCGAAGGACTGCTGATTTTTTCGCCATATTATTTGCTCTCCTTCTTTTCAAAAGGCATACCAAATGCCTCTAATAACTTGCGGCTACCTTCTTTGGAGCCATTCTTGATGATGAAAGTAATCTCAAGTCCGTGAAGAACTGAGGCGTCTTCAAAGGTAATTTCTGGGAAGACAGTTTGTTCTTTAAGACCAATTGAGTAGTTACCTTGCATATCAAATGAGTTAGCAGGTACGCCGTGGAAGTCACGAACGTGTGGTAAGGCGATGCTGATGAAGCGATCGACAAATTCATACATCTTATCATTACGTAATGTAACGAGGTAACCAACTGGGGCGCCCATACCTTTACGGATTTTGAAAGATGCAATGGATTTCTTTGCAAGACGTGAAGTTGGAGCTTGGCCAGCGATCTTTTCGAGGGTCAAGGCTACGGTCTCTGTGAAATGCTTGTCTTCACGTTTTTTACCAACACCACATGAGATGATGACTTTCTCAAGCTTTGGTAGTTTATTGACGTTATCGATATTTAACTCTTTTTCGAGATTCTTAACGATTTCGTCGTTGTAAAGTGTTTTAAGACGAGGAATATATTTATCTGACATAATTATTTCCCTTCTTTCTTAAGGTTTGAAAGATCGATACCGACATGAATATCTTTCTTGCCGCCCTTTGGATTGAACTGAGTGGCACGCATGTGGCGTTCACGAATTCCAATCCCTTCGATCATGGCTTTGTGGTTTTTGCGATCCATTTTGACGATCTTACCAGATTTACCTTTGTTGTCGCCGGCAATGATGGTTACTACGTCACCTGATTTGAGATTCTGGGCCATATTATAGTACCTCCGGTGCTAAGCTGATAATCTTGTTAAAACCAAGTTCGCGAAGTTCGCGTGGAACTGGACCAAAGACACGGGTGCCTTTAGGGTTTTTGTCGTCATTGATAATGACGGCAGCGTTGTCGTCGAAGCGGATGGTTGAACCATCTGCACGGCGGATTTGGCCACGAGTGCGTACGATAACGGCACGGACTACTGCCTTCTTTTTAATGTTGCCTGTAGGTGAAGCTTCCTTAACGCTGGCGGTAACAATGTCACCGACACGAGCGTAACGAGCACGAGTACCACCAAGGACACGGATTACTCCAAGTTCCTTGGCGCCACTGTTGTCGGCTACATGCAATCTAGTTTCCTGTTGAATCATAATTAATTTTCCTCCCCTGTGGTTTCATCTTCAGGTAGTGCATTCTTGACATCGTCTTTGAGTTCAACTGTACCATGTGATCGCTCAAGAATCTTGACGAGTTTATAGGTGCAGGTCTTTGAATAAGGACGGCAAGCGGTGATTTCAACCTTATCTCCTAACTTTGCCTCATTATTCTCATCATGGGCGGTGTACTTACGAGTGTGTGAGTACTGCTTGCGATAGAGTGGGTGAGTTTCGCGGTTAGTGATGGAGACAGTGATGGTCTTGTCACGTTTGTCAGAAGTAACTACTCCTTGAAGTGTTTGTGCCATACTTAGGCTCCCTTTCCTTGATTAATTAACGTTTTTGATCTTGCGATTTCTTTTCTTAAAGCTTTGATCTTGTGTGGATTTTGAAGGGTTCCTTCAATTAATCCACGACGAGCTTCGAGTAATTCTTTTTGAAGATCAGCTAACGGTTTTAGAACTTTTTCGGCTTTTTTAGCTTGTTTTTCTGCCATGATTACTGATCTCCTTTCCTTACGAATTTACAGCGGACAGGTAGTTTGTGGGAAGCAAGACGGAGAGCTTCTTTTGCCTGCTCTTCGGTAACTTCGCCCATTTCGAACATGACTGTACCGGTTTTAACTTTGGCAACGTAGAACTGTGGCTCACCTTTACCAGAACCCATTTTAACATCGAGAGGTTTCTTGGTGACTGGGGTGTGTGGGAAGATGCGGATCCAGACTTTACCACCACGCTTGATGTAGCGGGTGATAGCCTGACGGGCAGCCTCGATTTGACGTGAGTTGATACGCTCGTTGTCGAGTGACATGAGGCCAAACTCACCAAATGCAACTGTATTACAACGAGTTGCTACGCCGTTGTTTTTGCCTTTTCTAACTTTGCGATGTGCAACGCGACTTGGAAGTAAAATAGCCATAATTATTTCTCTCCCTTATAGATCCAGACCTTGACGCCAACAATACCAGCGATGGTTGGAGCGTGGTGGATGTGGAAGTCGATGTCAGCGCGAAGAGTATGTAGAGGAACTGAACCCTCGATGAACTTTTCACGGCGTGACATTTCAGCACCGTTAAGACGGCCGGAAACTTCGATACGAACACCTTTAGCTCCTGCAGTCATAGTGGACTGGCTAGCCATCTTGACGGCACGGCGGAAATTCATACGCTTACCGAGTTGGAAGCCAATATTCTCAGCCACTAATTTGGCAGAAAGTTCTGGTTTTTTAACTTCTTCAACATTAATACGGATTGGCTGTGAAACAAATTTTTCAAGCTCTTTCTTGATCTCGTTGATACCTGCACCTTGTTTACCAATCACGGCACCTGCTTTTGCGGTACGAATAGTGATAGTAGTTAGGTTGTCGGTACGCTCGATATCAATGCGAGCAATAGTGGGACGAGACTTAAAACGATTTTCAATAGCCTCGCGAATCTTAACATCTTCAATTAACCATTTTTTGAAGTCAGTATTTCTGGTAAACCATTTGGAAGACCAGTCTTTGCTGATTTGTAGACGATAAGAAACAGGGTTAACTTTTTGTCCCATTACTTGTCCTCCTTTTTAGTGGTCTCGGCTTTTTTAGCTTTCTCTTCACCAGCTACTTCAACAAAGATATTGCTGGAGATTTTTTCGAAAGGAAGAGCGCGACCGCGTGATGCAGGAACAAAGCGACGAATACGTGTACCTGCGGTGACTGAAATGCGAGCAATGCGAATTGTCTTAGGATCGATTGAGACGCCAGAATTCAAGAGATTGGCTTTGGCGGAATCGATGGCCTTAAGGACAGGACGAGCAGCACGACGTGGAGTATGTTCGAGGATTACGATAGCGTCAGCTACGTAACGGTCGCGAACTAGACTTGCGACAATGCTGGTCTTGCGTGGCATTGAGTCAATACCTTTAATATATGCATGTGCAAAATGAGTAGACATTATTTACCTCCTCGTTTTGCAGCTTCAGCGGCTTTCTTACCACCATGGCGTTTAAATTTGCGAGTTGGGGCAAATTCGCCAAGCTTGTGACCGACCATATTTTCTGAAACGAAAACTGGAACATGAACTTTACCGTTATGAACGGCAACTGTGCGACCAACCATCTCTGGGAAGATTGTTGAGTAGCGTGCCCAAGTTTTGATTACGGTGCGATCTTCGGCAGAAAGAGCTTTGATTTTCTTTTCTAATTTAAAATCCACGAAAGGACCTTTTTTGAGGCTTCTTCCCATAGACTATTTCCTCTTTCCTTCGTGACGACTGCGCACGATCATTTTATTAGTTTTCTTATTGTGGCGAGTACGGAAGCCAAGAGTGAGCTGACCCCATGGTGTACGAGGAGCTTTACCAGTACCGTGACGGCCACCATCACCACCACCGTGTGGGTGATCTGTAGCGTTCATGACAACACCACGGACGGTTGGGCGAATACCTTTGCGGCGGACACGACCAGCTGAACCGATTTTAATATTTTGATGTTGCATGTTACCAACTGTACCAATTGAAGCTTCACAAGTTGCAAGAACTTTGCGAACTTCGCCGGAAGGCATACGAAGAGTTGCATAAGCACCTTCTTTTGCCATAAGCTGAGCTGAGTTACCAGCAGAGCGGACCATCTGTGCGCCGCGACCTGGAGTTAGTTCGATGGAGTAAACCATGGTACCAACTGGAATGTTGCTGAGTGGTAGACGGTTAGATTCTTCGATTGGAGCCTCGGCACCGGTTTGGAAGGTTTTACCTTTAAACATCTTAGAATCTGCAATAACGTAGTAGAAAGTATTGTTAGTGTCTTTGACACGAGCAATACGAGCACTGCGGTTTGGATCGTACTCAATTTCCATAATTTCAAAGGTCATATTCTTTGGAAGATTATGGGTAACTAAGCGATAGTGACGTTTTACACCACCACCACGATGGCGGACAGTGATACGTCCTTGGCTGTTTTTACCAGCATTCTGCTTTTTAGCTTTTAATAAAGACTTAAGAGGCTTTCTTGTAGTGATTTGACCGAAATCCTGAGTAGTCTTCTGGCGCTGAGCAGGAGTGGTAGGACGATAAGCTTTAATGCTCATTATTTATTATCTCCTTCCTCAACTTTTTCTTCGTCGAAAATACGGATTTTATCGCCAGCGTTTAGAGTAACATAGGCTACTTTGCGATCGCGGCGGAATGTTTTACCTGGGTAAGCATGTTTGCCTTTTGAGAAACGAGTTGCTTTACCTTTTCTAATTAAGATGCGAATATCTTTAACGGTGACATTGTATTGTTCAGCGATGGATTTTGCAACTTCTTGCTTGGTAGCATCAGCTGGAACATAAAAGATATAAGTGTTCTTAGTTTGTTCAGTGTAGGCTTTTTCGGTAGCACGTGGAATAACTAACATTAGGCATTCTCCTTTCCGATTAGCCAGTTATCAATAGAGGCGATTGCATCTTTGACGATAACGATGGTATCTGCGTTCATGATGTCGAAGACATTAAGGAAAGTTGGACGGACGACCTTGGCGAAAGCAATGTTATTGGTTGCGCGTAAAGTGAGCTCATCTTTCTCTGGAACGACGATTAGGACGTTCTTTGGAGTAACTTTGAGGTCGGTAAGAGTCTTAATAACCTCTTTAACTTTGCCGTCTTTGATACCAAGGGTATCGATGACTTGAATTGCCTTAGCGGTGTTCTTCATGGAAAGAGCTTGCATAACTGCAGTTCTCTTGGCATTTTTGCTGAGTTTCTTGGTGAAGTTTTCTTCGCCAGTACGACCACCAGCTACACCACCGTGACGCCAGATAGGGTTACGAGTTGAACCAAACCTTGCGCGGCCAGTTCCTTTTTGTTTCCATGGCTTCTTACCACCACCACGAACTTCACCACGCTTCAAAGTTTTGGCGTGTGAACTACGTGAGTTAGCAAGATATGCGTCGTAAGCTAATTTAACTAGCTCATGATTTGTAACTTCGAGATTGAAGATGTCTGGGTTTAAATCTGCCATATTACTCCTTTCCCTCCACAGTTACGATTCCTTTCTTAGGACCTGGGACTGCGCCCTTTACGCCTAAGATGTTATTTTCTTTGTCGATGTAGGCAATGACTAAGTTCTTAACTGTAACTTGATCATGTCCCATACGACCTGGCATGCGCTTACCTTTGAAAACTTTTTGAGGATACATTGAACCGATTGAACCGACTCTTCTGATGTTTCCCTTAAAGCCATGGGTGTTGCGTGATTCTTGGAAGTTCCAACGCTTGACAGTACCAGCGAATCCTTTGCCTTTCGAAATACCAGTAACTGCCACCTTGTCTCCGAGTTCAAAGCTTTCTACAGTGAGAGTATCACCGAGTTTGAGCTCTGGAGTGGAATCCGTACGAAATTCCTTCAAGATTTTAGGACTTAATGTTTCGTCAGCTTTTTTGACGTGAGCTGATACCGACTTGCTCAGATTCTTACCCTGACCGTATCCAAGCTGCACAGCATTATAACCATCGGTGTCGACGGTTTTTATCTGAGTCACTGTGGCTGGTCCGGCTTGAAGAATAGTAACTGGAATTACTAATCCATCTTCGCCGATGATCTGGGTCATACCAATTTTGGTGCCGAGGATGACTTTCATCTTTTCCTTTCCTTTAATGGTTACACTCTAATAGCTAGACTAAGAGGAGTTCCAGATTGTTTCTCTGCTTGGCCTATAATTTTCTAAAAAAATTATTGCAGTCGGAAACGATCGGCTTTTTCTTTGGTCTAGTTAGTCAAATGTCACCTTGATAAACTTACGTGTGTATTTTATCACAAAATAAGGATAACTACAAGGGGAGTTATGGTTGAGGGGACGGGTTTTTCTTGATTTTTTCTTTAGTGGTATTTATTAAGCTGGTTTTTGATAATCTTTCATAGAATAATGGTTTTTTAATTGCAACAATGATTGATGAGATAAAGAGATATAAGAGATAGATTAGGGTAAAGGAAATGACGATAATCGCAATGGCATCACCGGTGATAATTTCTTGGTCGATAAGAAAATGGATAAATAATAGTATGAGATATGGAGCTAGGATGTATTGCAGGATAAAAACGGTGAAACGGATAAAATAATGGAGAAAGCGATTAAAGCTACTTTTTTGCTTAGTTTCTTTGCTGATGATTATTTTAATATTAGTCATAAAGAACCCTGGGGTGCGACCATCTGTAATGGTGGCTATGAGTGATAAAAATAAGACAACCATGAGTAAACTGATTGGGATGGCATTATTAAAGTTAAAGAATTTGATGAGGATAGTTCCTATCGTGAAGGAGAAAATAGCAGAGGCGACTATATCAAAGAACATTGCAATGAATCGTCGCAGTAAGGATATTTTTTGGCTACGGTCATAACTTTTTTGATCGATCTCTGCACGAGTAGGTAGGAATTTAATTAATGCGCCTGCTAGTAGAAAACCCAAAAGGCCTCCTAGGGTATTTGTGATTAAATCATCTACATCAAATAGTCGATAATTTCCTTGATAGATAAAATAAAGTCCACTAAGTTGTGTAAGTTCAAAGAAGAGGGATAGAAGGAATGTTTTTATAAGTACCTGCTTTAAGTTATTTTGAAAATAATAGCGAAGATAAAAACCAAATGGTAGGGTCATAAAAATATTAAAGATGGTAGTAAGGAAGCCCCAGTTATTAAAGATGGTAAGAAAAGACTTCGGATGATTTATATCAATCTTGGTATTTTTAATGATATCAAAAATAAAATTAAGAGGATTAAGTTGTAAGTGATGGCCTCTGAGGGTTTGTGCTTTCTCGGCTGACGGGAGAGGAAGTATGATCAAGCAGTAGGTAATGAGCATATAGAGAATAAAAGAATAGATAATCCAAAGTCGCAGACTCATAATAGAGCCATATTTTTTGTAATTGTAGATTAGGTATGGAATAGTAAAAATGATAGCAATAGCCGGAAAAGAAATGGCGGCCTGTTTGATGGTTTCAAGATAAGTATGCATTATTAATATATTTTAACAAAAAATAGCCTCAGAGGAGGCTATTTTTCTGATATTCTAGCTTTTAGAAATCTTCATCTTGAACGATCTTGAAATCGCCGAAGTTACCTTCAATTTCTTCTTCAGAAACATCTAATTTACGAACGCCAGTTCCTACAGGAATCTTGCGACCGATAATGACGTTTTCCTTCAAGCCGTGGAGCTTATCGACGCGACCATTGATGGCAGCATTAATAAGTACACGGGTAGTATCTTGGAAGGAGGCTGCTGAGAGGAAGGAGTCGGACCAGATGGAGACCTTAGTGATACCAAGGAGAAGCTGAGTATATTCTGCTGGAGTACGACCAGTAGCAATACATTCGCGGTTGGCTTCTTCAACTGCATTAATTGAAGTAATGTCACCTGCAACGAAGTTAGTATCGCCTGATTCTTCAATCATGACGCGACTAAACATTTGGCGGACAATTACCTCAAGGTGCTTGGCGGAAACATCGTTACCGTTTGCGGCGTAGACTGCCATAATATCATTCATGATATAACGAGCAGTTGCCTCGACACCCTTATATTTAAGTTGATCCTGAAGGTTTAATGAACCAGTCGTGAGGCGATCACCAGCTTGAACAGTATCATTACTCTTTACGAGCATTTCAGCTTCGTTTGGAATTTCAACGCGAACAGGTCCGCTACCGCCTTCGGTGATAAGGACTGCATGATCAACGATCTGGGCGTTGCCATCAAATGGAGCGATAATTGGTTCCATACCCTTAGCTTTAGCGGCAATAACGTCACCAGTTTTAACTGAGGCGCCGTCTTTGACCATAATCTTACGATCCTCGCTGATTTCAATACGTTCAGTTTTGCCAGAAGTTGGAGTGATTTGAACGACAAAGTGGTTGCCGTCTTCCCAGACTTCGCAGAGACCAGCGACTGGAGCGATCCAAGCTTGACCTTTAGGATTTCTTGCTTCAAGAAGCTCTTCTACACGAGGAAGACCACGAGAGATGGCGCCGGAACCGGCAACACCAGAAGAGTGTTTAGTATCAAGTGTAAGCTGGGTACCCAATTCACCAAGTGACTGGGCGGCGATAACACCGACAGGCTGGTTTGGCTCAACGAGCTTCCTAGTTGCCATATCAACACCATAGGCTTTTTGTGGAATACCGTTTACTGATTTTGTAGTGAGTACTGACTGAATACGTACTGATTCAATATTATGATCATCGGCAATCTGCTCGGCTAGATCACGAGTGATTAGTTGATCATTTTCTAGGTAGCCTGGAATTGGAGCAGCCGTGTAGCGGCCCGTAATACGTTGAACAAATTCGATACCAGTCTGTTCTGTTTCAGACTTAAAGACCTCAAAGCCTGGATCTTCAGCATCTTCTTCGGTAGTGAAGACATCTTGAGCGACGTCAACAAGACGACGAGTAAGATAACCAGAGTCGGCCGTACGAAGGGCGGTAGAAACCTGACCCTGACGAGCACCTCGGGTAGCAATGAAGGATTCAAGAGTGTTAAGACCGTTCTTATAGCTAGACTTAACTGGAAGCTCGATCTCACGGTTGTTAATATCGACCATGATACCGATTGCTGCAGAAGCAAGCTTAATACCGGAAACGGAACCACGAGCACCAGAGTTAGTCATTACTGCGATATCGGTGTCCATGGATGAAAGTTTTTGCTTAAGGAAGCTAGAAATTTCACCATCGATCTCACGCCAGTTGGCAATTGTGAGGTTATAGCGTTCTGTGTCAGTAAGAAGGCCTTGTTCAAACTGATCTTGAATAAGAGCAGTTTTAGCATCACCCTTGGCGATGAAGTCGGCAATTTCAGGATAAGTTGGGTAGTCGTCTTTACAGGTTGAAATAGAAGCAATAGTTTCGTATTCAAAGGCAAGATCTTTAAGTTTATCTGCAACCTCAACTGTTACCTTAGAACCGTAGTCATTGAAGATGTTAGCCATCACTTTCTTCAGGTGCTTTGAGGTTTGTACACCGTTATCGTATGGATAATCTTCAGGAAGGATTTCATTAAAGATGACGCGACCTAGTGTGGTATCACGAATTTCCTTCTTTGCGAAGACGCGAATTGGGGTTTGAAGAGCGATATCACCGCGATCATAAGCCATTTCAGCTTCGTAGACTGAGCTGAAGGCTAGAGGTTTATCGGTTTCGGTACCTGGTTTGTCGTAGGTTAAGTAGTAGCTACCGAGTACAACGTCCTGATAGATAGCTAGAACTGGAGAGCCATCAGCTGGTTTTAGAAGGTTGTTTTGTGCAGTCATAAGCTCTTGAGCTTCTTTTTGTGCTTCATCAGATAGAGGTAAATGAATAGCCATTTGGTCACCATCGTAGTCAGCGTTGAAGCCGGAAGCAACAAGCGGGTGAAGCTGAATAGCCATACCGTCAATCAATCTTGGCTGGAAGGCTTGAATGGATAGACGGTGCAAAGATGGAGCACGGTTCAAGAGCACGTAGCGGCCCTTAATTACTTCATCAAGTGCATCCCAAACGATCGATTCTTTAGCTTCAATCATACGAGAAGCAGCACGAGTATTTGGAGCATATTCATGAAGGAGCAACCATGAAATTACGAATGGCTTAAAGAGTTCTAGCGCCATAAGTTTTGGCAGACCACATTCGTTAAGTTTAAGATCTGGACCGACGACGATAACTGAACGACCGGAGTAGTCAACACGCTTACCGAGAAGGTTCTGACGGAAGCGACCCTGCTTACCTTTGAGAAGATCAGAGAGTGATTTAAGTTTACGACGACCGTTCTGTGAGCTAGCTAGACGACCATGGGAAGCGTTATTATCGATGAGTGAATCGATAGCTTCTTGGAGCATGCGCATTTCGTTGTGAACGATCACTTCAGGGGCGTTAAGATCAAGAAGTTTCTTAAGACGATTATTACGGTTGATAACACGACGATAGAGGTCATTAAGATCGGAAGTAGCAAAGCGACCGCCAGGGAGAGAGATCATTGGACGTAGGTCTGGTGGAATAACTGGAATCACAGTAAGGATAAGGTCAGTTGGTTTAATACCAGCATTTTTCATACCCTCAAGGACCTTGATGCGCTTGATGAGTTTACGCTCCTTTTGACCCTTAGCTTCAGCTGCTTCGACAGAAAGATCATCAATCATCTGGTTGATATCAATTTGATCAAGGATTTTCTTAATGGCACCAGCACCCATTTCTGCCTCAATGAGATCTTCGTACTCTTCTGGAAGATTACGGTAGTCAATTTCAGAAATAACTGCGCCTTTTTTAAGACCCTCAAGGATGCCCTTGCGAGTGACGAAGTCTTTATCGACTTCTTCAATTTCTTTAGCTTGCTCGTTGGCTAGTTTTTCAGGGTTAGCTCCAGGTTCTTTAGCGGCTTCGCCGTAGCGAATTTTGATTGCTTGAAGACTGGCTTCATGTTGTGCCTTGAGATCGTTCAAAGTTTGCTCAACTTCAGCATCCTTGGCGTTAATGATGAGATAGGAAGCAAAATATACTACCTTTTCAATATTCTTGACGGTTAGATCGAGAAGAAGGCTTAATGCAGATGGGGTGCCACGCATAAACCAGATATGAGCAACTGGTGCAGCAAGTTTGATGTGGCCCATACGCTCACGACGAGCGATGGATTTAGTGACTAAGTTCCCTTCCTTGTCGACAGCGGCTTCACGAGAACGAACACCTTTAAGTTTGCTGTCGTGTGGATTAATATCCTTTACTGGACCGAAAATACGTTCACAGAATAAACCGTCACGCTCAGGTTTCTGAGTACGGTAGTTGATTGTTTCTGGCTTCAATACCTCACCATAGCTCCAACTCAAGATATCTTCAGCACTGGCGATGCTGAGACGGATTGAGTCGAAGTCGCTGGCTGAAATGTAGTTGTCCATCCAAGCCATTAGAACTCCTCTCCGAGATCAATGTTATCTTCACTGTCTCCGTCTTTAATTGTAATTCCTTGACCGTCGAGAGATTCTTCGATCTCTTCGTCGGTAAGGTCGATTATGTCATTTTCGTCATCATTAATATGTACGTTGTGTTTGGCGTAAATTAGGCGATCATCTTGGGATTTTTCAATTTCCCTAGAAGTGTCCTCGATTACACTATCAGCATCTCTAGCTTCACCGTTATCAAGAAGATCAACTTTAAGTCCAAGGCCTTGTAATTCCTTTACTAAGACGTTAAAGCCTTCAGGAAGTTTTGGACCTTGAATTGGTTCATGCTTAATAATGGATTCATAAGCCTTAGCACGTCCGTAAACGTCATCTGATTTAATAGTAAGCATTTCTTGTAGAATACTGGATGCGCCATAAGCCTCTAATGCCCAAACCTCCATTTCTCCGAAACGCTGACCACCGTTTTGAGCTTTACCACCAAGTGGCTGCTGAGTAACCATAGTGTAAGGACCGGTTGAGCGAGCGTGAATCTTGTCTTCAACCATGTGATGAAGTTTGATCATGTGCATGATACCAACTGAGGTTTTTTCGTTAAATGGTTCACCTGTAAGACCGTCGTAGAGCTGGACACGGCCATTGCGATCAATGCCAGCTTTTTCTAATTCATCTGAGATTACTTCGTCTGGGATACCGTTGAAAGATGGGGTAGCGACTTTGTAGCCAAGAATACGAGCGGCTAGGCCAATGTGAATTTCATAAAGCTGACCAAGGTTCATACGGGAAGGTACGCCCATTGGAGAAAGTACAACATCAACTGGTGTACCATCGGCCATAAATGGCATATCTTCTACTGGTAGAACGCGGGAGACTACACCCTTGTTACCGTAACGACCAGCCATCTTGTCACCAATTTGAATCTTGCGCATTTCTGCAACAAAGATTTTGATCTGCATGAGAACGCCAGCTTTTAGTTCGTGGCCTTGTTCACGAGTGTAAATGCGGACACCAATAACTTTACCAGAAGTACCACCACTCATGCGAACTGAAGTATCGCGGACATCTTTGGCTTTTTCACCAAAGATAGCGCGAAGTAGACGCTCTTCAGAGCTGAGTTCCTGTTCACCCTTAGGTGTAATTTTACCAACAAGAATATCGCCAGTAGAGACTTCAGAGCCAATAGTAACGATACCATCTTCGCCAAGGTGACGAAGAGCATGTTCTGAGACGTTTGGAATATCACGAGTGACTTGTTCTGGACCAAGTTTGGTTTCACGAACTTCAACATCAAAGTCTTTAATATTAATCGAGGTTAAGGTATCATCCTCAACGAGTTTACGTGAGACAACGATAGCATCGTCCATGTTGTAACCACGCCATGGCATGAAAGCAACTAAGAGGTTGCGGCCAAGAGCAATTTCACCATCTTCGATTGAAGCACCCTCGATGAGAATATCACCGGCTTTAACTTTTTGACCACGGGTAACCATACAACGCTGGTTGTAGCACTGATCTGAGTTTGTTTGTTCAAAGTGAGCAATCTTATATTCTCTCGAAGCACCGTTATCATAGTCAACGATGATTGAGATACCATCAGCCTTTTTAACTACACCATCCATATCGGCGGTTATTAATTGAGAAGTGTATCTTGCGATATCGGCCTCAACGCCAGTACCAACGGTTGGAGCAGTATTCTTGAGAAGTGGAACTGCCTGTTTCTGCATGGCGCAACCCATGAGTGCACGGTCAACACGGTTTTTCTCAACGAATGGAATGAGAGATGCGGATGCACCAAGAATTTCCTTATGCGCAGCATCAACGTGAGTGACTCGAGAAGATTCAACCTGAGCTGGCTGACCATTAATACGAGCAGAAACGCGTTCGTCAATGAAACTACCGTCTTTATCAAGTTTAGCGGAGGTGTCGGCGATAACCATGTCTTTTTCAAGGCTGGCATCAACATAGATAACTTCGTCGGTAACCTTACCATCTTTAACGATGCGATATGGGGCTTCGATAAAGCCATATTCGTTAATGCGGGCGTAAGTTGCGAGGTTTAGTACGAGACCGACGTTGGCACCTTCTGGGGTTTCAACAGTACAGATACGACCGTAATGAGTAGGGTGAGTATCACGAACATCAAAACCGGCACGTTCACGAGTAAGACCACCAGGACCCATAGAACTCAGACGACGTTTGTGTGAAAGTTCAGAGAATGGATTGTAAGAATCCATCAACTGGGACAACTGAGAGCTACTGAAAAATTCCTTAACGGCAGCGACTACTGGACGTGAGTTTAAGAGCTGAGATGGAGTCACTTCCTCGGGGTTAGCCATAGACATACGGTCTAAGATGTTGCGCTGTAAGCGAAGCATACCAAGACGGAATTGACGCTGAATCAATTCACCAACCATCTTAACGCGACGGTTTGCGAGTGAGTCGATGTCGTCGGCTGGTTCTTGGGTGTTATTGAGGCGAATAAGTTCGCGAATAATGGCAATAACATCTTCCATTTGAAGAGTACGGTGGGTACTATCATTTGGAGTGTCGAAGCCAAGTCTCTGATTAATCTTAAAACGACCAACGCGGGAGTAGTCATAGCGTTTATAGTCAAAGAAGGTACGTTCTACCATTGAACGTGCGTTTTCGACAGTGGCTAGATCACCTGGGCGAAGACGGCGGTAGACCTCAAGGAGGGCAGCAGCCTGGCTGGTAGTAGGGTCCTTATCAATAGTGCTATCGATGTAATTGATTGGTCCATTATCGACATCAGCAAAGAGTTCTTTAAGCTCAGAATTCTTAGTAACACCAAGAGCTCGAAGGAAGGTAGTAACAGGAATTTTACGACGGCGATCAATTTTGACATTGATTGAACCGTTAGTAGCGGTTTCAAATTCAAGCCAAGCACCACGACCTGGAATAACTTTAGCTCCGTAATAGTTCTTACCGTTGTAGCTATCGGCGGTAAAGAAAACACCAGCAGAACGGATTAGCTGAGAAACGATGACACGTTCTGTACCGTTAATAATAAAGGTGGCACGGTCAGTCATCCATGGATAATCACCAAAATAGATATTCTGTTCTTTGATTTCACCTGTAACTTTGTTAGTAAGTTCGGCTTTAACATGAAGCGGAGCTTCGTAAGTTTCAAGGTTATATTTAGCTTCTTCAACGGTACGTTTTGGAGCTTTAAACTCATAGTCCTTGAACCTTAGGGATAGTTTTTGGCCGGTGTAGTCATCGATTGGGTTCAATTCGGTGAAGACTTCACGGAGACCGGATTTGATAAATTCCTCCCAGGAATCTTTCTGGTGTGCAGTAAGATCAGGGATTTCGAGATGATCGCCGTCTGTGAAAAAGACACGCTGATCAGCTGTACTGATATTCTTTGTACTCACGTTTTCCTCTATTTTAGTGTTAATAATCTTTAGCGCCGAAGATTACTGTCATCTAATGACATCCTAGTTCGCCAGTTTAGGACACCCTCGCTATTAGAAGACACACTACTTCTTGTGTTCGATTTTACTATATTTTGCTAGATTTTTCAAGAGTGTCTATTATTTTGACAAGATTGATTATTATGTTATAATACTGTTATCCATAGTATATTTATAATATAAAAAGAAGAAGGGGGTACTTCTATGGAAGGATTTTTTAAATTTAATTACAGCGATCAAGTTGTGGGAGCCTTGATTGGTAATGTAGTTGGCGACGCATTGGGACTTCCAGTTGAATTCTCTAAGAGAAAAGATCTGAAGTCGAATCCAGTTCTTGAAATGCAAGGATTTGGATCATATCTTGTGACAGCTGGCACATGGTCGGAGAATACTTCGATGACAATAGCCTTAATGGACTCGGTGCGCAAGTGTAAAAGCATTAATGTCTCAGACATTATGCATAAGCTATCGAGGTGGCTAAACTTGTCAGAGTATACTGCAAATTCGGAAACCGTAAATGTCAATACTACTATTGAGCTTGCGGTCGAGAAATTCAAAAAAGGTACTTTACCGCAAGATTGTGGCGACAACTTTGAATTTGCAAGCGATAATGGAGCGCTGATGCGAATTCTGCCAGTCGCTTTGCTTTGCCATAATTACAATATTATCGGTAAGCAACGCTACGAGTTAGTATCTGAAATTACAAAGCTAACTCACGCAAACGAGAAGTGTGTAATGGCAAATTTAATATTTGTTAACTTTGTTTGCTATTTGATGGATGGTTTTTATCCAGCAATAGCATTACAGAGGACACAGCAAGAATGTTATAATTTCTTCTCGGATGCTTGTGTGGCGCGATATGACCGTCTCTTGGTTGGAAATATCGCGGAGCTGCCTGAAGATGAGATTCGTTCAACTTCTGACGTAATCGATACCCTTGAAGCGGCCATTTGGAGTCTAATTACTACACGTAATTATGAGACTGCGGTGATTCGTGCCGTAAACCTTGGTTCTGATACAGCAGCAATTGGGGCTCTAACTGGCGCCATAGCAGGAGTATATTATGGCGAGAATGCCATACCGAAGCGTTGGCTTGATCAAACGAAAAAAATAAAGGAAATCAAGGAAATTGCGACAAGCTTTGCAAAAACCGATGTAACCTTTGAACTTTAGTATCTAGCACCTCCTATAGGGGGTGTTTTTGCTTTCTATTAATAATTATTTGGTACCAAAAAACCACCTAGACGGTGGATTTTTTTGAACATATAAGCTCTCAACTTTATGTAAGCTGACTCGCAGTTAGCTTGGTTCAACTTGAACTGGTTTAAGTATAAGGTTTTTATATAGAATAGTCAAGATGATTTTTTAATAATTGGCTAAGTTTTTAATAAAAAAATAGCCCCGAAGGGCTACTCTTTATTAATTAGATGTCGAGATCATCAAGATCAGCGAGTTCGGCGCGGGTATTTTTGGTAAGAGTAGAATCTTCAGACTCTTCTTCATAATCTTCAACGGTACGAGCAGCAACTGGTTCGCCGGTAGTCTCGAAGCTTCCGTTTTCATCGGTATTAACAATTTTGAGATTGTAACGAGCGTCATTTTTGGTGCCTAGAGCACGAAGAAGGGTGCGGATGGACTGAGCAGTTGCACCACGGCGACCGATCACGCGACCGACATCTTCAGGGTCGACACTGAGAGAAAGGAGAACACCTTTTTCGTCAATGGCGCGTTCAATGTTTACTTTGTCAGGATTATTTACGAGAGTTTTTACGATGTATTCTACGAATTGTTGGTCAATGGTTGACATAGGTTCTCCAAGTTAATTTTTGTTATTAGAATTATATCATAATGGTTGCGGTTTGATAAATAAAAAATAAGGTACTTAGAGCACCTTATTTCTTTTCTTATTCTGCAGCTTCAGTTTCTTCTTTTGGTTGATTTTTACGAAGCTTATCTGCGTGTTTTGGTTTCCTGGTCTTTGGATTAGCTTCCTTGTACCATGATGGAAGAGTGATGCCTTCTTTTTTGAAGATGAAGGCGACACGTGAAGATGGTTGAGCACCATTCTTTAGATAGAATTCAATTTTTTCTTTATCTAAAGTAGTCTTTTTAGTTTCTGGGTTGTAATTGCCGACCTCAGCCACAACGCGTCCAGAAAGTGGATGACGCTGGGATT
>CAUVQU010000012.1:0-28334 GCA_963554175.1 uncultured Candidatus Saccharibacteria bacterium | reverse complement strand
AACCGGTGTACACGGTTTTGCAGACCGCTGCGTAACCACTCCGCCACAGTGCCATGGTTTTATTTTAGCATAGTTATAAAAAGAAAAATACACCTAAGCGGTGTATTTTTGATTACCTCGTAATTTTGGGCAGAATTTATTCTTTTCTGGAATGCCTGCAAGATACAAGCAATCTAGCCAAATTACTTCACACTCCACCCTTTGAACTTCGGCGTCTCTCAACTTCGCCCAAGTTCTATATATAGTTTAGCATGAGTGGATTATTCGTCAACCTTGTTTTTTGCGAATTTTATATTGTAATAGTTGTTTATTTTTAGTTGCTTTTTTCTTTTTTTATGGTTTTGCGGCATAGTTATGGTCGTTCGGGTTTCGGTTTTAGTGTTCGGTTTTGTGTTTTTGTTCGGTTTTACAGAGTTGAATTGTTTTTTGTGATAAAAAATAAACGACAAGTGCCGTTTATTTTTAACCGATGAATCTTTTGTGCTAATTTTTCTGGTGATTTTCTTGCTTATTTGCCTCGCAAGCTTCTTTATCACCTTCTAGGCAGCTGATTTTTTCCATAAGAAACATAAAATGATTACTTGATGTAACTGTTGTTTTTGTATGTAGATCTTGCAAATAAATAAAGCTCCATAAACTAAGAATAGATAAGAGCAGACTAATTAACGAGACTATAAGAGCGATTAATTGAATATAGTTTTTTTGTTTTTTCATTTTTTGACTTTCTTTAATAAAAATTAATGTTTTCTTTTTGGCCATTTATGAGATTTTTAAATTCAATTTTGCGATCTTCTACCTCTTTTTCGCCAATTACGCCCACATATTTTGCAATTTTACCGGCGTATTTCATTTTATCGCCAAGTTTTTTATCAGAATATATAATATCTACACTGTGGTTTTTGCTCCGTAAATCCTCTGCGACCTGTCCTGCAAAAGCATATTCTGCTTCAGATAGTGGAATAAGCACATAATCAATAGGTGCAGATTGAAAATTATCTAACAAATTATTACTCTGTAAGACATAAAAGAGACGAGATAGACCAATTGAAATGCCGACACCTGGGAATGACTGGTCGGTGTAGTTGCTGGCAAGATTTTCATAGCGACCACCAGAACAGATCGAGCCGATTTGCTTATAATCAGTGAGAATAGTTTCGAAGACCGTACCAGTATAGTAATCGAGGCCACGGATAATCAACATATCAGCAATCACTGATTCGCCAAGTCCGCGCTGCTCAAGTAGCTTCAAAACAAAATCCAACTCTTTAATCCCATGTTCAAACTGAGGATTCTCTAAATTAAGTGCCTTTAGTGCTAGAACGGAATCATTTCGAGGACCATTGATTTGGACAAACTGAAGAATCTTCTCAATCTTGTCTTCAGAAATATCAAGATCCTCGAGGGCGCCTTTCGTTTTTTCGAGAGGAACCTTCTCGGCGTGGTCGATGATATCGAAGACATCCTTAGCTTGATCGGATAATGCAAGCGCTTCAAGAAAACCGGAAAGAATCTTACGATTACTAACTCGAATAACCATTTTTGGCTTAATAAAAGTCTTGAGTGCGGCATAGGCGGTTTCAACTACGTCGGCATCATAAGCAATAGGCAGCGTGTTGCGTCCAATTACATCGACGTCAAGCTGATAGAGCTCACGAAAACGACCTTTCTGAGGACGCTCACCGCGAAAATTACGACCGATTTGAGTAACCCTGAAAGGAAAAGTGAGCTCACTTTCGTGTTCCACGACATAGCGAGCGAGTGGTACGGTGTGATCAAAACGAAGTGCCTGGTCAGCATCGTCGGCGGTCTCTGCGGTTTTTACGACTTTATAGATTTGTTTTTCAGTATCGCCACCTGCCTTAGCTAGTAAGATTTCAGTACGTTCAATGATTGGAGTCTCAATATATTGATAACCATGAAGATGATACATCTTGGCAATTTGGTCTTTGATAGTATTAAAAACAATCTGAGTGTCAGGCAAGAACTCCTGTATCCCAGAAAGTGCAGATGTATTGATTCTTTTCATAATGTCTTGATTATAGCATACTATATGATATACTAAGTTAAAGTGGTTCTGTAGCTCAGTTGGTAGAGCAGAGGCCTGAAGAGCCTTGTGTCACTGGTTCAAGTCCAGTCGGAACCACCATTTTTTATGTCTTTCTTAAACCGCCCTAGATAAGGGCGGTTTCTTGTGGGAAGCGGTTAATGATATAATGTAAACATAAATATGGCAAATATTAATGATTATTTGAGAGTAGCGGGGACGCAGAAAATTTCAAAGCAGGCACCTTTTTCTGAAGCCGATCAGCTGATTTTGGCCCGAATTTCTTATTTGCCATTCCATAAAATTAAACTGGGCTTATTTGAGACAATTGCATCGGTGGCAGATAAAATGCATGAGCTGCCAGCTTCGGCTTTTGGCTGGCCAGATGACCGTAAATTAATTGAATTACTCGGACAGTCAAGGCGTTTTAATAAAATGCGCATCAGCAATTTCGTGCGTCTCAATGACAAGGCACTCGAAAAACAGTTTTCTGCCGTCACTATTCACTTGAATCCTCAACGAGCATATCTCTCCTTTTATGGGACGGACAGTTCCCTGACTGGTTGGAAGGAAGATTTCAACTTAGCTTTTCTCGATAATATTCCTGCCCAGATCGAAGCGCTTGAATATCTTAAAAAAGTCAGCCTCAAGTTTTTTTGGAAGAAACTATACCTAGGAGGACACTCTAAGGGCGGGCATGTTTCAATCTTTGCCGCCATTCATGCCGCGGACCATATTCAAAAAAGAGTCCAAGCTGTTTATAACTATGATGGGCCAGGGATCCGTAAGGACTTGGTTGAACAAGATTTAGGTTCTTTTAAGATTCTCGACCGTATTAATACTTTTGTGCCACAAGAATCAATTATTGGGCGCCTATTCGAACACCGTGAAGGATTGACAATTATACATAGCACCGCGAAGAATGTTTACCAACACGATATTTACTCTTGGCAGATTGAGGGTAATAAATTGGTTCGCTCGAAAACAACAAAGCGCAGCAATATGATTAATCGTGCGATCAATCAATGGATGCAAAATGCTAGTCGCGAGGAAATAAAAATTTTCATCAACGGGATGTTTGAAATTTTTTCATCAGTAGAACTAAATAATCCGATAGAATTAATGCGTGAATGGAAGCATTTTGGTCCTAAAATTCTAAAGGAATTTATGAATACGCCAAAGGAAAAAAAGAAGGCAATTTCTGACATTTGGTTAAAACTGGGCGAATCACTAATCCGCTCGCAGATTGAACAGAGTGAGATTCTAGCAAAATTCAATAAGACTTTTAAGGCTCGGGGGAAATAGGCATAGATGCGAAAATTTCAATTGGATCAGAATTTCCTAAAAAGTCCAAAACTGGCATTATTTCTGATTGGACACTCTAATATTAAGAAGCGAGATCTAGTGATTGACCTTGGCGCTGGCTCTGGAGTGATAACAAGCGCACTGGCAAGACGCTGTAAAAAGGTAATTGCCGTCGAAAAAGACCCGGAGACTGCAAAAAAATTGCAGGCGAACCTGGAGCGCCAAAAAATTTCTAATGTGGAAATTTTTGTGGGTGATCTTAGGGAGCTAAAACTGCCAAATGAGCCTTACAAGATTTTTGCCAACCCGCCTTTTTCCCTATCCGCTGAAGTATTTTATAAATTACTCAATTTAGAAAATCGGGATGGACAAATAGTCGAATTAGAAAATAAAAACCATCGACGACCAGATGCGATTTATTTGATTCTACAAAAACAACTGGCCTTAAAATTAATTATTACAGAGAGACACTATACCAGCCAACTCGGTAGAATTCTAGCTAAAAATTATGCGACCCGAATCCGGTTACCACTGAAGGAGACTGACTTTACGCCGCCTCCACATGTGCCGACTGTTTTATTTGAAGCGAAACAGATCACTTTAAACCTTGAGCCAGGAACCGCTCAACATAACTGTAATCCCAGCTAGTATCAAAGCCAGAGGTCGCAAAGGAGCCAAATTTAAAGCTTGGCATACCACCTAAATTGTATCGCCCCATAAAAGTGGTGGCTTCAGCAGTATTTTGCTTAACCTTATCTAACATTTTATGTTCAGATAAACATTCGTTAAAGGAAGGGTCGAGATTAACTTCTTTAGCAATACTCTGCCAATATGCAGGAGTGAGATCCTTGATGGCTGGCGCATTTTTAGAAGTACCAATACCCTTGCTTTGATAATCTTGCCAAAGGCGACGAATCACCTGGTGATAGTAATCCCAGAATCTATTTTGCTCAGTAGCGCAGGCTACGGCCTCGGCGCTCATTCTTGAAAAGCCATAGTGATCCATATTATTTTCAGACAAAAAGTCGGTGACACGTAATTCAAAAACAATATCATGATCTTTAAGATATTTCTCAAATTTTTCCTGATTCTCTAATGTGAGACGTGAGAAGACTGTACAATATGGACACATAACATCAGTTACCATGACATAATGATTCTTGGCGTTTTTATCACCTAAAATCGTGCGTTCGTCACGAATACTATTTAAATCTTGATTCTTGGGTGCGGAAGTGAGAGCTAACGCAAGAAAAACTACGACGATAGCACCGATAACAACAAGGCGAATGGCGCGGCTAAACATATTGGGGCTAGTACGTTCTTCATAGTCTTTAGAATCGGTAGAATCTATTTGCTGATGATTATTTTTACTCATGTTTTTCTCCTTCGGGTGCTTTTTGGGATTTTATTTGTTGATATTTTTCCGCCTCAGAAATTATATATGCCTCATAGCCAAGTTTTTGGAAGACGAAGAATGCCATAATTAACGATATAAGATTAAGAATCACGGAAACAGTACCGATTAGTGCCAGCCCGGATGAGCCAAGGATTGAAATAAAAATAGGGGCAAGCAGCGCAGTGCCGCAGGTGGGACAACCAGAGCTTAGTAGAAAGAAGCTGGCAATAATGCCGGTACTTTGAAGATTATCGGAGAGATTCTGTTTGCGAAAGTGCAAGATAAAGAAAAGTAGGCCAATGAGTACTGATTGAACTAGATTAATTAACGACATAAAGAAGAAGTCCGGCAGGGTGCGGCCCACACCAAACACGGCGGCAACGGTATGAGCAATAAGGACAAGTTTTCCACGTAAGTTAGAGAGTTGGAAGAGCTGCCAGTTGGCCGAACCAGCCGCAAAGAAATTGAGAAGAAAACCAAAAACTAGGAAACAGATCAGGAACGGCCAAAGAAAATGGCGACTACCAAAGAGGCTCGGAAGATTTTTGATTGCGTCACGGAGATGCGAGAAAAACCGTCGAAAACGTCGCTTAATTGGCTGCTTTTTAATAATTACCTCCTAATTTTAGTTTAATTTGATTATAACTCATTGATTTTAACACGAGTTTGAGCCAGTGTATCACGGTCTCTAATTGTAACAGTATCATCTTCAAGAGTATCAAAATCGATGACCACACATTTTGGAGTACCGATTTCATCCTGCTTACGATAACGCTTACCAATATTACCAGAATCATCCCAAGTGACATTACCATATTTCTTACGAAGAATTTGATAAACAGTTCTGGCTTTTTCGACTAGTTCAGGCTTATTTTTAAGCAGAGGGGAGACACAAAAACGGAATGGAGCAAAAGCTTCAGGGAGTTTTAAGACGGTACGCTTTTCACCATTTACCTCATCTTCGTGATAGGCAGCAGAAAGTACTGCCATAACTAAGCGTTCGACACCAAAGGAAGGCTCAATGACATGTGGCACAAAGCTTTCGCCAGTCTTCTTGTCTCGATACTCCATATTCTTACCAGATGCGCGGGCCACATTCTGAAGGTCAAAATCTGTACGATAGGCAATACCCATTAACTCTTCAGATCCAATCGGAAAGTCAAACTCAATATCAACGGTTCGCTTTGAATAGTGCGCACGATCATCGGCTGGAACCTCATACTCATGGATCATATTAGCTGGAAGCTGCATTGTCTCTTCAAGAAAAACATGAACATCTCGAAGCAGTTCAGCAAAAATACGCTCCCAATCATTTGGATGCACAAAATATTCGATCTCCATCTGTTCAAGCTCACGACAACGGAAGATAAAATCACGTGGAGAAATCTCATTACGAAAAGCCTTACCTTGCTGAGCAAGACCAAAAGGCAGATCAGGATAAACGTTATCGACCACGTTTTTATAATTCGTAAAAATGCCTTGGGCAGTTTCAGGACGCAAGTAGGCGACTGAGGTCTCATCAGACACGGCACCAACATGGGTCTCAAACATCATATTAAATTGTTTAACATCACCCCAGTTGATCTTGCCACAAGTGGGGCACTTGATGCCAGCATTAATCAATTGATCTTTCGTGATATTGGCGGATAAATCATGACCTTCAGCGGTTTTAGCTAATTTGTCAGCACGGAAGCGACCATGACATTCATTACATTCCACGAGCGGGTCGGCGAAAGTGGCAGCGTGTCCTGAAGCGACCCAGGTTTTAGGATTCATAATAATGGCAGCGTCGACACCAAGCATATCTTCACGATCCTCAACCCAGTATTTCCACCAGGTTTGCATAATTTTACGCTTTAAAGCGACGCCAAGAGGACCAAAATCCCAAGTACCAGCCATGCCGCCATAAACATCAGATCCTTGGAAAATAAAACCACGACGCTTACATAGACTAACGATATCCTCAAGTTTTGCCATATCAACTCCTATTATTTCTTTTTATTATAACATCTTAGCTGGCAATATAGGAAAGTATCGGCAAATAGGTATAAAGGTTTTTAATTTTTAAGATAACTTGAATATTGGTCGACAGAATGAGGCGGAGAATTTTAATTACATTTTGGTCAATCATGCCTTCCCCATCTGGTCTTCTGATAAGAACCTTTTCAAAATTATCCCAGTCGTAAGTGGCTGAGGCCTCAAGCCTTTGACCATCACGATCAAAGAAGACGTTGATTTCTTCACCAGAGATTCTAGCCTGATTCAGATAAAAATAGATTTTAATCAACTGCTTAGTTGCGGCATCAGATTGCGATAAATTTAGAGCGCTTAGGGTTTGATACAAAAGATTAAAAAGGTCAGCTGAGTCGATTTGATGTGAAAGGCGTGAAACCTGTTTTAAAAAACTAGAGGCTAGTTCCAGGGTTTCAAGGTCGCTAATGATTTGATGATAAAACTCCTTGGGCCTAGCTGAAGTAAGAATACCAAATGAATCATCAGTCGCGTTCTCATTTTTTTTGGAATCATTTTGATGAACGACAATACTAGAAAGAGTGAACATCTCAATGCCCCCGGCAAGCTTTGATTTTTCTTTACGAGCACCCTTAGCAATAGCAGAAAGACGGCCATCAGGAGTGAGAAAGGTAATAATGCGATCACCTTCGCGATAATTTACGCGCTTTAAGACAATTGCGTCGGTCTTAAGATCAGCCATCTAAGCCTCAGAGTCCTTCTCTTTTAAAGCTTTAACGACAGCGGAAAAAAGCGCCTGTGGAGTCATGGTGGTTTTATTTAAAATATCCACGACATTATAACTTTCGTAGGTCTGATCGGGAAATCTGAGAGAAGAAACAATAATAACTGGTATCTTGGAGAGATCGGGATAGGAGGCGATTTCATTCAAAAAGGTGAAGCCGTCCGGTCCGGTCAAAAGAACATCCAGAATAAAAAGAGCTGGCGGTTTGCAGCCATCTGGTAATGCAGCAATGGCTTCTATGCAATTTGTAAAGCAGCGAATTGACAAATTTTGACCATTTTTTTGAAAAGCCTTTTTTAAGTTCTTCGAAAAAAGCTGTGAAAGAATGGGGTCATCCTCAAGCAGGAAGATTTCGATGGTTTCTTTAGTGGAAGCTAGTTTGTTCTTTAACATAATAAAACCCTAAAAGACAAACGCAACTTGCTTGGATGCGGGGAGGCGAAGTTTAAAACTAGTGCCGTCACGATGACGCACCGCTAAAAGTTCTGCCTGCATGTACTGCGAAAACTTTGAGGCAATGAAGAGACCCAGGCCAGAACTACCGGGGCGCATGGAGATACTTGCAGGACGGACCATACCATCTTTTAGTGATTGCCAAATCTGTTTAGGAAGACATGGCCCAAAGTCACGCACCGTAACCTCTACGGAATCACCACGGTCGGAAATCACCAACGATGACTCAGTTTCCGAGGTGGAATAATACATTGCGTTAATGCAGAAGTTATATATGACACTGAAGAGAAGGTCTGGATTCGCAATGGCGAGGTCGTGACGATTTTTATAAAAAGCTGCAACACTACGTTGGTTAATCTGAAAAAAAGGCTGAAGCTCAGTGAGAACATGGTCGCAAATTCGGCGCACAGAGACTGGCTCCATTTCGAAGAGACCATCCTCGAGTCTAGCAATTTTAGTAAGATCATTAACTTGTCTGAGAGCACGCTCAGAAATATTGATCAGTTGTTTCTTAGTATCCTTTAGCTCAGCGAGGCTGTCCTCCTGAAAATCCATTGAAAGAGCAAGCTGACGCATCACCGCAAGCGGACTTTTCAACTCATGGGCAACAACTGCTAAACCTCCGACCTCACTTACCATAGGTCAATTATAGCAGAGAAAAAATTTATAGTCAGATTTTTGAAAATTGCATTTTAGAAATATGACTGATTAGCTATTGAAGCGGATGGTGGAGAGAATACGTTCAAAGTCAGCACGGAAGACATTGCTCGAATCGGTTTGAAGCAGAGCAGTCTTATCGCGAATCTTGAAGATACAGACAATACCCATCAGGTCACTATCTAATTTACCAGTATAGACATTAACATTAACACCATTAACCACTGTTGAAGAGACGGTCATTTCTTGTGACTGAACTTTATCAGTGAAATCCTCGAGGACGCGATCAAGCTGTTCATTTTTAATTGTGACCCGAAGAGCCATGACGGTATTGTCGGCCACAACGTTCACCTGACCAGGATTGAGGTAGGCATGATAGTCACCACCACGACTGGCATCGTCAGGAATATAGAGATTCCAAGTCTTAGGGTATTCAAAGTTTAAGGCGCCAAGATCAGTGGGGCCGGAAAATGTTAAGAAAGGATATTTTTCTTTTTCTTCAAAATCATTTTCTAGCTTAGTTTGCAAACTATTTCTAGCCTCGGCAACAGCTACGTCGATTTTTCCCTGGACGTTGGTGTTAGCTTCACTCCATTTTAAGGTCATCCAGATGAAGAGTCCGACAAAGAGGACGGCGAGAAGAGAAACGACAATCAGACCAATGGTTTTAAGGAGGTCGACACGGTTCTTAGCACGAGCGATACGCTCAGCTTCTTTTTTCTCCTCATCGGTCATGAGATTAAAATCTTTATTTAGGAGATTACCGGAAGGATCAGTAACCTGAGACATAAAGGAGGCGTTGTTTACTGGAGTAGATGAGGGTGCGGCCTGAGACATAGCGGAGACCTGAGGTGAAGCTGTAGGATTTACTGGAGTATAAGCAGATGCAGGTTGATTAAAACTCTGGGGGTTAAAGCCAGGAGTGGAGGTCGCAGATGGAGTAACGGGAGCGACAGGAGCGGACGCAAAACCAAAAGTCTGTGAAGGCTGTGCGGATTGCGGGGCTTGAGAAGTTTGTGTAGTTTGCAGAGCCGGTTGTCCTTGTGGAGAAATTGGATTCCAAAAATTAGCGTCTTGCGGCGTAACACCTTGACCATTATTAAAATTATTTGAACCCTGATTATCCATATATTTATATTTTACTTATGATTATTTATTTGTAAAGTTACTTGCTTACTTTACGTTCTATTCTTTACTAAAATCGCGATCAATGACTTCAATTTGATTCTTAATCTCATTGAGACTTTTTTCAATCTCTTTTGCCGAGAGAGCTACTTCCTGATATTTTTGACTGGCCTCTTCAAGAGAAAATTCGTCGCCATAAAACCACTCAATCTGCTGATCTAATTGTTCTAAACGTTGATTAATTGAAAGAACGGTGGTTTTGGCTTTCGTCTTCTTAGGACTGGTTGATTCTGCCATAATTACTCCTTATTTTTGACTTTAATTATTTTTGCTTCGGCTTGATGAGTTTCGGTTTCAAGATGAACAATAGCATTTTCTGATAATTGACCATGAATAATAGCATAACCGCGCTTTAAGACAATGGCTGGATTTAAATTTTCGATAATCTTCTGCTTTTGTTGGATTTTTTGAAGTTCAAGTTGCAGAAAGTTAAAGATTTTAGTGCGAATACTTTCAATTTGTTCCCTTAACTTATGTTCTTCAAAATTAATTTTATTCACAACCTGCTGATGGATACGTGACACCTGAAGTTTTAGTGAATGGATCTCAGCTTGACGATCGCGAGTCAAAAACTGAGCAGCATTACTTGGGGTGGAGGCAGCTAGGTCAGCTGCAAGATCAGCAAGAGACTCATCAACTTCATGGCCGATACCAGTGATTACCGGGATACGGCTTCCCGCAATGGCGCGAACCAATTTTTCGTCGTTAAAAATAGCGAGATCATCTTTTGAACCACCACCACGAATCAGAGCGATGACCTGATTATCTGTATATTGATTCATATATTCAATCGCACGCACGATTTGATCAACGGCTGGCAATCCTTGAACCTGGGTATGTGCCACCTGAATCTTAAGTTCGCCCCAGCGTTCGTTAATAATTTTAATAAAGTCAGCATAGCCGGCGGCCTGAGTAGAGGAAATGACACCTAGACGCTCAAGGTTGCGAGCAATGGGACGTTTTTTAGCCGGATCAAATAAACCTTCTTTCTGTAATTTAGCCTTAAGTAGCTCAAAAGCTTTTTTAAGACTGCCCTCGCCTAGAGGATGAAAACGCTTGATAGTGAGACTGAATTTACCGAAGTTAGTGAGTTTTGGTGTGGCCTGAACGGCAATCTTCATCCCATCTTCAAGAGGAAAACCACCTAATTGATAGATTGTCATAAAACAGCCGATGGACGATTCGGCATCTTTTAGATCGAAGAAAACCCATTTGCCTTGGTTAACTTTAAAACTGCTAACCTCACCAAAAACTACAACGTCACCTAATCCAGTTTCTAAAACTTGATTTGTAACTGAAACAAATTGGCTAACGGTAAATCGCGGAGCTTCCGACATATTTAGGATTCTTTTGAAGATTCAAAGACCTTCTTTTTATCGGCTTTGCCAATCTTTGAAATGGCATTTTGGTAGAAACCATATCCAGAGACAATGGTATTAAGAAGGACGATAACACGAGTCACAATAACGACGGTACTTGCAACAGCAAGGTTGGTGCCAAGAATACACATAACGGTAATCATGGAACCTTCGTAGCCACCGACGCCGCCTGGAGTAGGAAGAACAGCACCTACGAGTGAACCGAGAGCCTCTGCAACCATGATCTGTGGGAAGATTTCGCCGTGGCCTAAAGATAAGGCAACGATTTCATAGGTTGCAATTTCAAGGAAATTATAGAGAAAGCCCCAGATAACAGGTTTAACGAGAAGCTTTTTATCTTTCTTAGCAGTAAGAAAATCTTCGTGTAGATCCATGAAATATTTATTAACTTTTTCGAGCTCAAGAACCTGCTTCTTTTTTCCAAAAGTAATTGTTTTAACAAACCAGTTAGAAAAGGCAGTAAGTTCTTTGGCTGCCCAGCGGATCATCTTGCGACTAGAAACAATGGCGATAAGAATAGCGATGGCAGCAATAATACCAATACTCATGGCGCCGACTAACCAGATCATCCAATAGGCGTTAGCTGGGACGCTGCTAGTAATAATAAGGAAGATAATGGCAAAAATTGTCTGAGTCTGATTTGCAAGAATGGTAATTAAATAGCGCAAGATGTACATAAAGCTAACCTGGCCAGCTGTGGCTCCGTAATTTTTTAGGCGCCAGGTGATATAGCCAAGACCAGAGACACCACCAGATGGAATAGCATGGTTTACGAAATTGAGCTCAAAAGAGATGCGAGCAAGCTCCCATGTGGAAATTTTCTTAGTTTCTTTAGCTCCCTTATTCTCCTGCTCAGCAATTCTCTGTTTTCCCGCCATGTAGGCGAAGAAAATTTTGCCAGCACAGTAATACATGAAGAGCTGTTCTGGAATGAGGAGGAAGACAATAAATAAATTAATACTAAATTCACCACCCTCAATACAGTGTCCTCCAAAAATACAACTAGTGGCGGCGGTGATTTGGTCCCAGGCACCCCAAATAACAAAGGCGACGAGGGCTAGAGTAATTAAGCTAAGAATTTTTTTAAACATATCCTAGATATTATAGCATAGGTGTTTCTAGATTAAAGAGAAAAAATACGATTTGCATAGAAGACCATAAGATGGTTTAATATTAGTCTAAATTTTGATATAATATTTATATGAAGTACCTCGCAGTAGCAGGCCGCCAACCTCTAATTTCTTTGGCAGAAATCCAAGCATTATATGACAAGCACGCAAAATTGGTTGGAAAAAACTTAATTATTTTTCAGTTAGATGATAAAAAACCCGAGATAAATCGATTGGGCGGAACAATGAAACTCGGTGAATTATTTGAGGGTGATTTTAAAGGATTGGTTAAGCATTTAAATGAATTACGCCCTGAGGGTAAAATCACTTTTGGAATTTCAGACTTTTCAAAACAAAAAAAGGCGGGATTTGCTTTCCAGAAGAGTATGGAGATTAAGCTAGCCTTGAGAAAAATGGGGCGTAGTGTTCGAGTAATTACTAGTAAGGAGCCTGAGATTCCTTCTGCAACCGCACACCATAATCAATTAGGCGAAAAACCTGGTTGTTATGAAATATTAGTGCTTGACCAGGAACTTTACCTTAGTCTTGGCACACAAAATATTACCGCATATACCGAGAGAGACCAGGCGCGACCAGCGAGAGACGCTAAGGTAGGAATGCTACCACCTAAACTTGCGCAAATTCTAATTAATTTATGTGGACCTTTGCCCGAGGGGGCGAGAATATTGGACCCGTTTTGTGGAACAGGCGTAGTTCTACAGGAAGCGGCAATTATGGGATATATACCGTATGGTACGGACCTTAGCGAGCGTATGATTGAATTTTCAAAGAAAAATTTAAACTGGCTTTTTAACGAGAGAAATAGCAAGAGGTTCAAAATTAAACCAGAACTAATTTTAAAAAAGGATGTGATCTTAGATAAGCTTGCTGTGGGTGATGCTACAACTTTTCAGTGGGAAGGACAGATTGACGCGATTGCTTTCGAAAGTTACCTTGGAGCACCGATGTCTAAGCCGCCAGTGGACATAAAATTTAAGACGGAAAAAGCTAAGTGTAGAGAGATTGCTTTGGGCTTTCTTAAAAATATTACCCCTCTCATTAAAACAGGTACACCTATCGTAATGGCGGTACCGGCTTGGCTACGCGAAACTGGCAAGTATGCACGCATGAACGTTCTTGACGAAATTCAAGAGATGGGATATAATTTTGAAAAGTTTCAAGATTTGAGTCAGTCGGATTTACTCTACTTCCGAGAAGGTCAGATTGTGGCTCGAGAAATAATAGTAATAAGGAAAAGATAGGCTAAAATATGTCACATGTTAAAGCTGGTGGTACCGCGAAGAACATTCATAATAACGCTGGTCAGCGTCTTGGTGTAAAGCGCTTCGGTGGTCAAAAAGTTCGCAATGGCGAAGTACTAGTCCGCCAAACTGGTAGCACTAAAATTGCAGGTCCAGGTACTTATGTATCTCGCAACTTCACAATTCACGCTGCTAAAGATGGTGTAGTAACCTTTGTAAAAACAAAGAAAACTCACTTCTCTGGTCGTTCATTACCACGTGTTCGCGTTGAAGTTCGCTAAATAATTAGACCCTTCGGGGTCTTTTTTATTCCCTTTTAAACTCGCGAGATTTCTTTTGACAGATATTCTATGATAGAATATGCTTATGAATGTATTGATCGTGGGCAATATAATTAAGGATACTTATCTTGAATTTCCGAAAAAACTATTTGAAGCTGGCGACCATGGTCGTGTTTTTCTCGATACAGAGTTTGACGAAGAAACCCTACACTATGAGAATAAAGAAAGTGTACTGAGCGGCGCTAGCATCATTGACGAGGTACTAAAGAATTTCAAGCTAAATAGCCTACTATCTAACCAGCAGGCTTTAGAAAACCATAAATACGACTGCCGCTACGTTCTGAAAACTGGTAATACTGTAAAATATCTAACTACAAATTTGTGTGGAAAGACTGACTTTTTAACGCCGGAAATGAAGCCTGATTGGATTTTTATTGACCGTTCGGCAAGGCTCGGAATTGATGACTTAAAAAGATTAGAATGGTACCTAGAATTACATCAAGAAGTTAAATTAGCCATTCATACCAATCAGACTTCCTGTGGTTTTTTGCATCAAGCAGATGATTTTATGGCAAAAGAAGTTGCTAAAAATTTATACACAAAAGCTGAGCTAGTTTTTGTAACTGGTAAAAATACAGAGTTACTTTTACCACTAGAGGCTGGCCTGGATAATCAAAAGGTTTTTCTGATTACCCCAAATACAATTACGAACGGAGAAGAAAGGGTCTTCTTAAAACGCAATAAGAAAGTTTTTCAGACCCATTTGACAATTTATTCCATTGCTGCCGGCACAATCTTCGCAGCACTTTCGTCTGGTTGGAATGTGAACCGTGCGTTAAGGTTTGCCAAAATAAATATCGAGAATGCCAAGATGAGTCGTACCCTAAGTATCGATAAATTATATAACAAATTAAAGACCTCCCTCAAACAAGAGGATAATTTACGACTGATAGCCAAAGCACTGACCGCTGACTATAGGGGTATTTTAGCAATTGATGAATCAAAAAAATCAATTCGCCGTAAGCTTAAAAAATATGGCCTACCAGAAACAAGGGCAGTACAAGAAGAATACCGTGAATTATTGGTAACAACGCCATACATTAATGAATATTTAAATGGTATAATTTTAGCTCAAGAAACAGTGGTACAGAAAATAGCAAACGGCCAGACTGTTCCTGAATTTTTAGCAGCAAAAGGCATTTTGCCTGGAGTAAAAGTGGATCTTGGCCTTGAAAAGATGCAGAATCAAGTTAACCGTCTCACATGTGGGCTTGAAGATCTAGACCAGAGACTAAGCAGGTATTACAATTTGGGCCTTCGTTTTACAAAATGGCGTGCGGTCTTTGAGGTGGAAAAAAATTCACAAATCCCTGAAGGAGTGATTCAGCAAAATACAAGAGACCTAGCGGTCTATGCGAAAAAAGTACTTGAAAAAAGGCTGGTGCCAATTATAGAACCGGAAGTGCTGCATGGAGAACAGAGTATTGCAGATTTTTATAAACACACGAAACAGGTCTTAGTCGCATTGTTTGAGAAACTGCAGGAGCTGGGGGTTGATCTTGAATGTTGTATTTTAAAGATCAATATGATTTATGCCAAGAATAATGAGCCTGAAGAGACTGGTCGCATGACGATGCGATTAATCTCTGAAACTGTTCCAAAAAATATTGGTGGAGTGGTCTTTTTATCAGGTGGACAGAGCGAAGAGCAGGCAACAAAAAATCTTCAAGCCATCATTAATACGAATCAAGATAAGTATAGATTATCTTTCTCGTTTGGTCGCGCAATCCAGGATCCAGCATTAAGAATCTGGCGGGGTGAGACCCAAAAGATCGATGACGCACAAACAGAATTAATTAAACAACTTAAATTAAACTGTCTGGCGCTAAATAAAAAACCGCGATAGTTTTATCGTCGGTTTTTCGTAGATTTTTAATCTAGTTTTTGAGGGCCTCGCGCAGGAATTTGCCAGTTGGAGTATCATCACGCTTTGAAAGCTGCTCGGGAGTACCTTCGGCAATAACCAAGCCGCCATGCTGGCCACCTTCTGGCCCCATATCAATCACCCAGTCAGCCGATTTAATAACATGTAGATTATGTTCAATAATTACCATAGTATTACCGCCATCCACTAAGCGATTGAGAATCTGCAAAAGTCGCTTAACGTCGTCAGTGTGAAGACCTGTAGTTGGCTCATCTAGAATATAGAGAGTTTTACCGGTGCTACGACGAGAGAGCTCGGTGGCGATTTTAATACGCTGTGCCTCACCGCCAGAGAAGGTAGTTGCGGACTGGCCAAGGCGAATATAGCCAAGACCGACTTCTTGAATAGTCTTTAGTTTATTAACAATGACTGGAATATTCTCAAAGAAATCAACAGCCTCATCGATGGTCATATTTAAGACATCGGAAATATCTTTACCTTTATATTTGACCTCGAGAGCCTCGCGATTATAACGCTTACCATGACAGGTTGGACAGGTAACGTAGACATCAGGCAAGAAATGCATCTCGATTTTATTTACACCATCACCCTGACAGGTCTCACAGCGACCACCTTTAACGTTAAAGCTAAAGCGACCCGCCTTATAGCCTCGGATTTCAGCCTCGGGTTGGGCGGCAAAAAGTTCACGTATGGCCGTAAAGACACCGGTATAGGTGGCAGGATTGGAACGAGGAGTGCGACCAATTGGGCTCTGATCAATCACAATACATTTATCGAGATTTTCAATACCATCAATACGGGTATGCTCGCCTGGCACGGTTTGGGCACGATGGAGTCTTGCAAGAAGTTCATTAGCGAGAATTTCGTTAACTAGAGTGGATTTACCGGAACCGGAAACACCAGAAACAACAGTCATAACACCAAGCGGAAAATGAACATCGATATTTTTGAGATTATTCTCCCTGGCACCAACAATAACTAATTCCTTGCCAGATTTTGGCTGACGACGCTTCTTTGGAATACCGATTTTATTTTTACCACTCAGATATAGGCCAGTAAGAGACTGTTCATTTTGCATAATTTCGGCAGGAGTACCAGCAGCGACAACATGACCACCTCGAGAACCAGCACCAGGGCCAATATCAATCAAATAATCTGAATTCAACATTGTATCTTCGTCATGTTCAACGACGAGGACGGTATTTTTAAGATCACGTAGATGCTTCAAGGTGGCGATTAGTTTATCATTATCGCGCTGATGAAGGCCAATGGATGGCTCATCGAGAACATACAAAACGCCCTGCAGTCCAGAGCCAATTTGGGTGGCCAGACGAATACGCTGTGCTTCACCACCAGAAAGAGTATTAGCAGAACGACCGAGCTCAAGATAGCCAAGACCTACGTCCTGCATGAATTTTACACGCTCCTTAATCACTTTCAGAATTGGCTTAGCGATCAGTTCTTCAGCTTCGGAAAAACCTAAATCTTGAGAAAGAACATCAATGGTCGAATCGACGTCAAGGTTACACATGTCAACAATATTGAGGCCATGGATAGTAATCGCAAGCACTACTGGCTTCAACCTAGCGCCATGACAGGTCTGACATTCACGCACGCGCATGAAGCGTTCGATATCTTTACGCATAAAATCGGAGTCAGTCTCACGATGACGACGCTCAAGGGTCGGAATTACACCTTCATAGACTGATTCATAGGTCGCACCTTCTTGCCATTTACCAGAGCCTGAGATCTTAATTTGATATTTCTCCTCACCAGTCCCATAAAGGATCAGATGTCTTTCGGCATCAGTAAGTTCACCAATCGGGGTATGGACGGAAAAACCATGACGATTCGCAACGGCAGTAAGACGCTTAAGCCACCAGGAATCACTCTGAACGCGATTAAATGGACGAATACCTCCTTCTGCAATAGTGAGATTATTGTTGAAGACTAGGTTAGGATCAATTTCCATGCGAGTACCAAGACCCGTACAGGTTGGACAGGCACCTTGAGGAGCATTGAAGGAGAAGAGTCTAGGCTCAAGTTCAGGAATCAGTTCATCTGGGTGAACTGGACAAGCATAGCGCTGCGAATAGGTGAGTACTTCTGTGTTTTGAGCACCCAAGGTTTTTCCCTCAATGGTTGAACTATTATCATTGATTTTGAGAAGTTGAATAATTCCCTGGCCAAGTTCGAGCGCCTGTTCGATGGAGCTTGAGATGCGAGAATAAAGTTCAGTATTTAAAATAAAACGGTCTACTACCAACTCAATGTCATGACGCTCTTGTTTTTCAAGCTCAGGAAACTCATCAAGAGCATAAACAATACCATCAACACGAACACGCGAGAAGCCCTTTTGAAGGTATTGCTCGGAAATATGCTGAAATTCACCTTTTTTCTGCTGCACTAGCGGGGCTAAAAGCATAAGCTTAGAGCCGAGAGGTAATTTCATCACCTCATTAACAATATCTTCAACTGAACGACGAGAAACTTCGCGATGACAGATTGGACAGTGAGGAACACCAACGCGAGCAAAAAGGAGACGGAGATAATCGTAGACTTCGGTGACGGTGGCCACGGTGGAGCGAGGGTTTCTTGAAGTGGATTTTTGGTCAATGGAGATGGCAGGAGAGAGACCGGTGATAGTATCAAAATCTGGTTTATCCATCACGCCGAGAAACATTCTGGCATAAGAAGAGAGAGACTCAACGTAACGACGCTGACCTTCGGCATAGATAGTGTCAAAAGCAAGACTGGATTTACCGGAGCCGGAAAGGCCGGTGATGACAACTAGTTTATCGCGTGGGATATCGAGGTCAATATTTTTTAAATTATGCTGTCTGGCGCCGCGAACCTTAATACAGTTCTCGGTCGATCCGCCCTGCAGCTCTATTCCCCCTTTAGACAATAGTCCATTACTCTCTTCGTTCATTAATTCCCCTTTCTCAAAGTTGGTATATTCTATCATATTTTGACCCAAAAAGCCAGCGGGGGCTATTCTGATTTTGTCCAGAAAAGTTTCAAATTGATATAATAACTATATGAATTCACGTTTTGACCCAGACCAGGCAGTATATTATAAGTCTGGAATGAAAAAATCTGTTTGGCCTGATTCTTCGGATATCCAAAAGGATGAGCCGAGTTTCTTCTTTTATGACCTCGAGACGTCTGGGATTAGTCCACGCGAAGATCGCATTATGCAGTTTGCTGGGCAACGAACGAATCTTGAGTTAGAGCCGCTTGGAGAGCCGGTAAATATTTTAATTAAGTTAAATAATGACACATTGCCAAGTCCAGAAGCGATTATGGTGACACATATTTTACCGCAGGAGACGGTCAAAAACGGAATGACAGAGGCAGAATTTTGCCGTATTGCGATGAATGAAATTTTTACACCAGAAACTACTGCTTGTGGTTATAATTCTGTGCGTTTTGACGATGAGCATATGCGTTATTTACTCTGGCGAAATTTTTATGATCCATACGAATGGCAGTGGAAGGATGGTCGGAGCCGCTGGGACCTATTAGATGTCGTACGAATGGTGCGAGCACTGAGACCAGAGGGTATAACTTGGCCAGTCATGGTTGACACAGAATCTGGCAAAATGAAGCCAACCAATAAATTAGAGCTTTTGACAAAACTAAATAAAATTGATCATTTTAAGGCACATGATGCCCTATCTGATGTTGAGGCATTAATCGCGCTTGCCAAATTATTACGAAAAAAGCAGCCGCAAATTTTTGATTACCTATTAAAGATGCGTAATAAAAAAGAGGTCCTGAAACTAGTAAATCTGAATAATCCTCAGCCTTTTGTTTATACTTCTGGTCGCTATAAATCTGATTATTTAAATACCACTGTGGCTTTTCCAATTGCGCCAAGTAAAAATGGGAATCTAGTCTTATTCAATCTGCGATATAACCTTGAAGAATTACTTTGTGAGGAGAAAAATTTTAAGCCAGAAAGACGAGTGAGTCGACTGGGCAAGGAGTATCTGACCTGGTTTGACTTTGGCGAGGCGGTGAAAGAGTTTTGTCCAAATAAATGCCCGGCCGTGGCGCCAATCTCGGTTCTTGATGTAGTGTCAGAGGAAGATTCAACGGATGAATTTGCGCCACATAGGGCAGGGACTTCTGGCTGGGAAAAGATTCAATTATCGCCAGAAATGGTCGAAAGGAATTTGCAGATTCTTTTAAAGCACCCTGATTTTATCGAAAGAATGCGTGGAGTTTACGAAAAGAAAGCAGATTATCCGAAAAGTGATGAAGTGGAAGCAAGTTTATATGATGGATTCTTGCCTGAGTCGGATCGTAGGATTTGCCAAAAAATTCAAAGGGCGGATGCCGGAGCACTCGGTGATTTTACGCCTAATTTCGCCGACGATAGATTGCCAGATTTGTTTTTGCATTTTAAGGGACGTAACTTTCCGCAGAGCTTAACAGAGGACGAATACTTAAAATGGGAGGCAGATCGAAAAGTGAGAATCAAAAAACAGAGTAGTAGATTCTTTGCATCCCTCACGGCATTAAAGCAACGAGGCGAGGCCGGCGAAACAACTTTTGACGGCAGAGAAATTGATTTAAAGATTTTAGATAAACTAGCTGAATGGTATAAAAAGTGTAGCGAATAACGAGGCATTTTAGAAAAAAATAGCCCCACGAAGGTGGGGCTTGAAACAGGAGGGATAAAAGTCAAAACCAGAAAAGACTGGTTGAATCTTTATTGGTATGAAATTTTACCCCTCTTATTTTTATCTTCTATGTCTTCGAAGCCAATTCCTGATAACGGTTGGACCGAAGACAAGTTCGCCTCTTCCATTTCGCCAGAAGGTAAAATAACCCTCTTGGTATAGGAAGTTGAGCACGCCCTCCAGCCATTCCGAAACAGCGGTGACTGCTGCGAAGTACATCGCTAAAAATAGTGCGCTCCTCAGCAGCACCCAGATGACGTAGATAACGGCAACGACCCAACCATACGACATCATGGTTGGTGCTCTGAATCGATCCCACTGCCTCATATCATATAATACGACAGCAAGCAGAACTGCCGCAGTTACAGCAAGCACGATGATGAGGCAAAGCCCCCCATCAAAACGCGTACCAATAATTAAGTTGCCGTCCTTTTTTCTTCCTTCCACTTTCGGAAGTATCAGCCCCAACAATATAGAGCTTACTAAAAAAGAAAAAATCAAAAATAAATAAAACTTCATACGTTTTCCCTCCTTTTAAGGTACGATTTTCCGCTTTATGCGGACTATAGTTACTGCTTTATTATATAATACTATTGCTTATTTGTCAATATAAGGGGGGGTAATATACGGCTAGTTTAGTGCTGTGGTTTTTTGAAGACTTAGGCGCCGATGCTATTGATTTCAGACTGAAGCTTACGATATTTAACGTAGATTTGATTATACTCAGTAGAAAGTTTCTTATAGTCCTCGGAGACTTCAATCGGAAGAACTAGGAATTTGAGTGGGGAGTTTTTACTGCCACAGATTTCACGTTCACTGCCATAGGCAAGCGGACTTGGAATATCAATCTCGCGGACACCGCCAAAACGCATGCCCTTGATCCCCTCAGACCAGCCGGCAATCAAACTATTTGGATTGGTGACTGCAAGCGGCTCCTTGAGACTCTTTGGATTCTTGGCATCGTCAAAGGAGGAGTCAAAAACAGATTCATTGGCACACCAACCAACATAATAAGCATAGTATGAAGTGGTCTTATCGGTAATTTCAGCACCAGTACCATTTTTAAGATCAAAGGTTTTGAGGCCAGCGTCTTCTACAGAAGTACCATTATAGGCTTTGATCTTACTACGAAAAGAGGCAAGGGTATCAAAATATTGCTTCGACATTTTATCAGAAGCGGATTTTAGCTCGTCTTGTTTGGCGGAGAGCTCTTTCGTGACTACTGCAAGCTCTTCTTTTTTGGTGGAAGAAGTCTGCTTATTCTTTTCACCATTAAGTACGATCAAAGCATAAATTGCGATAGTAGAAGACAGGAGCAGAGCGGCAATCACCCCAATTACAATACGCTGACCTAAACTGGTCTTTAATTCTTTTTCTTGCATAAACCTCCTTTAGTTTTTCTCGGTATTTATATTAGATAATCTCAGCACCGAGCGCTGTAATATTTTGTTCAATTTGTTTCATTATAGCAGAGATTTCATCTGCACTCATAGTTTTTACCGTACTGGCAAAGCTAAGATGAAAGCTGCAATTTCGGGTAGTGTCATTTTCTGATGGTCGATAGATGGAGACTGGCTCCAAGGTATGAATCAGAGAATCTTGGGCGAGAGCACTCGTGATTTCCTGCTCAAGTGTAGCGTAAGAGACAGTGTCTGGGGTCTTAACAGTAAGATCTCGCGAGACGGATGGGAAGCGACTAATCTTTTGTGCGCCACGCAAGATTCGAGGAGTATTAAGTAATGGCTCAAGATTTAGCTCAAGAGCAGAAACTTCTTTTAGCTTCAGTTTTTTAAGTACAGAATGTTTAACCTCACCAAGACAGCCAATGATTTCTTGTCCGAGCTGAATACGGACTGAATGAAGCGGCTCAAAATATGGGTATTGCTGCTCCTGGTATTCGACAAACTTAAATTCAAGACCGAGACGAGCGCCAAGGGCGAGACAGAGCTCTTTGATTCGATAAAAATCACCCTCAAGACAGATTGAGAGATGCGATTCGAGCTTTGGGGTTTGATCCGCAAGAAAACCAAAGGAGCGCTTGGCGACTTGGTTCATTTCATAGAGAATAAAATCCTTATATCCAGCTTTTTGATTCTCATAAACCTTCTCAAGTAGGCTTGGAGTTATGGACTGCCTAAAACATTGGAGTTCTGGAGAGATAGAATTACTAATCTCATAACTATCAGCGATATCTTCACCTACTTTTTGCTGAAGATTTTGCGAAACGAAGCTATAGGTGAGAAGCTCATTGGCGCCCTGCTGATCTGAAAGGATGTTGCGAATTTCACTCTTGAGGGCAAAAAGCTGATTTTTTGGACTACCTTTGAAAGAGCGAAGCGGAAGAGTTTGCGGAATATTATCAAAACCATTGAGACGGCCAACCTCCTCGTAGAGATCCTCTTTAATATGGATGTCGGTACGCCATAGCGGGGTAGTAACATTTAAGGACTGATTATCCGAGAGGACTTCCACCATGAAACCGACACTTGCGAGCGTTTGTTTAACTTGCTCTAATGTAAAATTGGAGCCCAATGTTTGATTAAGGTCATTGAGGTCAAGTTTAATGATATGCTGAGCGGGGCTTTGAGCAAGACAGTCGGCAAAAATGAGATTAGAAGTATCTTTAATGCCGAGTTTTTCTAGACAGGACTTTAGTGCTGGTACTGTGCCAAAGACTGGTTGGCCTTTAGTGAAACGTGTAATAGCTTCAGAGAAAATACCGTGAGCCATTTGAGTTTTACGTAGATTATAGAGACTGAAAGTGGCAGACTCGATGAGAATGCGCTTAGTGTTTGCATCAATTTCTGTATTTTTGCCACCCATGGCGCCAGCTAAAGCAACTGGAATATCATTGGAAGTAATCACGATATCGTTTGTATTAAGTTCGATTTCAGTATCATCAATTAAAGTGATTTTTTCACCTTCCCTGGCAGCACGTACAATAATTTTTGGGGAATCAGTACCACCGATGGCGATAAATTTATCATAGTCAAAGGCATGTAGAGGCTGGCCGGTTTCAAGCATAGTGAGGTTTGTCGCATCAACAATTGGCGAAACAGGTCGCATACCAGATTTATAGAGCAGGATACCGTCTTGAGTGAGGGTGCGCTCAAAATCAGCAGAATCTTGATCAAACTTAAGCTGGGTTTGATCGACGATGACACAGGAATAGCGAGGACATAATAGTTGATCCTGAATTTCAATAACTGGACTCTTGATATCTGAGGTATTATTAGAGTTACTACGGATAAATTCTGATTGTGTAGCTAAGTCACCATCAAAGATTGCAGGATTTTTGAATGGCTGGCCTAGGATACCAGCAACTTCACGCGCAAAACCAATTAGCCCAAAAGTATCTGGACGATGTGTGAGAGATTTATTTTCAATATCAATAATCAGATCGTCGAGATCTAACGCCTCAGTAATAGGGGTGCCGGGCTGTGCCAGGTCAGATGGAAGCTCAGCGATATATTTGTGGTCAGTGCCAAATCCAAGCTCGTCAGCGCCAGCAATCATGCCATAGCTTTCATAACCACGAAGCTTGCGAACAGATAGCTGAAAATTCTCTGTTCCATAGGTAGTAGGAACGATGGCGCCAGGAGCGAGCCAAGCTACAGAGAGGCCAGCACGGACATTTGGTGCACCACAGACAACTTGAATAAGACCATTTTCAAGTTTGCCAAATTCCTGATTGAGGGGTCCGGCGTCTACCTCACAGAGATGAAGGTGTGTGTCCGGAATGTCAGTACAACTAACAACCTTAGCGACGTAGATATTCTGGTATTTTTCAGCGAGACTTTCAGTTCCCTCCACTTCAACAAGGCGAGAGCCGATTAGCTTCATCAGATCTTCAGTAGAGAGAGAATCTGGAATTTTAACATAACGTTTTAGGGCATTAAGTGAAATAAGCATTAGAATTCCTCCAAGAAATTAAGTTTACCAGATTCGAAGAAACGAATGTCGTCAAGTTGGTACTTGAGAATGACAAGACGATCAATACCTCCGCCCCAAGCAAAACCCTTATAGACAGTGGGATTAATGCCAGCGGTTTTTAAGACATTAGGGTGGATCATGCCACAGCCCATCATCTCTAACCAACCATCACCTTTGCCGCCGAGGGCTTTTGGCTTCTCAATTTGAAATTCGAGGGAGGGCTCAGTGAATGGGAAGTAGCCTGGCTGAGTTTTAGTATTTAAAGTTTGACCATAATAGGTTTCGAAGAAATTTTTAAGAACGCCGAGCATCTGTCCCATGGTGGCAGTTTTGGAGACAAAAACACCTTCACATTGGTAAAAAGTATGCTCATGAGTAGCGTCAACATCTTCATTACGAAAGACGCGACCAGGAATGACTACAGCAATCTGACCTTCGGTTTCAAGCTGGTCTCGACGAGAGGTGAGCGCACGATATTGCATAGTAGAAGTATGGGCTGGAGGGATAAAACCTTCTTTGGTGCGGAAGGTATCATAGCCATCGCGAGCGGGATGACCTTCTGGAAAATTTAGAGACTCAAACATATGAAATTCATCGTCAAGCTGAGTGGATTCCATGACTTCAAATCCCATATTAGAATATATATCTATTACTTTGTCAAGTTCAATCATGAGAGGATGCTTGCTGCCACGCCTATTTTTCTTGGGTGTAGAGTTTTCAGCCATAGGAGCGGTGAGATCAATGGGCTTGATATCGACTGCTGCTAATTTTTCTTCCTCAGCTTGAATTTGAGCTAAGATTTCATTTTTGCGACGATTAATTTCCTGCCCAAAAGCTTTGCGCTCTTCAGCTGGGAGGTCTTTAATTTTACTATATTCAAGGCCAAGATCTTTTAGGGCCTGTTTTAGGTCTGTAAGTTTCATATCTATACTCTATTATACTCTGATTTTAAAGGTTTTTTAAGAGAAAAGATGGTTTTTAAGACTTTAAGCCAGGTTTATATGGATCAGATCCTATAAGTTCTAAATAACAACAATAAGAATTAGAGAAAGAATAGCGAGACCAACAAGGATGAGCCAAATCCAACCATAGCGACTGGTGGTCTTTGATCCATTTATATAATCTGAATCATTAACAAGATCAGGGTCGGCACTTAAGGCTGTCTGTTCCGCTTTTATCTTTAGATCTGCGGCAATACGGCGACTAAGCTCTGCATTCTTATCCTGTTCTTTATGTACGATTACTCCCATCCTATACCTTTCATTTTAGAAAATTAAACTTTAAGTATTTTACCACAGATGTGTTATAATTCATTCAATATTACTTAAGGAGGTATATGGCAACAAGTAAGTCCAAGAAGGCTAAAAAGTCTACGGAAAAGCCAAAAAATACTAATACAAAGCCAGAAGTTACTGTCGTTGAAGAAATTGTGACTGTAACCGAACCGGAAACAATCGTCACTGAGATAGCCGAAGTAAAAATGAAAGAAAATAAAAAGAGCAAATGTATTTTTGCAAATTTCTTCGCTAAAAAAGGTGATCCAGAAGAAAATATTCTAACTATTTTCAAAACACCAAAGATCTGGGGTGCGCTCGTCGGCGAATTAATCGGAACAATGTTTATCACAATGCTCCTCTTAACTCTCGGCATCTACCAGCCACTTTATGTTCTATTCGGCGTAATTGGCGTAACCCTAGCCGTCTTCACCCTTTCTGGGGCACACTTAAACCCAGCAATCACTGCAGGTATGATGGCAACCCGTCGCGTTTCTGCAATTCGTGGCGTACTATACATGGTCGCTCAGGTTGTTGGTGCTTGGCTCGGTCTAGTCATTGTTAATGCCTTCCGTATGGCTGGCGAAACTAAGGTTGACCTTCCTGCATTAACCGCAGTTGAAGCTTCAAACCTATGGCAATTACTTGCGATTGAATTCTTGGGTGTCTTCACTTTGGCATTCTTCTTCAATCGTGCACAAGAATATAAGTCTCGTCGTAGTGCTTTCACCTACGCTGCAATCATTGGTGGCGGTATGGTACTTGCGGTACTATTTGCAATCGTAATCTCAAGCAATTTCTTCAAGATTTCAAACAACTTTATCTTGAACCCAGCAGTTGCAATTATGTATCAGATCTTCCCAACTTCAGCTGAGAATTTTGGTACTTTGATTAGCAAGGTTGGCCTTGAAGTCCTAGTCTTTATCCTAGCTCCAATCGTAGCTGGTGTACTAGCTTTCTTCGTTGGCGACATTGCAACCACCCTTGCAGGTGAGGATGAGTGTGAAAAACACCACCACTGCAAAGATGGACACTGCCACGAAAAATAATTTGTGATAGATAAAAAATAGCCCGATGGGGCTATTTTTTATTGGTTCGCTTTAGCGATTCGTTTTGATTATCTTACTTTTTATTCTACAGGCAATTAATCTTTAGGAAAAAGTGGAGTTTCTGGAGGAAGAATCTGGCCACTTCCAGCGAAGATAGACTCAACTGTTTCTGCGACGGGGAGAAAAGGTTTGAGGTGGTGATTAGCAACTAGAAGCTCTTTAACTAGACCAGTAAGACTGACTCTTGCCTGCTCAGGATCGGTTTTAGCGAGCTGCCACGGCTTTTGCTCTTCGATATGACGATTAACGTCTTGGATCATCCCCCAGGCCTTATTAATAGCATTGGTAAACTCAAACTTCTCCATTAATTCAGTGTATTCTGGGGCAAAAGACGAACTAAAATCAAGTTTTTCGACGGAATTTTTCTGACAAAGTACCGAGAGGCGCTGGACAAGATTACCATAATCATTGGCTAATTCATTACGGTAGGCATTCTCGAACTTTTCCCACGTAAAATCGGCATCAAGAAAGGTGTCGATGTGCTTAGAGAAGAAATAACGAAAAGCATTGATGCCATGTTTTTCCAAAACCTCGACCGGATCAATACCATTGCCGAGGCTTTTACTAATTTTCTGACCATCCACCTGAATAAAGCCATGAGATAGAATGGTGCGTGGCAGAGGTAGACCTAACCCTAGAAGAATAGCCGGCCAAAGAATGGCATGAAAACGCAGAATGTCTTTACCTACCACCTGAACAGTGGCTGGCCAGTAGTTTGAAATGTCTTGATCTGGATAACCAAGAATTGTAATGTAATTTGTCAACGCATCCATCCAAACATACATCACTTGAGATTCGTCGCCTGGAACTGGAATACCCCATTTGAGATGAGCGACCGGGCGAGAAATTGAAACGTCAGGAGCATCCTCAAGCAACTTGAGAATTTCATTCTTACGAAATTCTGGGAGGATTTGCATCCTGCCATTCTCGATAGCGGCTTTGATTTCATTTTTAAAATCAGAGACTCGAAAGTAATAATTAGATTCTGTAAGATGTTGATAAGGAGCTTGGTGATCCGGGCAAACACCCTGATTATCTTCATACTCTTTTTGCGTGACAAAACGTTCACAGCCCTCACAATACCAGCCATCATAACTGGAAGAATAAATATGCTTTTCTAGGCGTTGCCAAATTTTCTGCACGCGCTCAATATGGGACGGGTCGGTGGTACGGATAAAGTCGGTATATTTTATATCGAATTTCTGAAGAAAATTCTGAAATTTGGCAGAGTTTTGGTCAACGTAGTCCTTAATATCTACCTGCTGCTGCTCAGCCTTTTTCTCAATTTTATTACCATGTTCGTCAGTCCCAGCCTGAAAGCGCACATTCTTACCCTGCATGGTTTGATAGCGAGCATAGATATCAGCAAGTAGATAATCCTCAGCATGCCCAACATGAGGAGCGCCGTTAACATACGGGATTGCCGTCGTAATATAAATTTCTTGAGACATGAGATCCTTTGATATTTTTTAAAATTATTTTCTTATTAATTATACTACAAAAAACGTATAGAAAAACTGAGAGGCCGCATTCAGGGCCTCCCAGTTAATTAATTA
>CAUVQU010000011.1:0-32428 GCA_963554175.1 uncultured Candidatus Saccharibacteria bacterium | reverse complement strand
ATTCGAAGTTGACAAGAGAGAGAACCTTGGAGCCGATTTCGTTTTGAAGGCGAGAGGCGGCCCTTTTTTCCATTTGTTGATTTACGTTTTCTGCAGTATTTTCATTATCGCTGAACTGGCTCAAGTTGTTTGCGATGTGATTTTGATTATGCTCCAGCATACTCTTCCTATTACCCCAATATTAATTCTTTATTGTCAATATTTTAACATATGCATTTTAAAAATGACCAAACTTGGCAGTGTCTTCGAAGTGCTTATCTAGAAGCCCGAGATCTTTAATCATTTGTTTTGGCGTACATTCGGCATACAAGGATTTTTCTGGTTCAAGACTTTTACCATCACCTAGAATATAGATAGCTAAAGGTTCAGCAATACCGATGGCATATGAGAGCTGGACCTCACAGCGAGATAACTGATGTTCTTTGAGATAGCGAATGGCAATTTCGCGAGCTTTATAAGCACCCGAACGATCTACCTTGGACGGATCTTTACCAGAAAAAGCACCGCCGCCGACCGGGGCAAATGATTGATAGCTATCAACAACGATCTTACGACCAGTGAGACCGGCGTCACCTTGAAAACCGCCAATAAGAAACTTGCCCGTTGGATTGACCCAGAATTTTTCAATCTTCAAACCGAATTGAGCAGCTAATTCTTTTGCTTTGTCGATCAAAATTTGATCAGTTTCAGTACGATTTTCTTCGGTGTTTTGATAACTAATGGTCCAGTCTTTGATCTTCTTAAGGCGCATTTTGCGATCATAGATACCAGTAATTTGAGTCTTGCCATCAGGTAAAAATCTCTGGTCTTTTTGACGTAGCTCATCATAGAATCTAGAAAACTCCTGTAGTAAATGCATGGCGACAGGCTTATATTCTGGTGTGTCATTACAGGCGAAGCCGAACATCATACCTTGATCACCCGCTCCACCAACCTCATCATTTGTACCGAGTGCAATATCATGACTCTGCTTGCCTAGATTATTGATAATTTCAATATCCTTTGGATCTCCTGATTCGACAACATTGATTGCACGATTATTTTGGTCAATATAGCCAACATCTTTTAATACGCGCATAACAATTTCTTCGACGTTAACCTCAGAGTTTGAGGTTACTTCTCCAGTAATAAAGATTTTACCTTTACCACCCATCACCTCAATACCACAACGCGAATGCTTATCTCCTTGCAAAAAGGCGTCAAGTAAGGCGTCGCTAATTTGATCGCAGACCTTGTCAGGATGACCACGAAAAACAGTTTCATTAGTATATAGTTTCATACAATGCTTTCTTGTGGTCCCTAATTTTTACTCTTTAATAGTAGCACAAAAAGCTCAAGGTTAGAATACTTATATTAAGTAGGTCGCCTTGAGCTTGATTGATAATGGTTTTAACTACTCTAAAAGTCTTACTGTAACTTCTTGCGAAGAATCTCTTGCGCCATACTTGGGTTTGCTTTACCGCGAGAGGCTTTCATGACCTGTCCGACTAGAAAACCGAGTACTTTTTCAGAGCCAGCCTTAAAGTCAGCCACAGCCTGAGCATTATTCGGATCGGCGAGAACTTCATCAACAATTTTTTCAACGGCACCGAGATCGTTTTCCTGAATAAGATTGAGTTCTTTGGCAATAACTCTAGCTTCTTTGAAACGCATCTCTGGCGTAAAGAAGCGTAGGAAGACTTCCTTAACGCTGGTGCTTGAGAGTTCATTCTTAGCAATCATAGAACTTAGATCCATTAATTGCTTAACGCTTGGCATTGGGTCATTTAATAGACTACTGTTCTCTTCAGCTAAGAGTACAGAGGTAAAGAGGTTGGAGATTTTTAGGATGGCAGCTTTGCTGGTTTCTTTATCGATACCATGGATATCATATTCGGTCTTAAGGTCGGCTAGACGATCAACCAACTGCTTGTAATCAAGGAGAATTTCCAAGATATCTTGAGAAATAATCATGCCAAGAGTATTACGATAATCGGCTGGAAGAAGCGGCATAGCTTCACGTTCCTTTTTCACCTGTTCCTCTGTCAATCGGATCGGTGGAAGATCTGGCTCTGGCATATAGCGGTAATCTTGAGCCTCTTCCTTAGAACGCTGAGAAGTGGTCTTACCAGTGGCGTCATTCCAACCACGAGTTTCTTGAGTAATGACTTCCCCAGCGTCAAGCATTTTGCTTTGTCGCTCGTATTCATACTCAATAGCACGTTCAACCGAGCGGAAAGAGTTGAGATTTTTGATTTCAGCACGTTTGCCAAGAGTTTTACTTCCCTTCTCGGCTAGAGAAATATTGACGTCAAAACGCATATTACCGTTATAGAGGTCGCCAAAACAAACTCCGGCAAAGGTCATTAGGCGCCAAAGCTCCTTACAGTAGTCATGAGCGTCATGGGCAGTATGAATATCTGGCATGGAGACAATCTCAATGAGCGGAGTATCGGCACGGTTAAGGTCTACGAGAGAATAATTATCAAAGTGATTTAGCTTACCAGCATCACCTTCAAGATGAGCATGCCCAATGCGGATCTGCTTACCGTTTGGAAGCTCAACATAACCGGCACCGATGATTGGCTGATACATCTGGGTGATCTGATAACCCTTTGGAGAATCTGGATAGAAATAGTGTTTGCGATCAAAACGTGAAAGAAGATTAATTTCGGAATTAAGTGCAAGTCCGGCACGTACTGCCATATTAACAGCTTCACGATTTAAGCGTGGCAACATACCTGGTAAGGCATATTCTACAGGTGAAACACAAGAGTTTGGTTCTTTGCCACGAGCATCATTATCTACCTCAGAGAAGAGTTTGGTTTTGGTGGCGAGTTGTACATGACACTCGATACCGACGGTGATTTCATATTTTTGTTCAGTCATAGTTTCTCCAATTAAATTGCTCCTAGATCTTTTAAGGCCTGACGAAAACTCGCTAAGGCATGCTTAGCTTGATTATACTCTAAATTAAAATCTTGCTCATGGGCAATTTGATTACGTTGCTTATGAGCATACCAAACAGAGTTGAGCTGAGTAAAGCGTGTGCTGGAAGCTTTTAGTCTTTCTCCCATAGTTTTTCCTGGCACCCCAAGCTCCATAAGCGCACGGTCGAGTAGTTTGTCCGCTTCAATGACGGCTGCATTATAAGATAATTTATTATCACGAGTTAGCGAGTTTTCAATTTTTAAAAACCTGGTTTGATAATCCTCAACATCAAAGCGGTGACTGCGGCGGCCAGTGGAAGAAATGGCGATAAAGACAAAGACGCCGACAATTAAAATCGCGATTAGGAGGATCAAAGTTGAGTATGGCATTAATTTAACTCCTTAGCGAAGTATTTAGCGAAATCTAGAATACTTTTATCGCTTCTTCTTTGGCCGATCAATTGCAGACCAATTGGCATCTTGGTATCCTGGCTTTCACCAGCAGGATAGGCGAGACTTGGGAGTCCGGCAAGATTAATTGGCACGCTCATAACATCTTCAAAATACATTGCAACTGGATCACTGACTTTCTCGCCAAGCTTAAAGGCTGGGGATGGCGAAACAGGAGTGAGAAGATAGTCGCACTTTTCAAAAGCTTTTTGATATTCTTCAATGATCAGAGTACGTGCCTGCTCAGCCTTTTTAAAGTAAGCATCATAGAATCCGGAGCTTAAGACGAAGTTACCAATCATGATGCGACGCTTGTTCTCTGGCATAAATCCTTCGTTACGTGAGAGTCCGAATACTTCACTTAGATTCTTAGCATGTTCGGAGCGGTAACCATAACGAATACCGTCATAGCGTGAAAGATTTGAAGTAACCTCTGCTGGTACAACAATATAATAGACGGCGAGAGCATACTTGAGAGTCGGCATCTCTAGCTCGACAATTTGGTGTCCAGCTGCCTTAAGTTTTTCAACCTGAGAATCTAGGACACGTTGAACTTCAGGATCAATGGAGTCATTTCTGAAGTCTTTAATAATACCAATCTTGGCGCTTTTAGGAGCAATTTCTGGAACAAAATATTTTTGCTCTTCGTGGTTATAGAAACTAGGTAAAGTAGTGAGATCTTTTTCATCTTGGCCGGCACAGATCGACATTAAAAGATCCATATCCTCCGCGTTTTTAGTAAAGAAGCCGATACAGTCGGTACTAGAAGCCATGGCCACAACACCGTAACGAGAAATTGTACCATAGGTTGGCTTAAAACCATAAACGCCGTTAAACGAGGCTGGCTGACGAATAGAGCCGCCGGTATCTGTACCCGTAGCAAACTCAACGATATCAAGAGCAACGGCCGCGGCAGAACCACCGGAAGAGCCACCAGGCACACGATCAAAATCCTTGGCGTTATGAGATGGGCCAAAGTAGGAATTTTCGGTCGAAGAGCCCTGGGCAAAGGCGTCGAGATTGGTGCGACCAATCATGATGGCGCCAGCTTCTTCGAGCTTCTTGACGGTGGTAGAATCGATTGGAGAATGAAATGGCTCAAGGATTTTTGCGGAGGCAGTAGTATTTCCCTCTTTACTTAAGAAATTATCCTTTAAAGCATAAGGTACACCAGCCAGCGGTCCAACTTCTTCGCCAGCGGCAATCTTCTTATCAATTTCTTCAGCCTTCTTTAGAGCTTTCTCTTCGTCTGCTAGTGAAACGAAGACATTATATTTTGCAAACTGGCGAGCTTTTTCAAAGGCTTCCTTCACCAGACTAACGGCAGAAATTTGCTTATTTGCAATCTTCATTTTGGTCTTCCTTTTTTAATTTCTGAGATATGAGATGTTTAAATAGTTTAGAGTACTTTTGGCACTTGAATCATGTCTTGTCTTGATGCAGGCGCTAGATTTAAAAGCTGCTCCCTGGAAGCATCTTGTGGCTTAACTTCATCCTCTCGCCAGACATTTTCCATTTCAAAAACCTGATAAGTTGGTTCAACACCATCAGTGTTTAACTCATCCAGCTGTGAAATATAGTTAACAATATTATCTAAATCTCGCTGCAAGCCTTCTACTTCTGTCTCTTCGAGGGATAAATTAGAAAGTTTTGCTAAATGCAAGATATCCTCGCGTGTATTTTTCATAGCTTAATTATATCAGAAAATCAGAGACATAGCCGAGTCCTATATAGTAGCTATTTATATTTTTTGCGAGAATTATTTTGTAATTCATAATATTAGTATAACAAAAAAATGCCCCTCCTATGAGGGGCTAGATGGCTGCGTTAGTCGCGGCGTAATTGCTTTTCAGAAATAATACGTTTGCTACTGAGGTAAGTTAAGAGGAAGTAGCCGCCGTAAATCAGGATAAGCATGGAAGCAGTGATTGGGATTGAAGCGAGTAGTCCACCGGAACCGAATACTTCGATAATACTGGAGGCAAATTTAATACCGAAGACAGAATGGAGAATACCGACAAGAAGCGGGAAGACGAAGAAGATGGCGATTTGAATAAAGAGAGCACGATTCAGCATTTTATTACTGGCACCGAGTCTTCGCAGGGCAGCGTATTTTTCAATATTATCAGATGACTCAGAAAGTTGTTTGAGAGCAAGAATTGCGGCAGAAGAAATCAAGAAGATAATACCAAGATAAAAACCGACAAAGGTAGCGATGGCCTGCAGACCAATTGAGGAAGTATAAATAAGGATTTTAGTCATATAACTAAAGGAGACACCGCTTGGACGCTGCTCTTCTTTTTTACTATTCTGTTTCGATTTTTGTGCTGGCTCGTCTGCAGAGCTATGAATCTCAATAGATAAATTACCAAGGTCATAGATTCTACGTATGTCATTATCGATTTGTTGGGCAGTATGATCCGCACTTGTATTATAGTTTACCAGTAAAACACGACTACCAATGGCCTGGTCGGTAGCGATTTTATCCGGCACAATTAGAATACCAGTATTAGACTTCATACCAGAGGAAGTTACAAAACCTTCGAGATGCTTTTTTGCAACTGGACTTAGAGTTTGTCCTCGATAATTAATCTGAAAACCTGAAGCCAACGATTTATCAATAGAGTCGCTCATGGGTTTATAGTCTGCAAGCATTTGATATTGATTGTCAGCCAGAGAGATTTCTTCACGATGGTAGAGTTTTGCTATTTTGTTATAGTCAGAAACACGAAGTATTGGTACCGCAGTTTTTGACATAAACTCACCCACTAAACCAGTGAGATACTCCGCTTGGATTGTCTGTTTAAAAGTAAGGGCGTGGTCGGCATAGACATTAACTTCAAGATGTTCCTTAATGCTTTTAGCAATTTCTTCATCTTTCTCAGTTAATCTTTGGTAGATAGACTTTTGCATGTACCTTTGTGACTCTTTGACCTGTAAATTCCAGTCTTGGTCACTGCTGCTAGCCGAAGGTCCGTAGCCAGGACCATTTGGGCCAAAGACGGCATTGTAATCAGTGAGCTCAATGAAGGCATCAACTGGAGTATTGTAAGCTAACTCTTTTTTCATAGATTCATTAATTGAAAAACAGAGTGAAAGGATACTGATAGTCAAAAAGAGGAGAAGACTAATTAGAGACATGGAGACCACTGCTGTATTAATCTTGCTGGAGACTTGACGAAAGATAAAAGAATTGAGGCCACGATAGTAGAATCTTTTGCTCCTGGTGAGGATTTCCATAATTAAGCCTGAAAATGACCAGAAAAGCAGAAAAGTCGTAATCACACCAATTGCAACTGGCCAGAGGAGATTATTTATGCGGTCCATCATTGAAACTTTGTCATTTGTAACCCACCAGTAAGCATAGCTTAGACCAAAACTAGAAAGAACAAAAACAATAGCACGTAGTAGCGGATTCTTTAGGAATGCCTTCTCGGATTTCTTACTACCATGGAGCAGGTCGATAATCTTAAGACGACCAACGATTATCGTATTAAATACGATAACAATGAGGTAGATGAGACCAAAATAAAGGATGGTGTCAAAGAAAGCTTTTTCAGAAAATACGAACTGAAATTTACTCATATCTGCCTCAAATAGACGTCCGATGAGAATACTAATCAACTGCGAAGCACCAATACCAATAAGAAGCCCAACTGCAAGTGAGATGATACCGATCATCAGAGTTTCAAAGAAGAGGAGACGTGAAATTTTACGTTTACTCATTCCTAAGGTTAGATAGATGGCAAATTCTTTGTTGCGACGCTTGATTAAGAAACGCGAGGCATAGATAATCAGGGCGCCAAGAATAGCCACCACGAGAATACTCATACCGGAAAGGATTTTACTAAGTAACTCGACAATCAACTTCTTGGCATTATTAAGTTCGAGAACTGCTGCTTGAGATCCAACTGAATTGAAGACATAAAAGAGAGTAACGCCGAGTACTAACGTGAAGAAATAAATCGCATAATCCTTGACGCTACGCGTGATATTTCGAAACGAAAGTTTAAATAACATCAGAGTCGCCTCCACCAAGTGTGGCCATTACACGAATAATTTCGTCAAAGAACTCTTTGCGCGTTTTGTCGTCACGATGAATTTCGTTAAAGATTTTACCGTCTTTGATAAAGATAATACGTGAAGCGAAGCTAGCCGAGAAGGCATCGTGGGTTACCATGATAATGGTTGCTTCAAGTTCCTGATTAAGATAATCAAAGCGTTCGAGTAGCAACTTTGAAGACTTTGAATCGAGGGCGCCGGTTGGTTCATCTGCTAGGACAAGTTTTGGATTAGTCACAATAGCTCGTGCGGAAGCAACACGCTGTTTTTGGCCACCAGAAAGCTGGTATGGAAACTTGTCGAGGATTTTTTCAATGTCGAGGTTTTTAGCAACTGCCTTAACGCGCTGATCAATTTCTTTTGCTTTGACATTCTGGATTGAGAGTGCAAGAGCAATGTTTTCATAGGCGGTTAGATTATCTAGTAGATTAAAATCCTGGAAGATAAATCCGAGAGATTCACGCCTAAAGGCATTGAGCTTCTCGCCTTTTAGTTTTGTAATATCAGTATCATCGACCAGGATCTTTCCCTCAGTTGGGCGATCAATCGTTGAGATTAAGTTTAGAGTAGTACTCTTACCAGACCCAGAGGCACCCATAATGGCAAGAAACTCACCCTTTTTGACTTTAAAAGATAGATTATCGACAGCCTTTGTGAGGCTAGCTCCCTTACCAAAAGTCTTCGTGACTTTTTCAACGGCAAGAATAGTTTCTGCTTTTGTCATTTACCTCCTTAGATAGAACTATATTTTTTCTATTTTACCACAACAAATCGCTGGTGATTGATTTTAAATATTAATCAGATTCTTATTTTTGGCCATCTTCAGCATCTTTAATCTGCTGAATCATATCACGAATTTCTGCCGCTTTTTCATACTCCAGATTGGCTGCGGCTAGCTGCATTTGCTCAGACAATTCTTTAACCAGGATCTTAAATTCTGATTTTGGAACTTTTTTGAGGTCCAATTTATTTTCTTTGGCCTTTTCTGGAATAATTGCACGAAGCCCCAAAGAAATTTCCTTCTTGATACTGTGTGGGATTATATTGTGTTCGTGATTATATTTCATCTGAATATCGCGACGACGATCAGTTTCGGTGATGGCCCGCTCCATACTTTCGGTAATATTATCAGCATACATAATAACATGGCCTTCTTCATGACGAGCGGCACGACCAATAGTTTGAATTAAAGCAGATTCAGAACGTAAAAATCCTTCTTTGTCTGCATCCAAAATAGCGACTAGTGAAACCTCTGGGAGATCAAGCCCTTCACGTAGAAGATTAATGCCGACTAAGACGTCGTAAACGCCAGTGCGCAAATCCCTTAAAATATCACCTCGCTCTAAGGTATCTATTTCGGAATGAATGTAGGCAGTTTTTATACCGTGATCCTTAAGATGATCCGAAAGGTCCTCAGCCATACGCTTGGTGAGAGTCGTAACAATGACGCGCTGATTTTTTTGAATGCGGACTTCGATCTCAGCCATCAGATCATCAATCTGTCCATCCGTGGGACGAACTTCAATTTCAGGATCGAGCAGTCCAGTCGGTCGGATAACCTGTTCGGCTGGAGTGGGAGATACTTCTAATTCATACTTACCTGGCGTGGCAGAAACATAGACCGCGCGGTGGATATGTTTTTCAAATTCATCAAAAGTAAGTGGTCGGTTATCTAAGGCACTTGGCAGACGAAAACCATAATCGACAAGTGTAGTTTTTCTGGCATGATCTCCGTTATACATACCGCGCACCTGAGGCAAAGTCATATGTGACTCATCAACGAGAAGGAGAAAATCATCTGGGAAAAAGTCTAAAAGCGTCGCTGGCGGTTCCCCAGCCTTACGTCCGTCCAGATGTCTTGAGTAATTTTCAATTCCCTTAACAAAACCGGTTTCTTTGAGCATTTCTAGGTCATACTTTGTGCGCTGAGACAAGCGTTGCGCTTCCAGATATTTATGTTCTGCCTCAAAATATTTTAACCTACTGTCAAATTCAGCCTCAATCGTATCAATAGCCCGAGAGAGCTGATCACGAGGGGTTGCATAATGAGTATTTGGGAAAATGTGAACCTGTTCAGGTTTTTCAAGGACTTCAGCAGTGAGCGGGTCAATAATTTTAACGGATTCTAGGTTATCGAAATCGAACTCAAAACGATAGGCTACTTCGCCAGAGGCTGGAAAGAGATCAATAGTATCTCCTTTAACCCGAAAGTTACCGCGTTCAAAGGCGAGATCGTTTCGATGATACTGCATGGCAATGAGGTAGATAATAAAATTAGTTTGATTGAGAGAACCTGCACTTTGCGTGGCGGTATTAACGAGTGATGGCGAATGGAGACGACCGAGAGAAGCCTTAGCTAGCTCACTAAGCTCCATGATTTGCCAAATACCCTGTTTTTTGATCAAGGGGAGTGACATTTCAACGTAGTGATCAGGAGAACCGATACCGTAAATACAAGAAACCGAAGCCACAATAATAGTGTCGGGCCGAGTAAGCAGAGCGACGGTGGCAGCATGGCGCAGCCGGTCAATCTCGTCGTTAATAGCCGAATCTTTCTCAATATAAGTATCAGTACTAGCAATGTAGGCTTCAGGCTGGTAGTAGTCGAAATAAGAAACAAAATAATGTACCTCGTTTTTCGGGAAGAATTCTCTAAATTCAGAGTAGAGCTGAGCCGCTAGCGTCTTGTTGTGAGCCAAGATTAAAGTTGGCTTTTGAAGATTCTGGATAATATTTGCCATAGTGAAAGTCTTACCAGAACCGGTCACGCCAAGTAAGGTCTGCTCGCGAATACCTTTTTTAAGACCATCAGTAAGCTGCCGGATTGCAGTCGGTTGGTCACCCGTGGGGGCATATTTACTCTGTAACTCAAATGAGGGCATGGTTTTATTATATCACTAGTTACAGTTCGATTCTGATTCCGAGAACACCGTAATGATGCTGTTTTTCTGCTGGATAAAATTCGTTAAGGACGTTTAATAGTTCAGTTTTAGACATTGAAGTATCTGACAAAAGTTCGATAGGAAAATCTTGAAATAGAGATGCGAAATCACGATAATGCAATAAGCCAGTTATTTTAGTTGAAAGTGATTCCCCTTCGGAGTTAGTAAAAACTAGCGTATCGCCAAGTTGGAGTTGTCTACGTTTTTCATCATTAAGTCGAAGCTCAATACGTTTGGTGCCACTCTTAATATAATTAAAATAGCGAGTTTGAAGATTCATATAGTGAGTTGTCATGTATATATTATAATTTAAATTTTCTATTTAAAAATAAAAGACCCAGGGGTTTTACCCTGGGCATGAAATTAGTCAAAGACAAGAGTTTGGTTTTTGCACTTGACCTCGATGAGGTGCACGTCACTACCCAAGCTTTCTTCAACTTTTCTAAAGTCCGCCTCCTTTCCGAGAATTGCAATTGCCTGGCTGAGATCCGCAGCATCTTGCCCCTCAAACTGAATAACGTCCTCATCCTCAGCAAGCTGTCCTGCTAAGGACAGGTTGTAATAATCTGGCTGGGCTACTGGCTTATTCTGCTCCTTAAAGATTTCAAGATCAGTAATAAACCATGCAAGCTTCTTTGGCTTTCTAGCTTCGAAGCCGGCCTGAGCAAATCCTTCTGGATAATACTCGTCTGAGCCGTATTTATCCGCTGAGGCGATTAAATCACCATTGCCAAGGATAACTTTGACGGCTTCCTTGTCCTCCCTGAGAGCTTCGAAGACATTCACTTCGATTGGCTGCATTTGCCAGTTGAATTTTATATCTACACTCTCGTGCCAGGACCAGTACCCGTAGGTACACGCCTCGCATCCAGAAGGACTAGTATCCCCCTGCTCCCAAAGACTGAGAACAGATCCATCATCAAAGAAGACGTTATATCTTCTTGATAAGTAGTCCTTAGGTATTTCGTTGTGATCATAGATCTGATTCTCTATTAAGTCCATGACAATTCCTAATAAAATTTTCTTCATATTTTTCTCCTTCTGCGGCTTTATACCGCCAAAAAATTTGCAGAAGAAGCTTTTTCTTCTGCGACTGATTATACCTACTAGAAAAAATATATTAGTAGAAATAATTAGTCACAGAAGTAAAGAAGAACAGAGACTAGACTTTTGTAAGGTACTTATTTGTATAGCTTTCAGATTATAACATAATTTTCTATTTATGCAACCAGCTTAGACCGAATAGTTAAGATATCTTTTAACTTCTCTATACGTCTACTTAATCCACTTTATCAGTTCCTTAATCGCAATGTCTTGATAGACTGGTTCCTTTTGGCTATTTCTATAACTATGGTCCGCATCTACAATTTCAACTACTTCGGCTAGATTACCGACAGCCTTTCTGACTTCAACCGGAGACGCAAAACGATCATTTGTACCCTGAATAATAAGTTTTAAGTTATTCAAAATAGCTCTTTGCTTAACTTCTCCTGGGATGTATCCAAGAATTGAAAGTTCTATTTGACTATCCGGATATTGTTCAAGATAGTAACTAGCAATAATACCGCCGAGCGATTTTGCAACAATTCTAATTTTATAAAATCCTTCAAGATGAGCAAAGTCGACAGCTTGCTTGAGCGCATCTACCTCTTCTTTTAATTCTGATCCACTCGAAGACTCTTCTCCTCTCTCACAGTACGGAAAATTAAAACATAGTACACTATTTTTAGTGGCTGCAATGGCATCAAATATAGACGAAATGAAGTCCGTCTCCACCCCAACTGCCCCTCCACCGTGCAGAATTATATAAACTGTTTTGGTCCCATTTTTTCTATAATATTTATACGTAAGTCCTTGCATATCTATCCAAATAGTATCATATATTGAATATAAATACTTCTACTCTTGAAAAATACCTTGAGTAAGCGTACCATCTATTTTAAAGTAGGAGTAGAAAATGATAAGAGAAATGAATATCAAGGATCGAGAAAGCATAGATAAGATGCAGTTCGAACTTCAGAAATATTTTTCAGAAATCGATCAAACACACGAATCACTACCCTACAAAGATATGGATGACGCTCATCGTTATATGCAGAAAATGCTAGATGACGTCAAGAATATGAACGGTAAGGTTTTCGTTTCAGAAGAAAACGGCCAAGTTATTGGTTTTATTCAGGGCGTAATAATTGAGCATAAAAAGGGTGATGACGAGATCTATGATTTATCACATAAGCCATCCAAGGACGGCTGGATCGGTCTATTATTCGTGAAGTCAGAATTCAGGGGATCTGGTATAGGACAAGAATTATTAGACAGAATGAAAGATTATTTCATAGCCCAGGGGTGTATCAGTATCAAGTTATTGGTTTTATCAGACAATATTAATGCTATAGACTTTTATAGAAAGAGTGGATTTATGGCCCACGACCTAGAAATGGTAATGAAGATATAAGTAAGGTATAAATCAACAACAAGAAAATAGGGCCCCTTTCAGATGAAAGAGACCCTATAAAGCATCTATAAACAACACTTGAATTGAAAAATTCCAGTATGGTGCCCGAGACTGGACTCGAACCAGCACGCACGAGGCATATGCTCCTAAGGCATACGTGTATACCAATTTCACCACTCGGGCCTGTGTTAATTATAACACAATCTTAGGAATTTTGGAGAGCTAATTTTGCTTTGATTTCGCGATTCTTGAAGAAAAGATAGCTAGCAACACCGATAAGGAGGGCGGTAGGAAGAAGATCTTCAGGACCAGTGGTAGGAAGATCAGTAGCTGAAGTATTTGAGGTATTAGTTTGCTGACTTACAGGATACTGCGCAGCAGGAGAAGTGGTACTTACAACTGGCTTATTTGAGGTAGTACCGGCATTAGTAGAACTTGAAGTATTACCATTGGTCTTACCATTGTTTGAGCTAGACTGTTCCGTAGTTTTATTGTCAGTAGCTTTATTATCTGCGGTATTCTTCTCATCTTTCTGAGCGGCTGTATTCTGCTCTGAGTTTGCTTGCTGTTTCTTCTCTACGCTTTTAATAGCTGAAGTAATCAGCCATGCACCAAAAATAAAAATGATGATTGCAGCAATAATAGTGATGATGATAATTTTGATACGCTGTGGGCGGTTAGCGTCTTGATTTCGCATGATAATTCTCCACAATCTTCGACACCACCTCGAGATTTCTTACAATTTATTGATTGATATTATACGATATTTAGAGATTATTGTAAAGAGGGACTAGGCTTCGTGGGGGCGAAAAATTGTAATACGTGAACCAGCGTAGGCTTTGGTCGAAAGCAACTCAGCGTCAATAGCATGAGGGTCAAAATCGGAGGGATGAGATAAGACGAAGTATTCCCTGGCGGTTTTAGCAAGGCGATCAAGAACAGACAATGGCAGGTCGTGAAAATACTCATAAGGCGGATCTGCGATGACGATATCAAATGGGCTATCGAAGTCAATTTTTTCCGCTTTTGTATTATAAATGCGCACCTGTTCAAAGACGCCAAGAACAATGGCGTTCTGCTTTAAGATTTCGGCAGCTTTTTTATCAGCCTCAATAAAGGTGACGTGCGAAGCGCCGCGAGAAAGAGCCTCAAGTCCAAGGGCACCGGTACCCGCAAAGACGTCGAGAATAATTTTATCTTTAATTTTATCGCTTAACGAATTAAAAAGGGCTAATTTCTCGCGAGAACCCATAGGATGTGTGATGCCATTTTGCGGAGCCTTAAGTTCACGACCACGGAAGAGCCCGGAAGTGATCTTAACATTAGTAAATTTCCCCTGGTGGAAGATTTCGCGTGCACTTTTCATGTTTTTATTTTACCACAAAGCTATTTGGCAGGATCGGTCAATTCAGGAATGGAGGACGCCCAACAGAGAGCGATCGCACGTGCAATCTCTGGTAAAAGAATGTTTTTAGTTTCAAAGGCTAAATCTGTATTCCAACCCTGTTCAAGAAACCTAGTGTACATATTAAGAGAGGCAACGCGTTCAAGGGATCGATAGAAAGCCTGTTTTAGGTCGACATTTTTTAATTCTTTTTTGTCTAGCTTAGGTGTGACAACTCTCTCAGGCAGGGCAGTCATAGTAATGGCAACGCCATATTCAAAGGCGACATGCTTACTCATATAACCATTAGCCCCCCAATAAAGCCAGTTGTTACGTAAGGTCTCCAAGGAATTACGACCACGCATGATTCCCTTAACTGGAATACCAAAAATTTTAATAAATTCTTTTTCAGTCATCAATTCACCCTGTGCTTCAGTGAGGGGAAAGTGATGGGCCGGAGTTAGGCCGTCAGTAATGGCGTGCGCCATCCAACCGGCTTCAAAGGCAGCACGAACCTTATTATCTGTAGCGAGTGCTTTTCTCAGATTATACTGGTGGTCTAGAATCATTTGAATGAGTTTACCGTCGTCTTGGCCAGGAATTATAAAGTGCATTGGTTCATCAACGTCAGGGCTTTTTCTTTTTAAACCATCTGGGCCACCCATGCCTTCAAAAAGCAGGATTTCCTTGATATCGGGAAAATAGACACGCGCTGGCAGGCTTTTTTGTAATATTTTACGAGCAATCTTATCGAGTTTTTGATGCGTGCCGACAATATTGCCTGATCTTTTACTATTGTTAAGAGCAAGAGTTGAATACATAATAACTTTCTGATGTAAAACTAATTTAGAGTAGTCAGCTGCTGATATTTCTGGATGGACTGACTAAGCTCTTTGTATTTTAGCATATTTTGCGGATCGGAAGCAAAATTAAGTGCTTGAGCCCTAGCAGCTTTAATCATTTCGGTATCAGCAAGACTAGCAATACGTAAATCCAGTTCACCGTGCTGCATCGCGCCGTAAACCTCACCTGGGCCACGCAGTTTAAGATCAACTTCGGCCAAATAAAAACCATTATTGGACTTTTCTAGTTCCCTTAGGCGAGTAGTGGGAGGGTTATCACCGGTGGTAATCAAAAAACACTGGCTGGCCTTCTGTCCACGACCAACACGCCCCCTTAACTGATGAGCCTGAGCTAAACCAAAGCGATCGGCGTTCATGATAACGATTTGTGTGGCATTAGGGACGTCAACACCAACCTCAACAACGGTGGTGGAGACTAAGATATCGATCCGATGTTCTTTAAAGTCGTTCATGACCTGATCTTTTTCCTGTGGCTTCATCTTGCCATGCAAAATGGCGAGTTTATATCCAGGAAAAATTTTAGCTAAACGTTTTATCTCTTCCTTAACCGTGTGTTGATCCTTTTCCAGTGGCTCGTCTTTGTCCTGCTCGATAAGTCGACAAATCCAGTAAACTTGTTCACCGGCTTCTAGGTGCTGATTGATTTCTGGATATAGAAGCTCGCGAGTATTGGTTTCGCTAATAATTTTTGTAATAATCGGCTGCCTGCCTTTTGGCATTTGCTGAATAAGAGAAACGTCCAAGTCGCCAAAAATAGTGAGCTGCAACGAGCGAGGAATTGGAGTTGCAGTCATTGCAAGAAAGTGCGGCGCAGTGATTTTTTGCGCATTAACAGTGTTTGGGTGAGAGTTTAGGGCAACTTTTTCTAGGAGCTTTTGACGCTGTGCCACGCCAAAGCGGTGTTGCTCATCAATAATACAGAGCGCGAGACGAGCAAATTGAGTGTCGTCAGTTAAAATAGCGTGCGTACCTACAATTAAGTCGATCTCGCCATCTTTGATTTGCTGCTTGAGTGGATCTTTCTGCTTAGTAGCGCCAATAAGCAGAGCCGTACGGATGCCGAAGGGGGCAAGTAGGCGTTCAAGATTCTCAGCATGTTGCGAGGCTAAAATGGCGGTTGGAGCCAATATTGCCACCTGCGCACCTTGCTTAATAGCTTGGAAGGCTGCAAGAGCGGCGACAATCGTTTTACCTGAACCAACATCTCCTTGCAGAAGGCGATTCATCGGTGTTGTTTTGGTGAGATCTTGAAGAATTTCCCACGCAGCGCTTTTCTGAGCGTCGGTGAGAGTAAAGGGGAGCGAAGAAAGGAATTGCTTAGTGAGGTTTAAATCAAAAGCTAGAGGCTCCGCCCTTAATTTCTGATTCTCCCGTCGATTAAGCTGACTGGCAAGAATTAGCTCAAATAGCTCTTCGTAGCCCAAATATCGCTTAGCCTGTTCTACATCTTCAGGCTGTTTGGGGAAATGAATTTTTGTCAGTGCTTGACGGCGGGCACCCTGAAAAAGATAACTTGGTGCATGTTCAAGAGGAAGTAGATCCGGAATTTGAGGTAAAAGAGACTGAAGTTTTTCAAAAAGCTTTTTAAACCATGCGGAATTAAAGCTGCCTTTAGCTGCATAAATCGGTTGAAATCCTTCAATTTTCTGCTCTATTTCGTCGGCAGTCACGACAGATGGAGCGGTGATTTGATAGCGATTATATTTAAAATCATATTGGCCGGTGAAATAATAGGTGGTACTTTCGTCAAAGTTTTTAATGCGGTAGGGTTGATTATACCAAACAACGCGTACCGCCCCAGTTTGATCATAAATCTCACCCTGAGTAATGACAAAATTGCGACGTCTGGTATGAAGATTACGGAGATTACGAATTTTTCCACGCAAAATCACACGGCCGGGTTTAATATCGGCAATATTGGTTTGAGACTGATAATCTTCATAACTGCGTGGAAAATAATAGAGTAGGTCTTTAATAGTGCGAAAACCTCGTTTTTGGAGCGCTTCGGCTGTTTTAGGACCAACCCCTTTTATCTCTTCCAAACCTGCTGATAAAATCATTAGGATAATTATAGCATGTGAAGATATATGAGAATTATGAATGAGAAGGGCGTTGATGAGACTCGCGCCACTCTTTAATTTTGCCGTGATGACCAGATAGTAGGACTTCTGGAACTTTCATACCGCGAAAATCCGCTGGCTTCGTATATTGCGGATATTCAATAGTGTTTCCTTCGGAAAAGCTTTCAATAATAGCGGAACTTTCTCCACCTAAAACACCTGGGAGGAGCCGAACGATACTATCAATTATAATAAGGGCTGGCAATTCCCCGCCCGTTAGAACAAAATGACCGAGACTAACCTGATAGTCAACCAATGTCAGGATACGCTCATCATAACCCTCATAATGTGGGCAAAGAATAATGAAGTGATTTTCTTCCTGTGATTCTATTTTTTCAGCAAATTGACGGATGAGTGATTGGCGCCAAATTTGACCAGCTGGGGTGGGAAGAATGACTTTTGCATTGGGGTCATCTTGTTTGATTTTTTCAATAGCAGCGAATACTGGCTCACAGCGGAGCAACATACCATCACCCCCACCATAAGGGGTGTCGTCAACTGATTTATGTGGGCCAAGACCAAAATCTCGGAGATCAACAAAAGAAAATTCGGCAATATTGTTTTTAGCAGCCTTCCACATCATTGAGGTCGACAAATAGGGTGCTAAGGCGTCCTGGAAGAGCGTAATAATTGTGAATTTAACTTTTGCCATTTCATTAATTATATCACAGTATGAATTATGCTTTTTTGACTGATTTTTCTCACATTTTATCCCTAAAATCTTGACAGTTTATGGGATTTTGGATATAGTAAGCATAAGCTGATACGCTTCACGGGGTTCCGCTTCAAAAATAGTGGAGTGTGGAGATTTCATTAAAAACAAAAAGCGAATTAAAACAAAACAATGTGCCCCAGGGTGGGCGCGCATCAGTGAGAAAAGTACTCCTTCGGGAGTATTTTTTTGCAATGAACCACAAGATAGCCTATGGGAACAACAAAAGAAAGCTACCAATTACCAGAGTCCACCTGGAAGTAGGAGTCCAATAATTCCCCAGAACATGAAATAGATTATTAGACCAATGACAATATTTAGCATACGGGTCTTAATCTTAACGATAACCGCAGGCTCGTTTTTGGAGGTAATATACTGATAACCACAGAAGATGAAGCCACCTGTGGCGGCAATCCCAACACCAAAAGTGAAAATATTAAGGATCATGCCAAGAATTTCAAAGATAGCCTCTTCGCTGTTTTCAATGCAGTCCTTGCCCTTGATTTTAATGATGGCCAACTTGATGCATTTTTCGTCCGAAGAACTGGAGGAGCCAGAAGCGCCGCCTGAAGAACCGGAAGAAGAACTACCAGAAGAGCTTGAACCGGAAGAAGAGCTACCTGAAGAGCTAGAACCAGAGGAAGAGCCGCCTGAAGAACCAGAGCTAGAAGAGCTAGAAGAGCTTCCAGAAGAGCTAGAGGAAGAGTCTTTTTTGCCAGTATAGCTGGCGGAAGGTGATGCGTTCGAAGAGCCAGCTACGGATGAAGTGTCGAAGGTTGGAGCATTGCCAGTCGAGCTACCATCTGCCTCCTCATAGATCATACCCGTTGCGTCAGTTTTTTGCCCGTTGGGTGTGACGCCATTTTTAAGAAGCATGCCTGTACCATCCTCAGTGTAATAATAAGTCTTACCACCACGCTCAACCTCGCCCGTCATTAGTTCCCCATCAACTTCAAAACAATAGATAGTCCCATTAATTGTACGGCAGCCCTCCCCAACTGTTTCACCATTCACGTAGTAAAACCAGGAGCGCCCCTCTTTGACCCAGCCAGATTGTCCCTTATTACCAGAATACTCTCCGCCGACATTAGAGTCATCAGATTCTGTATCATCATCATCTTCTTCTTTTTGTTTATTTTGTTTTTTAGCAGCGTGTTTTTTAGCAGCACCCGAACTCCGTTTTGTAACAGTAGCAGCAAAATAATCTTCACCGCCATTAGCTTCGACTACAGGAGCGACTGTTGTCAAAACAAATAAGGCTGTAATAATAGAAACTAGTGTGATGGGTATTCTTCCTAGGGTGCGATATTTCATATTTAGAGTATAGCATAAACTTTTTGTAGATTATGATATGATTATGCTATGGATAACTTTGAAAGTGCTTTTATACAAGACGTAAGAAATCAGGTTACACAAGAGGCTCAGGTTGCTGCCTCAAAAAAACCGAAGAATAAGAAAATCTTTATAGTAGTGGCCGTGATTTCTGTACTCACAGTTGCACTAGTCTCAGTTTTTATATGGTCAGTCTTTTTTAAGCAATCCAGTCTGGTCTGTAGCTCTGATAAGGGCGACATTACAATTTACTATAATCACAGTAAAATTACCGATTATAAGTCTAATGGGATCGAGCTAAATTTGGAAGCCCAAAATAAATTATTCACCAAACTGGGTAGCGAGGAATATATTAAGCAGTTTAGAGCTTGGCACAAGAAGACTTCTGGCGCCGATTGTAAATAAGATACAAAAAACACGAACCATCTGGCCCGTGTTTTTTAGTTTGTCCATATTTTAGGTTTTTGATATTTTTTAATTAATACTGTTCAACCAAAGTGAAGGTCTTGCCAGAGATTTCAATTAAAGAATCTGGACCAGCGCCCTGATTGGTAAGTTCGGCTCGAATGCCAAGCTTCTTCATAATGTCACGTAAACGGTTGACAGAGGCATAATTGGAGAGGTCAGTGCGTCGTGCAAATTTTTCAATTTTTTCCCCAGTCACATGATAAACGCCATTATCATCCAGGGTAACAGACCAAGCGTTACGGAGTTCCTTGGTACTTAGAGAAATAACTGGTAGACTTTCTTTGCCATTTTCTATTTCAGAACGATTTTCCCCTAAATTAATTTCAGTGGTTCGAGATAAAGCTTGAGTCTCTCTGGCTGCTACCTGTTCTTTAGATTTTTTAATTTCCTGCCACAAGAGGCGAAGTAAATCATCAACGCCTTGATGAGAGGCAGCAGAAATAGAGAGGATGGTTGCACTAGGATTATACTGTCTAATAGACTGGATCTGCATTTCAATAATATCCTGGTCCACACCCTCACATTTGGTGAGAGTAACAATTTCAGGACGGTTCTTTAAGTCAGAGTATTTATCGAGCTCACGGCGAATAATGTGATAGGCTTCACCGGCGTCGTTATTATAAATATCTATAAGATGCAGAAGAACTGCAGTACGATCTACATGACGCAAGAAATCGTGACCTAGGCCTTTGCCTTCTGCAGCACCTTCTATGAGGCCTGGAATATCTGCAATAAGAATATCGTGACGATCTATCGTAGCAACACCAAGATTTGGAGTTAAAGTGGTGAATGGATAATCTGCAATTTCTGGCTTAGCATTACTGACGACTGACAAAAAGGTTGATTTACCGGCGTTTGGAAGACCAACCAAACCCACATCTGCAAGTAGACGTATTTCGAGCTCAGCCTCAAATTCATCGCCAGGCTCACCAACCTCGGCAATGACTGGAGTTTGCCGTACACTTGACTTAAAGTGAGCATTACCAAAACCACCGTCACCACCTTTAGCAATTACGGCCTTTTCACCGTCATGAGTAAGATCAGCAATAACCTGCCCATCGCGCTTAACAACAGTTCCGATAGGTACCTCAACTAAAAGGTCCTTTCCAGAACGACCTGCGCTACGAGTACCTGATCCATTGCCACCATTTTCTGCAGTTAAAATTGGGTTAAAACGAAAATCAATTAAGGTGTTAGTATCTTTATCGGCTACAAAGATAATGGAGCCACCTTTACCACCATTACCACCGTCAGGACCGCCCTTATTAATATAAATTTCGTGGCGAAAAGATACGGCACCATCACCACCTTTGCCGGCTTTTAGACTAACTTTTGCAGTATCACAAAACATATTACTCTTATTTTACCATTTTAGCGACTATGAATAAAGAGGTAGCCGGACCAGACACTTTGAGGGACGGTTTTGCGACCAACATGGCCCCAGCCAGCGATACCATTCATATCGGAAATAGTAATAGTTCCATCATCATTTACGGAGTCCACAATACCGACGTGACCATAATAACCAGAGTCGGTTTGGAAAACGTCACCAGCCTGCGGGTTAGTACCACGACTAGATGGGAAGCTGGAAATTAGAGCGTTGTCCCAAGTATTAGCATTACCAAGGCCACCTGGAAGAACATAACCACCACCCAGCTCATAACGACGTTGCCAGGCATACCAAGTACACCAACCCCATGGCATCTGGTTGGCAGAAGTCCAATAGGTACGATAGTAGACAGACTGTGTATAGCTTTGCGATTGAGAGTTGGTTAAACGAGGAGCGACATAATCTGGGCGTTCGGTTTCTGGAAGATTACCATCGGGGAGAAGAATTGAGGTACCAACTGCAAGGCTTTGATTCAACTCAAGGTTATTTGCGGCGATAATCTCATCACTTTTTGCTCCATATTTACCAGCAATTGAGTCAACAGTATCGCCACTTTTAATCTTATAGACGAAACCAGCACGGGATGGGAGATAAATTACCTCACCCACTTTTGGTTCATATGTATTCTTGAAGTTATTGGACCAGCGGACCATAGTTTCAGTAACACCACAAGCGGCATATTTTCCAGTAATCGAGGCAATTGTGTCACCCTCAACAACGGTGTAAGCAATTGCACCAACTTTGAGACAGCTAGTAGCCAGAGGTGCAATTGGTTTCTCCATTTTTTCAGTAGAAACCTGACCGGAATCACGAAGAGTAGTGAGGGAGTTATAGTTAACATTAACAACTTCTGATGATGCTAAACTAAGATTACTGGCAAGTTCGGAGACGACGTAAAATTCGGAGAGCTGGTCAGTTGAGACAGCATAGTCTTTTTTTGAGATCGATTGAAGATTTAGATTATTTATCGATTCGTCTATATGTTTATTCTTTGAGCCATAATTAATAAGTCCCATGGTTGCGAGAAAAACAAAGAGATATGGAATAATCTTCAATTTACTTTTTAATTTATTGCGTTTATTCTGTTTTTTCGTTGTCATAACTTGCCGATATTTCCACCTAGAGTCCTACGTTACAGAGTTTTTGACAAAAGTCACGTTTTTTCTGCTCGTGCTCAGTATCGGTTACACTATAATACATCTTTCCATCGTCTCCTGTCAAGAAATAATACATAGATTTCATATTTTCATCTGGCTCAGCAACTGCTAAAAGTGCTGAAATAGAGGGACTACAGATAGGACCTGGAGGCAGACCTGTATGTTTTCTAGTATTGTATAGACTATCGGTTTCAAGAACGACAAGATTATTATTAGGATCGTTTTTATTGCGACCAGGGTTAACCAGGTCGGCCGCATAAGTAGCAGTCACATCTGAACCCAAACTCCAACCACGACGCAAGCGATTCTGGAAGACCATTGAAACTCCCGGCATATCCTCCGTATGGGCTTCTTTTTGGATAATTGAGGCGAGGATAATCCCCTCCCTTAAGGTGAGTCCACGCTTCTCAAACTTCTCTTCTAGCTTATTTAAATTGGCAATATTATTTAGCTGATCAATCATGGTTTTAAAAATATGCTCTACCGTTTCACCTTGATAAAATTGATAAGTTTCTCCATATAGATAGCCTTCGAGTGCGACACTTTGTGGCTGTAATTGGTTTTCTAAACGTCCTTCAGAGCTATATAGGCCTTTTAGGACTGGACTATCATATTGTTTTGCCAAGGCAGCATCAATTTGGGCGTCTTGATAGCCGAGTTTGATTAATTTCTGACGGATATCAGTGATCGTCTCACCAGGCAGGACAGTGAGGTTAAAAACATTATTAGAAACTGCACCGTGCTCAAGTAGATCTGCAATTTGCGGCGTAGACATATTGGTACGTAGGTGATAGATGCCGGATTTAATCTTTGAAGACTTTTGATTCAGTTTTAAATAAAATTTGAAGATTTCGCTTGAACGGATCAAATTCTGTGTTTTTAAGCGTGCAGAAATTTCGTTAATCGTTTCATTGGTCTTGATTTCAAAAGTTTGATAACGGCAATCTGCCTCCTTCTCTTCTTCAGTTCCAACGGCAGCTTCGGCTGGAGAATTATAGAGACAGTTAAGGCTCTTTAGGGGCAACAATTGTTGCTGGTACCAGTGATACGCCCCGCCAATACCTATTCCTCCTAGCACAAGAAGAATAAATAAACTAATTACTGCTTTTTTAAATAAAGAAATCTTTTTTTTGGGCATCTTTTCATCTTGTTCTTGAGATTTTAGGTTTGTCTGTTCGCCTTCAATGACTCCAGCAGAAGTAAATTCGACTGGTGCGAGCGTTTGCTGATTGTTAAGAGCAGACTGCAGGCGTTCTACAAAGTCCTGCAAAATGATGGCAGCAGACTCGGCATCAATTTCGCCTTTCTGATAATTATTTTTTCGACTTTTAAGGCGGTTTTCAGCCTCAACAGAGGTGAGAGACTCATCTTGAAAATAAATCTTTAAGCCAGGAATTGTGGCTGCAATACGTTCAGTAAAAGACTTTACAAAGTCTGACTGCGCCGTTTGATTACCGTCATTACTGCGCGGCATGCCAATAACGAGAACATTTGAGTTATGAAAACTTAGCTTGCGCTGAATTTCCGAGATTTCTTGACCGTTCACATTAATGTAGCCGTCAGGAATAGCAATTTTAGTTGTTGTATCAACACGGGCAACGCCAATACGTACTGTGCCAACATCCAGTCCAATTATTTTCATTTCACCACCTTAGTTTTCTTCAATTGTAATATTTACACTAACTTTATTAATATCTTCCGGAATACTGCGCACCCATGGGAAGGAAGTATCAACCTTAACTTCACTAACGCCATTGATTGACTTAATTAAGGTAGTAACTTCGCCAATTTTCTTGCCAAGGGATTTATCAAGAACAGTTTTCTCCGTGACTTCTGGACCAGTTTTGACAATGGCTTTAAGCTTAGCGGAGGTCGCATTATTTTCTTGGAAGCGCTCAATGAATAATGAACCGATTTCATAAATTTTCTGATCTTCCCCAAGACGACTGCTGACAAGAGTGCGGATATATTCTTCAATTGCTGACTTATCAAGGACATTTACCTTATAAGTAACTTTTGCAAGCAACTTAGCTTTTCCTTCCGCAGCGACCTCCCCGATGGCAGGACTAGAAGTAGCATCACCAAGAGTCTTTTTATAGCTTGCCTCTATTTTCAGCTCGGTTTCCTTAACCTTGGCAAATAATTCTTCTTTACCGTCGTCAATTTGATTGGCCTGATTCTTAGCCTTTTCAACGTCACTTGCGGTAACGATTTTAACAATTTTATCGGTACCACCAGTAAAGGCACTGGAGTTAAAGGCGTCAACTTTTTCGACTGAAGACTGCCAACCAGAAGCAACCGGATCAATATTGAATCTAGTGCCCCCTTCAAAGGCAACAACATCAACAGTCTTACGAATCTGACAGGTATTAGTGGTACGCACAGTACAGCTAGTAGTGGAACCATCCCAACTAAAATCAGTACTGACAATGGTGAGGTAATTAAGGTTGCCCTTCGCAAAGGCGCTGCCGATTGGCACCGAAATACGGTCAGGATTACTTGGAGAAGCAGTTGAGGTGGAAAAACTAAAGTTAGCGGTGAGGGTCAGCTTACCACTTGCTTTTTCGCCATCATTGCGTTCACCGGTGGCTTCAAATTCAATGGAACTTTCTTTTTCAAGGGTTTCTGATTCAAGCAGAATTTTACCTTCTTTATTAACAGCTTGGTCAGCTGCAGCAACTAATGTAATATTCTCAGAGAAATTATCTGGCGTGGTTTTAATCTTCACCATAATTTTAGCGGCTGGTGCAAGGACGAAGGCCCAGACGCTACCAACAATTAAAACAATGAACAGAGCAACGCCTAATATGATCCATTTCCTAAGGGACTCAAAAGTCGGAATCTTCTTGACGGATTTTTCGTTACCTTCTTCTGTGTCTTGCTCAAGTTCATTAGAATCTAGATCTTCTACTAGGTTTGACTTCGATTTGTTCGCTGAGGTCAAATTATCTTTTGTAGTGTCTTTTGGTTCAGTTTTTTTGACTGGTTGAGACTCAGTAGTTTTTGAAGCCTGGGGGACACCTTGTTCAGACTCTTCTACATCATCAAGCTCACTGATATCCTGACTCTTTAAGCTCGATTTATTAGAAATTGGAGCATCTTTATATTCGCTTGGCAAAACTGGCCTAGATTGAAGGTTTTTGGAAAAAGGCAGGCCAGATACGGCTGCTAATTTCATTAATACTGGATCAAGCGTGACGATGACGACGGCCTTATCGAGATTTTTTGCTGTTTTTGCGATTAATTTTAGATTAATAGCACTACGCAGAACGCTGAGTTTTTTGGGCGGAACGAGAGCGACCACTTTTTGTTTTGACGACTTAAGATGATTGATAATATCGGTAATATCATCCTCTGGCTCTATATAGTAGATGTCCTTATTCATGCTCCGATTTTATCACATTACATAGTTTTTATGTTAAAATTTAGGCAATGAGTATTTTTAACTTGATTAAGAAAAAGGAGCCAATTAACGACGGACAGGCGCCACAAAATCCGGCTACAGCGCAGTCGGCTAATCTTGCTAATTTAGTATTAAATTCGATCGACGAAGGCGTAATGATTGTTCACTCTTCTGGAATTGTTGTATTAGTAAATCCAGCTGCGATGAGACTGCTTGGGACAAGTGATCCAAATATGGTCGAAAATCTACAACTTGCTTCAATTCTTAATCTTGAAAACTCTGAAGGTACGAAGATTGAAGATGATGTTAATCCCGTACTCAGAGCTGTGATGAACGGAGAAAATTTTGAGACTCGCGATCTGATACTAGTGAGTGTTCAGGAACAAAGAAGGCCGGTAGCAATCTCTGTAGTTTGTACTACCACTGGCCAAAATGAGCGAATTATCACGCTGCGTGACATTGCGCGTGAACTCGAGGAAGAAGGCGAGCAGGCAGATTTTATTTCGACAGCGTCGCATGAAATGCGTACGCCAGTTGCTTCGATTGAGGGGTATTTGGGGTTAGCTTTAAATCCTAAAACTGCAACAATCGATGAACGTGCTAGAAAATATCTTGAGGAAGCCCACGCGTCGTCGAAACACTTAGGTCGATTATTCAAGGACTTGCTCGATGTTACAAAATTGGATGATAAGAAAATCCGAGTACAGCTCACCCCTGTTGAGATGGCCTCAACGGTGCGATCGATTGCCAATGGTCAAGTGCCAATGATGAGTGAAAAAGGTATTCATTACACCTTTGGCGCCAATGCGGCAAGATCAGATAATACAGCTAGGGTAGTTAATCAGGAAGTCTACGCAAGTGTTGATATTGATTTTCTACGTGAAGCTGTAAATAATTTGGTGGAAAATGCAATTAAATATACGGCCTCTGGTGGAGGTATTTGGGTGAATGTACGTGGGGATGATGACCGTGTTTTAATTAATGTGACCGATACTGGAATTGGAATTTCTCCAGATGATCTTAAGCATGTTTTTCAGAAATTTTATCGTGCAGATAATTCGCAAACTCGCACAGTGGGCGGAACTGGTCTTGGGTTGTATTTGGTTAAGCAGAGAGTTGAGGCAATGGGGGGCAAGGTTTGGGCGGAGAGTTCGTTTGGTGAAGGCTCCACTTTTTACCTTTCATTCCCTCGCATTACAGCTGAAGAATATCAACGTCGAAAACAGATTGCCTCTAATATCGAGGCAATGAGCCAGAACACACAAACGCTTCCTGCTCAACCAACGATGCAGGATCCACAAGCGGCTATTTCTCAACCAATAATGCAGCCGATGACGCAACCTACGGCTATACAGCCACCTATACAGCAAACTTCACAACCTATGGTCACACAATCACCTGCACAACAAACCTCTCAGTTTACGACTACACAATTACCCACACAACAACCCCCACAACCTTCAATACAGGAGGCCACTCCAGTACAGCCATCACAGCCAGCAACACCCCTGGTATCGCAATCTGTTGCGCAGCCGACTGTAGAGCAGCCAGCGATGACGCAGTTCTCACAACCGGTTACACAGCAGTCGCCCGCCATACAACAACCGGTTACACAACAGCCGTCTGCTATACAACAACCGGCTTTGTCACAACCAGTACAGCCACCACAGCAAAACATGCAGCCTTTACAACCTCCGCATCAGCCTTTACAGCCGGCAGCGATGCAGCCATTAAATAGCCCGCAACCTACAAGCAATAATCAACAATTACCAAATAATAATTAAAGGATAGATATGGCAAAAATATTACTTGTCGAAGATGATCAAAGCTTAAGAGAAATCTATGGAATTCGCTTGACGGCGGAAGGCTATGAGATTGTGCCAGCTGGAGACGGCGAGGAGGCATTAGCCGTTGCGGTACGCGAAAGACCAGATTTAATCATTTCAGACGTTATGATGCCAAAGATTTCAGGATTTGATATGTTAGACATCCTGCGTTCGACTCCTGAAACAAAGGATATTAAGGTGATTATGATGACCGCACTTTCTTCAGATGACCAGAGGGAGCGTGGCGAGAGCTTAGGAGCTGACCGTTTTTTGGTTAAATCTCAGGTTGGCATCGAGGATGTAGTAAATGCAGTGCATGAAGTCCTGGATCAAAATACTGGAGTAGGGGCATCTAGCACAATGAATACCGAGTCGGGTTTTAACCAACCTGTAGAAGGTAGTGGTGTATTCCAGGTGCAACAACAGGTAGACCAATATACGATTCCGCAGAATCAGCCACAGGCAGAACAGTATACTGTTTTACAAAATCAGCCACAGGTAATACAGCAACCGGTAACACAACAGACCGCTACACAACAAGTTACTCCTGATTTTTCTAATCAACCAGTTTACGAACAGCCCAATACAGTCTTTACGCAACAGTCGACTTCTCAAGCTCCATCTTTTAACCAAGCTCAAACTCCGACACCTCAGAACACACAAACCCCTAGCCCACAAAATGACGCCTACTCAATTAATTCAGTCACGGATGAAAGTGGGATGAATATTAAAGATCAGATGGATCAAATTTTGGGTGGAATGGGGTCTATATAAATATCACATATATGATATATTTACGATATGCGTTTAAATAAATTTTTAGCAGAACGATTGGGGATTTCACGAAGAGATGCTGATAATCTGATTGATTCTGGACGGGTTAAGGTTGATGGAACTATCGCTAAACTTGGAATGCAAGTTCTCGAAGCGCAGGATATCCTAGTGGACAATAAAAATGTGGATTTTTCCCACCAATACACTTATTTGATGTTAAATAAGCCACGTGATTATGTTTCTTCAAGAAGACAACAAGGTAATACCCCCACTCTCTACGAATTACTACCCGAAAAGTGGCAAGCTTTGAAGACAGTCGGACGACTTGATAAGGACAGTTCTGGATTAATTCTCTTAACCGATGACGGAAACTTCGCGTTTGAGATGACGCATCCAAAATTCTTCAAAATCAAGACCTATATTGTGGAGCTTGATCACGAAATAGCCCCGTTACACCAGCAGATGATTTCTGACATCGGTATAACATTGCCAGATGGAGTAAGTAAGTTATTTTTAACAAAACTTCCGGATGAGAGTGGCCAGGTAACTGGTAAAAAACTTCAGGTCGAAATGAGTGAAGGTAGGAATCGCCAAATTCGTCGCACCTTTGCGGCACTTGGTTACGAAGTTACAATGCTACACCGTATTGAATTTGGTAAATATCAACTCGGTGATTTGAAGCCTGGTCAATACATAGAAGTCAAAAAATAATGATCAAAAAAATAGACCCCGTTAGGGGTCTATTTGATTACTCTTCAGAACTGTCTTCGAGGGCAGAAAGGAGAGAGTCCTCAGCGTTGCCGCGCTTTTTCTTCTTTGGAGTCTCAGCAAGTTCGATATCAAGCTCAATACCAGTTAGCTTAGAAGCAAGACGTACGTTTTGCCCCTGACGACCAATGGCGACTGACTGCTGATCTTCTGAGACATAAACCTTGGCACGCTTATCTTCAAGCTCGACCTTAATAATTTCAGCTGGACTGAGTGCTTCACGAATGTATTCAGACATATTATCACTCCAGTTGACAATATCAATTTTTTCACGATCACCAATTTCATTCATCACGGCCTGAACACGAACGCCACGGCCACCCACGAAGGTACCGACAGGGTCTACGCCAGGGACGGATGAAGAAACTGCAATCTTGGTACGACGACCCGGCTCACGAGCAATGGCATGAATTTCAACAGTACCATTTTCAATTTCAGGAACTTCTTGTACGAAAAGCTGCTTAATGAATTCAGATGAACCACGAGAAACTAGTAAGTCAGCGCCACGCTCATTACGTTCAATAGCCTTAATGAGGACTTTAATGCGTGAACCTACTTTATAATATTCACCCTCGATCTGATCTTGTTTTAGCATTAAACCAGTAGCCTTACCAAGATCCACGCGAACAAGGCGTGGTTCGACGCGGGAAATTGTACCGTTAATAAGAGTATTAACTTTATCCTCATAAGCAGTAAGAATGGCGTCATGCTCCGCTTCGCGAAGACGCTGAACGATGACTTGTTTGGCAGTCATAGAAGCGACACGACCAAAGGTGGTAACCTTGTGTGATTCTTCAACAATTTCGCCAATTTCCTTACCGCCAGCAAGGTCGGCTGGGATTTCGGTGGCTGGATTATATGCTAGGCCGTCTTCAATAACTTCCTTAGCAACATATACTTCAGCTTCGCCATTATCAAGGTTAAGGACAGCACGAACGTTCATATCCTTATCACCTTCTTCTTTGCGCCAAGCAGCAGCAATAGCGGTTTCAATAATATTTAAGACTACCTCTTCCGGCAAGCCTTTTTCCTCTGAGATGACTTTGACCATTGAGGACATTTGTTTAAGATCTAAACCCTCCATTTAATCCTTTCTATTTTCATATAAAATTTATCTATCGAGCTTGAGTCTAAAATATCCGACCTTTCGGCCGGATAGAATATTCAAGTATGTTTTTATTATAACAAACTTCACTCAGAATAGCAAACAGAAAATATTCTGCTTGTGGTATAATAAGATTAACTAAATAAAGAGAGTTATGCAAGGTACTAAACAAGAGACAATAACAGCGCATAAAATTAAGCCCGAGAATATTTTGTTGGCCCTTGATATTGGTACAGAATTTGTGAAGGCTGTGATTGCCGAAAAAACTAGCGACGACAATCTAAATATTATTGGCGTAGCTAAAGAGCACCAGAGTATGGGAAATATGTATGCAGGGGCAATTGCCGATATTCAAGCAGTGGTTTCAACTTGTGAAAAAGCCTTGTCTCGTGCCGAGGAAATGGCCGGCGTAGTTTCAAGGACCTGTGTAGTAGGGATTGCTGGTGAGCTTATTAAGGGCAATACCAGAACCGTGAGATATAAGCGCAAAGATAGTAATAAGCCAATTTCTGATAATGAAATGCAGCAGATTATTCAAAAGGTTCAAGATAAGGCTGGCGAGCAGGCGAGACAAGAAATTGCGCTTGAAACCGATAATCCTGAAGTTGAGGTTCGACTAATCAATTCTGCGATTGTTTCCCTGTCAATTGACGGATATAAGGTTTCAAATCCAATTGGTTTTAAGGGATCTGATTTAATGATTCAGTTTTATACAGCATTTGCACCACTTGTACATATTTCAGCGATTGAAAAGGTCTGTGCGGAGCTTAATTTGGATCTCTTAGCTGTCGCAGTAGAACCTTTTGCTGTATGCCGTGCCTGTCTCGGAAATGAACTAGACTCAAATTTTTCGGCAATTGTGATGGACATTGGTGGTGGAACCACCGATATCGCAGTAGTTGATGATGGCGGTGTCGAAGGAACAAAAATGTTTGGAATTGGTGGCCGCAGCTTTACCCATCAAATTGCTACGAAGACTGGCCTTGATTATGATACTGCAGAGGCTATAAAACTACAGATTGGGGGAGTTTCGTTAGATCAATTAACTTTGAGACACCGTGAAGAGACTGTGGCTGAAGCGGAGTATAAAAATGAGATACAGACAATTCTAGCAACTCCAGAACGAGCGAAAAAAATCAATAAAGCCATTTCTGATAATGTGGAAGTGTGGCTAGGTGGGGTAGTGGTAGCCTTAGAGGATTTTCCTTTGGTTGAAGCTTTGCCAACTAAAATTCTGCTCTGCGGTGGTGGTGCTGGATTATCTGCTTTACAGGAAGAGCTTGCGACAAGTGATTGGTATACTGATTTACCTTTTTCAAGGCGACCACTCGTACATCTACTTGATGACGTTGATATACCCGGGATAGAGAATTCCACAGAAGAAAACCTTGACTACTCGTTTATTACGGCTTTTGGCTTGCTTAGAGTCGCTATTGATACTTTGGCGGGAACAGATGAACCTACTGGACTAAGGGCAAAATTAGCAAAGCTATTACAGAATTAGTACTATTTATAAAATATTGATTTTCTAAATAAGAATTTCCTTTAAATCTTACTTTTTTAATATCTTTCCGAAGATAATATAACCAATTGTCCAAAAAACTACACCAAAGAGAAGAAAAATGCAAAAAAATATTTGTATTATACATCAACTATTTAGATACCCCTAGTTTGTATATAAATTCAAAAAACAGAAAACCACCCGTTGGGGTGGTTATTCCGTATAATTTGGCACCTTGCTACCTTCCCGCTGTTGCAGTATTCTCGCCGCCGCTGAGCTTGACTTCTGTGTTCGGAATGGGAACAGGTATTTCCTCAGTGCTATGGGCACCAATTGCGCTTTTTGAATACTCAATGAGCGTTGATTGATGTCCATCAGGTGTATGAAATTAAATAAACTTGCGGTGTTCTATCGAGCACCGATTACTAGTTAAGTCTATCAAACTATCTGTGTCTACTGAAGTAAACGCTGATAGTTTGAACATAAAAAGGCGATGGATCTATTAGTACGCTTCGACTCCATACCTTACGGTACTTCCATCTTGCGCCTATCAACCAGATCTTCTTTCTGGGATCTCATAGGGAATTCTAATCTTGGAGTGGGCTTCGCGCTTAATATGCTTTCAGCGCTTATCTCTTCCGGATATAGCTACTCGGCAATGCAACAGGTGGTCACAACCGATACACTAGAGATCCGTCCACCCCGGTCCTCTCGTACTAGGGGCAGATCTCCTCAAAATTCCTAACGATCATGCCGGATATAAACCGAACTGTCTCACGACGTTCTGAACCCAGCTCGCGTACCACT
>CAUVQU010000010.1:0-36788 GCA_963554175.1 uncultured Candidatus Saccharibacteria bacterium | reverse complement strand
GGGCGAATGGCGGAATTGGTAGACGCGCCAGACTCAAAATCTAGTTCCAGCAATGGAGTGTGGGTTCGATTCCCACTTCGCCCACCAAAACGGCCTAAAGGTCGATTTTTTTATAGGGATTTATTTGTTATAATAATATTAGTTTTTTGGAGGTGGTAGAAATGGAGAATAAGAAACAGATTAACCGTAGTGTAATTGTGGTTTGTGGCGTGCTACTAGGGGTGATTTTGATTGCTTTTGGCGTTTATCAGAATATGAATTCGGAATATTCGAAACTAAATCTACCAACAGCTGAAAAAATACAGGCGGAGATAAAAACTAGCTATCAAGAAATAGACAATTTAAGAAAAGAAATGCTGGACGAGTATGAAAAACATGGCGAATCGGCTGAATATGGACTGAAATCCAGGCAAATACAAGAAAAAGAGGTGCTCCGGGCAGATTTAGAGGAAAGATTATTAAAAATTAATAACCATGAATATGACGGAGTGAAAAATGAAACCATGGGGAGATCTGCGCCATTATTTATCGGAGGGATTTTAATAATAGTTGTGTCATTAGTAATATCAGGAGTATTATTCTCAATCGAGCAGAAGAAAAAATAATTATGGAAGAAGTGAAAAAAGAACAGATTATAGTAGGGCTTAGCCAAGAGGAAGTAGAAGCAAGGAAGGCAGCCGGACTGACAAATAAGGCAGTGGAGGCTCCCTCGAAAACAGTCGGAGAAATTATCGCTTCCAATGTTTTTACGTATTTTAATTTTGTCTTCTTGTTACTTGCGGCATTACTAATTTCTGTACGTTCATTTCGGGATTTAAGTTTTTTGCCTTTAATTTTTATTAATTCCCTGATCGGCATTTTGCAAGAATTAAGAGCAAAACAGATTTTGGATAAATTGACAGTTTTGAGTGCGCCGGAAATCGGAGTGATGCGGGATGGCGAAGAGAAAATGATAAAGACACATAATTTGGTGATGGATGACGTGATGGTGCTGACCGCTGGTTACCAAATACCGGCTGATGCGGTGGTGATTGATGGTGAGGTGGCGGTGAATGAGTCGCTGTTAACTGGAGAATCAGACGATATTGTAAAAAAGACTGGAGATGAATTATTTTCTGGTAGTTTTGTGGTTTATGGCAAATGCTACGCTAAGGTAACGAAGGTGGGGGCTGAATCATATGCGGCAAAATTAACTATGAAGGCGAAAGCGATTCGTGTGGGCGAGCAGTCGGAGATCTTAAGGTCGTTAAATAGCTTTGTGAAGTTGGCAGGTATTGCGATCATTCCAATTGGTATTATTATGTTTGGACAGCAGTACTTTTTGCACAGTGCAACAGCAAAGGTGAGTATTCAGGCGATGGTGGCGGCAATTATGGGTATGATTCCGGAAGGGCTGTTTCTGCTTGCTTCAGTAACGCTGGTACTTTCTGCGGTGCGTTTGGCTCAGAAAAAAGTTTTGGTTCATGATATGAAGTGTATTGAAACTTTGGCACGAGTAGATGTTCTATGTGTTGATAAAACTGGCACAATTACAAGTGACCGGATGAATGTTGAGCAGATTCAGCGAATTGTAGGCGAGGATGATGGGGATATTTTGCCTGATCAGTTTGAGCAGCTTTTGAAGAAAGTAGTGGCAGAGCAATCTGGAGACAATGAGACAATGCGAGCTTTGAAACGATATTTTGAAAAATCAGATGAGTCGGTTGAGGAACATAGTGCGTTATCTGATCTTACTGGTGAGGTGATAAGAGTATTAGGATTCTCTTCAAAGTATAAATATAGTGGTATTTGTTTTAAAAAGAAAACATTAGTAGTGGGGGCGCCTGAGTTTGTATTAGGGGATGATTTTAAGAAATATGCAAAAACCTTTAATCAATTTACGGAAAAAGGCTATCGTGCCTTGGTATTTGGTGAGTATCAAGGGCAACTGTCTGGAAAAAAAGAGAAGACAGAGATGGCTTTGACGGAAAAAGTTAGACCGCTACTCGTGATTGTGTTATCTAATGAAATCAGGAAAACTGCACCAGCAACTTTTGCGTATTTTAAAGAACAGGGTGTAAAAATCAAGGTGATTTCTGGTGATAATGCAAGAACGGTGTCAGAAGTAGCAAAAATGGCTGGAGTAGAAGGAGCGGAAGACTATATAGACATTTCTACCGTTAAGGATGCCAAAGAATTTAAGGCGGCAGTTTTGAAATATACGGTATTTGGCCGTGTGAAACCGGAAGAGAAGTTGAAAATGGTGAAAATTCTGAAGGCGGCTGGTCGTACAGTGGCAATGACGGGGGATGGTGTGAATGATGTGCTAGCGCTAAAAGAGGCGGATTGTTCTGTGGCAATGGCTTCTGGTTCACAGGCGGCAGTCCAGGCCTCGCAACTAGTCTTACTAGAGTCCGATTTTGCAAGAATGCCCGCAATTGTCAAAGAGGGGCGACAGGTAGTAAATAACCTTGAACGATCTGGTTCCCTGTTTCTCGTGAAGAATATTTTTTCATTCATTGCAGCAATTTTGTCAATTAGTTTTGGTATGATCTATCCTTTACTTCCGACGCAGGTTTCCCTTGTGACGATGTTTACAATTGGTATTCCAAGTTTCTTCTTGGCGCAGATTCCTAACCAGAATTTAATTAAGGGCAACTTTATTTTGAATGTTCTATCAAAAGCTACACCGGCAGCAATGACAAATGTTGTGGTGGTCTGGACCTTAGTGTTTGTGGCACGGGCGTTACAAATCGGACAAGTGGAGCTCGGGATGCTCTGTGTCTTAGTGTGGGAAGTTGTAGGTTTAGTTTACTTATACAGAATTTGCCGGCCATTTGATAATATATGGAAGAAGTTAATTGTAGGGGGCTGTGGGTTTGGTATGATCTTCTGTATGATTTTCTTGCAAGACTTATTCGGTGTGACATTTAACATTTCTTACCTTGGCTGGATTGTTTTCGCAATTACGGCTTGCTTAGTCTTACCAGCTATGGTTTTATTTGAGAAATTATTAACTGTGATTTATTTCAAATTCTTCATAGGCTTTATGCAAGAAAAAATTATCGAGAAGAAAATCTTCAGAAAATATTAATTAAAAAGAGCTCTACTTTAGGTAGAGCTCTAATAGTTTACTGATTTGCGTGGATTGAAGAACGGAGTCTTTGGCTTTAATAACATTTTTACTCATTTCTTCAATTAGTGCGGGGTGTGCGAAGAGTTGATCGATAGTATCGGTCATAGCGGCAACTGAATCATTTGAGGAACGAAGCCCGCCATGCTCTGGAACAACTTCATCCATGGCAGGATCTGCGTAGAGGATGGGTAAACCGCAGGCGACGGCCTCTAAGATGGTCATACCTTGCGTATCAAAGCCGTATGAATTAATCACTGAAATATGCTGATTTTGCATAAAATTGAAAATTTGTTCATGTGGGACGATTCCTAAAAATTTAATTTGGCTAGACTGAAGATGTGACTTTGCAAAATTTTTAGCTTCTTGCATTTGATTACCATCGCCAATAATAGTTAAATCGATTCTATCCTTATGTTTTGAGTTTGCAACAGATTGAAGAAAAGGTAGGATGCGCTTTTCCTTAGAGAGCCGGGAGTTCCAAATGATGCGCAGAGGTTCGTTTGGTTTAAAGATGCGAACAGAGAAACTTAAATTTTGCAAATAGGAGTCGTCGACGCCGTTGGAAATAACGTGAATCGGCTTTTTGACGCCGTAATGTTTAAGATTTTTAGCAAAATGGGCGGAGGGAGAAATTACGGCGTCGGCAAGGTTGGCCTGTCGTACCATTAATTGCCACATATTTTGACAAACGGAATTTTTGATTAAGAAGCTATCTTTTTTAGGCAGTCTTTTTGTTTTAGATGACAGCTTACCAAGACTAATAGAGTGCATAACATTGAGTAATTTAGATACAAGATACTTTGTGGGGGCAGGAAGATTGGTGTTAATGGCGATATCTTCTCTACCATGCATGGTCTGAATGAGTTTTAATTTATATTCTCTAGCAAGTTTAACTCCAGCGATACTGCAGCTGGCCTCATAGTGCACATGAACGAGGTCAAAATAATCAGAGAAAACCGGGTACTCTTTTTTTATAGAGTGTAGGATTTTCTTAGGTCTTTTGGCTAGAGGGGCCTGGTTGGGGCGCAAAAGACGGTGGGTTGGAATAATATAGAGGTCTTTTTCGGTATTATTTGTTTTGTCTCCGGGGCAAAAGATGGTGATCTTATGCCCCAGCTTTTGGAGTGCAGATTTTTGAGCCTTAATCGAAGATGGAATGCCGCCCGGGATATCGAGATAAATATCCGTAAAGAGGGCGATGCGCATTACCAGCCGCCCCCGCCGCCCCCGCCACCACCGCCGCCGGAGAAGCCGCCTGAGAAACCAGAGCCGGAACCACTTCCTGGTACAGTAACTGAACTATTTAAGCTACTACTGAGGCTACGTAAACTGGAGCTGGAGAAGCTGTAGTAAAGTGGTAAGGCGAGGTCACGTTCGTCGACTAATGTGTAATAATGCTCAAGTGACTTGCGCCAAGATTTTTCTTGACCAAAGATAATGGCGTAGGGTAAAAGTTTTTCGTATAGCTTGACGATTCCCTGATTTGAGGTGTCTGCTCCCTTTGTGCTTTGAAGAAGTTTAATTCGATCAGCTTCCGCCATTTTGATATAAGTTTCAAGTCCAGCAAGATAATTGGCTTGCTCCAAACCCCGGTTGGTATACTTCATGTAACGATAACCAATAGCGGATCCGCAAGTAACAATAAAGAAGAAGGCTGGTACGAAGTAAAAAGCAATATTTAGCAGAATTTCGTTTTCGATAATGGCGACTGAACCATATTCGCCGAAGGTATTAATGAACCATTCCTGATTGATTATGCTGGTAATGATGATTGCAATGGCGACCGCGGCAACTGCGACAAGCTTAATAACAAGTGGCCATTTAATATTTTGGAAGAATTTAGTTTCTGGTTCTAGGTCTTTGCGTTCTCTGAGCGAAGATTCAACTTCGGTATCGAATTGTTTGTAGAGTGCAGTTAGAGTACTGCTGTAGCGGTGAGCCTTTAGCTCGATAACTTGATTTTCTGTGAGCTGCTCGATGCCACCGTTCATGATATTTAACAGGGAGAGCTGTTCTTTTGATAGGCCTTTGAGGTCTTTAATGCGAATTGCCCAAGACTCTTTATTAAAGAGCTTCTTTTTGCCATCTTCATGTTTAATAATTTCAATTTTCTTCTGAATAGCAAGTTCGAGAACCGCTGCGACTTTAGGATTTTGAGCAGGTTTTAGATAGAGGTTAGAGGCTTCAGCAATAGTATAACCTTCAAGTGGGGTAAACTGCGGGGCTGTGAAGAGGCTCTTATAGAAACGTCTTTTAGGAGCAATCTTTTTAATGTAACGGCGAACAAGAATGGCAATGGTTGCAAGAAGGATAAATAGTGCGCCACCGAAGGCGAAATAGGCAATATAGCTAATACGAACAGGAGCTGGGGTGAAAGTATTTTCTGGAAAAGCAATGCCAAAAGTTAGTCCCTCTCCCCGAGAGAGATTTTTACTTGTAAAAGTGAACCCGTCGGCGGTTTCTATGGTCTTGTCGCACTCGTCGCGGGAGCCGTAGGCGCCACTAAAACAGATAGTAATATCGTAGAGTTCAGGTAGGAGTTTTTTATCGACATGAACATTGGCGGTGACAGAATCGAAGGATTGTTTCCAAGCACTACCGTTGGCGTTCCAATAGATTTCCTGAAATTTATGGATAGTGTTCTCTTTATCCTCGGCGGATTTTTCTAATTCAACATCATTGGCGACGTTCTCAAAATCATATTCAATAGTGTAGGTCTGTTCACCGGTGACATAGGTATTCTGATTGCCAATTTTTAGAACAATGTTACCGTCAGTGAAGGAGACGGTATAGGGTTCTTCGTTTCCATTGCGTTTGACCTTGGCTTGAAACTTTGAAGGATTTGAGATGACAATATTTTTGCCACCGTTATTTGTAGCAGGAATAACTCGTTTGATTCCATGGTTTTGGTCATAATCGGGGAATTTAGCGACTAAGGTCTCAACGACGTGCATCTTGGCAAGATTATTATCGTCTCTAGTCACATAATAATCGCCGGTAAAGCTATTAAATGTAAAATTATCGGTAATATCAAAGTCACTACGACGACGCCTGGCGTTAACTGGAGGAGTCAAGAGGACAAGCGAAACTAGGCTGATAATTAATGTGAATTTGAGAATATTTTTAATTTGCCGAATCATGTCCTAAGTATAACAGACTATGAAAGAAATGTCGGTATAGTATTGATGGCTTTTTTAATAACATTGATGGAAGATTGGAGTTTTAGTGATTCGGCTTCGGTGAGTTCCGTGTCGAGCCGATGGATAATTCCCTTTCTACCGACGACTGCTGGGAAGCCAAAATAGGTATCGGAAAAGGCGTCATAGGTTGAAACTGGTAGAACTCTACACTCGTCATTAAAAATACAATTTACGATACTAGTGACACAGGCGCCGATACCATAATAGGTAGCACCTTTGCGCTCAATAATCTTATAAGCAGCCGTTTTTGTCTCCTCTTCAATTGTACTAAGGTCAGCCTTTTTTAATATTTTTTGAATAGGCTGTCCACCTACATTAGCAGAGGACCAGATGGCAAATTCGGAATCGCCATGCTCCCCAACTTGATAGGCATGGACTGATTTTGGTGAAACTTTAAGCTTTTCAGCAAGATGGTAGCGAAGGCGGGCAGAGTCAAGAACGGTGCCAGAACCGATAACTTTGTGGCTAGGAAAGCCAGAGTATTGCATGGCGAGGTAACTCATGACATCAACAGGGTTGGTGACAATGAGAAAAATTCCGTGGAAGTTGGCGGCAAGAAGCTGGTCGATTACATTATGGAGAATCTTAGCATTGCGTGTAAGTAGTTCCATGCGAGTTTCCCCGCCTTTCTTTTGAGCAGCACCTGCAGTAAAAATCACAATATCGGTATCTTTGGCGTCTTTTTTGTAGCTGCCGGCGGAAATTTTAAGATAAGTTGGACTAACGGCTAAAGTATCTCGTAGGTCCATAGCCTCCCCCTCCGCGTCGTCTTGATTAAGGTCGACAAGAACTAACTCATTAACAGCAGTGCGCTGAGAAACAAGTGAAAAGCCAATACTTGCACCAACGTTTCCTGTTCCAATAATCATTACTTTATTCGCCATAATAAACCCTTATAATACTAGTGTTTATTTTAGCATAACTGTCGATTTTTGGCGATCAGAGGCTTACTATTTTTGTCGGTGGTCCCAAAAGAGGGCAGTTTCTGTGGCTTCAAGAAGATTTTGCGGGTTCCAGAGTGCTAGAGCGGAAATTTTGCAGGCAAGAGTCCCAGACCAAAGTGAGAGTGGAGTGTATGAAGTTTTGTCGATGGCAATTGTGTGAACCATGCCGGAGCGCGCAATGATGATTTGATTCTGGTGAAAAGTGAAAATAGTACAGGGGTAGCTAAGGGTGAATTTGTGGAGGATTTCAATCACTGGAAAGATGGGCATAGAAAGAAGAATCATTTTAGGATAAAGTGCGGCACGGAAGACTTTTTGGAGTTGTGCAAGACTGGCAATCAGGATGAGATTTTGGCGTTCAAGTATGCCTTGAATGTCAGCAGTGATAAGATCGACCGTATCACGAGATAGGACGGCCAGCTGATTTTTATTGAGCTTTTTAAGCGTATCGGTAATGGCGATTTCGGTGATAGAGTTTTTAGAAAAATCGCCAGAATATAATACGAGATCAGAGTTTAGAGTAAAGTCTTCTAAGGTATTTGAACGAGCAAAAGAGCCTGACTCAGTGGATTCAGCGAAGTAAAGTGAGGAAAAAGTGGGTAGCTTGCCCTGCAAAACATCAGGGAGAAGTAAGTTGGCGGTTTTAATAGGGAGTGAATTTAGGAATTCAGTATTTTTAATAGCAATCATGCAATTTTGTAAATTACCACCAAGGATGGCGATACGGCCGGTCTTTTGCTCGGGAATATTCCAAAGGATTGAGTTATCGGTGATGGGTTGAAGTTTTTGCCAATAATCTGCGTTTTGCATAGTATCCTTTCTTAAAATTGAAGTGTAATTGAGATAGGGCAGTGGTCAGAACCAAGAATCTGGTCATGGATTTCTGCACTAAGAAGATGCGTTTTGAGTATTTCAGAGATGAAGAAATAATCAATTCTCCACCCCACATTATTCTCACGAGCGTGACCCCAGTGTGACCACCATGAATATTTAATAGTCTCTGGGTGAAGTGTGCGGAAAGTGTCAAGAAGGTGGTTTTTAACATAATTTTCGATACCTTCTCGTTCTTCTTGGGTAAATCCAGCGTTTTTGGTGTTCTGTTTGGGTCTTGCAAGGTCAATTTCTTGGTGTGAGACATTAAGGTCGCCACAAAAGACTACAGGTTTGGTCTGTTCAAGGTGTTTAATATAGTAAAGAAAGAGGGGATCCCAAAGATCATGGCGAAGATTTAGCCTTGAAAGGTCATTCTTAGAGTTTGGAGTGTAAACAGTAACTAGATAAAAATGAGGTGTTTCGACAGTGGTGATACGCCCCTCGTTGAGGGGGGCGCCATACTGATCTTGGTGAAGTTGACCCAGAATTTTGGTAATTTCTGGATCAGTTTGGGTAGCTAAGAAATGCTCTAAATTCAGTTCAGTACTTTGCAAATGCTGATGATTTTTGGCAAAGATTGCGGTGCCAGAATAACCAGCGCGATCTGCTGAATTCCAGATTTCTTGATAGTCGGGAAAATCAACTTCGACTTGATCTTTTTTAGCCTTTGTTTCTTGCAGGCAGAGGAAGTCGGGGTTTTTAGATTGGAGTAATTCTTGAAGCACGCCTTTTTTGAGGACGGCCCTGATACCATTAACATTCCAAGAATAGAGAGAGTATTGCATATGATTCTCCTAATATTTTTGGCGTTCTCGATCGAGATCGCGATGTTTGATGCTGAGGCGTTTGTCGTATTTTTTCTTACCAGAGGCGAGCGCAATCTCAAGCTTGATATGACGAGAGCCGCCGAAGAGTTTGGTGGGAACAATGGTATTGCCAAGAAGTTTTGATTTCTGAAGAGACAGAATTTGTTTTTTAGTAGCAAGAAGTTTAATGTTTCTGGCAGTTTCGGCGCCAAGAGTAAGGTTGTTTAGCCATAATTCATTATTTCTTAAAGTAATGAAGGAGCCTTTGAGTTGGAGATGATGATCGCGAATGAGACGAACTTCAGGGCCAGAAAGAGCCATGCCACAAATCAGCTTATCGCCAAGATGATAATCGAAACTTGCGCGTCGATTGACGGAGACTTGGTTTTGAGCTTTTTTAGTTTTCTTCATATGGGTATTATAACAGAAGTGAAAGTGGGATTTTGCTGAATTTGATATAATAGAGGAAATGAAAATTGTAATTGCTTCAGATATTTATTACCCAATGACGAACGGTGTGGCGGTTTTTGCGCACAATCTAGCGAATGGGTTAGCGAAAGCTGGACATGAGGTACTGGTGTTATCGCCAAGTTTTAATGGGAAATTTCATATTGAAACCGATGAAGAGAGTGGTGTAAAAACTGCATTTTTAACTTCCTTGCGATTCCCTTTTTATCCAGATCAGATCAACAAAGTGCCTGAGAAGCGAGATTTTCTTGGTATCCAGATGCCAAGACTGGCTTATCGTTATGGTATTTGGTGGTCAGTAAATCCGGTAAAAGAAATCAAGAAAATATTGAAAGATTTTCAACCGGACGTGATTCATTTACAGACGGCGGAAACTATTGCTTTGGCCGTAATGTGGTATGCAAAGAAATACAAAGTGCCACTAGTTTCAACGGGGCATGCTTATCCAGATAATATTACGGATCAGCTAAAAATTTTGAAACCGAAATTAATTAAAAAAGCGTCTAACGCCATGCTGCGCGCGTATATGTCGAGTTTTTTGAAGCACGCGGAGTATGCGACCATGCCAACCGAAATGGCGATAGGTGATTTAATCCCTAAAAATCGTAAACACTTTAAAGTAACGGTCGAGGCTTTGTCGAACGGGGTGGACTTAACAGAGTTTTATCCGAAGAAACCAGATACAAAGATTTTAAAGAAATATGGATTGACAGCAAAAACTCAAAAGATTTTATATATTGGGCGAGTTGATCCGGAAAAAAGTATTAGCGTAGTACTTAATGCCTTTAGGAAATTATTAACACTTCCGAAGGTTGAGACTAGAGATTTAGAGCTGATTATCGTAGGGGATGGGATTGATCTTGCAAACCTGAAAACCTTGGCGAAAGAACTGGAGATTGAGGGGCGGGTGAAGTTTTTGGGTAAAATTATGCCACCGGAGTTAATAGAAATCTATCGAGCGGGTTTAATGTTTGTAACGGCATCAGAGACTGAAACGCAAGGTATCGTTCTCATAGAAGCGGCGGCAGTAGGGTTGCCTCTTGTGGCGGTGGATGCTGGGGCGGTATCGGAACTATGCCAAAATCGAAAGAATGGTGAGCTTTGCCATCCAGGAGACGTTGCAGGTATTGCTCATGCGATGAAACGGATTTTAATAGACCCAGAGCGTCTAAAAAAGTATAAATTAGCTTCAATCGAGATTGCAAAACGCCATGATCTAAAACGCACGATTGCACGTTTTGAGGAAATTTATGAGCAAGCGATTATATTAAAGAATACGGAAGAATAAAATGAATATTTGGCAAGATTTACCTAAAGGTTTTACGATTTTAGCCCCCATGGAGGGGGTGACGGATGTGGTATTTCGGCAAGTAATTGAACGAGCTGGACGACCAGATTTGTTCTATACTGAATTTACGAATGTCACGTCGTATGCATCTGAGAAGGGGCGACATGATGCCTTGGAACGACTAACGGTCTGTGAAGCGGATGCTCCGATTATTTCGCAGATTTGGGGGAAAATTCCAGAACACTTCGCTCTAATTGCGCGTGAGTTAGAGGGGTTAGGTTTTCAGGGGTTAGATATTAATATGGGTTGTCCAGATCGGCATGTCAATAAGGCCGGAGGTGGGGCAGCAATGATTAGGACACCGGAGCTTGCAATTGATTGTATTAATGAGGCTAAAAATAATACGAACTTACCGGTATCAGTGAAGACCAGGCTGGGCTTTACTTATGTTGACGAGTATAAGGATTGGTTGCCAATTGTCTTAAAACAACAAGTTGCAAATCTGACTATTCATTTGCGTACACGAAAAGAAATGTCGAAAGTGCCAGCACATTTTGATTTGATTCCAGAGATTTTGAAGTTGCGTGATGAAATTGCGCCGGCAACACGACTAACTATTAATGGTGATATCCTAAATTATCAGCATGTACAGGAGTTAAGAGAGAAATATCCAGAGGTCGATGGTTTTATGATTGGACGTGGTGTATTCTCGAATCCATATTGCTTTACCAATCGAAGGCCAGTCTCACAAGAGGGGGACATAAGTGTGCTTGAGTTAATGAACTTATTTAAATATCATTTAGATTGTTTTGATGCAAGAAAAAAAGAGCTGGAGGCGGCGGGGTCGCGTTATCCGTTTGAGCCTTTAAAACGAATGTTTAAGGTGTATATTAATTCATTTGATGGGGCGTCTGATTTGCGCGTGAAATTGATGGACTGTAAGAACACTGATGAGATTAGGCTAGTGATTGACGAATTTTTAGGCAAGGTTGGGTCTTAAAAAATAGCTAAGTGACTAGGGTAAAAATTAATTTATTCATCAAAAAAAGAGACCGACGGTCTCTTTTAGAACTTACGCAAGACGCAGATGCCAGGAAAGATCGGTGGCATTGAAGGATAGCTGATAGTTGCTTTGTCCTGCGATAACGTCAAAGATGTGGATGGCGGTGTTGCCAATAAAACGAATGTGGGTTTGGAGGAGTTCAGTAACTTCAAACTCTTCCCCACTGCGTTTTTTGAAATTTAATGGCTGACAAGGGGTCATTTCGTACCCGAAGAGAGCCATGACTTCGACGCGTTCTTGATTATTGTTAATATTATTTTTCATAAGTAACTCCTTGATTTATTTAAAATGGAGTCATTTATGCGAGCCTGATTTATTGGCTCCTGGCTAAAAGTATAAATGACGATACTTAAAGCTTTTGAATTTTCTCATTGTCAGTGACCGAAGTATGACAAGATAGCTTATATTATAGTGGATATGCTTAAAATAAAAAAGAGGGGAGCCGAGGCTCCCCGAGAGAGAAGTTTTTTGGAAAAAACACATGGCCCCTCCCTAAGGAAGGAAAATTTTACGCTTAGTAACGTGGTCTCCAGCCAAGGATTTCAGCGCCGTCCTTAATCCGACGCTTTTCCTCGGTTGTTGCATCCGTAAAGCGTTCTGGGTGCTCGTGGAGCGCCTCAGCAACGGTTTCATAGCCGTCACGATCGGTGTCATACGAGCATCCAGTTACCTTATCGGTAATTACCCATCCCATACATATTCACCCCCTTTCTGTATGGAATCCAACGAGAAGTATAGCCTATATATAAAAAAATTAACGATTGTGTTATGTGTTGTAGTATTGAAGATGGCTATTCTTCTCGCGTTTTCCAAAATTTAAAGTACACTCACCCCCTTCCTTGGGCAAGTTTTTAAGACAGGACTCACCCCGAAACAAAGTCAGGACGAGCCCCGTAGCGACAGTTTCTCAACGTTGCTTGTTTATAATAACATATAAATTAATAAAGTCAACTATTTTTATAAAGATCAATGAGTTGATGGCAGAATTTTTTAATGTCGGCCAAGGTGGCGTCGGTGGTGTTTGTGAGATTAAGTGGCGAGTCGGGTCGCAAGAAATCTAGGGTAGTAATTTGATGGTAAATGGCTTTAATAAGATCCTCAAAATCCAGACCGTCTTTTGCGATATCTTCTTCGGTCAGAGTAAGCCTATGGAGCTTGCCATCTGGATGGTCAAGGGTCTCACGTCGATTCGGCTTAGTAAAGAGTAGATTCATTGAGCGAACAGTATAGTCATGGTAAAACTTGGACTGTTTAAGTAACAGGCGGTAAAAGAGCAGTTGGAAGTGATAGATATAGAGAGGCTCTTTAGAATGCCACTTGTCGTGGTCGGAGATAGTGCTAGTTTTAAAGTCATAGATATCGATAAGCTTATTTTGGTCATCAATATTAAGGTGATCAATTTTTCCAGTAATTGGAATACCGTCAAAAATGAGATGTTCATTACTAAAATCAACCTCAGCCTTAGCGCCGGGGCTTCGTAGGATTGATTGGTATTCATCAATCGCGAGGGGTAATTCATCTTCACCACGCTCAATCAAGGTTTTAATGTCTTCTTCTAGTAGGTCCTGTTTTTTTGCCTCTGTGGTGTAAAGTAAAATAGCGTCTTCTTTAGTAAGCTGATTTTTGGTTATCTCCTCGAAAACTTTATGGATTAAATTACCGTAAGCAATATTTAATGAAGTGGGCTCACTGGGTGCTTTAATAATACTATTAAGGTAAAAATTCAGTGGACCGCCGTAAGTGAGACGAATAAATGATGAAATATGAGAGGCGGAAAGTCGAAAATCTTTTACTCGCTCTTTTAGGAGGGGCTCGATTTTTTCGGATGGGTCGAGTAATTTATTTAACCAAATACGACGCATAGCCGAGGCTTTTTCGTCATCAGAGAGCGTCTCGTTATGTTCGATAACCCGACCAGTTGGAATGAATGGCGAGGAAATATATAATTGGTCATCGATTTGAATAACTTTTTCATCGAGAAAGGAGAGGGGTTTATTTTCTTTTTCTGCGTCATCAGCATATTTTGGGCTGGTCATAGTAAGGGTTTTGGCAGCACGGGTGATAGCGACAAAGAGAAGCCGTTTTTTGCCGTCTTGGGTATTGCGAGCGTCACCGATAACCTCAAGATTTAGGGGAAGAGTAAGGGTATTCGGTCCTCCTGAGCCATCCCAGGCGGAGGCTGTAAGATTGATTAAGAAGACATGCTTAAATTCTAGCCCTTTTGATTTATGGGCGGTCATAAGACTAACGGCCTTGTCAGAATCTCGATAAAAAGTTTGTTCAGTAATGCTAGTTTCAGTCTTTTTATAATCATCAACAAGCTGGACGAGGTCAGCAAGGCGTAATTTATCCTTTTTGGTGCGAGAAAGGAGACGGTTACGAAGTAGACGCAAGCGATTATAAAAATCAAAAGTATTTTTAGAGTAGGAATCTTTTGAATAGAAAGTAAGAAAAGGAGAGGCGAAAGCTTTGGTCTTCTGATTAACGGTGATTTCAACTGGTGAGAATCCGGAAATTATATCAAGCAAGAATTCAAGTGGTAGAGTCAGGGACAGTTTAGCTAGTTCGGCAAAAAAGGCAGCGAGATCGGCAAAATATGGGTTATCGAGATAATTTTGCAGAATTTCAAGCGCTGGACGTTTATGGCGATGGATGGATTGAACGGCAAGAATCATATCTTCGCTAGGAATACCCCAAAAATCGAAAGAAAGGATTTCGGGTAACATATAGCTGGGGTTTTCCCCTTCAGAAAGTTGATAAATAAAATTACAAAGGGTTAGTAATTCATAGATTTGTTCATTTTCTAAAATATTTTCGGTGCGTTCGTAAGCGAGGTCGATTTCGGGATATTTACGTAGATATGGAATTAAGGCAGTGGCATATTTATGCTTTGGAAAAAGAATACCAATGTCTGAAGGATCTGCACCGGCTTGGATGAGCTGATGTACTCGCCCGGCGACCCAGTTATATTCAGCGTCTTGGTTAATAAATTGATGTCTTTCAATGAAAGTTTTTTGAGTAATAGATTTATTCAGTTGTGATGATTGTTCAGGGTTTGAGCCTTCATCTTCTGCTTGGTGTGTTGAGTAAAATATTTGTTCAAACAAGAAGTCTTCGGGGCTGTTTTTTAAGATATCGGAGTTACGTACGGAAGTTAATTCTTTCTTGAGGTCTTCAGTCACTTGATTTTCTGCATGAAGACTACGTTGCATAGCTTCATTTTTAATGAAACTCTCGTCTAACTGATCAGCAATTTTACGTGAGAAGTGAAGAATCTCACTCGTAGAGCGGTAGTTCTCGGTGAGAACAATTACTTTTGCATTAAAATGATTTTTGAAATAAATAAGGCTACTGGCTTTAGCTCCCTGGAATTCGAAGATTGATTGATCGTCGTCGCCAACAGCCATTACGGAGGGTGACTCTTGTTCGTCGGCAATTAATTCAAGTAATCTAGTTTGTGAAGGGTTCGTATCTTGATACTCATCAACCATGATGTATAGATAGTTCTGAGCGATTTTGCGGCGAAAATCAATATCATCTTCAAGATATTTAATAGGCATTTCAATCATGTCATTAAAGTCAAAATATCCATGTTCCTGAAGATAGCTTTGATACTTCTCATAGAGTTTAGCTAATTCTAGGAGGCGTTGATTGCTAGCTAGTTCGGAAAATTTAAAGATGCCATTTTTGTCTTTTGAAAAATACTTCTTGATGAAGTTGTTAATATTTTTTACCGATGGTTTTTCTGAGCTGGCTTGCTCTTCAATGAATGAATAAATTTTTTCATAAAAAACATCAAAAAGAGAGTAAATACGACCTACGATTGGCTGATCGGTTTTGAGTTCACCAAGCTTTTTAAGTAGTGGGAGGTAGACGGTTTCAGCTAGTTTAGCATAGGCATTTTTGCCAGAGGCCTTATCTGGAAGATGCTGCAAGATGGGGGCAAGTTCTTTGTTTAGGATTTCGATATCTTGCTGGTTTTGCTTAACGATAGCTCTGAGCTCTTCCGGCGAAACCTTTGAAACTTTGATTTTAGCAATAAGACTGAGTAAATTTTTTTGCTTCTGTTCAGACTTTAGTAAATAGGAGTTAGGAAGATTTGCTTGCAATTCTTCAATAATTTTTAGTTGAATAATCTCCTCGATGGGCTCAGTAAAGCTACGTTGTGGTTCTGTAGCAAACTGATTATAAAGACCGAGAATTTTTTGACCAAAGGCATGAAAAGTCATAATATCAACCTTGTCAGCGGCTTGACCAATCATGCTGCGCAAGCGTTCTTTCATATTTTCAGCACCGGCCTCTGTGTAGGTGATACATAGAATCATACTTGGGTCGGTATCAGTATTTTGAAGGATATATTCAACTTTTTTAGAAAGGAGTTGAGTCTTGCCTGTGCCTGGACCGGCTAAAACTAGAAGAGGTCCATCTAGATATTCGACTGCTTCTTGCTGTTTTTGATTGAGTGGCATAAGACTCCTTATTTAAGTGTTAATAAAACCAAAGATTCAATATGGGGGGTGTGTGGAAAGAAGTTAAAACCTTGAATGGATTGGACGTTGTAGTGTTGGAGTAGACTAGAGAGGTCGCGAACTTGTGTAACTGGGTTACAGGATAGATAGACTATTTTTTGAGGTTGGACTTCACAGAGTTTTTGAATGAGCTTTTGGTCACAGCCAGCTCTTGGTGGGTCAAGAATTACGCTAGCATCGGCGGAAATTTGGTCTAAGACTTCTTCGGATTTGGCAAGAATTGGATGAATGAGCGAATTATTCGTGGCGTGAATTACGCGGGTGGAGTTAGCAGCGAGCTCTTCATAGGCGGACTTGTTCACTTCCACAAGAGTAAGCGCCTTGTCTCTGGCGACCGACAAGCCAATGGTTCCAACACCAGCGTAAAGATCTAAAACAGAGGTAGAGTCTTCGAGGAAGGCCTTAATTTGTAGTAGAGCGGCCTCATAGACAGGTAAATTGATTTGGAAAAAGCCACCAGGCGAGTATGAATAGGCGTTGCCTAGAAGAGTGTCGGTCAGGTTCGGAAAGACGGGATGTGGCTTACCGTTCTCAAGTAGCCCACCGCTGACTTCGCCAGCTTGGTTGGCGCGAAGAAGTAATGACTGAAAAGAACGGGCCTCTTGTTTTGTTCGATTTAATTCATCGACAATTTGATTAGCACGAGTAAAAATGGCTGGTATTTCAAGAGAGGAGCTGGTAATGGGCATTTTACGATGAGAGCCACGATAGTGTACGGCGAGTTGAATTCTTTCGATTTCGTGGTTGTAGTAAAGTGAGTATTCCATCTTGTTGCGATAGAAATAATTTTTTGGAGATTGATGAATAGGAATATTCTGGATTAGCTCCTCGTCGATAGGGCGAGTTTTGCTGAGGTGATTAAAGAGAGAAACTAAGATATTTGATTTGGCGGATAATTCGGCTTGATCATTTAGAATTTGCCAGGGGGAAGTTGAGAGGAATTGTTTGTCTTGTGGCGCAACGCGGGATTCGGATTGTTTTTCAAATTCAATGGCGATCCCTTCAATAAAATGTGGTTTTTGGGTAACAATTTGAAATTTGGAAACTACCTCTCCTGGAAGTGCATTCCAGAGTAAAACCTTGACGCCGACCAGTTCGGAGTAAGACTGCTGGTTAATAATGAGCTCTGAATTTAGGGTAGCAATTCCCTGTCCCGTGGTGGCAAAGTCGTAAATAAAGAGGGGGAGTTTTGGTGTGGCAATTCTAGGTTCTTTTTTTCTCATTACATCTAGCTTATATCGTAGGGGGAGAGAATGCAAGTTTTAAGAGCAGGTCTATTAATATGAATCTAATGAGAAACATGGAAGAATTTATGGCTAATACTGTTTATGACTGTTATTCAATATCTTGCTTATGTTGATTAAAAATATCTTGCTTATGGTAAAGATTTTTCTCCCTGTTACTATAAAGATTTGTGAGGATTTTTTCAAAAGAGTCTTGATAATACTGTGCTAATGAAGTAAGTTTGGGGCGGAAATTAAATGAGGTTTTATGGTGAATAAAATTAGTAAAATAATAATCATTGTAATTGCAATAATAACTTTTTTGAGGGTGAGTTGTAGGTCTCCCGCCGAGACAAAATATCAGTTTAAAGATGACAAATTGCGGAGTCCGCGGGAAGAAAATAGTTTTCGTGATTATATAAAGACAAATTTAAATAATCGACTTGACCCAAAAATAAGCGGTTTGGCCGTGGCGTACTTAGTTGGGGATAAAAGTGGCCTAAGTAGTAGTCTAAAAGAAGAGATTAGCGAAATCGGTTTAACGCATTTAATCGTGATTTCGGGAATGCATCTAGTAGTTTTAGTAAAGATACTATCCGACGGACTAAAGCCCATGTCTAGATTAGTGAAAAGCTATTTTTGTGGAGTTTTTGTTCTGTTATATATTATGATGATTGGACCTACCCCATCACTAATGCGAGCAGCAATTGTGGTCTTTTGTCAAATTTTTGCAAGTTATTATGGAAGAAAACTAGATAAAGGTAGAATTTTATTTTTGACGTTTACAATAACACTGTTAATTAATCCAAATTTTATTAATAATATTGGTTGGCAATTATCGATGCTGGCATATGTTGGAATATTGGTCCTTAATCCATTGATAGAGGGTTTCTTGTTTGGAAAAGGTTTTAATAAAAAAAGAAGCTTGGAAAAGAAGGGCTATTTAAGAACGATGTTGGCTAAAATCGATAGTGTGTTTAATCTTCGAACGGGGTTGATTGTAGCGGTGGCTGTTAATCTAATGGTTCTACCGATAATCTTGTACTATTTTGGTCGCTTTTCGTGGCTGTCTATTCTTATGACGGTAGTATTATCGCCATTGATGCCGATGATTCTATTTAGTATTACAATGGTTGGAATTTTGCCGTCCTGGATTTACGGACACCTCTATTTTCTTTTTAGTGGAGGGGTTAGTCTTCTGGAGTTGCAGATTAAGATGATTGGGGATTTTAGTAAGATACAGATTTTGACAGTAACGGTGGCAAAAAATAATATAAGTTTTTTCTATCTATACTTAATAATTGCCTGTTTATATTTCTTTTTGCGAAAAAAGAATATCAAGATAGGCGAAGACAGAACAAAGCAGGATAATCAAACGATTAAAAGGAGTGATGGTATGCAAGATATTGGTACTTATTTGATCGAATGGCAAAAACAACTGCAGTTGCGGTGCCAACAATATAAAAATAAAACTGGTCAAACCGAGACATTTAATAATGTAAAAAAGACCAGTTGAATGGCTATGTGACTGGCGAAAATATAAAATAAGAGGAAGCAGGAGGATAAAAAAGCATAATACGAAAAATCGGATATAGGAACCAGGAATAGTTGAGATAAAGCTTGAGGTGAAGCGAACGATATCTTCAATAAAGAGGTTGTAAATAAGTGCCCCAGCGATTGAGGCTAGGGTTGGTGAACCTAAACGTCTTTTGAATAAGTAGAAAAGTAGAAAGATTGCGATTGGTATTATGATAGCCATAAGTATATTATAGCAAAAGACATCAAAAGTGTTTCTAGAACAAGGAGGCTGAATTGACAGTAAAAGCCACGAGTCCGGAAGAAATGTCGCGTACTACTAGATCTGAGCTAAGCTCTGACCCTTCGATACGATAGCGAACAATACCACTGGCGTCTCTAACAACCATATAGCAACCGGCCCCGCCTTCGACTGTATATCTGATGCCGTCGTTCTCAAAATAAAATACGCCATTCTTTAATAGCGCTTCCCTTAGCGACCCCATTTTAAATTCTCCCTACTCAAATAATAATACTAGATTTTATATATTCTAAAATAAAATATAGATTTTGTAAAGTCTTATATTGAATAGTAGAAAAGAATGCAAAAGGTGAGATATTGGTGGACTCTAGTTTTGTGCGGTTGTGGGGTGGTGACTAATTAGAAATACCTAGCGATTTATCAGAAAGACTATCTTTGGAAAACGGTTTTTTAGTCTCGTTGATAGTATTGATGATTGGTCGAATATTCTCTAGGTATTCTTCAATTTCTTGTTCGCTAATTTTGCCTTCTTCAGAAAAACGATAGGATGAATTATTGTCGAATTGTTCGTTTTCGTGCTTTTCTGGGAGGAATCCAGGTCGAGAACGGTCGATGTAAATATCGCCACTGGCGTGATAGAAATATAAAGATAGGCCGGTTGTTGCGATCGCAATTATGGTGGAGATGATACCTAATCGGATTAGAGCTTTACCTCCTCTTGACGTAAAGTGGTTCATTGATTTTCCTTTTTCTGGTTCTCGGAATCTTTGATCGTCATGTTATGCTTAAGCTGATCTACTAATTGGAGATGTGAGGAAATAATGTTGTTGGTTTTTGTAGCTGAGTCTTCGAGCTTTTCTCGTAAAAAACGCACATTTTCAAGCTCATAATAAAATGCATTAGGCTGATTTTTGCAGTCTAGAGAGATGAGTGTTTCTAAATGTTGACTGTAAGTAATAAAAATATTTGTAAAATCATTACGGGAGGCGAACATTTCAGTTTGAATGCGACTGAGATTAATGTCTGGCAAATTGTTTTTGATAAGACGAATGTTTAAGGGTGAAAGATAGTTGGTTAAGAGCGTTTGATAACTAGTACCAAGGAGGACACGAGTCTTTGAATCATTTTTTTGTAGATTTCTCAGACTAACCTGAATCGAGGCGCAACCAGTGGAGATGTTTCCTCTTTCTAAATCGTTTAGCTTTTTATGAGTTATTGTATTTAGATCATAGTCTTCAGCGTAGACTGGTTTTGTTTGAAAAACAGAAAATGTTGTCCCTACCACCAAGAAAGGGGTAATAATAAGTCCTAGAAAAATCAATAAGGGATGAGATTGTTTGCTTGTTATATTCTTGCCGTTTTCTGTATTCTCAATCGTCATTACTTAGATAATTATAGCATAAGGCTGTTTGTGGATAAGAATTAATTCCAGAAACCACGTTTTTTTGCGGTACGAAACTCTTCAAGTAATTCTTTTTGTTTCTTGGACAAGTTGGTTGGGGTATCGACAATAATGTTTACGATATGCGGGCCACGTTCCTCTCCGCGCATAGGTACACCGTGTCCGGAAAGTTTAAATGGAGTACTGGATTGAGTGCCAGCAGGTACTTTCATGGTGATTTTACCGTCAATAGTTTCAATTTCTACCTCACAACCAAGAGCGGCGTCGATCATAGAGATATGTTGTTCGGAAAGAATAATATAACCTTCGCGCGTCAGGGTCTTATGGGGACGAACTCGAATTTGAACTAATAAGTCACCAGCCTCTCCAGAGGAGTCAGGGGCGGGTCCACCATGTCCACGTAGTCGAATAGATTGACCATCATCGATACCAGCCGGGATTTTTAGGTTAATCTCTTTTCCGTCGACTTGAACAGCTTTGGTGGTACCAAAAATTGACTCTTCAAATGAGACGGTCAGAACGGTTCGATAATCTGCACCACGACGTCTTTGGGCTCGCCCTCCACCGAAGCCGAAGAGAGTACTGAAGATGTCATCGATGTTGCCATCTCCGCCAAAATCAAAATTGAAGTTTTGACCATTAAATGAGTAGCTGCCGCCACTAAAAGGATTGCCGCCGCCGTTGTTGGAATTTCCACCTACACCTGCATGACCAAATTGATCGTAGCGTGCACGCTTTTGTTTGTCGGAAAGTACCTCGTTTGCTTCTGTAGCTTCTTTGAATTTAGCTTCAGCTTCCTTATCGCCAGGATTTTTATCTGGATGGTATTTAAAGGCGAGTTTTCGATACGCTTTCTTAATCTCGTCATCAGATGCGTTTTTGGATACGCCTAAAATTTCATAATAATCTTTTTGTGTAGACATAATTACTATTAATTATAGTGTTTTAGCACTCAAAATGCAAGAGTGCTAAATAATCTCTGCATAAAAAAGATATTTAGGATATAATGATGATATAAAAGAGGAGTAAATGATGAATAACGATCGATTAATTCTGATTACTAACCCTGGGAGTAGTTCTCGGAAATATGCTCTATATCGTGGTAATAACTTTCTATGCGCATTGCATTTTGAGTTTGAGGGGGACAAGATTGTATATACGCTGAAAAAAGCTGATGGTACAAAAAATAAAACGGAAACAAAATTTACGACTCTTAATGAGGTGGTATCTGGTTTGGAAAAAATCTTAGTGGACGAGCAGTATGTTGGTGGTCCAACCAAACTTGATGCAATTTTAGCCCGCGTGGCTGCACCAGGAAGTTATTTTGCAGAAGACCATATTGTAGATGAAGAGTGTCTGGTTCAACTTGAGACCGCAAAAGCAAGAGCACCACTACATGCACCTGTAATTGCTAACGAAATTGAGCAATTAAAAAAGACTTTTAAGGAAACTACTGTGATCGCGATTTCAGATTCTGGTTTTCATAATTCAAGGCCAGAATTAATGAAGGCTTACGCAATCGATACTGAGGTTGCTAATAAATATGATATTAAACGTTGGGGGTATCATGGTCTTTCGGTTGGCTCGATTGCTAGATATATGCATGAGCAGGATATTTTAGAAGAAAAGATGATTGTTTGCCATATTGGTTCAGGCTCGTCAATTACTGCAGTGTATAATGGTAAATCACATGACACAACCATGGGCTATACTCCACTTGAGGGGGTAATGATGGCAACAAGGACTGGCTCGATGGATGTTGCTGCTGCACTTGCAATTAAGCGTGAGCTAGGGTTAAAAACAGATGATGAGCTTGAAAAATATCTAAATAAGCAGGGTGGACTTTTGGGTGTATCTGGCCAAAGTGATGATATGCGCGAAATTATTAAGTTAAGGGATGAAGGTGACTCGCGCGGTGTGTTTGCACATGCCCTATATATTTATCGTCTACAATCTGCAATTGGTCAAATGGCAGCCTCTTTGGGTGGAGTAGATGCTCTAGTCTTTACTGCGACAATTGGCGAAAGGTCTGATGATGTGAGGCGTCGAGTGGTGCAGAAGCTTGGGTATCTTGGTTTTACAATCGATGAAGAAAAAAATACTGGCGATATGAATGAGAGACAATGTAATATTGCAGCTGTCGGCTCAAAGCCAATTTACGTGATTAAGACTGATGAATCTGATGAAATGATTGTTCGCGCGAATGACTTGCTAAATAAAATCTAGGTTAAAGCAGTAAGAAAAATAACCTCTTTATGAGGTTATTTTTTATGGTTTTAGATAAAACTTTTATTCAATGGAGGTAATTTCGCCATCTTTAAGGTGTAAGAGGCGCTGGTTTCGGGAGCCACGGAAACGAAGGGTTAAATCTCTTTCGGCTAAAACAAACGGTCCATCAATAAGAGCATCTAAGGTCTTGAAGAACTCCCATTGAAGGTTGTTTTTAGCCTTAATCTCGTCGTAGGTATATCCAGAAAATGACCAAACATTCCAGCCAAGTTCTTCTTTTACGAACTTAGCGATCTCAATGCAGGCGGCAGCTTGAATTGACGGTTCCCCGCCGCAGAAGGTGAGTCCAGTTTGGCCTTTGAGTTGACGAAGTTCTTCTTTTATATCCTCTACGCTGACTAAGACACCGCCTTCAGGGTCCCAAGTTTCTTGATTTTGACAACCTTCGCAGCCAATGAAGCAACCTTGGGTCCAGATGACGGCACGAAGTCCGTAGCCATTAACAATACTGTCATGTTCGATAGGTCCAGATAATCTGAGGTACTGGCTATTGGAGCCGGCGACAGGTGAGACAAATTCTTGAGCCATAGTTTTCCTTATTAGTTTAATAATTAAAAGTTAGGAGACTTGCTCCTAACTTTTAATGTCGGTGTTCTTTATTCTTTACCGAAAGCAGCTGCTGAGTTTGCTTTTGCGCATTCACGAGCGGCTTTTTGGGCTTTAGTGTAAGTGCCGGAGACATTGTGTTTAACACGATCATGTTCCTCAGCCTTCTTGCCATCATTCCAGCGTTCGAGAGAACCTACGAGGTAACCGGTGATACGGCGGAGTCTTTCGAATGGAACGTCATCTTCGATACGACCACATGATGGACAGCGAGTGTCGGCGATGATACCGGAGAAGCCACAGACTGGGTCGCGGTCAACTGGGTGGTTGACTGAACCGTAGCCAATGCCTGAATCGTGCATCTTACGAATGACGGCTTCAAAGGCATCAATGTTCTGTGATGGATCGCCATCGAGCTCGATGTAGGAGATGTGTCCAGCTGGACAGAGAGCGTGGTAAGGAGCTTCGATCTCGATCTTTTCAAAGGCTGAGATTGGATAGTAGACTGGTACGTGGAAGGAGTTGGTGTAGTAGTCACGATCAGTTACACCCTTGATGGTGCCGAATTCTTTACGGTCAATCTTAGTAAAGCGACCAGAGAGACCTTCAGCTGGAGTACCGATAAGACCAAAGTTTAGATGATACTTCTTGGCGTACTCATCACAGCGTTTGCTCATGTGAGTAATAATGTCGAGACCTAATTCCCTAGCTTCTTCGCTCTCACCGTGGTGTTTGCCGATCATTGCAACGAGAGCTTCGGCGAGACCGATGAAACCAATGGAGAGTGAACCGTGTTTAATAACTTCACGAAGGGTATCATTTGGTTTAAGCTTTTCGCTGCCGAACCAGTTACCTTCACCCATGAGGAATGGGAAGTTACGGACGTGTTGGTTAGCTTGGAACTCGTAACGCTCAAGGAGCTGGTCTCTACAGAGATCCATGAGATCGTCGAGGTCTTTGTAGAAACCAGTCCAGTCGGCTTCTTTGCGTTCTTTAAGGGCAATACCGTGCTTAATACCAAGGCGAACAAGGTTGATGGTAGTAAATGAGTTGTTGCCACGACCAGTGACGATACCGTCTGATTCTGGGAAAACAGATGAGAAGACACGAGTACGGCAGCCCATGGTAGCGATTTCAGTATTGTAGTCACCCTTTTTGTAGTATTTAAGATTGAAAGGTGCATCAATGAAGGTGAAGTTTGGGAATAGGCGTTTTGAGGAAACTTCCATTGAGCGTTTGAAGAGGTCGTAGTTTGGATCTTCAGGGTTGTAGCTGACACCCTCTTTTACCTTAAAGATTGAGATTGGGAAGATAGGGGTTTCGCCATGTCCGAGACCTTTGTCGGTTGCTTCTAGAAGGTTTTTAGTAACTAAGCGACCGGCTGGGGTGGTGTCTGTTCCGAAGTTGATGGAAGTAAATGGAACCTGGGCGCCAGCGCGAGAATGCATGGTGTTGAGGTTGTGGATGAATCCTTCCATAGCTTGGAAAGTTTGTTTCTCGACGTCTTCATTTGAAGTTTCGATAACAGTTTCTGGAATTTTAAGTTTCTTAAGAGTCTCAGTGTCACCATAAGCGATGTCGTCTGGGATTTTAATATCTACTTTTTTGCCAGAGTATTTGTTGTATTTCTCTAGATTACTGCGAAGAGCTTTTCTGAAAGACTTATTTACACCTGGAGCCATAGCGTAGTCAAAGTTTGGAATTGACTGACCACCGTGCTGTTCGTTTTGGTTCGCTTGGAGGATGATTGCAGCAAGAGCAGCGTAGGAGGCAATGGAGTTTGGAGTGCGAAGATGCCCGTGTCCAGTATTGAATCCACCATTAGCGAATAGTTTAAGTGGGTCAGTTTGACAACAAGTTAATGTACCAGTGGCGTAAAAATCTAAGTCGTGAATGTGAATATCGCCATTATCATGAGCAGCAGCAAAACGTGGGTCTACAAGGACGGTTTTGGCGAAGACTTTTGAACCTTCGGCGCCAAATTGTAGCATTTTACCCATCGCAGAGTTGCCGTCAACGTTGGCGTTGCTACGCTTAACATCTGAGTCTTCAGAAGCATCGGCGATGGCAATTGTTTTGTAGACACCCATAAGGTTTGATTTTGCATTACGGGTTTTATTGCGATCCTGTCGGTAAGTGATATAAGCTTTGGCGGTGCGCTTGAAGCTTGAATCCATCAAGACTTTCTCAACTAGGTCTTGAATTTGCTCAACGGTAGGAGTGCGCTCTTTAACGGTTTCTTCAGCAAGTTTAAGTACTTTTTCGGATAATTGGGCTGCACGATCGTGTTTGAATTCTTCGGTTACGGCGCCGGCCTTAGCGATGGCATCGGTGATTTTGTCTAGGTTGAAGTCAACAATCTTTCCATCACGTTTGACGATTTTTTTGAACATAAAAAATTACCTCCTTGATTGTGTCCAAAATTTCTTCAATGTTTTTTGATTAAATTTTTGTTATTAGTCTAGTATTGATGACGCTATATTTAGTGTCTGTGTTTATTTTATGACACTATATGTAGTGTGTCAATGGAAACTGCTTATATTTTTGTTGTATTTTATACATAATTTTACAGAGATAATAGTATAATAACAGAGTATGAAAAAAATTAATTTTGGTAGTTATGAACCAAAGCGATGCTGGGTTGGTGATAGCCAGAAGATTTGCTATGCTTCGCGAGATGAAGCTGAGGTGGCGGCGCAGGTGGTGGCTCATGACTATGGGGCTCCAGAGTTGACTGTCTATCATTGTGAATATGGCGACCACTGGCATTTGTCTTCGAGTGGGCAAGCTAGTAAAAATAAGCGTTAAAGTACTGAATTTGCGGTAATGGGAAGCGCTTTTTTACGCCACAATTTGGTAGTTTATTAATTAAAGAAACTAGATTTGGGCTTGTCTCGGTGTTTTTAGTGTAGGTCGTCTGTGTGTTTGAAGTGTTTTGCTGAGCTATGTCCTGTGTGGTATTTGAAGGCTTTTGGTTAAGGGATTCGATTTTATTTTGAATTGGGATAGAGTTGATCTTTTGGCTAACAATGCGCCCAAGACTACTGAATTTGATTTCGCGTATCGTGTGTGGGGCGGTAGGGTCAACATTTTTAAAAATCAGCCGCTTTTGATCAGTGAAGCCAGCAATATAGTCATCGATAATAACAAGGCGGTATGGAAAAATGGTTGAATCTAAATTCTTAGAAGTTTGAGGCTCGTGAATTTTCTTTGGTAGGAAAACTAGATTAGTTTGCTGTAATACTTCCTTGTGGTCATAGATTTGAATGAGATTTGGCAGGAGCGAATCTATATGTAGACGTAGATTCGGGTCTTGAGTTATATATTCTCGCGTTTCTCCTGATTGGTTAGTAGTCCATCTATAGGAAGGTCTTGCAAGATTATCTGTACTAATACTTCTTTTTAGTCTTCTGGCTGGGTTACTAAGAAGAATATTCTGACCATTATATTTTAGGTCTAAGGAATCGAAGCGCGGACGAAGCAGTTGGTTGAGCTGCTGAGTTCGGTTTTCTTGGAGAATGTGCTGGATAATATCGTCGGGATCGTGATCGGTATCGAAAATATTTTCAGGGTCAACAGTGTTATAGGTCTTAAGATGTTTTGAAAGAGACGGATTAAAATTATAAATAAAGGTTGAAAGTTGTTTTTTCTTAATTTGTTGATTAATCAAGTCGGCAAGTGGCTCCTTGTTGGCATAGTTAAAATTAATTGTTTGGTTTGGAGTTAATAGAAAGAGAAGATGGTTGGCTTTTGTGGTCCAGGGTGCATTAGCGATTACGTCATAAAGTGAATGATCGAGAAGGCGGGGTAAATTGATGTTTGGCGGATTATAGATTCTGCCACGAAGAATTTTAAGGATTTGATCCCAGCTTTCTGAGCTCATGTCAGTTGTATACATGCTTGCGATATATCTTACACCTTGTTTGTAGGAAGCTGGGGCATTTTGATCAAGCTTTTGGGAAAAATAGATAGGTGAGTCTGGGAGACTGGTCGGAAAGAAACCATACTGATATAGATGAATGTGAAAATGGTGATTATAAGACTTATCGAATAGTTGATTGAGTAGTAAATATTCCCTGGCGTCACCTGGGTCGGTTAAAAAAGTAGGCAACATAATAACCAATTCATTATTAATATGTGAACGCTTAGAGGGTTGAGGGCGGTTGGAATAAAGTTTGGATAGTGGGCCAATATTTAGTTGTTCTGGATGATAATAATGAATGAGTGTTTGCTCCTGTGTGGGTGATTGATTAGATCTTTGTGTGATCTTTTGGTAGATTATCTGGGCTGCTTCTTGATAGGCACCACGTCTTGAGTAGGAAACGTGACCGTTAAAGATGTTGGCGAATATATTATTTTTTGAGTTTTGAGTGGGATCGGATAAGCCCAGAGGATCAAAAGTGCTGCCGCAGATGAAGTCAGCGATATTACACCAGGCACCGACTTTTTGATGATATTTTGTGTAGATATAAGGATCTAATCCGCCAAGTAGGCCGTGTTCGACATAGCAGTCTGGAATATTTTGCCGATATGGAGAAAGGTTTAAATTCTTGCAGGCATCTGGCATAATTCCCTTGCCCTCTGGTAGGTAGAGTTTTGGATCTCCAAAATTTGCGATATAGAGAATTTTATCGGGGTTAAGATGTCTAATCGTATAGGTTATGACCATGGCTCCTTGTGAATAGCCGGAAAGAATAAATTGGGTGTTTGGGCAGGTTTTGGTGACTTGTTGATAGAGATTAGTTAATTCATTAATGCCGGCTTTAACACTTCGTCCAAAGGCATAAGCTTTTCCGCCACTCAAGATAGCCCCAGATATAACTTTGGGATCTTCAATACCAATAGCAGGATATGGCTGCCCAAAAGAGCTAGATTCTCCCAGTTGATAATACTTATAACTATATTGGGGTAATTTATGAAATATTTCCGACATGGCTTTAGAGAAGGCTTGATGATCGATATTGGTGTGGAGTTCTTCCCCGGAGCCACGTGCGAAGACGACAAGATAGTCGACGCAAGGCTGCGTTGCGGAGGTGGCGTGGGTAGCTAAGGATAGAGACCTTAATGAGAGAAATAAGAATGAAAAAATAATAAGATAAATAAATAACAAAAAGCATCTAAAAGGTCGGCGCATAAGATAGACCCCAAGATAGATTTAGGCTTAGAAAAGGTTAAATCTAGTATGTAGCGATTTTGTGAAGAAAACAAGGTTTTAATGAGGGTTTGGTTCTAGAAAATAGTATTTGTCTCTGTTTTGTGTTGTAAATAACACTTATCATAAGCAAGATATAATTGACAGAAGTGTATGACTAGGATAGAGTTTTTAAAAAAGGAGTGTGATGAATTTAGAGATGCAAAAACATAGGGATTGGGATAGTTACTTCATGGGGATTGCTGAGGAGGTGGCAAAACGTTCAAAGGACCCCTCTTCGCAAAATGGATGTGTGATTGTTGATGCACGAAGGCGACCGGTGTCTTTTGGTTATAATGGCACGATTCAGGGGGCAGACGAATCAAAAATGACGCTTTCTGAGCGTCCAATGAAATATTATTTTGCGATTCATTCTGAAATGAATGCGGTCATCTTTGCAGGGCGGGATTTGACCGGTTGTACTTTATATAATAAAATGGCAACCTGCGAAAATTGCTTGAAATATTGTTTACAGGCTGGAATAAAACGTTTTGTATATAAAGAACTACGAGTTGCTTCCTATCGAAGTGGTGAAAAGAAGTCAATGACTAACATAGATACGGATGAGGCAATTATTCGTTTGCTGGCGTCTTGCCCGGACGTGGAAACGTTAAATATTTCAAATGGAAAAACTTACATTCAGGACATTTTAGATACTTATGATAAAGAGTCAGCGGAATATAAGAATTTAGTTCGTTGGGTGACAGATTAGGGGAAATCAATTTTAAGCTAGAGATAGCTTTGAATAATTTCAGAAAGTTGATCAGGCACTTCGTAATTAATGAGGTGGCCTGATTTTTTAATAAAATGCACCTTGGCGTTATATTTTTCAGCGATTTTCTTGGTTTGTTTTTGGTGGTTGAGTTTGTCCTCAGTGCCTGCAATAAAATAACATTCTTTATTGAAGTTGAAATCAGATATAGAGTGAGAAACTGAAAACTTTGCAGCCTTAATTTCATCAGAAATACTGGTGAATTTTTTAGCACATTGATAAGTTAGATCAAGAATTCTTGGAAGTTGTTTCTTGCCAAGCGTCCCGATTAAATATTTAGTAACGATGTAACAAACAAGCTTATTGGGAACAAAGGCGATTAAAGGAATGATGGGGCGAAGAAATTTTGGGGTAGGTTCAGAAATTGGGGATAGAAAAAAGACTTTTTGATGGATAAGGTTGGGGTATTTCTCGGCAGTGGCAGCCACAGTGAGTGATCCCATTGAATGGCCGATGAGGATAGGATGATCTATTTTGTTATTTAGAATATAATCGGCTAGCCAAGTGGCATAAGCATCGGCGGTGAAATCTTTAAGTTTAGGAAGTGCTTCATCTTGGGTATTAAAGGCTGGAGGAATGTCTGGACAATAAACTTTGTAGCCAAGGACTTCAAAGTTATGAATTATATCAGATAAGCCAAAATGATTGCCGCGAAAACCGTGGACAAATAAAAGTGTAGGCTTCTGCTCTTTCTGCACATCTTCCTTTCTGATTTTAGTTTTTCTTATAATTTCTAGGTGGGATATTTATAAATTTATTGTTCTTTTAATTGATTTAGTGTCTCAGTAATAGCTTCACGATCAAAACCGATAATTTGAACAGGATTTTTATCCTCGTGGTCGGTAATAAGAGTGACAGGAACGGTAGTAATACCAGGCATTGATGCGGCATCAAATTCTTGGTATTCAATTCCCTCTTCATTAAGCCAATTAACTAAGGCGTGACAATAAATACATGTAGGTGTGGTATAAACTTTTATCATAACAGGTTTATTATAGCAGATTTAGAGAGTTTTGGCTTTATCAAGTTGCGGATCTTTGCCAGAATTAATATCACTGTAAGAGCGCTCTACTTCAACATCAGGAGAAATACCAGTTTTATTAATAGTTTGGCCTTCTGGGGTGTACCAGTGCGCAGTGGTGATCTTGAGGAGCGAACCACCGGATAGTTCGAGCATGGTTTGAACAACGCCTTTACCATAAGTTTTTGTACCTAGGATAGTTGCTTTCTTGTAGTCCTTGAGGGCGCCAGCAACGATTTCAGAAGCAGAGGCAGTGGCGTTGTTAACTAGAACGATAGTTTTCATGTCTTTTAGGGTGGCTTCGCCGCGTTTGGCGTAGGTAATTGTCTGACCAATTGTAGCAGACTTTTGGGTCAGGATTTTATCACCGTCAAGCCAGAGAGATAAGAGGTCGCGAGCTGCAGTTACGTAGCCACCGCCATTATTTCTTAAGTCAAGGATAACTTTATTGATTCCCTTATTCTTAAAGTCTTTAGTAAAAGATTGGACTAAAGTACCAGTATCCTCACTAAAACGATAGACAGAAATAATAGCAGTTTTGTCTTGATAAGTGATGTCAGCAGAGACGTTGTTGATTTTTTCTCGAACTAGTTCAAAATCAAGTTTTTGTTTGTCGCGAGCAACTGTTAATTTTACTTTTTCACCAGAAGGACCACGCAATTTACTGGCAATAATTTCAGTGTCTTTATCCCAGACCTCTTCACCATTAATGGCGAAGATGATATCGCCAGCATGCACGCCAGCTTTTCTGGCTGGATTGTTTGGTAGAGTGCGAGTAACGACGACGTAGTCACCTTGTTTCATCATTTCAATCCCAACACCAGCTTCCTTAATTTCTCCCTTAAGGTCAGATTTGAATTCAGCTGCTTCTTTTGAATCGTAATAGACTGTATAGGGGTCGTCAAGAGCGGCGGTTAAGCCCTTTTTAGCACCTTCAATAAGCTTTGTCTTATCAATGCTACCATCGAAATTTGAGGAAATCTGTGAATAAACTTCATTTAAATCGTCCCACTTGATGTTGCTAGTGACTTTTTGAGCCGGATTGATATATGGTGAAAATTGAAGGTATAGATTATTCCAATTAGATCCTAGAAATATACCAATAGCAAGGGTAATTAAGCTGGAAAAAATTGTAGTACCTAGATTAACTTGCTTCTGCTTCTTATTCATAGCTTTTATTATAGCATAGCAGAAGCATTATAAACGCGGCTAGATTTTAGTCAAAGTGAATAAAATAATATTCGGAAGGGTTAACGCCAATACGGTAACCGAAATCGCCCCATTGTCCGGACCTTGAGGAGTAGGCGTTATTGTATTCAGAAACATTGATGGTGCCGTTGGCATTAACGGATTCGACCCAGAAAACGTGGCCCCAGGCTCCGGAGGCGGTTTGGCCAATAGAATTAGCGCTCGGGATGCGGTCTACACGATAACCGAGAGCCCTGGCAGCGGAGGCCCAGCTATAGGCATTACCCCAACCAGTAACGCGAACACGAGGCCCCCAATATTCGATGGCCTTATAGGCAGCATAACTGGTACATTGGCAGGTGTAATAAGTATCAAGGATACCGCGAATATTGTCACGAGGGCAGGCGAAACCGTAATTGCCGATGAAGGCTTCATAGCTGTTATAGCCATCAGCAACTGTGCCGAAACCACCACGATTACGGAGGCTTAATAGGTGATTCTGATACTCTTGGTTAATAAGTTTAATTTTTTCTTCACGGGAGGTGGCAGCTTCAAGAGCGAAGGCAGCGGCATTGTCACGATATTTGATAATGAGGGTTTGCTGTTCAATTTTCTTATCTTCGATGGCTTTTCTTTGAATCTGCTGGTCAGCGATGACACGTTCAACTTCGACCTTCTGTTTTTCGAGGTCTTGCTTAATGCTTTTGACGGTTTGAGCTGAAATGGTAACTTGACTTTTTGCCGTATCAACACGAGTTTGACGCTCTGCAAAATCAGAGATTGATTTTGAGCCGGCCAAAATCATAATGGCGTCGCCTTTTTCTTCAAAATGCATATTAATTAAGAGGTTGGCTAGGGCTTGCTGTTGAAGTTTAAGTTTTTTTGTACTTTCTTCGATTTTTAATTTAAGGTCTTCGGCTTCAGCCTCGTTAGTTTTAATTCTAGCCTCATACATGCTGATTTCCTGTTGCAAACGCTCTACTTCTCCTTCAAGAGTAGTGGCCGCCTTTGAGGCCTCATTGGCTTTGGCGACGGCTTCGTTCTCGGCCTTTTTTGCTGCGCGACAGGCACTGGACGTACAATAGGCCTCATTTTCGATAGCAGATGCCGATTTATCGGTAGAAAAAAGGTTAGGCAAAGATGCAACTAGAGTGGCAAAAATAATAGTAAAAATAAAGAAGTTCTTAAAGTTTAGTTTTTTTGTACTCTTCTTTTTTTTGCTAATAGTTGTTTTGGTTTTTGTCATGTAACCTCCTTTCAGGACGTTATATTTTTCATAAAAATTTTAACATAAGAATTATCCGATGTCAAAAGAAAATGATTTTTAAACTCTTTTTAGGTATTTAGAGACTGCGAGCCTGGAAGAAGTAAAGGCAATAATAGTACCAAGAAGGATGAGCGCAAGAGATACTAGAAAATAGCTAGGTGAATAAATGATTTTACTGATTTCGTTGATATCAATATCATAGGAGGTGAGTTTTGGGGCAGCAAAACCAAAGGTGAGAAAACCTAGGATGGTGGCGAAGATGCCAGCTAGGATGCCGGAAATCATGGCTTCGACTAGGAACGGACCTCGTACGAAATGGTTGTCAGCACCAACTAGTTTCTCCATGTAGATTTCTTCACTGCGGGAGTAGATTGCCATGCGAATGGTGTTGAAGATAACGAGAATTGAGATAACAAGGAAGATTCCAGAAAGTGCAAATCCACCGGTCTTTGCAATGTTGGCCCAGGAAGCGATGGTCTCGATGGCGGTATTATTTGTGTTGTAGGTTGGTTCCCTTTTGGTGTCGAGATTTTCTTTGAAAGTAGGGTTAGTGTTGACGATGTCTTTAATGTTATCAAGATGATCGGCATTATAGACTTTAATGCGTAGTGTGGATTGCATGGATTTTAGCATTGCTTCTTTCATGTCACTATCATTTAGGGTAGCAAGTAGGGCTGCGTCACCAGTTTTTTTAGAGTCTTCTATGACTTTATTGTATTCTTGCTCGGAGGTGGAATATTCGGTGGTCTTAACATTGGCATCTTTTTTTATAATGTCTGACATTTCTTGGAGTGCGACAACTTCGGTGCCTGGTTTAAAGAAAATAGTGATGTCAATTTTGTCACGCATACGATCTGCAGTGGCAGAAAGAATCATGCTGGCAATGACGGTGACGAAAAGAAGAATAAGGGTGAGAGTCATTACAAAGGTTGAGGTGATTGAGAGCCAGATGTTACGTCCGTAACCAATAATGCCGTATTTTAGAATGCGTAGATTATTACGTATAAAATTGCCACGACTATTTTTAGACATAGTTTTTAGGCGATCGATGGTTGTATTCTTGGATTTATTAGTCATGATACTCCTATTGAATTAGATGACGACGTTTTGGTGCTTTGTTTTCATTAATTTCTAGAGTTTTACTTGTATGGATAGTGATTGAAGAAGTTTTATCGGTTGAGAGATGACTGCTCTGACGCTGATGATTCTCTTCGGGGGAAAGGAAGGAAGTGGCGCGCATGTAGCCAGGGTGAGGCAGGCGGGAAATACCGTCATTATTGGCATCAAGGCGATAAATGCCATGTTCTTTTTGATCAGAAACAATTTTGCCATCCTTCATCGTAATAACACGTTTTTTAAGCAGGTTAACAATGCTTGCGTCGTGAGTAGTGACTAAAACTGTGGTGCCATAGTCATTAATTTTTTGTAATAAATCAATAATTTCTTTAGAAGTTAAAACATCCAAATTACCTGTTGGCTCGTCGGCAATAAGAATCTTTGGTTGTCTAGCGACGGAGCGAGCGATAGAAACACGCTGTCTTTCACCACCGGAAAGATTATCTGGAAAGCGGTAGGCCTTTTCAGAGAGTCCGACCAGATCAAGGACTTTTGGTACAGTGCTTTCGATTTCGTGATTACTCATACCAGCGATTTCTAGGGCAAAGGCGACGTTTTCGTAGACTGTGCGGGTGGGGAGTAGTTTATAGTCCTGAAAAACTACACCAATACGTCGACGATAATTAGGGATATGTTTCTTTTTTACATAATCAAGATCAATGCCACCGATGACGATCTTACCTGAATCAGGGGTCTCTTCTTTAGTAATCATTTTTAGAAGAGTCGATTTACCAGCACCAGACTTACCGACAAGAAAAACGAACTCATTAGCAGCAATGTGCATTGAGATGTTGTCAAGCGCAGCTCGGCTATCGCCGTGATAATGTTTGGTGACGTGGTCGAACAATATCATGTATATATTTTAGCATAAACGTGATATGAACTAAAGTGGGTTTTTGATGGAGGTACGAGTAGTTTTGTCAGCTAAAATATTTTGAATTTAAGTATTAATTATTTTCTTGGTATGTATCGAGTTTTGCGCCGTATTTTCGAAGGAGATCAATATTATCCTCAATGTCTTTCTTACTCAATTTTTCTGTTATAAGATTAACATCTGCGCCGTGTTGGAGGAGAGTGTTTAGGTTTTTGTTTTTAGTGATATCTTCTTGCCTTAAGTTTGAGACTAATTGATTAATATCGATGTTTGCACCATTTTTACTGAGATAATCTAGATTTGGTGCGATATTTTTTGGATCCATATTTTTTACAATAATATCAATATCTGCGCCATGACTTAAGAGAAAATCCATACGTCTGAAGACATAAGTGGAGTCTAGTTTTGAAACTAATTCGTTAATATCAATATTTGCACCATTTTTATTAAGATAGTCTAGTTTCCATACAATATCATTTGGATCCATATTTTTTACAATATTATTGATGTCTGCACCATTTTTATAGAGATATTCTAGGTCTGCTGCGATATAATTTGAATTCATATAATTTACAACATTATTAATATCTGCACCGCGTCGGAGGAGATCGTCTAGATTAAAGTGGGTATAGTATGAAAATCTATAACGCATTTGATCAACGTCAATATCTGCACCATTCTTAAGAAGGGTGTCTAGATTTTGTAAGATGTCATATGATCCTAGTTTTGAAACTAATTCGTTGACATCAATGTTTGCTCCGTGTTCGATGAGAAAATCTAATTTATTTACAATATAGTAAGGGTCCATTTTATTTAGAGCAACGTTAACATCTGCACCATTCTTAAGGAGGGTATCTAGATTATCTGATATATTAAATGAGTTTAGCCTCGAAACTAATTCGTTGACATCAATGTTTGCTCCGTGTTCGATGAGATAATCTAATTTATCCACAATATCGGAATACCACATTCTATTTACGACAAGATCAATATCTGCACCATTTCTGAGAAGTTTGTCTAGTTTTCTGGTAATACTGTGTGAATCTAGGCTTGAAACTAATTCATTAATATCAATATTTGCGCCATATTTTATGAGAGTGTCTAGATCATTGGCTATCTGGTTTGGCTTCAGATTGCTTAATATAACATCAACATCTGCACCATTCCTAAGAAAGAGATCTAAGTTTTTAGTAATATCTTTAGACCCTAAACTTGAGACCAATTTATTAGCGTCTACTCCTTTTTCTACGGCATATTCTATGCTATATTTTTCTTTTAATTCTGGGATTCTGGGATCTTCTCTATTATAGGTGTCTAGGGTAGCGATTGGACGATCCAACTCATAGAGAAAACTGAGCTCTTCTTTGGTTAGGTCTTCACCTTCTTTCATTTTATTATCTAGCTTGATGAGAGTTTGTTTATCATCAAACTTCTGTAGATACTTTTCGCCACCTGGTAGAGACAATGCTTTTTCTTTAACAATGGGAACAAGAGCATCTTCAACGGCTTGCCCATCGTTTAGTCCTGATATTTCATCAACAATACCATCTGGGTCGAGACGAATGGAGGCGGAACCGTTAGAAGCGAAGACTCCAGGAGAGTTTGGGTCTTCTAATCTAAAGATGATGAATTTTGCTTCAGTTTTTTCTATTTGATCGTCATCATCTTCTCTGGAGTTACTATAGTATCCGTATACTAAATAATTGTGTGCAACATTGGGATCAACGACACACCAGCGGGTGCCTTCAGCGAGGCTGGCGATTTCTTCTTCATCGCCCAACTTATATTCAAACCAATCACCATGGACATCTTCGGTACGTTCTGGGGTTTTGATAA
>CAUVQU010000009.1:0-39961 GCA_963554175.1 uncultured Candidatus Saccharibacteria bacterium | reverse complement strand
TAATAGTTGCCATCTTCAATGAGGGGCTTAATTGGAGCGGGAGTGGAGGCAGGCGCAGGAGTAGGTTCAGGAACAGATTCGATCTTTGAGGTGATTTTCTCTAAACTCCAGATCTGAGCTTTATTGGTATTGGACCATTTATCCCAGATCTGAATCTGTGTACCATAATAAGCAAGAGCACCATTAACATCTAATGCTTTTTTCTCATCACAAGTAGTATGGAAGAAGAAGCCACCATCTACTTGTTCAGCTTGCCAAATTTGTGAACAGTTGTTATTTCTTTCTGACAGGAGGAAGACTGGCTCATTATTTGAAACGTTGTTGAGATTGAAACTGAGGAGCTTACCGGAAAGGCTGCTTTTAATCTGATATTTATTGTTACCTAGATGTTTGATATTCCAGATCTGGGCTTTGTTCTCTTTGGACCATTGGGAATAGAGTTGGACTTTGGCAAAATCTGCTGGGCTGGAGAAAGCAACATCAAGATAGAAGTTTGGATTGAGGGAGGTTTTAATATAATAGTTGCCATCTTCAATGAGGGGCTTAATTGGAGCGGGAGTGGAGGCAGGCGTGAGTTGCCAGTGTTCAGATTGCAGGGTTGGATTACTAGATAGATTAACTTCTACTGGGGTAGCGTAAGTAACGGATTGACCACGTACAGCTAGACTTCTAGCTTCATCGCAGGAAGAATAAAAAGTATACTGATTCTGATTTTTAACTGCTTTCCAGCGATTAGAGCAGTCATCGAGATTTTCAGTGGTGAGCTTTAACTGTGGCTTGTTTAGAATATCATCGAAGCTGTATGAAAGATTTTTATTAGAGAGGACACTTTTGATAGTGTAAATATTATTACCAAGATGGGTAAACTGCCACTGCTGAGCCTGATTTTCTTTAGACCATTGAGAATACATCTGAACAAGCGCATGCTCATTTTTGCTGGCATACTGAACATCAAGATAGAAGTTTGGATCTAGGCCAGTGGAGAGGAAGTATTTACCATCTTGAATAACCCCCTGTTGATTAGCTGTGGCATCTGGTCTTGCAATGGTTTTAAATTTAATAACTTGTTTTGAAATAGTAGGATCTCCAAACCAACGAGAAAAGAGCATATAAAAGTTGCGATTACCATAAGCACCACAATACGAAGTGCCTGGATAATTTTTAAGAGCCTCGGCATTTGGTTGATATGGGGTATAGCGATACAAGGCAGAAGTGGCAAGGTTCTCAACATAGACCTTAGAGCCTCCACAAGAGAAATTTGGATTGTAATAAATAAAGTTTTCACCAACTGGGTAATTAGTGTAACCACCATCTAGGACATCCCTAAAGAGTTTGGCGGCGTTTCTGACTTGGTTGCGGAAACCATAATATTTTGCATCACAGGCAGCGGTGTCGGGACAGCCAAAACCAGTGGCACTACGGTATTGAATGTGATTTGGCCAGGTATCAGTAACTAGGCTTTGCTCTTTTTCAATCAGGGTAATGAGGACCTGTGGATTGATTTGAAAATCACGACTAGCTTGATAAATAACTCTGGCGGCAGTTTGTTTTTCACCATTATATTCAAAAGTTTCTTCGGAAAGACAGACGAATTTTCCATTCTCAATGTGGTACTGGTAACCTGGGAAGTTGGCGGCCCGCTGAATATTGCGATCACTACAAGCATTCTTGGAGGTTAGAAATTCCTGAATTTGCTGTTCATTCATTGTTTCAGTATTTGAAATAGTGTAGTCGGATATAATATTGCCTGCACTAAATTTTGAAATATCATAGGCTTGCGACTCTTTAAGATTTTTGGCAAGTAAAAAACTGAGAGCAGAAATCATAAAGAAAACAAAAATAAGGACTAATATATTTCTTGATGTTTTTGAGAAAGAAAAATTAGCAGGCGCATCGCCATGATGGGCTACTATTTTTCTATCCGTGTTCTCTGGAATAATACGTACAAGATTTTTCTTCATTAGTTAGTAATTTTTCCTTCAATTAAACCTGTTTTTTGATTTGCGTTAACTTCGATTTTAATATTAAGATCACCTGAGGGGATACTAGAAAGTGGAATATCAAAACCTTCACAACTACCAGAGGAAGGATTGGAGATAATACTGACAGTTTGAGTATATACAACAGTACTGGCTGAAGTAACAATGAGTTTACAGGTACCAGGAAGTTTTAGAAACTGATTAATATTAACACGTATACGATATTTATCGCCTGACTTTTCGGAATAAGTAATAGTGCCAGTTAGCTTATCAAGCTGATTAACATCTTGCCCCTCATACTGTTCTGGTGTTTTTGGGGTACGACCAGCCTCGGCATCTTCTTTTGTACCATCCTCAGTGTGAATTGGTTGGTTCTCATTATTAGTAGAAGGTTGATCGGTTTTTTGATGAACTATTTCTGTACTTTCAGAATTTGAAGAAGGTTTTCCCTTTTGGTCTATGACTTTAAAAATTTTGAGAACAATAATTGTAGTAATAATGGCAAGGATAAAAAAGAAAATAATAAAGATTGGGGCTTTATTTTTGCGCTGTTTTCTTGTTGCTTGTTTGGCCATATCAATACATACCTTTTATGGTTATATTTTAGCATATTGAGGATGTTTTTATAAGTGAGAAGAATTTAGGGACTTTTTAAGTTTCTGTTCAATATTATCAAATATCACCTGATAGAGTCGGTCGGCGGTGAATTTTTTAATAATCGAGACGATTAGACTTACAGTAAAGACGAGGATTGTGATTAGAACAATTAGGAAGACGAGATTCTTAGAGGTACTAAACCCCTGGAACCAAATAAAACAGTCGGCAAAGATGAGATAATTATAAGGTGCATCATGAAGCAGATAAATACCAAGAGTGTGTTGAGAATTTTTTTCTATAAACTTAATAACCTTAGTCTTCTTTGTTAGATTAGTTTTTACAAAGATTATAAATAAACTCACACTCATGAGAAAAACGACAATGGAATTTGGCGGCCACATATAGAACATAGGTACTTTTGGCATAAATGAGACTGAAAGATACTTAAAGATAAAAATGAAGATGATAGCAAGAAATGAAGAGAAGATATTAAGCTTAATAAAAAACTCACGATCATTTTTTAGTAAATGGTCGCTCTCTTGGTATTTTGAAATGTAGGCGCCGAGAAAATACATAAGAATTAACCAAATGAATCGACTATAAACGGGGCCATTTTCGACACTAGCGACAGCTAGGCCACTGGTAGTTGGAATAACAGACAAGATAATAAGAGAGATTATTAATAGCCTACGGTAATCTTTTTGTTCAAGATTTTTTATCAAGAGATTAAAATAAGGGGAGAAAATTAAAATACAGATATAGCATGTGATGTACCAAAAATATCCGAGACTAGTCGGAAAGAATGTGCTAAGTGTGACGCCGTAGCCACCTTTAACGATGGCGCAAAGAATAATATTTAAAATAAAATAAAACCAGATGTCGTATATGAGACGAATGATTTTTGTAGTTTTAGAACTGTTATTTTTATACAAAAAGAAGCCTGTGATAAGCATAAAAAGATTGACGCCAATCTCACCAAAATGTAGAAAGAAAGCAACAATTAATTTATTAAATCCACTGAGGTTATTAAAGATAAGAGCTTTATAACAAACATGAAAAATAATAATCATTAAAATTGCAATGACACGCAAAAGATCAAGAGAATAATTTCTCTGTTTTTCTACTTTTTTGACCTCCATAATAAGGTCATTATACCTGATATTTTTATTTTAGGGGTGGTTAATAGAATTTTAATTAGATTTTGAAGAGACCATTATGCTTTTTCTGATCATAAAGTTCAACGGGAATACCTTTAGCCTTGATTTTTTTCTCAACAAGTTCTTGGATTTCTTGATCGTTTGCATTAAGCTTATTTAAGAAGTTTTCCCTATTTTGATCTAATTGTGTTTTTTGATCAGATGATTTTTTTGATTTTTGAGAGTTAATGGTAGTAATATTTTTTATACCATCTTGATCAAAGCGCTGCTGATGTCTAGAATAAACCACTTCGGCTATTAATTGTCGATAGTGAGAACTAAGACCAAAATCGCTAGCCCATTGATTAAGCTCGGTAAGAGCCTGGTTTGCATTATAGGTATAGTTAAAATATTCAATATAGTTTCGATTATCTTTTGTTTCAGCATAGAGGCGATTAATCAGCCTAGTAGGAAGACGTAAGAGATTTGATAATTCTGTAGATAATTCAAGTTTATGGGATTTTAAATAATCCTGCACAAGAAAAACTGAAGTATTTAGATAATCGGTAATGAGCTTAGAGTTTTCAAACTTATATGCACCGGAGGTGTTTGGAATAGCATAGAGATTAGCTACCGTAAAATATCGGTCAAAGAAACCTGACTGTTTTTGATTACGATATGACTGCATGCAAACAACACAACCTGGATCAACGAGATCAATAGCGACATTTAAGCCCTCAGGGGTTGCTTGATTTCGATAGAAATCAAGGAGCTTTTTTGATTGAGCCTGGTATTTTGATTGATCCTCAGTGTCGTCGGTTAAACTAATTAGAGGAATACTAGCGGAAGTAAAGTATTCTTTTTCTTGCCAAGTTTTTAAGCGATCAGGAATGGCGGAAAAAATTTCACCCCATTCAGAGAAACTACGGCCAATTTTGCCAGCAAGGTCGGTAGGTTCGGCTTGATCAATACTGCAAGATTCTGCTCCGAGACCGCATTGACTGGGCGCTGAAACATTGCAAGTGCCAAAAACCCAGAGAGCAAGGAGTGATTTAATTGCAATGACAAAGGACCAAACGGTGATAAAAACAATTAAAACAGAGACAACTTCGATTAGAAAACTGGCTGGCTTTAGAAGTTTTGGATTCTTTAGGACTATACGTTTTAAAAGAGTATTCTTTACATCATCCTTAAAATTAGTGTCACATTTTTGTAATCTTACTTTTTTAAAAACACAGTGCCAGGCTTTTTTAAAGACTGCCCAATATTTTTGTCCTAACTGTTTATTAAAGATACTTAAAAACCCAACAAAGATAGAGAGAAGACTTAAGATAATAAACGCAGCAACACAAACCATAAATTCCTTTTTTGATTACCTTCCAGTAGATATTAATTATAATACACGGATTAAAACTTGCTTAATATTTTAATGACACGATCGATCTCTGCTTCGGTGTTTTGATAACCTAAAGATAGACGTAAAAGGGGCGGGAGTTTTAGCTTATGATCAAGATAATAGTGTACGCAGAAATATCCCGAGCGGACCATAATTCCCTGGTCACTTAAAGCTTCAGCGAGGAGATGACTGTCAACGTCTTTTAAGTAAAAAGTGAGGACAGTTGAGGGATGTTGATTTAAACAATGAATCTTGGGATGAGTGGAGAGAAATTGATAGAGTTTCTCAGAACAAGAAGAGAGACGATCCTTGGCGGCAGCTGGAAGTTGATCGAGCCAATCAAGAGCAGAATTAAGAGCAATAATCTCACCCCAGGCTTGCAATCCCGGTTCAAAAGCAGTGTGGAATTTATCGGGATATTCAAAAGAAGGGAGGTAGGTGCTTTTATCAACGTCATCAACCATACCGCCACCTAGAAAAGTAGGTTTGATATAGGAAAGAAAATCTTTTCGAATAACTATAACACCTAAGGATGGTGCATATAATTTATGGGCAGAAAAGCAGATTGCGTCAGCCTCAGTCTGTTCAAGAATAGCAGAGTGGTGAGCCATAGCCTGAGCTGCATCAAGGATAATATAACCTTGTCTTTGATGAACATAATGCACTACTTCTTGAAGATTTTGAAGAAGACGACCATCAATATTACTCATTACATTAACGACGACGAGTGAATTGTCGGGAATTTCAGAAATCGGAAGACTACCATCTATCTCACGCGATAAAACGAGTCTTTCTAGTTTATTGTTCTGTGATGCTTGAAGAGTAGTAAGAAAAACAGAGTTATGTTCAATATCAGATGTAACAATGGTCTTAATGCTCGCCTTTTTAAAATCAAATTGAGAAAGAAGAAGATTTAGTCCATAGGTGGTGTTAAGAGTAAAACTTACAAAATAATCTTTTTTCTTAAGTTTAAGAAATTTTAAAATATGGTCTCTGGTTTCCGAGATTTTTTGATCAGTGATCTTTCCCCATTGATATTTTACGCGTTCACCACAAGAGTTGTGTTTTTGATAATATTCAACCAAGCTATCAATTACTGACTGTGGGCGAAGAGACTGACAGGCGCTATCTAAATATATTTCTTTATTATTTAGATACTCAAATCCTTTAGTGCGCAATAAAGAAGTCTTCTGTGTATTATTTTTATTGTTTGAGCTATTATCTGGTGTTTTTCTAAAGTTAAATAACCCCATAGACCTCCTTTTTATATATTTTATCATAGTATAAGTTTTTCAGAAGTTTTCCACATGTCCACATTGTGTTTTTATTTAATTTATTTTTTAATAACGTTTAGCTGTTCGGTTTTAGTTATTCACAGTGGAAGGTTTTTATCCACAAGGATTTTAAACTACTGTATTTGGTGTTCGGTTTTAGAAAAACATGAGTTATTAAGATGTTCGGTTTCTTAAAAATAGAGGTTTCTTATTGTTCGGTTTTAACCTGTTATTTTAATATTGTCATAAAAAAGACTGACTACACAGTCTATTTTAAATTGCTTAATTTTTATGATTCGAGATCGAGGCCAAGAATTTGAGCAGCCTCTAAGAGAACTTCGCGATCTGGATCGGAAACAAATTCAAGACGTTGTTTAAAGAGGGCGGTGGTTTCAGGAAATGAGAGATCTACAATTTCGAGAGAACGAGCGGAACCTGGATTACGTTTGAGAAAACCTAGCTGCACGAGATTATCGATATGCTCAGCAACAGAGGCAACCGAACGAAGACCAAGTCCGGCAGCAATTTCACGATAGGATGGCGAGTAGTCATGGTTATTCTGAAAATCCTGCAGAAAGTCCATTAAACGCTTTTGCTTTTTGGTTAATTTTAATGCCATATTTGTTATAATTATATAGTAGATGGAGATTTTGTGGTAAAAATGAGCAATTCATATATTGACGGTTTGGTTTCACCTTCAAGAAACAAAAAATCAACTAGACAAACAAGACCTAGAGCTGGACTAGAGGTTGGAGAAGCTCATGCCACAAAACAACACTTAGAGCAACAAAAAATATTACAAGCTGAAAGATTACGAAAACAAAATATTCGAGCTCGCAACATGTCAATGGCGCAGAGCGATGATCCATTAGTAGTACAGGCAGAGAGTCGACGAAAATTGGAGGATAATAGACAAAAATATACAGCAGACTGGGATTTTACTGATGGTGAATTAAGAGAAGCCTCTGAAGAATTTGAAGATGATTTAAGCGAGGACTTTAGTGATTCCTCTGCAAAATTAGACACAAACAACAGGCGTCGAAGACTTGGTGATTTTGAAAATATTAGAAATAATAACTCATTCGCTTCAGTTAGGTCGATTGGTTTATTTAAAAAGAAGACACCTAAAACATCAAAGAAAGACTATGATGAATTCCTTGAAAATTCAGTAGCACTTGGAACCGACGAGCTATTTGGAGAAAGACGAGAAAAAGACTCTTTAGAGACAGAAAAAAATAACCATAAGAAAAAAGGTTTTTTTAGACGCCATTTAAAATTGACGATAGTATTAATAATATTACTTGGTGGTGGAACTGCAGCGTATTTTTATGGTGATCGCCTCATTTCAAAATTAACTGGCGGAAAATCTGGTTTAGTTGATCTTGTAAAAACTGTGGTATCCGAAAAGGTTACTCCATTAAAGATGGATGGAAAGGGGCGCACTAATATCGCAATTTTTGGAACATCGGGATATGACATGACTGGTGCTGAGGGACATGCAGTGCATGATGGAGCACAACTAACAGATTCGTTAATGATTATGTCCGTTGATCAAAATGCAAAAAATGCAGTAACAATGAGCTTACCACGAGACCTAAAAGTAGGTAGGGAGGCTTGCTATACTGGTAAGATAAACGAAGTATTTGCATGTGCCAGCAATAATGGAAAAAATGAGGAAGCTGGGGCGACAGCGGTAATGAAAGAATTGTCGACAATTAGCGGAATGGAAATGCATTATTATGTACATGTGAACTGGGGTTCATTAGTGCAGATCGTAAACGCTTTGGGTGGAATTACAGTAACAGTAGATGATGATATTAATGACTATTATTACACCGGGATTCGTATGAAAGCTGGAGTTCCAACAGTGCTGGATGGAGAAAAAGCTTTAGGACTCGCAAGAGCTAGACATGGCTCAGTGGGTGGTGATTTCACGAGAGGCGAAAACCAACAAAAAGTATTAGTGGGAATTAAAAATAAGATCGCTGAAAAAGGTTTAGATATTCCAGCTATGATTAACTTAGTAAATGTACTAGGAGATAATCTAAGAACTAATGTAAATATTGAAGAGATTAAGACTGCAGCAAAAGTATTTTCAAACTTTAACCCTGCTAATATCGCTTCGGCACCTTTAACTGGACTGAGTGATGGCGACCTAGTTAAAAACGCAAGCTTCCCTGTTGGTGGACTCGACATCTCCTTCGTAATCCCAAGCGCGGGGGCACAAAATTATACAAAAATTCAACAATATCTTGATTCAAAGATTGCGGACTACAGTGATTCTCCTGCGACTTCAAGGATCTTGGTGTTAAATGGAACAAATGAATCTGGAATCGCAGCTAATGAGAAGCTAGAACTAGAAAAGGCCGGCTTTAGAGTGACTGGAACTGGTAATGCTCCAACAGGAGAATATACAGAAAAAGTTATGGTTTATAATCTTGGTAACAAGGAACAGACTAAACAGAAGCTAGAAACCTATTATGGAACTACAATAAAGGCAGCTAACGAGTTACCTGCCGGAATCGATAAAGCTAATTACGACTTTGTAGTAATTGTCGGAAAAGTTGATAAATAAAGAATAAGAAAAGGATAAAAAATACCCGTTTACCGGGTATTTTTTATTATTAGATTGACTTCTTTTCAATAACTAGGTGCCTTGCACGACCTTCACCCTCAGAATGGGTTGTAATATCTGAATAATCCTCAGCTAGTTTATGAACAATACGGCGATCCACAGCATTAAGCTCTAAGATCATCGATTCACCAGTTTCACGAACTTTCTGAATCCAGCCTTCAGCTTTTTGCTCAATACGTTCAGCACGTTGGCGCTTATAGTCAGCGACGTCCACGTTAACCCTAGTAACCTCTGAATTATGAGCGACAAGAGCCATAGAAACAACATGCTGAAGAGCACGTAGATTATCTGCATTCTTGCCAATCAATAAAGAATTTAAACTAGTACTTGGTACACTAAGTTGAATGACATCATCGTCGATAGTAGACCATACAGCCACATTAATACCGAAGAAAGATAAAAGATCTTCGAGATATTTTGTTGCAAAGCGAATCGATTCATCACGATTCATAAAAACTCCTGTTCTCCTAACCGTTATCTGGTTGGTTATCGGATTTTTCGTGTTTATTTTTTTGTGAAAATTCACGAGAAGAGTTTTTTGCGTCTTTGGCCGAAATACGAGTAATTCTAGTACCAGTCTTCTTGTTCTCAATCACTTCTGCCTCTTTAATGTCAGAGGTTTTCTTCTTTAATTCACGAAGGATTGCACGATCGGTGTTATCATCCATCTGATTATCAGCCTGATTAAAGACAATTTTCTGCTGGATAATAGCGATAATGTTAGAAAGAAGATAATACATAACGAGAGCACCCGGGAAGTTGATTGTGATCATTACCATCATGAGTGGCATCATAAAATTCATTTGACTTGAAACCATATTATTCATGTCGGCTTGATTCATATCTTTACCAGCCTTAGCATCCTCAACCATCTTCTTCCAGGTGTTCTTCTGGCTCTTTTTAGGCATCTGCATTTTTGACATTAGATACTGAGTATAGGCAGAACCGATGACAAAAAGGAGAATAATAACTGAACTAAAGGATTGCACGCCAGCACGAGTAGAAAGATCGAGTTGACCTAGGAGTTGAGGCTTAAAATCATAGGTATTAGTTTCTGTGTTTTCAAGATATGTTTTTTGTAGCTTAATAATCTCATCAATACGTGTCATTTCGGAAACAACAGGATAGGCACGCTTTTCAACATTATCCTTTACAGTTGGGGTAACCATAATACGAATAGCAAAGAAGATTGCAAAGAAGATAGGAAGCTGAATAAGAAGAGTCCAGATGGAAGTAAAGGGCTTAACATTATTACGCTTATAAAGATCCATCATTTGTAGGGATTCTAATTGCTTGTTGCCATTACAGCGCTTGCGAATCTCTGTGAGTTCAGGCTGAATTTTACGCATTAGTTTCATCTGAAGAAACTGTTTCTTAACAAGAGGCCAAGTAAGTAGCTTCACTAAGATAGTGAAGATAATCATAGCTACACCAAAATCACCGATGTAGTTATAAATAACAAACAATATATTAATAATCGGATTTACAATTATAAAATCAATTAACTCAAACATTTGGTTAATTATAACATATTAGGGGTGAGATAATAAGAACTTTTAGACAACACGAGCCTTATCTAATAATTCCCTGATCTGTGTTCTTATTTTTTCAAAATCCATTTTCAAAAAATCTCTAGAATAGATTACAAAAATACAATCTAGCTTAATTGTAGGATCAAATTCTAGACGAATAGCCTCATAGAGACGACGACGAATACGATTACGACCGACGGCGGTTTTGAGCACTTTTTTAGAAACCACTACTGCGTATCGTTGTCTTTGTTTTTTATTGGGAGCAAAAACAAGAGAGAGCTTTGGAGTTCTAATAGTTTTTCCCTTTTGATAAGTATATTTAACACCACCACGGGAATGAAAACGGTATTTGCTAGATAACATCTAGTTTATTTTATCACAATAATTTTATTATAGATCGAGAGCTGGTTCATCATGAGCCAGAAAGTCAGAGGAGCTATCCTCGATAACATGTTCAGTCTCATCATCAATACTAGGTTTAGCAAAAGTTGCATTACGCAAGGTACGATAAAGTGGACTCTTAGTAAATACTTCCTTATTTTTACCTTTTGCAACAACTTGTCCTGCGTCTAACACTACAACTTTGTCGGCAATTTTCATAATTTCTGGTTTATGAGTAATAATAATCACCGTGTGATCCTCTTTAAGGTCTTCTAAAATATCGATGATCTCTTTTGAGGTTTCTGGATCAACATTACTAGTTACTTCGTCAAATAATAAAATTTCAGCTTTACTAAGAAGAGCTCTTGCGATTGCAAGTTTCTGTAATTCACCTTCAGTAAAAAGCCCACGGTTTTCTTTTAAAACAGTATTAAAACCACGTGGGAGAGAAAGAATTTTTTCATAGATTCCAACACGCTTACAGGCGTTAATTTGCTGTTTTTGACTACGATCAAAAACACTTAGATTATCGCGGATGCTCATCTTAAAAATAAGTGGTTTTTGAAAAACACCAGAGACGTTAGTGGTATAGACTTTTTTAGAGTAATGATAAATTGATTCCCCATCGATAAGAATATTACCAGATTTAATTGAATAGAGACGATAAAGTAAGTTAATGATGGTGGTCTTACCAGAACCTGGACGACCAACAATGGCGGTAATTTCATTTGGCTTGGCTTCAAAGGAAACATTTTTAAGAATTTCACGGCCACTAATATTAAAAGACACATTATCAAAAAGAACATCACCATTAATATAATCGTTATTTAGATCACCATAACTACCTTTAGTATAACTAGTGTAATTAAGAATAGACTTAATGCGTTGAAGGCGAATATTATAGGTAGTGAGATTTAATAATTCTTCAAGAGTCTTATTAGTGTTTAAAACAACCATTTCATAATAACTAATTAAGAGAACGAGTTTATCAATCGTAATTTGATTTTTGAAAACCAAAATAGCAAGTAAGACATAGAGAATAATTTTACCAACCTGAATAACCATCGGGATTTTACAATAACGAGCAGTGAGATACAGATAGCGTTTGTCGAACTGAGCATCAAAACTACTACGATTTGAGGAAATTTTACGATTTAAGATGGGCATAAGATTAAGGGTTTTAATTTGTCTTAGATTATTAAGAATCTCATTTAATGCATCGAGAAGACGATCCTTATACTTTCTTACCCCATCAAAATGCTTGGCGACAAATTTGGAATTTTTGGACATGAGAAAAATGTAAAAAAGATCAATTAAGAGAGCGACGACAGCAATAGGCACATTATAGCTAGCAAAAATTAAGAAGATGATAAGAAGCTGAATAACACCGGTAAGTACGATAGCCGCCGAATTGATAGTTTGAATAAGATACGAGATGTCTTCATTGAAGGTATCTGTAATGCGACCGCGAGAGATTTTCTCAGTAATCGAAATATTATTGATGACGTGATCAAAAAGCTTTTGCTGAACTGTATTGTAATAATAATGAGAAAGGGTGACATAAATATAATATTTCCAGGCAAGGAGAGTGTACTCAATAATATAAAAAAGTAGAAAGAGGATGACATAAAACCAGATGGCGTGAAAATTGGAACCTTGCGTAATAACCGAAATAATACCGGCAGTAGCAATTGGTGGTAAGAGACTGACAAGATTATAAAGCATGAAGCTTAAAAAAAGCTCAAAAACCTCGAAACGTTTTTTGGGAGCAATCTCAAAAACAGATTGAATCGTTTCAAGAAAATGTTTCATATACTACTTATTATATAGCATAAACATTTTAGAGTGAAAAAAAGATACCGCATTTGCGGTATTCTTTTAATAAGTTAAGCGAGCACGTCCTTTAATGCGACGGCGCTTTAAAACTTTTTGCCCATTTTTAGTAGCATTACGCTTCATGAAACCATGTTCCTGCTTGCGCTGACGCTTATGTGGCTGATATGTACGCTTTGGCATATTATTCCTTTTATTTCACATAGGATTATATTAGTAATCCTTGTATTTGTAAACTGTGTCTAATTATACCGTAGTTTTCCACTTTTTTCAAGAAGTTTTCCACACTAGATTCCCTATTAGGTAATAAATGTGGATAAGTCCACCCCTGTAAACTTTTTTAATATTAGATAATAAAAAATTAAAAAAATAAAACCTGTGGAAAAGTATAAAATTTGTTATAATAGAGGTAATAAAGGTTATACGGTAATAGAGCTGGAGGTAGTGGCTGTGTTTGATGTGTGGAATAATGTACTGGCAGAACTTGAACAAAAAATTTCTCAGGAAAATTATGCCACATTCTTTGCACAAACCAACACTTCCCTCATTAGTACAGATGACGGGATGATCCAGATTGGAGTACCTAATATTTTTATGCAGGCAAATATTCGTAAGAAATTTGACCAACAAATTAGAGACGCCCTCATATCCAATAAAATATCTGTAAAAAACACAAACTACGTTATCGTAAATAATGCAACGCGTGTCAAAAAACCCCGTGAGGTAGTGCTAGAGGATTTGCAAACACGAGTAAATACTGTCGAAAAGATAAAAATACCGACAAATAATTTTAATCCAACACTTTTAACTGGGTTAAATAATAAATTCACAATGGATAATTTTGTGGTCGGAACAAATAATGAACTTGCGGTGGCGGTAGCAAAGAATATTATTGAAAATCCTGGTGACAAGTATAATCCTTTTTTCTTATATGGCGGACCAGGGCTTGGAAAAACACATTTGGTTGAAGCGATTGGAAATGAATTACTAAAACGAAACCCTAAATTAAAGATTCTTTATACACCAATTAACCATTTTTACAGTGACTTTATTACCGCTGTGCGTAAGGGTGATATGGAGAATTTTCATAAAAAATTCCAAAAACTTGATGTTTTAATTATTGATGATTTTCAATTTATCGTAGGTAAAGAGAAAAGCCAAGAAGAATTCTTCAATATATTTAACGATATGCACCAGGCGAATAGGCAAGTAATTATTACGAGTGATCGCCTACCAAGCCAAATTAAGACTGTTGATGAACGTCTAGCATCAAGATTAACTATGACTGGTGCATTTGATTTACAGTACCCAACTTTTGAAGACCGTTGTGCTATTTTACATGCAAAGGCGGAATTTGATGGAGTGGATGTGGAAAATCAAGCAATTGAATATATCGCTAAAAATGTCGAAACAAACATCCGAGACTTACAGAGTTTATACGGAAAAATTATTGCACTTTCAGAGCTTAAGGGAGTATCTCCATTAACTATTATCCAAGATGGGTTAGCATCGATTTCAACTGGTGGTGTGAGAAGTAGAAACCTAACCCCTAAGACAATAGTTGGAAAAGTTTCAGATTATTATAATATTACACCCGATGAATTATGCGGAAAAAGTCGTGTTTCTAATATTAAGACTGCAAGACAGGTTGCAATGTTTTTAATGTCAAAAGATCTACAAATGAGCACCCCTAAGATTGCCTTGGAAGTGGGAGTTAAGGATCATACAACAGTAATGCATGGAATTAAAAAAATTGAATCCGATATGAAGTTGAATTTTAGTCTGCGGGATGAGATAAGTGAAATTAGAGAGCAACTAAGTGAGTAATTGTGGAAAAGATGTGGAAAGGTGGGCGGAAAACCTAGTGAAAAAGTAGAGGAAAACTATGTGGAAAGAAGTCCAAAAAATGATTTTAAACAAAAAGATGTTGAAAAGTAAGATTTATCCACTAAGTTTTACAAAGTTATCCCACAGGTTTTACACAAAAGAATAATTTGTTTACCTCTGTAAAATATAGTTATACACATTTTACACATAGCCTATTACTACTACAATTAATTATTTAATAAAGGAGAGTTATGGAAATCATAGTAGAACAAGGAAAATTAGCGAAGGCTCTTGGCGTTGTGAGTCGAGTAGCAGCAGGAAGTAAGACGACTTTACCAATTTTGAATAATGTACTTATAAAAGCAAGTAATAATAAGGTGATGTTAATTACCACCAACCTAGATATGGCGATTGTTAATTATTTAGGAGTTGCCGATTCTAAGGACGGTGAAATTACTGTACCAGCTAGGCTATTAGCTGACTTTGTTGGTAACTTACCAAAAGGTGAGGTGAAACTAAGTGGCAATGATTCAAAGTTAACTGTGGCTTCCGGAAAATATAAATCAACATTTAATGGTGCACCTGCGGAGGATTTTCCAGAACTTCCTGACATTAATGAGGCTGAGGCGGTAATTTATCGAATGAGTGTAGAGGCGTTTAAGACCGGGATTAATGAGGTGAAAATTGCGGCTTCATCGGATACCACAAGGCCTGCTTTAACTGGTGTGTATTTTAATACGCATGAGGGTTCTTTATATATTGCAGCAACGGATGGTTATAGGTTGGCTGAGAGATTATTTATTGAAAAGGTGGAGAGCGATGTGAAGGCGATTGTGCCCTCCGGTTGTTTAGTTGATGTGCTTGGGGCGATGTCTGATAATATGAATGAAATTGAAATCGTTTTTGATAATTCTCAAGTACGATTCCGTTTAGGGGAGATTGAAATTACGTCTAAGCTAATTGATGGATCCTTCCCTGATTATCGCAGATTGATTCCAGAACAGGTTGGTTCGGATATAAAAATGAGTAAGGCGGAGTTGCTCCGAATTGTAAAATTAGCAGCATTGTTTTCTAGAGGGGTTGGTGGATCGATTATATGTGAAGCCAAAAGCGATAGTCAGACCTTTTCGGTGTCTTCGGTGGCGAATGAATTTGGTGAAAATGCTTCGGATATTGAAGCGGAAATTTTAGCTGATGGTAAGGTGATTTTAAATTCAAGATATTTAATTGATGTAATTAATGTGATTGAAGAAGAGAATTTAACTTTTGGAATTTCTGGGAAATTAGCACCAGTATTAATTAGAAATGAAAAATCAAATAATTATACCCATATTATTATGCCACTAAAGAGTTAAGCTAATAAAACTGGAGCTAGTTAATGATTATTCAAAGTGTGCAGTTAGTGAATTTTCGAAGCCACGATGAATTTTTGTTGAATTGTAATAAGAAAACAAGTTTATTAATTGGCGAGAATGGATCTGGAAAAACATCGGTCCTGGAAGCAATCTATGAGGCTCTAAGGGGTAAATCTTTTAAAGCAAGTGATAATGAGATTTTAAAGCGGGGAGCAGATTTTTACCGAGTGGAACTGAATTTTTGCGATGGTAAAAAAACGGTAGTATTGTTTGATGGAAAGAAGAAACAATTTTTGGTGGAAGATAAAAAAGTGGCGAGATTGCCAAAACGAAATCGATATCCGGTGGTGCTTTTTTTACCAGATGATCTACACCTAGTGGCAACAAGTCCGACGAAAAGGAGGACTTACTTTGATAGAGTATTGGCAGAATTTGATGAAGCTTATAGTAGTTCCCTTTTAAAATATGAGAAGAGTTTAAAGCAAAGAAACGAACTATTGAAAAGATATGTAAAAGAGGGTGAAGCTGGAAGAATTTCGAAGAGCGATTTCTTCTCTTGGAATATTTTACTGGCCAAGTATGGGTTAGAGATTCGAAATCGACGAAAGCAATATTTGGAAAAATTAAATAATATATATTCGGATGTATATCACTCAATTGTGGATAATGATGATTCTGTATATCTAAAACTAGAGCTATTTGGAGGTGAGATTTCTGAGGCAGATTATTTTAATCGATTAGAAGCGGAACTGTCTAGAGATCTTGTGCTTGGTCATACGGGTTTTGGAATTCATCGTGATGATTTTGTGTTTTTATTTAATGAGAGAGAGGCGGATGGAACGGCGAGTCGAGGAGAGCTTAGATCAATTATTTTGGCGATGAAATTTATTGAGGCAGATTTAATTTTTCAAGAAACCGGAAAGAGGCCGGTGGTGTTACTTGATGATGTATTTTCTGAACTAGACAATATGAGACAAAAGAGTTTAGTGAAGAATTTTAAAGATAATCAGGTAATAATGACGTCAGTGGAAGGAAGTTTAGATTAAAGAGTTTATGGTATACTTGGGATATGGAAGTGAAGAGTAGAGGTAATAATATTATTATACGCGTAGTTTTTGTTGTAATATTAATTTTTATTGGTTTTATTATAACTAACTTAGTTATTGATGGGTTGAGAAACGCAAGGGTTAATATACTAGTGGCTCCATATGGTGCTAAAGTAAAAATTGATGGTAAAGAGGTAGATGGATCTACGCGATTTTATCCAAAAAAGAATGTCGAGGTTGAGATTAGTAAGGATGGTTTCTTATCAAAAAAAATAAATATTGATCTAGAAAGTAATAAAACTGCTTTAGTTCATACATATCTCTTAGATGAAAAAAATGGTTTTGATAAATATCGTGAAAATATTCATGATTATGATGTATTAAAACTGGTTGCAGATGAGGCTGCGAAAGACTTTATCTATAAGACAGATAAGGCAAAATCCATTAATCAAATTTTGCCAATTGAAACGGTTGTTGGGGTTGAAACAACTACGCTATATGAGGTTGAGGGTGATGAGTTAAAGAAATGCCCAACCTTCTTATGTCTTAGAGTTGAGGGTGTGAATAATAATGATTATATTAAGAAGTTATTAGAAGAGTATGGTTATAATTTTAATGATTATAGTTTTATTTAATTAGTCATCGTGATCATCATGATCATCGTGATCGTGATGATTGTGCCCATCATCATCACAGTAATTTGGGGTTAGAAAATTTATTTCTTCAGGATTAAAATTAGTTTCAAGTAGCCATTTATTGACGCGCTCTTTTGCTTGATTAATAATTGATTGATCACCGCAGGATTCTACGGAAATTTGATATTGCCCATCTAGGTTTTTACTAATAGTAACTTGTTTTTCTTCCGATAGGTAGAAGGTTTTTGGTAACAAGAGGGCAAGTTTTGATGGGTGGGTGTAGATAGTTTTAAAATCAGACTCATTAAAGCTAAAAATTTTATCATTATTGCTATAAAAATCTGTGGAAATTTGTGTGTCGGAGAGTTCTGTCGTGGTAATACTAAAAACTTGACCGGTATCGGCAGTAATTTTGAAACTATAAGTCCTCCCCTGTTCTTTAATACTATCTTTATTGTAACTAACGGTTTTTATCTGAGGATAAGAGAAAGTAATGAATTGTTCAATTAGAGACGATACCTTAGTAAAAGTATTAATTGACATAGATGATTTATCTTTAATATTATGGAGGCTATAAATTTTAATATATTTATCCCATGATGAGATACTGGCACCAGAATATAGGTTTATATCTTCACCAGAGATGGGATTTTTCTGGAATTGGTCAGAATTGTAATTTCGTTGATTAATGAAGAGGAAGGTGAGAAATCCAATAAGAATGAGAATGGTGAAAAAACCTAGGACTCTTGACAGTATCTTATTGTCTTTGATTTTATCGAGTTGTTGGCTCAGTCTATTATAAAAATTTAACATAATTACCTCTTTACTGCATTTATATTATTTAGCCATAAGCCTGCTGAGACGATGGTTTGTGGATCCATAATAAGATTATTGGGGTCTTTACCAGCTCCAGCTGAGTTGAAGAGAAGCCATTTACCATCACTTGATTTGCCACGAACGGCAATGTAATGTCCATTGGCTGAGAAGGGAGCGGTTCCCTTACCACTAATGTGGAGAGTCCATCCTTCGTCGAGGTATTTATTCATAATTTCTATGGCTTGGCTGGCATTTGCAGGGGTTGGGATTTTTTCATATTGTAATCCATAATGAGATGCTAAGGTTTGAGTAACTAGATGACTACTACCAACGCCGCGAACATACATACCAGCATCACCAGCAACTTTAGCAGTTTCAGTAGGTAAAATTTGTTGTCCTAAGAGCATGGTTGCTAAGGAAGCAAAAGAAGTTGGGCCACAGCCAGCATTGCAAATTGTGCTAGAACCAAATGGTGATTGTCCCCATTGTGGATCGCATTGAAGATAGTTAGTCATGTTAGAAGGATCGATAGATTGTCTTCCGCCACAGTTGGAATTACCGTGTGTTGAGTTAGATCCAGAGGAGGTACTGGCGACTCCATCGATTCTTTTTAATTCGTTTTCGACAAAGTGCCAAATATCATTTGTATCATTATGGTCATTGGGGAGTGGAGCGTGCATATGAGCAAGGACGCCTTCGTATTTTTTATATTCCTCAGGACTTAAACGGGGCGGTTCCCCTTTCCAGCTAAGGGATGAAGTAAGTGGGATTTTTGTCTCTGTACTAATAGCAACTAATAATTTTGCTAAATAAAGCCAATCGTCAGCTTTAAAGATGTTAGTATTTAGGAGATACCAGGGATGATTTACCGATTTAATAGTGGAAAATCCAATAACCTCGATTTGTATACCCGCAGAGGCATCATAGGTTCTAATTGAATCGGAGGGTTTATTAATACTGAAGTGTTGATAAACTTTATGCTGTTTAAGATCAACAGTAAAATGGGGGGGATAAAAATGATTGAGATCATACAAAATTAACCCCTGACTGCCGTTTTGATTACCTCCCTCGGTGTTATGAAGGGTAATTTTATTTGGGCCAATTTTTCCATTCATGGTTGTGTCATAGTCACCTCGCGGGGAGGAGCCGACAGTTGCACCTTTTGACGCGGCAAAGGCAAAGGCGTCTTCCTTAACATAGCCATCGATACCACTAGTGATCCAACCATCCTTCCAGGTGGTGTTGACGACAATCTTACCATTACCGGAAGAAGTAGTGGATGGTGTTGTAGATGGTGTTTCAGATGATGGGGGGGTGGTGCTTGTGGTGGAATTAGTAGTAGTTGTGGAGGAGTTGGTTTCAGTTGTGGTCTTTGTGGTATTAGAAGAGTTTGCCAGCGAATCAGTGGAATTTTTAATTGGTGAACAATCAACACTAAGAGAATGCGGTGCGGCATTTAATTGACTTTTAATATCGCCTTTTACCGGATACTTCCCTCCAATTTCGATATTTTCCTGTTTGGCGAGTTCGGCAGAGGTGGGCCAGCCAAGTTCTTTGCCGATTTGATCTGCTCTTTGAACAACACTGTTAACAGTTGCCCAGTATTGTTCATGTGGGGTACATTTATCGGATAATGGACAGTATACTTTAATCATAGTAAAAAACCACTTTTTGATATCATAATTATTTTTATCAAGATATTGAAAAGCTTTATCGTAATATCCATTTCGCATATAATCTACTGACCATCCAGCGATCATGTTTCCAATACTACTATACATTGACCAGTCTGTTTTACCTCCTCGGTAAGGTTCTGCCATATTATAAAGGCCATCTTCTTTATATTTTTTACCCATCCAGTTGTAATAACCTTTTTCGGCAACTTTTTTGGCGATACCTGCGGTACCTAAGGTAGATTCCATCCTCATTTGACCAAACGGTATTTCCCATGGAACACCATATTCAATTTGAAGTTTAATGGCGATTTCGCCGTATTTTCTAATAACTTCATCTTGTTTTTCTGATATGGTAGTACTTGTGATGTCTCCACCACAGTTACCGCTTATGAAACCTAGGCCGCTAGAACAATTACTACCACCATTCGGGTTATAGAAAATAATGTCATTTTCCTGAAACTTTGGAGAGACCTTTACCTTGGCGTTGATTTTTAAATTATTAAAAAGTTGGTCGGTAAGAGAGGTGGTGGTGGGGGTGTTACTAGGTTCATTTGACTCAGCAAAAGTGGGATGGTTTAGGTAAAAAATGGAGATAAATAGAGTTAGAAGACAAACGATGACAAAAAATTGACGAGAAATGAAGTTGACCTTTTTCATAACTCTATTTTAGCATAATAGGAATGAATAAGAAGTGGCTTGTTTTTTAAATTAACAATTTGAGAAATTAATATCGTAGTTATCGGGATTAATCTGATGATTTTTTAAATATTGGTAAGCGGCTTCTTTGAGATTTTGAAGCTGTGAATCAGAACAGGTTAATAGATTGATTTTGAGAAGAATTTTTGAAGTATTATCTTGTTTTTCGGCAATAATAGAAAAACCATCTTTGTAACTGGAGTAGGGTGTAATGTTAAAAATAGGATCACCATCTGTGTAATTTTTTCTTTCAAGATCAGCCTGGGTATCGGCAACGTGCTGAACGCGCGAAGCATCATCGGGGTGGGTTTGGTAATAGTTGAGGTTATCGGATGTGGGTTCGAGGGTATTATAAAAATAAGTGGTTTGATTATGTTTTAATTCTAAAGTGGTGGAATAATCATTAAAGCCGGGTTTTTTAACTGTAATGTTGTAAGTACCAGGTTTAAGTTTAATTTTACCTTCTGGTTTGAGAATTTCTTGATTAAGAGAAATAGTGGCGGTGGCGGGGGCTATGTAGTAATCAAGAGTGGCAGTTTTATCGTAGTTGGTAATCCAAGTAATAAAGAAATAAATAAGGATAAAAAGTGAAATTAGTAGGAAGAAGATGATCATATTGAGAAGATGATTCCCTTTTTTGTTGGCGGTCTTAGTGCGGTCAAAAATGAAGTTTTGTTTTTTGATTTTCTTTGTAGGTTTTTGATTAATGATTTTCATAATTTGAGATTTTAAGTTTAAATGTTTGTATTACCAATGAAACGATAGGCTTTAAAAGTGGAAGAGTTGTCATAGAAAGGCAGTAGTTCCCCGGTGCGTGAGCCATGTGAGGCGGAGGCGATTTTGCCTACTCCATTTTGTTCAACATAAATTTCAATATGACCAGAACTGAGGCGGATATCACCGGGTTTTAATGAACCTTGGCGGTTTTCAACTTCAATAAATTTACCAGAATTACGTATGTAAGTAGAAGTAGCTCCACTATTACTTACACCACAGCAGGCAAAGTTTTTATCGATACCGGAAAAGCGAAGGACGGCTGCAACAAAGGCGTCACAACTGGCACCCATCATGGACCAACGGTCTCCAAGACGATTAATTCCAGTTTGAATAAGGGCGTTGCGATAGTTGTCGGTTGGAGTAATACCGTGACCGGAGGATGGCCAGGCGAGATTTATGGCGGTCTGATTGATACTGAGATTGCCACCGCCGCCTGAACAGCTACTAACGCCATTAGAACCACCTAAAGTGGAGAAAATAAGGAAGGCACCTGGAATAAGATTGGCGGAACTTGGCTTACCGTGATCGGTTTTAATTTGGAGCCAATTAGTGTTTTTGCGAGAATCGCGTTTAGCGTCTGCAAGATTCATAACGTAAGGTGAGCCTTCACCGCGAGCAGCTTCCTGTTCGCTGTAACCTAGGGTGCGAGCTTGAGCAATGTAGGCACGGGCAGTACCGTTGTAGCGGAAAAGAAGAGTCTTGATGCCGTCGTCGGTTTTTAAGTTTAGACCAACACCGTAGAGTGATTGAAGCATTTGAGCGAGAATATCGGTTTGCCTTTGAAATTCAGCGTCAGAAACTTCGCCGAAGTTAGTAAAGGCTTTACTATTAGTACCACCGTTAGTGTAGGTATAGAGCTGATAAACCCCTTGTCCATTTGGAGGATTGTAGTGTCTTAGGCTGGTTTCACGATAGTGAATTGTGGCAAGAAGTTGCCATGGAAAACCGTAAGGAGCAGCGGCTTTTTCGTAAAATGGGCGATTGGCGGAGATTTTAGCTAAATCGGATTGACTGATAATTTCATTACCATCATAAAGCTTACTAAGAGTACCAGAAAGATTTGAGGTGATGCAGTTGGCGGCATCTTTATCAAAGTAATAAATACCATTGATATCAAAAATATCCCAATCGGAATCTTTAAGGGCGAAGACTCTGGTTGGTTGTAGGGTGATAATAGTTGTAATGAGGAGAAGAATGAGTTTTTTTAGTTTATTCACGCTAGTGTACTCCGATTTCTTGTAATGGTTTTTAGATCTGAATAATAAATATAACGAGTGGTTTTGTCAAAGGCAACAGTGGTAGGGGTTTGAGACTCATGGATTTTTAGTTGATCTTTTAAGGTGGATTTTTCTGATTTAGGGGGATGGTAGTTGGCTAGGTATGAGGCGTAGTCGAGCAGGGCTAGGACGGTTTCGGCTTGATTTTTGGTGATGCCGGAGATACGAGCGAGGATACCAGGGCGTGAAGTGTCGATAGGATTTTTAGCGTAATAGGCTTCTTTATAGGCAGTGATGGGGTTTTGGTCATTTCCTTCTTCATCGGTGACGCTGGTGCATTTAATTTGGGTGCAAATACGATTGTGTTCTATATAATGCTGAAGATATTTCATCTGTTCCCAGTATGGATTGGTTTTACCCATAACACAGAAGGAGCCGGTGGACCAACCTTCGGCCTCTGGTGTCATGTCGGTGACTGCATTAACTAATTCAACAGCATCGGAAATAATAGGAATGTTGTTTGCGAAACCAAGACTGATATTAAAGGCGTTGGCTATATTGGAGTCGTAGTGGCCGAATGGCGAATCACGTTCATCGCAGAACATAATTTTACGAGCAAGAAGAGAATTTGGGATGACTTCATCAAAACCTTTAGCATTCTTTCGAATATTTTGATTGACTACTTTTTGATACTCAGGGTCTGAAGAACTAATTTTCTCGACGCTAGTATCGGTGGCGGTAATTTCAGCACCATACATGTCACAGGCAGCACCAATATTTGAAAGACTTTCACAGGTGGATTCATCGCTGAAAATCTTCTGATAATTGATGCCGGCAAGATCGGTGTCAGTAACGAAATTTTCGGAACCATCAGCGGCATAAACCTTGGCGGTTGTTTGACCGAGGAAGCTACCAAAAGAATTTTGAGTGATGCTAGTGAGGTGGGTGAGATTGGCGAAAAGATTTGAGGCGGTGGAGATACGACTAAAGCGACCAAGGATGGAGCCGAGGAAGGTGTTTGGGCTGCTAGTATCAAATGGACTGCGTTTTTCGCGATCTAGTTGTGCTTCCCTGGCAGCGGCAAGAATGGTCTCTTGGTAGTAGCTGGTGGCGTACTCTTTGGAAGCAAGGGCTTGGCCTGATGTGGAGCGGGCTACCTTTTTATTAAGAAGGGCGGCGCCTTTGACATAGGCTTCACCAGCAGGCTTACCTGCAAGATTCTTAGCAGGGTTTTCAAAGAGAGCTTTTTGAATGTATGGAAGTAGAACGGCAAGCATTCCGGCAATAGTGGCGGCGATGGCGACATTAATGACAGTGGTTTTGACAAGAGTGATGGCGGTTTTGATTAATCCACCACCAAAGGCGAGAGTGGCTAGGCTAATAACTGCACCAACTGCGCGAATACCACCGCAGGCTTTAGCACGGGCGGCAGTGAGCCCGAGAGCGACGCCACTGGCGAGAAATACGGAGTCGACGGAATAGTTTTTAGTCATATTGAGGTCAACGTTTTCTCCGGCAAGAATATTATTAAAACCTTCGGCTTGGATTGGGGCACCGGTAACGGTTTTAGTCTGACCAGTTTTAATGTCTGTATATTCAGCGGTGGTGGAAGTGGTAAGGAAGTTCATAAGCGGATTAATGGCAGCTTCGTTGCCGTAACCAGCTTTAGTTTTACTGATGTTTTCCTGATTGGAAATAAAATAGTGCATGGCTTGGTAGATTTGATTGGCGGCAACGGCAACGGAGATGAGATTGGCAACTTTGAGAGCGCCGCAGACTAAGCCACCAGCTTCGGCAACGCGGCCAGCGGTGCTTAGAAGATAGTTATTAGCTTTAACTTCAGGTGTATCACCACTGACGTTACTACTATCAATATCTTCACCGGAGGAATTAACTTCAGTGGTTTTATTGCCGTTTTTGTCGGTATGCTCAGTTTCGGTTGTGGTATTAACACTTGTGTTGGTTTTTTCACCGAAGACGCCTTCTTCGGTGGTGTGATAATTTTTAGTGTCAGTTTCGTGATTGCCAGTGGAGCGATAGGCCGAATAAAGATTTCGAGTGATACCGATTTTGGCAAGATTCATGACAGCGGGCTTATCAAAGAAATTTGAGGAACGGGCACGCTTTGCTTTAGTGAAAGCTTCTTGGAAAGGGACGTTTTTAGTGTAGAAATTACGGAAGTTCTCAGGTGTGATGGTGGCGCCATCATAAAGAAAATTATAACTATCACCTTTATCGGCAACTTCAATACCATTGGTTTTGAGGCGATTTTCAAAATATTTTGGGAAAGTACCCTGTTTTTTTGCGAGAAGTTCTTCAGTAATACGGATGGTGTTTTCAGAATATGAGCCAAACATAGTATCGGTGGCGCGAGTGATTAGGGTTTCAATCTGGTGGCCAAGGGTACTAACAGATACAAAAAGAAAAATAACCACAGCTAGAAAAGCACCAACTGCAAGAATGAGGGGTGAGTATTTTTTGAGTTTTTTGGCAGTACGTAAACGAGAACTGAGGGATTTTTTGGATGTTTTTTTGATCGTTTGAGCATTACCAGTGTAGAGAGGTTTTTGTTCCAGGTCTTTTACGTCGGCTTCATGGCTATTTTGATTATAGCTGCTCTCAAGGGAGGATTCTTCGGATTGACGTAAAGAGTCTTTAGCTACTTGGGAGCGAAAGACCTCAGAATCGGAATCATGATTTGACTGCAAAAAACTAGGAGTAATAGAATCCTTACCATAATAGACCTTTGGCATATCTATATTATATAAGAAATTAGATTTTTTGGCGAACATTAGCGTTATGAAAGGGCGCCAGAAAAATCAGATGAAATTAGCGATTATAGCGAACTGGACTGGTGGTGATGAGACCGGTTTCAGTTTCGGAGGCAACGATTTGAATATGGACGTGAGATTGGCCAGCAAAGAAAAGACCTTGACCAACGGGGAGGCTGGAAAGAAGTTGACGTTCGGCAGAGGTGAGCTTGAAAACATCAGATAAAACATCAACGGCAGCGGAAGATTGTTTTAAGAGTAATTGCATAGAGGAGTTCATGACGATGGCGCGACCCATTTTGCTGGACATAAAGTCTTCGACGTCCTGAGTAATAGTAGTGAGGCCAAGATAATATTTACGAGCACGTTTAGCAAGTGAGAAGAGGAAGCTGGCGGAGTCATCATATTTCATTAATTGCCAGGCCTCATCAACAATAAGGAGACGACGTTTTTGTTTGGCACGAACAATATTCCAAATGTGATTTAGGACAATATACATGGCGACTGGGCGTAGTTCATCTTCGAGATCACGAATATTAAAGACGACCATTTGGTTGTTAATATCGATATTGGATTGTTGGGAGAAGATACCAGCGAAAGTACCAGTGGAATATTTACGAAGGCGCTGGGCAAGTTGTGGACCAGATCCGCCCATATGAAGTAGGGTATCGTAGAGATTAACGATGGTAGGAGGGGTGGATTGATGGGTTAAAGGATCTGAAGTAATACCAGCGCGAGCATATGTATCGATGAGGGCTTGGTCGAGGTCGGCTTCCTCGCTTGGAGTGAGGGCGGCAACAGTTTGACCACCAGGACCAGACTGTGTACCACCAAGCATTAGCCGGAAGAGGCCGTGCAGAGTAACTAAGTTGGCGCGAAGAGCGTCAGAAGCATCTTCAGAGTCAATAACTTTTGGAAGATCGAAGGGGTTAATACGTACATCAGAATTAAGGGAGAGGCGGACATAGGAACCGCCGACGGCGTCACAGAGTTTTTGATATTCGTTTTCAGGGTCGATAATAACAATTTCACTACCCATCATCATGGAACGAACAGCTTCGAGCTTAACGGCAAAGGATTTACCAGCACCAGATTTAGCGAAGACAACAAGGTTGGCGTTTTCAAGTGTGAAGCGATCGAAAATAACAAGACCGTTATTGTGAAGATTGACACCGTAAAGAATGCCTTTTTCTTGAGTAAGGTCGGCGGAGGTGAATGGGAAGGAAGTGGAGATAGCACTGGTATTCATGTTGCGACGGATCATGAGTTGATCGGTGGCCATTGGCATGGTAGAATTCATTCCCTGCTCTTGTTGAGAGGTGGCAACTTTGGAAAAGATCATGGAAGAGCCAAAGTAATTTTCAATTTTATGTTGGACAAAGTTTAATTCATCAAGTGAATCAGCCCAAAGAGTAACATAGAGTCCAAAGCGGAAAAATTTTTCACGACCAAGTTGAAGATCATCACGAAGTTCTTCCGCATCCTGGATAGCGTGTTCGGTTTCAGGGTTACGAATTCGACCTTTTTCAGCGTTAAGAGAGATATCGGCTTCAAGCTGAGTAACTTTTTTACGGAGGTTTTTCATAATTACACCTGTGTCGACTGGGTAAATATAAATTGAGATGTCGAGGACCTCATCCATATTAATGAGGGGGCTAAGCCAACCGGTGCTAATAGTGCGAGGGTAGCCATAAATATAGAGAGTGCGCCCGTATTTGGTGCCGAGGCGAAAATGATCAGATTGAATTTCAATTGAGGATGGTGAAATGAGATCACGTAGGGTGGTAATACCCTGTTCAAATGCGCGCTGTACTTCAGCATCTTCCATTGATTGAGCTTGGGCTGCCAGTTCAGCAGCGGTGGGTTTTCTTTTTGCCATATATATCCTTACTTTCGCTTATTTTTGTGGTGCCTCACCTTTTTTAGTATAAATGGTGCCCATTTTATTAAAATCAATAAATGGTTCACGAACGGCAGTATCGGGGTTATTAAAGTTATAGAAGAGTTCGGCAAGCTCTTTGGTGTTTAGACGAACAGAATGAATGCCAATGTTAAAGAGACCGCCGATAACTGCCTGTACACGATTATTAATTTCTGTAACGGCTTTATCATAGGTGTTGCGATCAATGCGAGTAATTTCACCCTCGCGGGTACCGAAGAAGAGACTAAAAATGTTTTTGCTTTGAGTGCTGGCTTTTTCGAGATCAGCAGAAGAATAATATGGAACAACGACAAAGAAAGATTTGTCCATAATATTAGCTTCTTGAGAAACTTGGTCAATGAAGTTAATGTAGTCATCCATTAATACGCCAAGGAGCATATTGTCGTTATTGCGTCTAATATTAGCGAGACGTTCGAGATATGGTGCGATATCGATACGCTGTGAACGGACGAGAATTTGAATTGGGAACTCTAGTGAATTAAGAACGCCCTTATAGCCATATTCGACACCATCACGTTCTGGTTCCGACATGAGGTCATAGTTAATGGACTTACAGGCGATAACGGCACGAAAGGAACCGTCCTTCATAATAATGAGTCCATCACGGAGTTCAGAAATAAGAAGTGAGGATTGAGTGGAGGAAGGATTATCTTGGTGGACGATTTGATTATTTTGTAATTCAGGAGCGGCTGGGATTGCTTGGTATGGCTGAGGATTTTGGGGTTGCATGGTTGGCTGAGATTGCTGTGGAATAGGATTAGTTACCTGGGGGGTAGCTTGCGTGGGTTGGTTCGGGATTGGTTGAGCTTGATTTTGGGGGTGTTGTGGATTCATAGTGGTCCTTATTTAAAATATAAAATTAATTCGAGGGCGGTGTGAAAATACCAGCGAAAGTACCAGAACTCGCGGAGGAATTTTGGGTTGGGGTAGTGTTCGAGAGGCGGTTGGCCTGCTTACTGATGGTGTCGATGGTAAAATCTTGATTGTTGGCAAGATTCTGGAATCCTTGATTAACTTCTGGGTTAAGATTTTGATTAATAAAGCCATTAATGTATTGCGGCGGAGTGGCTTGGGTTGGTCCAGGTGGATAAGGGGGGTTCGGATAATTCTGTTGAGGGGCGAAAGGGGTATTTGGATAAAATTGGGGTTGTGGAGGAATGGGTGGTTGGTTGAAGAATTGTTGATTGTATTGTGGATTTGGGGTGAAGTTTTGGGGATAGGTATTTTGGGGATAGGCTTGTGGGGATGGAGCAAAATTTTGGGGATAGGCTGTGGGTTGATAGGAGGTAGTATTTCCCTGCTGAAGATTTTGAATGGCAGCCTGGAATGGATTTGATGGATCAACTTGTGATTGATTCATTTGCGGAGAAGGAGGAGGTAGTAATTGATCGGCGCTAGAAATGGCGGCCTTCATATTGGAGACGATATTGGCATGACGATTTTCTTGTTCTCTGGCAATCATTTGATTGATTGTTTGATTACTATTTTGATCTAGGATATCTGGTACGTCATTGGTTTCGGCAATAAAATCTTCATTGAAATTACTGTTATTACGAATGGAATAACCTTCAGAGTCGACAAGATTGGAGAGAAAGGAGAGACGGGTGGAAGCTTCTTCTTCTGTGATGTTGCGAGCACGAGGTTTTTCGACTATTTTAGGTGCGGTGATTTTGATAGTTGATTCTTTTTGGCCAGGAGTCCAGAGGCGTTTATTGGATTTTAAATAGAAGCTAGCAATAGAAGCAAGATAGACTTCCATTGGTTGATCTTTTTTAAGTGGTAGAGCGAGGATGAGAAAGAAACCAACAATGGGGACTGGAATAATGGCAAGCAGTGGAAAGATTTGGAAGAGACCAAAAATAACTGCAATACCTGCTGCGGAGATGAGAAGATAGATAAACTGTCGAAAAGTAAAAGGGCCAAGGAGTTTATCTTCCGCCTCAACGTCTTGAGGGACCTTGTATGTTGCCATATAGAACTATTTTAACATAATCAGGGTGGATATTTGGGGATTTTAATGAGAATGAAGCAGAAATAATGTTTCTGTGTTGCTATGTTATTTTTTATTTTTGTCTTTAACTTTTTGCTGAGCTTCTTGACGAATTTCAATCCTGTTAACTTCTTGCTCTTTTCGTTCTTTCATAACAGCATCCTTAATGATATCTTTGAGGTCACCCTTCATGTTATCAAAGAGGCTGGTATTTGGATTAGCAAAGGTCTCGATGATCTTATTTTTGCCGGTAAGGAAGGTATTAACAATATCTTGTTTAGCCTCTTCCTGAGCCTTTTGAAGAGCTTCTTGTTTTTTAGTTTTCTTTTCGTCTTCGCTAAGACCATTAAGTTCATTTGGATCTAATTTATAATGAGAGGCTGTAAGTTGAGTTAAAATGCCGTTTAAAACGTCGGTCTTCATATCAGAGGCGTTTTTTGTCGTGAGGCTAGATAGATAATTTTTAATTTCAGAAATAGCGGTTTGACTCTTTTTCTCATAGTCTTGGTCATTAGTGATTTCGTTAGCAATTGATTCGATATTATCTGCATCTTTATAGCCGCCAGTGAGTTGTTTTTTGTTTAGACCAGTAAGAAAACTAGTAAGGTTGACAATTTGCTCACTACCAGAAGCAAAGGATGGAAAAGCAGAAATAAGGGCAGGACGTATAGCATTAAAGACTTGTTTGCGTACTTCACCTTCAGAATTATCGTATTGATTAATCATTAGGTCTAGAACATTGGTTGCGGTACGATCGATTTTAGCAAACGATGTACCTTCGAGACTGGTGGCAAGATTAATTTTTGTAGTGTAATTATCTTCCCCTTCGACTTTACCAGTAACATACTGTTTGACGTCTACTTCAGCAGTCTTACGTTCACCATTAGTGTATCTCCAGGTTTCCATATTAATAAATTTACCAAAACGACCAAGTGATGGAGCGGCATCCTTCATGCCCATAAGGTTGAGGGCAAGAATATTGGTTGCATCGTCACCAAGCTTGAAGCTGCCTTTATCCATGTAATCAATTAGGCTCTCGGTTATCTTGTCATAGTCGCCACGACGGGAAAGTACGTTATTACCCGCAATAATACCATCGATATTATTGTGTTCGAACATACGTCGATATAATTTACTCGCGTCAAGTGTAACCATCTTATCCATATAGGTTGTGAGACGATTAACGTTATTACGGCGCTCAGCTTCATAGGCGTCAACTGCATCAGCTGCAACCATATGTAAGGCGATAAAACGGCTGTCGGCTTTTTCCTGAGAGAGTGCGCCATTATCAATATACCAAGCATCGGTACCAGCACCAGCGGAGACATATTTTTCAAACTCTTTGGCATCTAGTGGAACATCATTGCTGTCCATTCTGGCTGCATTACGGACCGTATCTGCATAGAATTTATTAGCGTTATAATCATTACGTTTCTTTGAAGATTCAGCAGTTTTTAGAGTAAGGAAGTTTTCAGTCTGATTTTTAGCTAGTTGTTCAAGGAAAGGATTCTTACCTTTATTATATGCTTCAAGATAATCTGACATATTGCCAAGGTAATCTTCGGTTCTTATGTGTTGAGCATCGGCGGCAAGTTTAGCGACGCGATTTTGGTAGGTGTATTCCATAATTTTATTTTTTGGATCTACAAAGTCAGTTGTACGTTCGATCGGATTGCCATCTTTATCTATTTCCTCTTTGCCATGAGGTTTTTTAGCATAGACGGCTTTACCGTATTTGTCACGATATAAAATGCGTGCACCACGACGTTGAGCATCAAGATCTTCATCACGATAGCGCCTTAAGGTATCATCACGGGTTTTAAGTTCATCTTCAAAATGATGTTGCATAAGAGCAGAGTTAGCTGCCATTGCTCCACCCCAGTACCATGGGAGAAGATTCATTACACGTTTGCGTTTCATGGCATTTTCGATGGCTTTCTGGCGATTTAGTGCTTGCATTGGAGCAATGGATTTGGCGACACCAACAGAGGCTTTATTACCAAGGCCATTGAGTTTGCTGCTAATTCCTCCAAGAGCAGTACCGGAGAGTTGCATAAGATTGGCGGCAAGAAAGAGTGGAAGAACTTGAATAGCAACACCAATAATGATACCGAATGGAGTGGTGGCAGATGTAATGAAGATCATACTGGCGAGCTTAGTGACACCAAAGAGCATACTGAACATCGGATAGAAGAAGAGCATTTGGGCAAAATAATTTTTCCATTTCTGAAAATGTTTTTCGGTATTAGGAAGAATGTAGAGGACGAAGGCGACTGGAGAAATGGCTACAAGAAAAACAACTAGGGCTTGACGAAGACCTAGGACTAAGAGACCGATGACAACTGAGATAATGCCACCGATAATAACAGGGATAATGGCGAGGAGAAGGCCGAGAGGACCACCTGGGAAGGCGAGTAAAATGGTTGTGCCGATACCACCAGCAGCGATGGTAGTGAAGAGGGCGTAAAAACCAGTATTTTTTGAGGGGTCAATTGTGCCGGTAGAGATAGCGTTGTCAGCGATGCCAGCTAGAAGATCCTTTAGACTATTACCGATGATATTACTAATATCAACAGCAATAGCACAGAAGAGGAAGCTGAAATTGACAATGATAGCGGTAATAATGAGGCGTGGAAGAGATTTTTTGATGCCGTAATTATTAATACCTAGACCCGTGATTTGTGAATAGATAATAACTAAGAGGAAAATAATGAAACAGATATTGGCGAGGTTACGCATGTAGGCCCAGACTTGATAGACTGGGGAGTTGCGACCCATTTCTAGGGGCTTAACGCTGAGAAGATTTTCAATAATACCATAAAGAGCATCGATACCTTTGGCGAGAAGGCCAGTGGTTGGACAAATAATCCAGCCGACGGCACCAATTTGGGAGGTACAGGTGACAGGTTCCTGATTATCGGTAGAGGTGGCATCTGTGCTAGTAGAACCATCCGTAGTATTAGCACCTGGGGTCGTAGTGCCTGGATTAGAATTAGTGGCGTTAGGATCTGTGGTATTAGGATTTGTAGTATTAGTTCCCTGATCACCAGAGGTGTTATCAGGGGCAGTTTGGTCTGGGTTTGTGGAAGGAGTAGCATTTGAAGGAATAGGGTCAGCAAAAACAGGAAGTGAAGTTGAAATAGTAGAAAAGAAGCTTGCAAAAAACAAGCTCAAAACAAGTAATAGACTAGCGAATTTTGTATGGACCTTCTTCATATAAAGTAAAACTTTAATTTACTAGCATATTATACCACACATAAGCACAATAGTCAATAGTGGAAAATAGATAGCTAAAACAATTATATATTTATAGGCAGAACAAGGCAATAATGTTATAATTAAAGTATGAGAAGGCATATCCAAGGTTTAGCAATGCTAGTTATGGCATTTTTTTCGATATTTAGTTTAACGTTTTTATGGTCTGAGGTGACAAGTGTGCCGGTTGAAGCAGCTGTGATTGAGGAGAGTGTGGACGCAAGTTGTGCTAATTCAGTGCTGGGGCTTAGGCCATGGTATCGTGGAATTGTGACGAGGGATAGCTCAGGTTCTTGTACGATTGGTAAAATCGCGCTTGACGATGACGGAAATACGAAACTTGCGGGATTTGTCTGGGTAATTATTTTAAACCTTATGTATGATGCTTCCCTGGTGTCGAGTTTGGTGGCGACTGGATTTATTATTTGGGGTGGTTATAAATATATTACGTCTGAAGGCGACCCATCAAAGGTGATGGCTGGTAAAAAGATTATTACTGCAGCGGTGATCGGCTTGGTTTTGACGATTTCAGCTTCGGTGATTTCTGATACCATAGTAAATGTAATTAGTGGAGTGGCAAAGTAATGAATCTAGGCAACTTATTAAGTGGTTTTATTAAAAAGGCAGGATTGGTCTTTGCAAAAGATGATTTTGATATTAAAAATGTGGATTCGCTAAATAATGCGTTAAATAATATTCCAAATCGTGGCAATGCAGATAATTATGATATTATGGTGATTTTCAACTGGATTTATTCGATGGCTGCGATTGTAGCGGTGGGCTATATTGTTTATGGAGCGATTTTATTTGGTATTTCTGAAGGTGACCCAAGTAGGGTGAAAAAGGCTAAGGATTCTGTGACTTATGCAATTATTGGATTAGTGATCGTGGGGCTGGCATGGGCGATTACGTCATTTGTAACTAAATCGATAAGTTAGGAGATGTAGATGAAGATTAGTCAAAAAATTTTATTAGGACTTGTGGGCGCGTTGAGCTTTAGCCTGTTCAATATAGCTACTTTTTCTCAGTATACTTATGCTGAAGGGGTGAAGAATAAGGTGTGCGAGGAACTAGCTAACGCTGAGGATGTTGATGAATCAGTATTACAGGCAGCTGGCTGCTCGGGGCCAACTGGAAAACATAAGAATATATCTGAACTTGCTAATACAATTATAAATGTTGCGATGTCGCTTGCGGGGATTGTGGCAGTGGGAGCCTTAATTCTGGCTGGGCAAAGATATATTGCAGCGGGTGGTGATGCAGCTAAAATTGCGAGTGCAAAACGAACCATCGTCTATGCGATAGTGTCTCTAGTGATTTCATTCTTAGCTTTTGCAATTGTGAAGTTTGTAATTACTTCTTTGAATATTTAGATTTTGGTGTATTAATGGGGGTGGGAGGAGGTGCATACTCTTGCTTCTACGGATGCTTATGATATAATAAAAAAAAGTAATATTAAAGGAAGAAATATGAAAATTACTAACAAAGTCAAAACATTAGCCGCTGGCGGTCTTGGTGTAGTAGCAATGGGTCTTCAAGCTGCTCCTACTTTTGCTGCAGGCAAAGTTCGTTGTCCAGATGGTTCTAATGTTAATAACCTTACTGATTGTAAAGGTATTAAAGAGAATAATCTTAACTCTAATGATTTAATGGGGACTCTTAATATTATTATTAACGTTGTGATCGGTATTATCGGTTTTGTAGCTGTGATGGTAATCATCCTTGGTGGTGTACAGTACACAACTTCAGCTGGTGATTCTGGTAAGGTTAAGAAAGCAAAAGACACAATCATGTATGGCATTATTGGTCTTGTTGTTGCTTTGATGGCTTACTCAATTGTCAACTTCATTCTCTCAAACGTATTTAAATAAAAAGCTTTGACAAAATATAATTTTGAGAAAGTAGTTTAAAATGACAAATAATTTGAAAAAAGGCTTGGGGCTCGTTGTATTAACTTTAACTACAGTGTTTGGCTTTGTTGGTAATGTAAGCGCAGTTAGCTGTCCTACCGGTTCTTTACGTGAGAATCAAGACGTAAAATCAATTTCTGAGTGTAATATTGCACAGGAACATGCTGGCTCTAATAATTTGATGGATACAATTAATATAGCTATTAATGTAGTTTTAGGTGTCTTAGGATTGTTAGCGGTAATTGTTATCATCTACGGTGGCTTTATGTACACTACATCGGCTGGTGATGCAACCAAGATAAAAAAGGCCAAAGACACGATTATGTATGGCGTGGTAGGTTTAGTAATTGCCCTACTAGCATATGCTATCGTGAACTTTGTAGTGTCAAGCATCTTTAAGTAACTTTAAGTAAAAATAAAAAATAGACCTTCGGGTCTATTTTTTATGGTTTAAAAGAAGTGGTTTTTGATTCGATTATTTATTGATTTTCATTTTGATAATTATGTATGCTCATCAAAATGATTATGATTGTCATTCCCTGCAAATGAGAGTATAACTAGGTTAGTTTGAAATAGAAAAAGTGGAGGAATATCTTGGGTATAAAAAAGTACTGCCGAAGCAGTACTTTCTACACAACGTTTCCAAGACTATTGAATGGTAATCTTGGTAGGGGTTTCGGTTTTTTCCTTCTCAAAGGAAATAGTAAGGACGCCGTCTTTTAGTTCGGCCTTAACGCTTCCCTCATCTTCACGGACGGAAACTGGGAGTGCGATTGTGCGAGAAAACTCGCCCCAGTAACATTCTTGAATGTGCCAACGAGTGGTTTGCTCGTCTTCGCCGCCACTAAGGATTCCTGAGATGGTTAAGATGTTGTCAGAGATGGTCACATCGAGGTCATTTTTGGAAATGCCTGCAGTGCGAGCCTTAACAACTAATTTATCAGCAGTTTCGTATACATCAACTGCTAATTGACCTGGAAAATCTTCCGGTTCGTCCCACGCCTCTGGATCTTCTTCTGATGGAAAACTGTTAGAGAGTTGAGCAGGACTTTGCTCGACTTCTTCTTGGCTATCATTATCCAGAAATGCAGCCGCAAGTTCGTCTTCCATAAGCATGTCGTCGTCATTTGTACGAGCCATTGCTAAGTATTCCTCCACTTTTAACTATTGTTATGGTTAATTATAGGAGTGGTTATGTTAAATTGCAAGAGAAAAGTGTGTTTTGATGTAAAAAGCACAATAGTTAATATGATACTGGAGTTGGTTTCGCCAAACAGGTGTGAGAGGTGCGGGGCTCCTGGGGTAGTGTTTTGTGATTGTTGTAAAAAATATCTAGCTAGTACTAATCCGGGGTATGTTGTGAGTAATGGCTTTGGGTTTATGGAGATTATTATTGGTGGCGTGAAGGAAGGGATTTTATCGGTTCTTTTAAAGAAGTATAAGTATGGATGTAATAGGGAGTTGGCTGAGGTTTTGGCTGCTACGGTCTATGAGAGGTTGAAGAGCATAGTGGATGACGAGACGAAGGTTGGCGGTAAGGTGGTGATAGTTCCCTTGCCAACGATTGGCCGACATATTCGCGCTCGCGGGTTTGATCATATAAAGGTTTTAGTTAATAAATTTTCAGAAATTGCGCCTGTGGAAGATTTAATTGTGAGAAAGAGGAATTCTGTGCAGGTTGGAAAAGGAGCGGAAGAGAGATTGAGGCAGGCAGAGAGTGCTTATATGTTAAGAGAAGGGATGCAATGTGATCCTGAGATTAAATATGTTTTATTTGATGATGTATGGACAACGGGTGGAAGTATGCGGGCGGCAGGTGAGGTGCTGAGAAAAGCAGGAGCGACGAAGATAAGTGCTGTTCTTTTAATGAGTAATGATTATATTGAGGCTACAGAAAACCTGCCTTTTTGGGCAGGTTTAATAAGGTAATATGTCGTATTTAGCGAGGAGTGCTGACGCCGATGACGGAGTTGAGGACGAAGTTAACAATGGCGAAAGCAAGAAGAGAGATGATAAGGCCGATAATTGCGTAGAGGACGGTGTTTTTTGCGTCAGTGACCTTTTTACTGTCGCCACCGGAAAGAATGTAACGTAAACCGCCATAAACTAACATAATTACAGAGATAAGGCCGACTATGAGCAGAATTGTATTAGTGATACGACTGAAAACGCCGTTATTGCCAATTAACTCAGTTGGCATACCTTCAGCACGAGCCGCATCTGCGCCTTCTTGAATAGAGATGGCAGAGGCAAGAGCACGACTGGTTGAGAGGCAAATAAGTGCACCAAGACCGGTTAAGGTTTGAGTTAAGGTTTTTGTAATTCTTTTCATAAAAATTTATCGAATCTCGCAATTACTTAAATGATGTGCTTATTTTACCATATATGTTCGAAAAAAGCAATTTTCTGAAAAATAGGGGGTTATTCTTCAGAACAGAATGAACAGCTAAATAAATGACAGCAATATTTTGATGAAGTTAAGAATAGAAAAATAAAAAAGGCCTCTGCTGAGGCTATTTTATGGCGGAGAGTGTTATACCAAGTTCGAACAATTATTGTTAATGCAAACTACGCTATAAGGTTTACCGTTACCTAAAATTATACTGCACCTATACCTCTGTTTTCTATCTATTACTTTATAGTATAATATATCTTATGAATAATAGTTTTGAAAATTCTATTGTAGCACGGCGTAACATTCTGAATAATTCTTTTGCGGTAAAAGAGATAGAAGCAAAAGTCGATATTAAAGGAACATTTTTTGGTAATGAATATTGGTTAACGACACAACAAGTAGCATCTTTTTTTGAGATAGACGAAAGAACTATTCGTAGATATGTAAAGAAATATGGTGATGAATTGACTGAAAATGGCTATAAACTAATTTCTGGAAACGAATTAAAATCTTTCTATTCTGGTCAGGACATTGATGTCCTGACCAACGCTGATAAAACGACTAGGTTGGGTATTTTTAATATTAAAGCGTTTCTCAACATGGCAATGTTATTGAGCGATAGTCTGAAAGCAAAACAGTTAAGGACATTGATGTTAAATATCACGACAGATACTATTACGAAGCTTGCGGGGGGAGATACAAAATACATCAATCAACGAGATGAAAAATTTATATTAGCTTCATATTATAATGAAGGATATAATAAAAAGCTTAGAGACGCATTAAGAAAATTCGTAACGGATAGTAGTGATACAGCTAAATATCCAAACTACAATGATAAGGTGTATAAAGTTATATTTAAAGAAAATGCTGCAGAATATAAAAGATTATTAGAATTGGGTAAAAAAGATAAAATTCGTGAAACCCTATATGCTGAAGTATTATCAGCAATTTCTAGTTTTGAAAATACAGTAGCCGAGGAACTTAAAAACAAACAAATTGAATTGCAAAGAAATCTAACAAGAGACGAGGCTGACGAAGTTTTCGAAAAAACAGCAAAACACCCATCATTTGAACCGCAAGTTGAATTAGCTAGAAGAAATATGGCGAGCTTAGATAATGGATTAAGGAATAAACGCCACGAAAATTTGGGAGAATACATCTATCCATTAAATAAAGATGACTACGAAAGGTTTCTCGGAGAAAAAAGCAAAGCACTATCAGAAAGAATTGATGATAATTTAAAAATGTTGAAACGATTAAAGGATAAGTAATGTGAATTATATTATATATCCAACATACGGCGACTTATTAAATAAACATAATGAAGTTATTCGTAAGTCTGGTGGCATAATGGGTGTATTCAACGAAAATCTACTGCGAGGCTTTATTGAATTTATACAAAATAATGTCTATTATCCGAGTTTCGAAGAAAAGCTTTCCCATTTGGTCTTTTCTATTGCTAAAAATCATGGGTTTTGCGATGGGAATAAAAGAACGGCTATTATAGCTGGGGCATTTTTTCTAGAACTAAACGCTTTTGACCAATTTATTATAGATGCCTTTATCAAAAATATGGAAGGTATTATTTTACTTACAGTACAGGGGTTCATTAATAAAGAACAGCTTTGCCAAATAATTTATGATTTAATTTATAATGGTAAGATGTCAGAAAAATCTCAAATGATTTATGTAGAGATTTTAGGAAAATTTAATCGATTTAAATAGTACTATTTGATTAAATAGCTAATATCGATACAGAATTAAAAACAAAGATTAAAGAGGAAGATTATTCCTGGTACTCAGATTTTTTGAAATAGACTCAGTAGAGTAAGGTTATTAATAATAAAAAAATAAATAAAAAAGTGCTTGCATCTTTGAGAAGACAACACAGAAGACTTAAGGTTTATCTTAAAAAATAGACTCGCTAGAGTCTATTACGATCCGATGTTAATGGCGGAGAGTGGGAGATTCGAACTCCCGCTGCAGGTCTCCCCACACTAGCGATTTAGCAAACCGCCCCCTTCAGCCACTTGGGTAACTCTCCGTCTACCTCTATCTTATCATAAATTCACCACATCTCTAATAGTTTTTCAAAATATTCCTCAAATATCTCTTACTATTAAAATTTTCCTACCCCATCTACGCAACACCTTGTAAGGTAAATTCAGGCGATTCGTTGCTTTTTCGCACATCTGTGTTAAAATAATATTGTCGAATTTAACCGCGAGATTCTATATTTCATGAAAAAAATTACCAAAATTATTACACAAACTTTTACCGGCCTCGGTGCTTTTGCTTGTCTTTTTTCTAGCCGTCTTCTAGCTTCTGCTACTAGTGTCCAAGAAGGTGCAAATGCTGCCCGTGCTGATGGTATGCCTACCGAACTCATCGGCGACAACGGCGTTTTCAGCCGCATCACTAATACCGTATTACTCATTGTCGGCCTCATCTCGGTCATTATGCTAGTTTACGGTGGCCTTCGCTATATTCTCTCTGGTGGTGATTCTAAAAAGGTTACAGACGCCAAAAACACCATCCTTTATGCCATTATCGGTCTCATTATCTCAATGCTCGCTTATGCCATCGTTCATTTCGTCCTCAACTCCGTGATCGGTGTCGGTACCACCAACTAATTAACGTTCTTTCATTAATACTGCAGCCCAAACTTGTTTAGCCTGCAGTATTTTTTTCGCCGCCGCAAGGGAAGCACCCGTCGTCGTCACATCATCCACCAATATATAAAGTGTATTCATATCTAATTTTACCCCTTCACAAATTCCATACGCTTTTTCCGCTTGCTTCACACGTTCTTTCTTTTCTTTTCCCACCTGCACTGTCTTATTTTTTCTAACTAAAAGACTCTGATATTCTACACTCACCCCCAGAT
>CAUVQU010000008.1:0-40533 GCA_963554175.1 uncultured Candidatus Saccharibacteria bacterium | reverse complement strand
CCCCTCCCGGGGTTCTTTTCACCTTTCCATCACTGTACTAGTTCGCTATCGATCAATCAATATATTTAGCCTTGGCAGGTGGTCCTGCCGGATTCAAACAGGGTTTCTCGTGCCCCGTCCTACTTGAAAAAAGATATATAATGCCTAAGACCATTTCGCGTACAGGACTCTCACCTTCTATGGTGTGCCATTCAAACACTTCTGCTATGATCTAAAGGATTTTATCATTATCCACTCATTTAACGATGTTGGTTTTTATGTATAACCGTCGTATTGTTGTCTACTCACCATTTCGGAGGCGCTCAAGGCCGCTTGGCCAGGCTTATACTCCTCAACAGTGAGTAGACAACAGTTGGTCGACCGCTATACATAAAAATTATCTAATTTCACAACCCCTTTCATAACTCTGGCCGTTAAACCGTATGGTTATGTTAAGGTTTGGGCTGTTCCAATTTCGCTCGCCACTACTTTCGGAATCATTGTTTATTCTCTTTTCCTCAACCTACTAAGATGATTCAGTTCGGCTGGTTCCCGTCTAATTACTCTATGTGTTCAAGTAATTGCAATACGACATGACTCGTATTAGGTTGCCCCATTCGGAGATTCCTGGATCAAAGCTTGCTCTCAGCTCCCCAAGACTTATCGCAGAGTTCTACGTCCTTCGTCGGTATTGATTGTCAAGGCATCCACTATTAGTGCCCTTATTTACCTTTTTATGCATTGACTTAACTAGTAATCGAAGTTCAATTACTAATTCTGTATTTATCTTTCAAAATCCGAGAAGGAATTTATCTGGATAAATACGATGCAAGTCTATTTATTTTTTTCATCGTTGTCCAAATTGTTAATTGAAACTCTGCAATGAATGGATTGTCTTTTCGATAATCCGTAGAAATCTTCGCTTGGATTTTTCCAAGGAGATTACCTCGCAGTTTTCTCTTCATGGCAGTGGTCAACTTGTTGACTTGCTGAACTTGTTTAGTATTGTAGTACAGCTTTTGAAAGTTTGCAAGGGTTTTTTGAAAGATTTTTTAAGTTTTTTCATTTTTTTGATAATTTATTTTTCTGACCCCTGTTAATTACGAACTCTTAATGTGCTTTTTTATTAACTATATATATTACTTTTTCTGCTGATGTAGATTTTTTATAATTGCTGAATTTTATGATAGACATTTTCTGCTTCACGTTCACGCCATTTAAGTGTGATTTTGATACCATATTCTGCTATTTTAATAGCTCGGGCAACGGCCTTATTATCTCTTTCCTGATCACAGAACTGACTGAACTGCTCTGCCTCAGATGGGTTTGAGACACGTGACCCGACAACTCGAATATAATCATCGATCGACTTATTCTTTGTAATCTCCTTTATATAATCCCAATGAGCGTAAAACCATTCGAGAGCCTGTTGTTTTGACCAATGATTAGAAAGAAGCAAAGACAGGAAGGTGAGATGATCTTGTAGTCTTACCGTCTCTTGATCTTCGAGCAAATCGATAAGCCTATTAATATGTTCTTCTTTACGGCTGTCAGTCAAGGTTTCTAAGATAATTGATTTATAAACTGGATTAGACTCTTGCTGATATCGTTCAAGCAGAGACCCAAAGAGTTCTTCTTTAGAATAGCGGTATTTAGCATCGATAATTGTGTCAAGAAGCTCAGGGGAGACTGCTCGGAAGTTCATGTTTTTCCCTATTTCTTGATCATAAACATTGGATAGCTTTGATAAAATAGCCTGATCCTCTGCATAGATGGCAAAATTAAGAACAAGTGGTCGGAGCTTTAAGTCATCTGCGCTGTCTGAAGTTGAACAAAGGCCGAGACGTTCAATATTATAGGCAACTAGTCTTAAAAGATATTTCTTGAATAGAGGAAAATACTCGGAAGTTGGGGGGAAGAAGATTTTTAGATTAGCTACGATAGTAACAATTAGCTGCCAGATCGACTCCTGTTTTTCTTTTTCGAATTTAGGTAGCAAATCAAAAATACTACTAGTATTAATATATGGTGTGCGCATAAGCATGCTACGATCAATCAATAATCTAAGTTTTTGTTCAAAGTTTAGATTTTGAAAGTTTTGTATTTTTTGCTCAAAATCGTGGTCTGATAGCTTTATTAGATAATGACCGGACATATCATCGGTGATTTTTGGGAGAACCCATTTGGTTTGATCAGTAGAACCATCAGCGAGAAAACGCTGTTGTTTTTCTCCATCAATCAATGGAAACCCAGATTGCAAAATCCAAGAGTCCATCATATTCTTAACGTCAAAGGTGGCAAATTCTTGTAAGCAGGCCCATAAATCGTCGCCAGAAGTATTTTGGTACTGGAATTTTTGGAAATACTTTTTCAAACCTTTGAAGAATTGTGCTTCTCCCATTAGACGCATAAGCATGAACATCAGATGTGAGCCCTTAGCATAAACAATGGCTCCGTCAAAGAGACTGTCAATCTCAGCAGGATCCGAGACGGTTTGTTGAACCGACTGTACATTCTCAAGAGAATCTCGGCGAAGTGCATATAGGCAGTCTTCCGTAAAGTAATCTTGCCAAATTTGCCACTCTGGACGAAGGTGATCGACGGCATAAAATTGCATCATGTTCGCAAAACTTTCATTAAGCCAGAGATTATCCCACCAACGCATTGTAACAAGATTGCCAAACCATTGATGCGAAAGCTCATGTGTAACGACGGTTGCAATATATTCCTTGGTGGTTTGTGGTGTGTTTTGGTCTGCTAAGAGACAAGATTCACGATAGGTGACTAGACCCCAATTTTCCATGGCGCCGGCATCAAAATCAGGAATAGCGACCTGGTCAAGTTTTGGCAATGGATAAGGTACTTCAAAGAGTTGATCATAAAAATCTAACGATTCCATGGCAATTTGATTTGAGAATTCTAGACACTTCGTTGGTTGATTAAGTGCGCCGTAGGTTGCCACTTCTATGCCGTGTTGATTGGTGCCGGAAACTTTATTAAATTTACCGATACAAATGGCCAATAAATACGTAGACATTTTGGGAGTAGTTTTGAAGGTGACAATCTTACGAGAAACTTCAGCATTTAGATTGAGGGCGTTTGGGTCTTCTTTAGGATTCAAATCGGCATTTACGGATGTGTAGGTTAAAACTCGTTCTGAAAGAATTGGCATATTACTGAGAATTGTGTCCTCGATGTCTGTATCAATAACCTTTAAGTCAAAGGTTGCCTTAGCCTCAGGCTCATCAATACAAGGAAACATCATTCTAGCATAATGTGACTCAAACTGAGTAGAAACGATACGCTCTTCCCTGCCTTCGTATTTATAGGTCGACAAATACATACCGATCATGCTATGACTGAGCTTAAAAGTATAGTGTATATCAATACTTGTCGCCTGGTCTTTTTCTACTTTATTAATACTTAGTAATTGATTATTTGGGTCTAAGGTAAAATCTACTGGTTTATTATTAATAAGTATTTTAGAAATTTTTAAGTCTCTGGCATGAAGTTTTAATGTTGAAGCTTTCGTCTCGCCAGAAATAATTGTATGTCCTTGAACCTCCTCCGTATTCTTATTGACACGAAGTTCAAGTTGATAATTTTGAGGGATAAAATAATTAATTAGTCGTTCCATATGTCTCCACTTTTTGTTTATTATACGACATGGAGACGAAGAACGACTAAAATCAGATGAATTATTTAATTTTCCAAGACGGCTTTGATACGACGAATGCCGGCAGAAGAAGATTCCTCTTTCTTGATTTTGAATTTGCCAAGCATGCCAGTATGTTCGACGTGAGGCCCACCACATAATTCACGAGAAACTGGATATTCAAAATCACCAACAGTATAAACCTTGACCGTATCTGGATATTTCTCCCAGAATTGACCATGAGCATGCAAGGTATCTCTAGCGTATGTTTTTTCAAATTCTGCAAAAGTAACAGCATGATCTTCAAGAATCCATTGATTGACCTGATCTTCGAGAGCCTTAATCTCTTCTGATGTTAATTTACGATCTAAATTAAAATCAAAACGTAGACGCTCGGATGTAATGTTTGAGCCAGCCTGACCAATCTTTGGGTCTATCAATTTTTGCAAGGCGGCAAGTAGGAGGTGGGTTGCGGTATGATATTTAGTTGACATTTCACTATGGTCTTCAAGTCCACCTTTAAACATACCTTCAGAAGCAGTTTTGGAACGTTCACGCTGAGCAGCAAGACATTGATCAAATTCAGCCTGCCAATCTGAACTCAGCTCGATTTGCTGACGTTTAGCCTCTTCGACGGAAAGCTCAAGTGGAAAACCATAAGTATCCTGAAGCATAAATAATTCCTTACCAGTAAGACCAGAGGTTTTCAACTTATTGAGCTCCTTGAGTCCGCGACTTAAGGTCTTTCTAAATGCTTGCTCTTCACGAATTAAAACCGTTAGGGCATCCTGGCGAGTATTTAGAACCTCGTCGGAGAGGTCACGATAATTGCTTTCGATAAGTGGAATGATCTGAGGAAGAAAATCTTGTTCAATGCCGAGATTTAGAGCCTTTAGAATAGCCCGGCGAATGAGACGGCGGAGAGCATAGCCCTGTTTACGATTGCTTGGCGTGAGACCTTGGGCGGAAAGCAGATAGGCACCGCGCAAGTGATCGGCAATAATACGCATATCAGCAGTATAGTCGATATATTGTTTGTGACTAATCTCTTCAATCTTAGTGATCAGTGGTTTTAAGAGTGAAGTTTCAAAAACATCAAAAGAATCAATTGCGGCAGCAGCGATGCGCTCTAAACCGCCTCCAAAGTCAATATTTTTATGTTTTAACTCAGAAAAGCTTCCATCTTCATTGCGCTTGTATTGCATAAAAACTTGATTGCCGATTTCCATAAAGCGAGCGCCGTCAGAGGCAGGATGTGACTGGCCGAAGGTCGCAACATCTTGCTTATCTTCACCAAAGTCATAGAAAACTTCGGAATCAGGACCACAAGGATCACCAATAGGAGTAGTCTCTACACCACCACCACGGCTCCACCAGTTTTCGTGATCATCGTAGAAGAAAATATGTTCGCCTTCTTTAATACCTCTGGCGGCACCATTTTCGGCACTGCCGATTTCAGCGATTTTAGCATCTACGCCAGCCTCTTTAAAGACCTGCTGCCAGATTTCAGCAGACTCAGTGTCTTTTGGGATGCCATATTTTTCACTACCAATAAAGCAGGTAACATAGATCTTATGAGGATCTAGACCCACTTCTTCAGTTAAGAATTTAAAGAAAGCAGGAATCTGTTGACTTTTAAAATAATCGCCGAGAGACCAGTTACCTAACATCTCAAAGACTGTGGTGTGTCTTGGATCACCAACATCCTCAATATCCTGCAGGCGAAGGCATGGCTGAGAATCAGCTAGACGCTTGCCTTCTGGATGTGATTCTCCAAGAAGAAAAGGCAGAAGAGGTTGCATACCTGAACCAGTAAAAAGAGTGGTTGGATCGTTTTCAAGAACCAATTTCGCAGGCGCGATGACTTGATGTCCAAGCTTTTGCTGATATTCAAGAAATTTTTGACGGATTTCACTAGCATTCATACTCTACATTATATCACGCTTGAATTTCTGTTTATCGGCCATATAACTTTATTATTTATGGACATTGTGTGGTGGTTGTGCTAAGGTAAGGATAAGCATAATTAGGAAAAAAGATGAGAAAATTAATTGCCTTGTTTATTATCGGAATAATTGGATTGATTGCATTTCTTTCGATTAAAAAAGCTTTAACTGGAGACGGCGCAATCAGCCTAGTATGTAAGACGGCGAATGATACTATTACTGTAAAATTTGACCCAACGAGCGAAAAGGCAATTTCCGCAACTCATAAGGATGGGACGGACTTTGAAATGAAGGACGTAGATGAAAGAATTAAGAAGATCGGTCTTTTAAGATACATCGACGAATTCACGCGTGACTTTGAAGAGAAAAAAGGTGGCGCCTGTTTCAAGAAATAGGCTAGGCGATAATACCACCACCGAGACAAACATCATCATGATAAAAAACAGCCGATTGACCAGAGGCGGGACGCTTGAATTCGTGCGTAAATTCGAGAACCGCCTGGTTTTTTGCTTGGTCGAGGGTCAGCTTTGCAGACTGTAGAGTAGCACGGTGTCGAATACGGATATCAAGATTTAGAGGGAGAGGGATAGTCTCGCCATTTTTATCATATTCTGGACGCAAGAAGATGTCGTTAAGTATTAATTTATTAGTCCAAAGATTTGGATTATTGAGATTGCGTGAAACATAAATAATATTTCGAGACATATCCTTATCAATAATGTAGTAAGGTAGACCTCCACTAAGATTTAATCCATGTCGCTGACCAATGGTATAAAAAACAGCACCATCGTGGACTCCAATCACTTGGTCTGACTCACGATCAACAATCTCACCTGGAGTTACCGGAAAATATTCTTTCAAAAAATCATGCATCCCCACCTCACCAACAAAGCAGACTCCCATGGATTCTTTTTTATAGGCATTATCAAGGTAATTCTCTGCAGCCAGCTGCTTTACCTCTGGCTTATTAAGACGTCCGAGTGGAAAAATAGTTGAAGCAACAGCTTCTTCTGAAATGCGGTAAAGAAAATATGTTTGATCCTTGTTCTGATCAACGGCTTTTAATAAGTTTCTTCCGTCTGAACTAGCGTAATGACCGGTGGCGATTAGGTCGGCGCCCTGTTCTTTGGCAACCTCGTAGAATAATTTAAATTTGATTTCTTGATTACACATAATGTCTGGATTTGGAGTATTTCCCTTTTGAAATTCCGACAACATATAATCGACAACTTTTTGATGATATTCTTCTTCAAAGTCAAAAATCCGGAAATCAATATCTAGCTTAGTAGCAACCCGTTTGGCGTCAGCTAGATCCTCAGCCCAAGGACATTTCATACCTGGAAGGTCCCTTGACCAGTTCTTCATGTAAACACCGACCACTTGATAGCCGGCATTTTTTAGAAGCATGGCGGAAACCGAGGAGTCGACGCCGCCAGACATACCAACAAAAACTGTTTTATTGGAGTTTTCTGGGTTATAACTTAAAATCTTTTCTTGCATAAAACTTCCACTATATTAACTTTAAGCGTCTTGCTTCTTGATTTACTACTTCCGCAATCAAATGTGCGGCTTTTTTAACATCTTCGAGCTGATTACCCTGTCCAAATGTCACTCGTAAGGAACCGGCAATCTCTTGATCTGATAGGCCGATAGCTGAGAGAACATGAGACTTTTGTCCTTTGGAAGCAGCACAGGCAGCCCCAGTAGAGAGATAAACCCCTAGATCTTCGAGCTTAAAAATCAGACGTTCAGCATCTAAGCCTTTAAGACAAACTGGAACAAAATTAACCAATTGATGCTTTGGATCGCCAAGCCAAAGCGGAGCGATTTGAGACTCCTGCTCAATAATCTGCTTAAATTGCCTTGTAAAATCCTGATATTGGCGACGAGAGCTAGCCAAATGTTCTTTAGCAAGCTTTGCAGCAGCAGCAAAACCAATTAAGGCCGGAACATTTTCCGTACCAGAACGCAAACCCATTTCTTGTCCACCACCAAAAGTAACTGGCGATAATTTTACACCACGCGCAACATAAAGAGCACCAATTCCCTTGGGACCATAGACTTTGGCAGCGTTAATAGTTAGAAGATCCACGCCCAATCTGGCAACCGATAAATCAAGAAGACTCATCGCCTGAGAAGCATCGGAGTGAAGATAGAGCGGCGTAAGATTACCCTCTTTTAGCCGAGACTCGCGTACCTCCTGCAAGAGGCGACTAATTTCAGAGAGGGGCTGAATAGTGCCTAGTTCATTATTTACGAGTGCGATCGAAATTAGAATAGTATCCTCTTTAATTTTTTGTCGTATGTCTACTAAATCAACTAGACCAGTAGATGAAACTTTTATTTCATCAAAATTGCCGGCCGAATAAGACTTAGCCGACTCACGCACTGCGGCATGTTCAATGCTGGAGATTAGACAGTGTCCAGTGTGCTGCTTTAAAACTGTAAAGGCAAGATTAATTGACTCAGTTGCGCCACCAGTAATAATTAGGTCAGGCGCTTTAGCACCAATAGCATTAGCGAGTAGACCTTTTTGGGTTTCATATTCGCCACGAAGATGTTTGGCTGGCAGGTAGGCGGCAGAGGGGTTGTAAAATTTTTCAGAAAAATATGGCAACATGGCAGTAAGTACCCTTTTGTCGACAGGGGTAGCAGCAGCATAATCTAAGTAGATATTATTAGAATTCATATTCCCTCTTATTATATACCAAAGAGATCCTCGGTATTTTTAGTGGTTTGATCGATAACGACTGGTAGATCTAACTGGAGTTTTGTTGCCAACCAGGTAGCAATTTCCTTAATGCGGCTAGGCTCATTAGTCTCGCCACGGTATGGCACAGGAGATAAAAACGGAGCATCGGTCTCAAGTAGGATGCGCTCAAGAGGAGGTAGAGGTAGGGTCGAATAGGTAGCAAGACCATTAACACCAATATAGAAACCGTATTCAAGCGAGCGTCTTAAATTTTTCTTATTATCCGTAAAAGAATGAACTACACCGCGAAGATTAGCAGCTGAAAAGTTGCCTAGAATAGCAAAAAAATCATCGAAGGCCTCACGGACATGAAAGATAAGAGGAAGATTCTGATCGATTGCAAGTTGGAGCATCTCTTCAAAGAGCGCGATTTGTCGTTTTTTGTCCGAGGTTCCATAATGATAGTCTAACCCCACCTCGCCGATGGCAATTGGCGGATTAGCTTGATTTTTAAAATCAACTGTAGAGCGACTGGCTTGCCACTCTGACGGATGAATTCCGTATGACCAAAATAAATTAGACTCTGGGTGCTCCTGGACAAAACACTGGGCATTAAGAGAGTCTTGATGATCAGTGCCGATACAAACTATTTTATCTACACGATTTAATGCAGCATTCTTTAAGCCTGATAGTTGGGCGGCTGGCGCAAAAAATTCTTGATCATGTAGATGACAATGTGAATCAATAAGATACGTGCTCTCGCCCATATTATCCTTAATTAATTTTTAGCTTCACGCTTACGTTTGATAGGATCAAGTTGACGCTTGCGAAGGCGGAGGCTCTTTGGAGTAACTTCAAGAAGCTCGTCATCGAGAAGGAAGTCAAGACATTGTTCAAGACTGAGGTTGGTGTATGGTGTAAGCTGGATGGCGCCATCAGAGGCGTGAGTACGCATATTGGTTAATTGCTTTTCACGGCAGACGTTGAGATCGATATCGTCCTTCTTATTTGAGAGACCAACAATCATTCCCTGGTAGACTGGGACTTGAGGTGGAATGAAGAGGACACCACGAGCCTGCGCCATATCAAGAGCGTAAGCTGTAGAGGTGCCAGTTTCAAAAGAAATAAGCACGCCATTACGTTCTGGTTTATATTTGCCTTCAATTTCTCGGTAACCTTTTGGAATGGAAGACATCAAGACTGTTCCCTTGGTGGCGGTCATTAATTGGTTGCGCAAACCAATAAGGGCAGCAGTAGAAATTTCATAAGTAAAGCGAGTGGCGCCAGCGGAAGTGAGTTCCTGAGTCTTAAGATCAGCTTTACGAATACCAAGTTCTTGAGATACGGCACCAACATATTCAGGAGCAACCTCAACTGTGAGATCCTCAAAGGGTTCACATTTTTTGCCGTCAATTTCTTTATAGACTACTTCAGGGCGGCCAGCTTCTAATTCATAGCCTTCACGACGCATAGTTTCAATGAGGACTGAGAGATGAAGCTCACCACGACCAGAAACTTTATAACCAAGACCATCTTGGGCAATCTTTAGAGCAATATTAGTTTCAAGCTCTTTATGGAGACGGTCGGAAATCTGCCTAGAGGTAGTAAATTCACCTTCTTTACCTTTCAATGGGCTAGTATTTGGTCCAATGTAGATACTGAGAGTTGGCGGTTCTAATTCAATAGTAGGGAGAGCCTCAGGTTGATCACCGGAAGCGAGAGTATCACCAATATTGGCATCAGCGATACCAGTTACTGCCACAATATCACCCGCAAAAGCTTCCTGTACTTCTTCTTTACCGAGACCGCGATAAGCGAAAAGACGATCAATTTTAGCATTAGCAGTAGTAATTTGTGGTTCACCATTTTCAAAAGTGGTTTTCATGATTTTGACAGTTTGACCGTGTTTGACTTTACCGCGGAAAATTTTACCAATAGCATACTTACCAAGATAGTTATCAGCAGCAAGAGAGGCAACCAGGAGCTGCAAACCTTTTTCTTCAGCTTCATCGATTTTTGGAGATGGAATGTCGCTAATAATGGAGTCAAAAATAACATGAAGATCGTTGTCGAGGTTGGTGGTTTTACCAGCCTTGCCGTCGCGGGCGACAGCGAAGTAGATTGGGTAATTGAGCTGAGACTCATCGGTAGCAAGCTCGAGGAAGAGATCAGAAATTTCATCTTTTACTTCTTCAATACGGGCAGCGGGTTTATCAATTTTGTTAATAATAACAACAGGTTTGAGTTTTAAATCAAGGGCTTTTTTGAGAACAAATTTAGTTTGTGGCATAGGGCCTTCTTGGGCGTCAACGACAAGAAGTACACCATCGGCCATATTGAGGGTACGTTCAACCTCACCAGAAAAGTCGGCGTGACCAGGGGTATCAATGATATTGATTTTATAGCCATTGTAATAGACGGCGGTTTGCTTGGCGGTGATAGTGATGCCGCGCTCATGCTCCTGATCGCCTGAATCCATAATAAGAGTTTGGCTCATTTCCGCTTGATTATCGCGAAAAGTATTAGATTGTTTTAGTAAAGCATCGACCAGAGTGGTCTTGCCGTGGTCAACGTGAGCAATGATTGCTACGTTGCGAATTTGTTCCTTATTCTCCATGAATTTGCCCTTTGATTACCACAAAAAGATTTAGACTAGTTTTTGTGATAAGAATATTAATATTAAACTTGGTTTATCATACCATATTTTATGGTTTTTCGGTAGGATAAGCGGAATGTAGATTTGTAAAAAACAAAAAACAGCCTCTTACGAGGGCTGTTTAAAATCGAAATTCTGGTGAGTCGGGAGGGGCTCGAACCCTCGACACCGGGCTTAAAAGGCCCGTGCTCTAACCAACTGAGCTACCGACCCAGAAGTCTTTTTTATTATAACGCCAAAGCGGTTTTTTGGCAATATTTTTTATGACACTAGGATCAATTACGGCTTCCTAGTAAAGTAACCGGGGTTGCCAGGGGCGTCGATATGGGCGAAGTTTGAGGTATAGTTTGGCCAAGCATAGGTGGTACCATTACCGCCAGTAAGGTTGCTATTGTCCATGAAAATATTAGAGGGTTGCTGAAAAAGTGAGTTGGTGACAAAATTTGGAGAAGCATAAATTGTCCTAACCTTCATATAATTAAACATGCCATTCATTTTATCAACTCGACTAGTATTAAAGTTCGAAATATCAAGCACTTCATTTGGATGCGTAACAAATGTGTAATAGAACATAGCCTCCATATTGGTGACATTGCGTGTATCGAAAGAACTGACATTAAGATTTTGTAAATTAGCAAGACCAACAAACATACGCTCCATAGTAGTAACTTTACTTGTATTAAAACTAGAAAGGTCAAGGTTAGTAATAGGCGGGTTGGCAGTGGTCATAAAAAACATACGGTCCATATATTTAACATTGCTAGTATTAAACCCCGACAAATTAATGGTCTGCAGTGATTCCATATCTTGAAACATACTACTCATAGATTCTACTTTATTAGTGTCAAAGTGGGATAAATCAAGATTTATTAGAGACTTTGTTCCATCAAACATATTCGCCATTGTAGTAACATTACCAGTATTAAAGTTTGAGATATTTAGGCTGCTTAAGGAAGACATACCTTTAAATAGATACACCATAGATGTTACAGATTTTGTATCCCAGCTTGATAGATCTAAGCTCGTAATACGATCGCTATTCCAAAAGACAGCCCCCATCCAATTTAATCTTGGAGTATTAAAATGAGAGACATCAAGCGTTGTAACATTTTTCAGATCAGAAAACATTTGTGCAATATTCTCTACGCTTCTCATATCAAAATGAGAGACATCAAGAGTTGGAACATAGGAACCACGAAACATTCCCAACATTTCTGTTACCCCACCTGTATTAAGCTTTGATAAATCTATTGGATCAATCGCAATTGGATTTGATACCGTACCCATTACACTAAACATGTAGTTCATTTTATGTGCATTTCTTGTATTAATGTCTCCGAGGTTAATATGTTTAATCAAATAGCCATTAGATGAAAACATATAATTCATATATCCTACAAACCTCATATCTATGCCAGAGACATCCACGAGCTGCATATGATTACCACTATTATTAAGATTCTTAAACATTTCAGAGGAATCATTGTCCGCATAAATATGATCAGCCTCCGACCACCAAAATATAGTCTTTGATGCTGAATCATACCACACGTAGGCGGGCTTTGAACTATTAGCCTTGGAAACGACTGTTGCTGTAGCTAAATTAGGTGGAGGAGTAGAGGAGCGACGAAATACCTCCGTATCAGCATTGGTATTTAGGGCTTTGATTTTTGCGTTAAAACTTTTGCCGTCAAGTAAGTAAGCTGTTGTTGGTACATGATTTGTAACTGCGGAGATAATAATATCTTTCGAATATATACCCGGAGTGAGATTGGGACTCGCCTTCATGCCAATACTGAATGAGTGGCTCTTAATGGTATTAAATGGTTGATTCTTTAATATAGCGGGGGCACTGTGTTTTGGGATAGGTTGATAAGTTGGACAGGTATCAATGCAATATCCCCAGGTGGCCTGCGGAAATAAGGAGTCTTGCGTGGGAGAACTAATCGATGTAATTCTTTGAGTATTAGACGGATCAGTCGAAACTAAATCAGTGTTCTCATCAACACTTGAAAATGAAGAGGTTGCACCAGTAGGATTTGTTGTATTTACGTACACAGTAATATATTGAGACTTAAAGCTAGAAGCTTGAGTTTCAGCTCCAGTAAAAGATAGTGGTTGAGAGAGAACTTGAAGTTGCAAGGTGGCAGGATTACCAACGGTTATCCATGTTGGTGCTGCAAAAGTAGACTTTTCGGAAGAGATATAAATAATTGCACCGAAGATAAGGGTGGTTATGATGAGTCCAGTCATAGGCATTAGATAAAGGAAATGCGAGTTCTTTAAAGTTAGACCGCTGTCTAAAAATATTTTTTGTCGAATACTTTCGAATATTTGTTTGATTTTTCTCATTTATTTTTAGACCTTATTTATCAACTTTATTTTATCATAAGCGAAACGGTATTGCTACTTATTACGGAATAAGCATTGAAAGATTAATTTTAGGTGGCTGCTACTTAATGCGCAGCAGTAAAGAAACCAGGACTACCGACTTCGTCATTCTTAAAGATAGTTAAGGTTTGAAGCGCTTGTAGCACTATAAATTATACCATTGCCACCAATAAGGTTAGCTGCGTCATGGAAGAGATCGGTCGAATCCACCATGTTTGCCGTATTAAGACTGGTTGGAGCGTAAACTTTAATCAGGAGTAACCTGATTATAATTATGGCTTTCTTGTAAAGTAGCCTGGGGTACCTGGTTCATCGATACGAGCATAGGTCTTGTTAGTTGGGTTGCTGGCGGAAAAAGCAGTGCCATTGCCACCAATAAGATTATTATTGCCAGAGAATAATTCATCAGCCTCATCTACGCTATCAAGGACAAACGAATTAGAGACAAAAATTGTACGAGAGCGAGTATTACTAAACATACTATAAGCGGAATATACCTGCGAAGTATCAAAGCTTGACAGATCCAGCACACTATTGTCTGCCATACCCTCCTCAAACATTGAAGACATATCTGTCACTTGTGAGGTATCGAATGAGCTGAGATTAAGATGAGAAAGCTGCGGAGTATTTTGGAACATTGCGCCCATGCTCATGACTTGGCTTGTATTAAAATGAGAGAGGTCAAGGGTGGTCATACTAGTAAGACCATTAAACATAGAATACATCTGTGTAACATTAGAAGTGTCGAAGTTTGGCATTATTAGATTCGTTAGTGATGACATCTCCATAAACATAGAAGACATGTCTGTTGCTTGATGTGTATGAAAACTGGTGAGATCAAGGGTAGTCATATTATTAACACCACTAAACATACTTGTGAAATTTTCGACATGAGTCGTGTCAAAACCTGATAGGTCAAGATGGGTAAGATTCTTTGAGTCCTGGAACATTGAGGTCATGTCAATTACGGAAGAGGTATTGAGGGGACTTAAATCTATGGTTGACATCCCCATAATTCCATTGAACATATATGACATATTGGTAACACTGGAAGTATCAAGACCTGACATATTAAGATTAGAAAGATTAGTCATACCGCTAAACATTCCAGACATGTCCTCTACTGCATGTGTATCAAAAGTGGTAAGATCCAAATCCGTAATTGCGGCAGAAGAAGAAAACATATACGACATATTAGTTACTGAGGACGTGTTGAGGCCAGAGAGGTCTAGACTAGTTAAGCCGCCAATATCTGAGAACATACTTGACATATTTTCTACTTTTGAGGTATCTAGACTTGAAAGGTTTTGAATATTCGTAAGACTATGCATGCTTGCAAACATACTTGACATATCCGTAACATTTGACGTATTCAGCGGAGCGACGTCTAACACAGAAAGGTTGTTCATACTAGAGAACATACCAGCCATATTCGTAGCTTTTCTAGTATCAATGCCGTTTAGATTCAGCGAAGATATTTTTGAACCATTAAACATATAAGAAAAGTCTGTTACGTTTCGGGTATTAAATTTTGTAAAATCTATAGAGAAATTAGATGGGTCAGTGGGTTCTACATCGCGGAACATTTTACTGACCGTTTCAGCGCTCTCAATATTAAAATTACCCCATTCTATGGATTTAATCCTATTCTTTGTAAATAAGTTTGAGAGATCCTTTGCCTTGGAAAAATCAAGCCCTGTGAGATCAATAGTAATATTAGTGGAATCTAAGCTTCTCTTTATGTCATTGAACATACCCTTTGCATCTTCATTAACATAGATGATGTCTTTTTTGCTGTAAAAATAGATGGTATGAGTATCGGTATCGGTCCAGAGAATGGTCTCATAAGCATCCGTGGAAGTCCCTGCGGCTATATTCGCGAAACACTTATTATTATATGCAATATTTTCACAAAAACCTGGGTAAGGGATGGAATACCCGCGCTTGATTGTGATGTCGTGACCAGTATTCTGATCGGCTAACCACTGCAGGCGAGTTATTGTGTTCCAACCTGTGTCCATATAGCTAACGGTCTTAATAGCATTAGTAATTGCAGTAAAAACAATCTCCTTCTGGTAGGTGCCTTCATAGAGGTCTGGGGCAACCTTAGCGCCAAAAGTGACGGAGGCAGGTGTGGCGTTAGTGACCGGGAGTTGGGACTCAGCAATTTTTGCAGGATTACTGGCTTTTGGGATGGGGTTGAAATTAGTGCCGTCCAATGAGTATCCCCAGGTTCTTTGAGTAAAAGCAGTTTCGTTTAATCCTGCAGTGATCGAGTTAATGTGATCATAAGTACCGTTATCGAGAGAGGTATTTTCGTCAATACTTGAAATGTAAAGAGTGAAACCCTGAGGATTGTCAGTGGTTACAGAAGGCTGGATGGCAGCACTTTTCTTAAACGCAGAAGACCTAACCTCTGACATTGAAAAATCAATATCAGCAGAAGCTGCAGGGAGAGAGACGCTAATAGTTGGGGCTGCATAAACTGGACTACCAAAAACCATGGAGGCAAGTACTGGGAGTGCCCACAATAAACCAAAGGCCCACCTTAAGCCCCGGGCTAGCATTTCTGGCCACACTTGAAGACCAGACTGTTTTAGTCCTTTATTTAATTTCACTTTATTTAACTCCACTACATATAAATGTATTACCTTGATTATAGCATAAGGATTTTATAAATAGCTAGTGTTTAAATGGGCTTCAAGACGTCTTATTTTGTCGCCCAGATGGAAATGGGTTTATTTTTTCTTTTTCTCAATGACTTCTGCTTCTTGGACGTCGTCGGTAAGATATTTCTTGGCAGATTTCATTTTTGACGAAAATTCATTAACATGGCTTTTTAGAATAACAATATTAATTAAGTCAGAGACACCATAGACGATAAGCATAATACCAAGTAGCATGACGGCTACGGCTGTTGAGGCGATAGGCTGAAAGATAATAATAAAGCCGGAAACTACAGAAATGATGTTCATAAGGATAGAGGCGGTGAAGGCTGAGTTTGAGATTTCTTTAAGAGCCAATGTCATACGTAATTTTGTTAAGCTTGAGATTACGATATAGAAACCGATAGCAATCGGAATAATGCTGAGGACCTCAGGATTAATAAGGATTATGAGACCGAGAAGTAAATTAAAGGAACCAAGCACGGTACCGGAAATGATGCCGCCACGTTTTTTACCAGCGAGATCCGCAGTAATCATACTAAGTCCGGCAGAAACTAACGCAATAATAAAAATCCATCTAGTGATTTCGAGGCTCAAGGTCGGGAAAAGGGCTAGAAAAATTCCGATCGCAATCATCAGAATCGTAGTATTGATTGCAGCATTTAGGAAGTTATTGATTTTATTTGTAAAGTCTCTCATATTTCCCTTTTGTTTAATTATTCCAATTGTAACATATGAACAAACAAAAAACATCCCAAAAGGATGCTTATGGTGGACGATAGAGGACTCGAACCTCTGACCTCGTCTACGTCAAAGACGCGCTCTAGCCAACTGAGCTAATCGTCCAACAGTTTTATTTTACCAGATAATATAAAAAAGCTCAATGTTTTTCAAGAAAATAAAAAATATAGACCCTTTTTGGATCTATATTTTTAGACTATATTAAGAGCGTCTTTGGCTTTTGCGATTACGCTTTAAGACCATAATCGCGAAGAAAGTAGCGACAAAGAAGATTGCGAGTGAGGTTGAGATAAAATCTGCGCTTGTGAAGTTTGTGCCAGCGAAGACTGAGCCACCAGTTTCAGGAACGGAAGGAGTCTTCTTCGATGTATATTTAACCCAATATTTAGTATTTCTATCGAGAATATTGCCGCCATTATCATAAGCTGTGGTAACAATCTGATATTTTCCATCCTTGAGATTTAAACCATCAAGTGGAACTGTCCATGGCGTTATGCCGCCGTGGCCACCTGTTGTATCTGGGGTTGGAATGGTAATTGGGTTTGGGAGCACTGGATTACCGTTTTCATCGTAAATTTGAACTGTAATATGATCGACGCGTGGACCATGTTCAATATTGACTTTTGGATTATTGGTCGATGGATCGGTACCATTATCAGTGATCTTGACTGCACGATAAGAGAAGTTAATCACGTCTTCGGTGGAAGGAAGTCCATTTACTGTAGTAATAATCTTATAGTCTCCGTAACGTCCACCAGTAATCGCAGTAATATCCAATTCAGATTCGGATGTACCGTTTGTTGGATTACCGTGAGGATCTGCTACGTTCTCAACTGGAACATTATAAGTTGTAGTAATACCATTTTCATCAGTATAGATAATCTTGGTTTCAAGGGTTCTAGCTGACGTGTAATCTTTCTTGATTGTTATTTTATCTGTAGCAAAGGTATCACCATCTGATGGGAAACGAATAACCACAGACTCACCCGAAGGTAGCACTGTTAATCTGACCGTAACATTACTCGAAGAAGTAGTTGCGGCAAATGTAGGTGTTGACGGAAGAAGCGCCAAGCCAGCTAGAGCTAAGGTAGCAACGCTAAGAACTCCAATTATTCCTTTTCTTTTCATTTTCACACTCGCTTTGTTTTATTATTTTTATTTTGAACGCTTATGCGGATAACCGCTTGCCTTAGTCTAAGTATTCATCCTCGCGACTAGATGATAAGCTTTGACTTTTGGGCCTGTCGCTTTCTGAATAGGATTATAAACCAGGCAATTGTGATTGTCAATAGCATAAGCAGGATTACGATCATGAAGACTGGGACAATTAGAACTATCTTTGTAGTACTTCTCGACTGGTCCAAAGCATTTAGGGTTGAGGTAATGCGATAGATACCGAAAGCTGGAGTTTCCTCCCAAGTAAGCTCAATATTACGAGTAGTATCTGGTAAGACATCATAACCTTTACTATCCTCATAAACAACACCGCCAAAGATCTTTTCTACCTTAAACTTAAAGATTGCGTTAAAATCGGCGTTTCCTGAGTTTTTGACTGTGCCGTTAGTTTTAATCTTCCCTGACATATAGAAGCTATCCATATTATGATTCAGGATCTCGGCAGATTCTTTAGTCTCACCATTAGTACGACCAAAGACACGTAGGCCTAATCGGGAGACGGTACGGATGCCACCGCTATTATCGTCTTTAGGGATGGCCTCAACGAAGACAATGGCATACTGACCACCACCAGGAATGTCTGATGGAACGGTAATTTTGTAAGTTACTTCTTTACGCTGACCTGCCTCTACGGAATATGTAGCTTCTTGGCTATATTCACCAGCGTCATTCTTAAAAGTAATCCAACGACTAACCTGCGTATGTGCGTTTTGATTTGAGAAACTTGGGCTATACTGTTCATTAACTACGGAGTAGGGATTAGCGTAAACCTTAAAGCTATATCCTTCAGAACCAGTATTGTCTACATTAAAAGTATATTCGTTAACCTCGTTTTCATTAAGAGTAACACGATTTTCAACAGGAGAAATCTGAATTCGCATTGCTGGCTTCTCCTCATCCGCATAAACTGGGGATGAGGAAGTAAGAATACCGAAGACTGCGAAGCTAAAAAGTAATGAAAGAGCAAGAACGGCTTTTATAATAAGCTGGAGTTGCCTTAATTTAGAGATAAAACTGATTCTTTCTAACATTATTAATCCTTTTACATTCGATGGGATTTTGTTTTATTTTCACGGTTTCTTGCTACGAGCCAGAAGATAACTGAAATAATGAAGAGAACAATCAATACAATTAGCCAAATTGGACAAACGATGACTAATTTACGCTCAGTTTTAGTCTCAGAACCATATTGAATAATTTGCTCAACATTAAAGATGCCGATAGCTGGTGAATTTGCCCATAGCTCCTTGTGATAACGTTTGGTACCAGGCAAGGTATTCATATTGGTTGGTTTTTCTTCGTTACTATAGACTTCTTCATTAGAGAAAAATGGAAATACCTTTAGGTGAACTTTTAATTCAGCGTCTACGTTACCGCAGTTCTCTACACGGGTTTCACCAAAAACAGGAGGGTTGAAGAGGAAGGTTGGCAGTTTATTTTCAAGAATCTTAGTACAATGATTGATTTCACCATTAACGTGAGAATAAATCAACATACCAACGCGTGAGATTGCTTGGATATTCCCTTTGTCGTCTTTATCTTTTTCAGTCTCAACCATGATAGCACCATATTGTCCGCCACCTGGAGCGTTAGCTGGGACCTTGATGGTGTAGTTGATGGTTACCTCAGTATCAGATTCGAGATGACCAGTAGTTTGGCTGAATGTAAACCAGCTAGCAATCTTCATAGCATCTTTCTCTCCATCAAAGACTGGGTCATAGTTTTCACTTTTTACTTCATAAGCTGAAGCATAGACCTTAAAATCGAAGGCGCCGGATCCTACATTCTGAACCTTAAAGCTGCCTTCCCTAGTCTCGCCTGGTTGCAACCCACCTAATTGTTGAGTCGAAGGAGATACCTGAAGGAAGATTTTTTGTCGCTCAGCTGCAAATGTCTGATTTGAAGAAATTAGCAGCAAAGATATGGAGAAGAACAGTATTGAAAAAATCTCCATAAAAATGTTTTGTCGTTTTGTCATTAACCTCCTTTTTATCTATATATTATTATACACAAGCAGGATTAATTTACAAGAAAAAACCACCCTGGTTTAGGTGGTTTTTAAAGTCTTTTACAGTGCTAATTATAGAGCAGTTGCGGTATAAATGATGACATCTTGGTATGTACCTTGTGCCTGCGCAGCTGAGGTTGCAACACCGTAAGTCATATCAATATCTTCTTGAATACCAACATGGGCAGTATTTGGATTGGTTTTCACTGTCTGATCGGTTGCAGCGATAGCGACCTTATTAAGGTCACCACCGGATAAATTCCATCCTGCTGTACCAGCAGTTAGGTTGCCAGCAAGAGCTGGGATGGTCTCTGTAGTATCGTTTGAAATCATAGCAGTAGTTGAGTCTACATCTTTTACAGTTAATTTGTAGCCATTTTTATTGTTGGTAGCTACAGTGAGTTTAGTTTTAAGACCAGTAGTATTAACGTTGTTTGGATTCATAGTAACTTCAGTAGAAAGGCTGTCGGCTGATAGAGCAATAACTGAAGCAACATTAACCTTAACAGTAATATTCTTGGTATCTGTTGCAGCTGCATAGGTTGCGATTGGCATTGCAGCGATACCTAATGCTGTGGCGATACCGAGAGTAGCTACGATACGATTGATCTTGGACATGATAGTCTCCTTATTTTTTATTTTATAATGACCTTTTATGTGTTAATTATAGCTTAAGCTTAATCAGGGTGTCAATAATGTTTATGGATTATTTAGACGCAAGTAATCCACAGACTTTCAATATTTTATGCTAAGTTTTATTTTGTGGAGTCATAAAAATAGCCGCATTTAGCGGCTATTTCCATCAGGTTAAACTCAATTATTTAACAGCTGCGGTGTAAATAATTGTGTCTTCATAAGTACCAGGAAGCTGTGAAGCACCAGTAGAAATGTTGTAGGTAACAGTTACGTCAGTATTGATTGGAGCGCTTGATTCTGCAACCTTGAGAGCAGTTTCGTTGAATTTAACCATAGCGGTGTCAGCAGCAAGAAGACCACCCTTGATGCTCCATTGGCCTTGACCAGCAACAGCACCTTGAGTACCAGCAGCGATGATGTCAGTACCAGCGACAGTACCAGTGTGACCAGCGGTCATGTCTGTACTAATGTCTTGGTCTTTGACTGAAAGAATCATACCAGCTGCTTTGTTAGTAGCGTATGAAACAGTGGTAGCTGCGTTCTTTGTCTGATTTGGAGCTGCGTTACCAGCGTTTGCATCGTTACTGTTAACAGCAATTGCTACAGCATCGCCAACCGTAAGCTGAACCTTAACGTTAGCTGACTTTGGAGTTCCATCTACTAGAGGGATTGGAGCTGCAAATGATGCTAGTGGAAGTGAAGCAATACCAAGACCAGTGATAACACCGAGGGTAGCTACGATTTTAGAATACTTTGACATATTTTTTCCTTTTCTTTTCTTTTCTTTTGTGTTTGTTATTTTGTATTGTTTAACCTGATTTTGTATGACCTCAAGTTGTTTTAAGTATATTAAACAAAAGCTTTATGGTCAATAGATTTTTGCAATAATATTTATGTTTTATAGCTAGGTTTTACACAATTTATTATTACAATATTCTATACCTCTTATACGAGCAATTTTTACTATTTTATGATTGATCTTCTCGGCTTTTGTGATATAATTCAGGCATGCACCTGTGGTGAAATTGGTATACACGCTACCTTGAGGTGGTAGTGCCTTCGGGTGTGCTAGTTCGAGTCTAGTCAGGTGCACCATACAAAATTAACTCCTTACGGAGTTCTTTTTTTACGCACCTGGAGCGTCCCAAGGGGCAAACAGGTGCACCATACAAAATTAACTCCTAGCGGAGTTCTTTTTTTATACACCTGGAGCGTCCCAAGGGGCAAACAGATGCACTACAAACTATAAGGAATTAGTTTTTACGTGGTTTTCTCTTTAGACTTGTTGTAAAAACGTTACTAAAGCTTGCTTCATTCTCTTATATCCATCTGCGCTCATATTATCTGATACAAAATTATCGTGTCGTCTTTCCCCTTTAGCCATATGGTTTTCCCCAAAATCCCAGACTGCGTACTTTGCCTTGAACTCCTCAAAGTTTTCACATTTTTCAGCAACAGACATGAACTCTTTTGCAGCAGACAAGAAAGAGCCGCCATTTTGGAGCACCCAGTTTTCTACCCCCACCCCACCAAGCCCGCCCTGTGGTGTTTCTCCCCTGTTAGGTTTATAGCTTCCTGCAGATTTAAGAAATTGCTTTGCGAAAATAATATTTGCAACTACTTGCTGATGTTTTTCTGGCGACTGTTTCTTTATATTCTCAAGTCTATCTGCTAGGGCCATATCAGTAGAATATTGCACTTTATTCGTCTTTTGAGTAAATGATATATCTATATCTACTGAAGTGTCTAGTCCTTCAATAGAGACCCCTTTAAGTCGAAGGTTGCCATTCTCCAGTACCTCATCAACTGCATGTTTAGTTTTACCAAACTTTGCTAGCAGAGCATTACTAATCTGACCAAGCTTCGCTGGATTATCCATGATGCTTTTATCTACCCTCATCATGTAGTCAAAATCCCCAGAACCTGGAGCATTGTCGAAGCGTCCAGTAGATCCAGTGTCGACTAACTCTACAAAACCTTCCGTTAAATCGCCGTCGATATATTTTTTTCTAGTCAAGCCGCCAATCTCACCAAGAGCATCATCTATAACACCATCTATAGCTTTATGCTTTTTACGTACCTCTTGCTCATTTTGGGCAAGCTTGGAAATAATGCTATCTATACTGTCGACCTTATCGCCGTTTATCTCTGTAGCCCCGAACCTTAGATCTGTATCACTTGCAAATTGATAATCTCCAGTTTCATAATAACTCAATCCTGACATCCTACGTCGCAATGCATCATAGTCGTTAGGACTAAAAACGACCTCTCCACTAGATTTATCGACAACTGGTATATAAAAACCATTAAGTGCGACCTCTAATCCCACAGTTTGCGAGTTTAGGGTTCCGTTAGTAGAACCATTATCTGTTACGAAATAATCTATTTCAGAAGAGCCGAAACCAGTTCTAATACCATAATGACTCGGTCCAAGCACCCCAGTATAAAATGCTTCTATACCATCACTACCTGGAACTTCAACTGTCTGATTAAACTCACTAGGGGAACGCCTGGTAATCGAAAAACGTTTTTCTCCAGCCCTATTTTCATCACCCTTCAACACTAACCAAACTGGGCCATAATCATTAGCATCAGTCTTATTGAGACCATCTTCAATACCAGAGGGCTGTTCAAGTATTACACTAAGATCTGTGTCTAGTGGTGTCCTATCGCTTCCAGCAGAATCTCCTAGAAATTCTTTGGCAACAGAACCATTTTGCAAAATATTCGATAGATACCCTACGCTTCCAATACCTTTAATAAAATCACCCTGTTCTAATCGTATTCGGTTCATTACAGCCTCTCGATTGCGCTTATCTGCCGAAGACGTTTTTTCAGCTAGTAATGACGTGGCACTGTCAAAATCCGTTATGTCCGCAAAATACGCAAAGCTTCTCACTATCCTATCAGCAAGAGAGTGCCTTTCAGATGAGGAAAACGCTGCCGTAAGTTCTGTGATATCTTGCCGAATATCACCAGTCATACGTCTAGGATTGTCTCTACCCATCCTAGTATTGTTATACATTGTATTCATATGCTGCGCAAAAACGTTAAGAATATCATAATCACTCTTAGTATCTTGACCCATCTCGCCGTCATGGACCGATTTAAATCTATCCCAGCCCATCGGCCCTGTTGTTAGCTCGTCAACTAAATTCTGCCCCTTTTGTATGGTTTTTAAATATTCTTTAATGGAACGGTTATTGGAACCAAATGAGGCCCTTAAAAGGTCGGAAAAAATAATAGCTTCCCGACTCTTTACAACGGAGGTTATACCTCCATCTTTTTCAGTAGCTGCTGCTTTTTTCAATACAGGACTTATTGTGCTCTCCTCCCCAAATTCAAAGTCTGAATCTAACCTGGACTGAGGATGTAAAATCTGAAACGATAGAAAAGCCTTACTAACAAAAGGCACATTGTTATGAATAAAAACATCCTCAATTCGATCAAGGTTCTCAAACATTTTTTGGTCGTCGTCAAGATTTATTCTAAGCAACTGCTGGGCGAACGCCGATCTGTGGGCGGTTATTTCGCTAGCATTCGACTGGCCTAATCTATTTAAGATTCTCGGAGCGACCGCTATTCTACTAATCGGAATTTCTTCGTATCCTTCCATAACAAAGTTCTTGAAATCAGATTTTAATATACCATCCTCTATACTATTATAGGTTTCCAATATCGTAGACTGTTTATTATCAAAGGGCATTTCTTTGACGACTTCCTCGTCTTGCCTTAATATAGTTTCAAAATCTCCATGATCAAACTCATATGTCCAAAAATCTGGTTTTGGTCCTGAATCACCAAAAAAATTCTCAATATCATCGGACTTAAAACCGCTTGCAGAGTCAGGAAAATCATTAGCACTTAAAAAGTTGATATACTGTTGCTTTACTAAAGGCAGCTTCGTGATCACCTCAGGATGCTCCGCTAGCTGCTTCGGATTCGTGTTGAGTATTTTTTCTGCTAAAATTGGCCATTCTTCTTCTGGTAATTTTGACAAAATTTCTGGATTTTCAACCAGTTGAGTTGCTCTAGACTCTAGCATCGCTTTAGCAAGATTCTGATTTGGTCCATCTTGACTAAAATATTCATTCACTGCCTTATTAAAATCCATCTTCTCGTTATCATAATACATATAAAATCCTGGGTTGCGACCAAGAAAATCCATATATGCTAGCTCTGAACTCGAGTAGTGTCTCCGCCAATTCTTATCGATTGGTGACATTATCTGGTTGACATCAATACGATATAGGGCGTGACTAAAAAAGTTCTTGCTTGGGCCATAATTGTCGAAAAAGTGATTATTTATATTTTGATCTCCCGTAACATATTGCATAAAAGCTAACCTCGCCTCTGCAGTGGTCTGTTCATCTTTTCCTTGAATTTTTGCCCACGTACTTATGAATCCTCTATTTTCTCCATGTATACTGTCTATATTTGATGCTAAGAATTTCATTATAGATTCACTGTAACCACCGTGATAAAATCCATCACTTTCTCCCCAAAACGAATATTTAACTATATCCATGGGCATGCGGGTCTGCCCCCCGTCTTCAAAAAATTTATCCTGCAGTATCCCATCATCTATATAATCTTCTAGTTTAGGCTCTGGTCTATCTGGATACCATATTCTATCATAGCCCTCCCAATACTTATGTTTTTTCTCAAATTCATCTTTGATGTATTTTGCACAAAACACCATTGCGTCTTTCCCCAAATTCCTAGATTGCTCATGCCAATAATTCCCTAATCCATCTTCACTAGGAGCAAGTTTTTGACTGATGGTCAATTCTGGCAGTTTAGCCTGTTCATCTTCGTTCCTAATCCAGCGTAGAGTCTGTTCATATTTATACGCATACATTCTATCAACTACTTTGTCGTCAATTAATCCAACTTCGTTCGCAGCCTCCTGTTTCTTATCTGGTGAATCGCCGTCAAATATTTTTACTACTTGCATATCACTAGATAATGGTATAAATCCTAACTGTTTTAGAACCCCAAGATTTGCCGTAGCATTCTCCCTGTATTCCTTATTAAGTTCGGAATTATAATAATATCTCTGCATCTCGTCTAAGGCTTTATCTACTACCTCATCGCCATATCTTTGAATATCTAGTCCTTGGATAAGCTGTTTCTTTTTACGCTCATCTGAAATCAAACTTATTAAAATTTCGTTTGAATAAAGTATCGGCGCACTACCCAAGTTGGCCTTGTTTCTGTCGCTATTAAGGCTTTCCCCTATACTCCATCGAAATGCCTGGATAGTTAAGGATTGGATATTTTCATTTTTTTGGATTAGCTCCGGAGAAATGCCCAATTCCGTAAGGCGAGTAATTTCGTTAGATCTAACGTCTCTTACTGTCTCTAAAAAGGCTTCAGATACTCGTTGATCCGCAAAATTAATTTTTCCTGACTCAACTAATCTACTTAATTTTGATTTATCCTTAGACTTTTTGCTATTCGATAGCTTTTGTATGAGAGCAACTGACTTGTCAGATTGTCGATTGCGATAGATTGTTTTTATTCGGTCTATTAAAGAACCACTATTAGCCTCTGCTTTTGTTGATATTGGGATAACTGGAGATGCTTCACTCCTCTCGACTTGAGGATTCAGTGCTTGAGATTGCTGTTTCGTTGCCTTATAGACATCTTTAATCTTCTTGGATAGCTCATCAAGCTTTGTCGCTTTAGACTCTTGTGCTTCTTGAATAATTTCTTCATGAATACTAGCTGGATTGACTTCCACTTTTAATCCAGACTCACCAATTTTTTCTAGGTCAGACCATTGATTTTCTGCTCCAGATTCAGATTGGTTACTTACAGACTCGTGATTTTTTACCATATTCTTTTTTATCTTATCATGTTTGCCCCACATAAGCCAAGTTGAATACCGCTATGGGTAAGTATTCTACACTTCTTATTAATTAGCCGCTATGGAGTGCGATTCTTAACCGTCTTCTTGGTGGCCCAGTTTTCAATGTCAATGAAACGATCTGTAGAAGTAACTAGGCGATTTTCTTGAGAGAAAGCACGGACGTTGCGATTTACGAAGTATGGTAAAGTGGTTTGATACAAGCCGACAGCTGGTACATCTTCCACCCAGCGCTCGAGGAACTTCTGATATTTGGCGGCACGGAGATTACCATCCATAGTGCTGCGGGCACTAAGTAAGAGGTCGTTAACTACCTGGTTTTTATAATTACTTAGGTTATGTCCACCTTCTGCCGCCTCAAGGCTGTGGTAATAAGCAAGAACGTCTGGATCAGCACCAAGACCAATTTCATAAATTAGAAGATCGTATGTGCGAGGTCTAAGAATATTTAAGGTAAAATCTTTATTTGATTCATGGGCAGTAACCGACGCATGGAGACCAAGTCCCTCTAGTTGAGATGCAATACGATTAGCAAACTCTTCCAAGTAACCATTACCTTTAATGGTAACAATATTAATTTTTGCAGAAGCTAGATCTGGGGTTGCAATCTTCAGCCTTTCGATCTCGGCCTTAGCGGTGGTAACATCGGTCTTTGGAATACTTGGAAAAGTGATTGAACCGACTTGCGACTCAAGTAATGGATAATCAAGTGGTAATTCCCCACTGAGTCCGGTGCGTAGATTATTAAAATTTAGACCAAGACGTATAGCCTGCCTTAAACTTTTATCCTTAAGTATGGGACTTTCGGTGTTAAAGAAGGCGAAAACGCCATAATTAACTGAATTCTGGTATTCATTAATATTACCTACGCTTAATTCTTGCGCAAATTTGGAAGGTAAGTCAGCAGTTGCAGTAACAGTACCACTACGAATAGCATTCTTGATGTCATTTAAATTATTGAAGGCGTGAATTGAAAAGCTATCGAGCATAGGTGTGCCCTTATAATATTTCGAGTTGGCTGTGAGGTAAACAATTTTCTCACCTTCGGTGCCGATATTCTGTGTAGCATTAACCGTGAAGGCACCAGAAGTAACCGGGCGATTAGAGAACTTATTCTCAAGTAATAATTCTGGAGAGACATCCGCAAGGAGATGAGAGGGTAAAATTGGAATATCAAGAGAACCTTCAAAGAAAGCATTAGGCGAGCTAAGCGTAAATATTAGTTCCCCTTGCTCATTCTCGACGGCAGTAACACCAACAAGTTTGGCGGCAAAACTGGTTTTAATACGAGTGCTTTGAATGGTTTTAACAGTATAGAGAACATCAGCGTTAGTAATTGGCTGGTCATCAGACCACTTCAATCCTTCACGGAGCTTCACGGTCCAAACATCACCCGCATCATTTGCGTGGATAGTTTCAGCAAGACCAAGGCCAGTATGACCAGAATAATCATTGGCGCTTAGGGTGGCGAAGAGCAGGCGGGAGAGGGTTTCCTCGGACGAAGTACTAGCAAAAAGTGGATTAAAAGAATTGATCTTTCCTAGAGTGGCTTCAGTATAAGTACCGCCACTCGTGTAGGTCTCGACAGCAAAGGAATTCAGGTACCAATAGGCCTGAGTAATAGAGAGTAAGATAATGACCGTAACAAGAAGAATCCATTCCAGGATATAGAGGCGAACATCCTTAATATGGGAGATATGATCAATAAGATTCTCTTTAATATGCTCGTGACCATCACGATGCACTCTTTTGGAAAAAAGAGAAATTTTCTTGAAAATTTTGCGCCCACTCTTTTTGAGATTTTTATTCATAATTTAGGTTATGCGGGGATTAATAATAATCCCAAAATTGAAAATACGAAGACTAGCGTGAAGAAAATTGTAACGTTAAATATAGAGCGATCTAGACCTCGACGAGTTGTATATAACTCACCAGATGCACCGAAGCCTGCGCCAAGAGAGGCACCGCGTTGTTGTAAGAGGACTAGTAAAATACATAAAACGGCAGAGACAAGAGTGACAGTTTCTAAGAGATTTCCAATATTCATACATTAATTATAGGACGGGACTAGAAAATTAACAAGACTGTTTATGGCGCTGATTAGTAGCCATGAGAGAATAACTCCGATGGAAGACATATGGACATGTGGGACGATCCAGATAACTAGGGCGATCATTAAGATATTAAGGATTAGTGTAAAAAGCCCCATGGAAAGAATAATTAGGGGGAGGCTGAAGAGGGTGGCGATTGGTTTAACGATGGCATTAACTAAAGACATTACTAAGCCAGCAGCTGGGTAGAGCCAGAAACTATTATAGCCAGCATCGATACTACCAAAGGCATTAATACAGATCCACATAATCACCGAGGAGACAAACCAACGAAATAGAAAAATGAGAAATTGTTTTTTTATCATAACCAAATTATAACATAAGTTAGCGCCCGAGTAGCTGCTTACTACGAAGTTGACGATGATAGGTTATCGCAAAACGATGCGATTCTTCATCGATACGGGCAATTAATTTAGCGAGATGGGAATCATTAGAATAGAGCTGTGATTTATAAACATAAGAGCCATCGGACTGGCGAACTGGAATAATCACATTGACATCAGCGTTTCTCGTATGGTCGCCCGATTTATTACGACCAATCACTGGAATACGCGCCGATTCAAGCAGGTGAATAACGGCGCTAAGTTGTGGCACTGCTCCGTCAAGGATAATTAGATCGGGAAAAGACCATTCTGGATGTTTTAAGCGACGAAAAATCACTTCATACATACTTGCCGTATCATCATTCTTGCTGCTTTTAATTTTAAATTTACGATATGCGGTGCGGTCAGAAGCTCCATTTTGAAAAACCACCATACTGGCCACAGTGTTGGAGCCTGAGATATGGGAGATATCGTAGCCCTCAATGCGACGAGGTGGGTCCTTGAGTCCTAAGAGCTGTTTTAATTCTAGGAGGGCCTGATCTGAGGAAAGATCGAGAAATTCCTTATCGGAAAAGACGATCTTGCGTTTTAAGCCTTTCAGTCCAAAATACTCATCACGAAGTCTAGCAGCTTCTTCAAAATCGCCGAGTGAAGCGGCGGCCTTCATTTGTTTTTCAAGATCGACAATCAGTTTCTCGCGATCGCCATTTAAATAGCGAATAAGAAAGCGTAGGTTCTTTTTGTAATCCTTTGGCGTTGTTTTACCAATTTCAATCCCCGGCGTAAGTCCTAAATCAGAGTCGAGAGTCTTTTTTCCGTCATAAGGTTTTTCATAAAATGGAAAGATTTTACGTAGGATTCTAAGGGCTTTAATAATGGTATTTTTCGCATAAAATGGCCCGATGTAAGTTGCGCCATCATCTAATGGATTTCTGGTAGTCGAGACGTAGGGCACGGGACTATTCATGTCGATGCGGACATAACTAACCGTCTTGTCATCACGAAGAAGAATATTCCACTGCGGCATGTAGCGCTTGATCATCTCCGATTCAAGAAAGAGAGCGTCCATCTCAGTCTCAACCACGATCCAGTCTGTATCAAAAATCTCTGATACTAACGCTTCGGTTTTGGGATCTTTTTCGGTGTTTTGAAAATACTGCCGTACTCGATTTTTTAGTACGGCAGCTTTCCCAACATAGATCACCTCGCCTTTTTGATTTTTATGAAAATAAACACCAGGAGCAGAGGGTAATGTTTTGAGTTTTGCTTTTAGATTTTCTGAAATCACATAGCTATTGTAACATTTTTGTGAATTTTTCAATTCAGACTTAGTCTAGGCTGATTCACTAATCTAGATCTGGATGTTCTTGCTCAAATTTTTTTGATCTTAACATCTCTTTTAGTTCTTCTTCAAGATTAGTATTGCCATCTACTACGCCCTGATTTGAGAAGAGTCCCTTAATAATATCACCTACAGAAGTGGCATCACGTGGCGCAACTACTGGGGCTGAATTTTGATATTTAAAGTTAACGATACCCGTAAAATCAACCTTGGATTCTGAGACTTGGAGATAGGCGCCTTTTAACTGATGCGTAAGAAAGTCGATACCTAGATACAGATTTTTAAGATGAGAGACGAAGTCTTGGACATCTGCTTTTGTAAGTTCCTGATCTTCCTTATCCCCTGTTTTATCATCTTCGTCAAATGCCCCGGAAGACTTTTCGATTTTCTTCAAACATTCGACAATTTTAGTATTCTCTGCTGCTTGCTGATGTTTCTTAGTGAAGTCAAAGAGTTTATCCGCATCTAATGAGACTTGATAGAGATTGCCGTAGTCTTCGATTTTACCTTTGAGAGAATCCTCTGGGAGTTTATCATAACTTACAGAGGTAAGATTAATAAATGGGTGTTCGAGATAGGTTTTTGCGAGACGGTCAGTCTGATTAAGTTCTTGTTTCATCTCATTGACAAGACAGGCGTAGGCTGAGCTAATATTTTCTTTGTCATTCTTCTCAAGTTTAAAATCGGTCTTATCAAGTGAACTCATGACCTCATTAACGTCAATGCGCCACCATTTACCCTCAACATTCTCCAAGGATTTTTCGAGAAGGCTGAGAATCACACGAAGTTCGGGATCATTCTGTTGTAAGCCAGCAGCCTTAACTGCTTTTTGATAAGCCTCGGTTAGATTATCGATATTGAGATAGGCTGTACCATTTTCTTCAAGAAAAGTGCTGAGCTTAAAATGTAGATAACCATATTCACGTAATCTAATACCAAAATCAAATTCAGCACTACGATTAAAATGATCGACATTAGTCTTAAAATCGAGGCGAAGATTTGAGATGTGCTGATAAAGTTCAGAATTAGTTTGCGGAGAAAGCTCAAAGCTGCCACTGGCTGCGAGCTTCTCGCTACTTTGTTTAATAAAACCAGAAATAGCATCTGCTGCCACTTTTTCAGGCATGTTGTAGTAAAAAGCAAAAGCTGAGCCACCTACAACTAGAGTGGCAAGAGTAGCGCCAATTATAACTAACGGAAGTTTCTTCTTTTTTGATTTTGGGGTTTCTGGTGTAGGTATAGAAATTGAAGTAGTTTCACTAGTGGAATCTTCTGGCACAGACACTGGAGTGAGTTCATCAGTGGAATCTTCTGGCGCCGACACTGAGGAGTCCATACTAGTCTCCTCTTCAGAAATAGTTGAGCTAGGAACCGTAGGTTCGACCACTTCCTCGGCAACTACTGTTTCGGAAACCACATCGTCTGATTCGGGCTGTTCTGATATTAAAGCTGAGGCGGTCTCTATGGCCTGAGCAAAGTTTGAGTCACTATTTAAGTCACTATGTTTAGTAGAGTCGATCTTAGTATCAATACGAGTCTCTATCGGATTGACGTCAATGTCGCCATATTTTTCTTCTGGCATTACGCACCTTTCGTTTTATGAAGTTTTTTCTTTACTACATCATACCATAAGTGTTTTTAAAAATGCTATAATGCAGGTATGGATAACTTAACGATAAAAGAAATCAAAGCAAGACAAATTCTCGATAGTCGTGGCAACCCAACGGTGGAGGCGGATGTATTTCTATCTGACGGTAGTGTGGGTAGAGCAATGGTTCCATCTGGCGCCTCAACCGGATCAGGTGAAGCATTGGAACTTCGCGACGGCGATAAGAATTATTACGGTGGTAAGGGGGTAATGAAGGCCGTACATAATATTAATCATCAGATTCGTGATCACCTAGTGGGAACAACTGCTGAGCAAAATACAGTAGATCAGACAATGATCGAATTAGACGGCACTGAAAACAAGTCTAATCTTGGAGCAAATGCTATTCTTGCCGTTTCAATGGCAACTGCAAAAGCAATGGCAAGAGCAAAGAGGATGCATTTCTATGAATATATTGCCAGCCTCGCTGGAACACAGAATGAGATGTCCTTGCCAATGCCGATGATGAACGTAATGAACGGTGGTGCGCACGCAGACTGGAGTACTGATTTCCAAGAATATATGTTAATGCCAGTTGGTGCAACTAATATTTATGACGCAATTCGAATGGGTGCGGAAACTTTTCATGCGCTTAAAAAGGTGTTAAAGGAACGTGGCTATACGACGACAGTTGGCGACGAAGGTGGCTATGCACCGCGCGTAAAAGATGGGAATAATGAACCCCTTGAATGTATTAAGCTGGCGATCGAAGCGGCTGGATATAAACCTGGTCAAGACATTGCGATTGCTATGGACATCGCATCTTCCGAATTCTATAAGGACGGTCATTATGAAATCAAAACTTCGAATGAGACAAAAACTTCCGAGGAGATGATCGATTGGTATGGCTGGATTTTAGAAAATTATCCAGTAGTATCGATTGAAGACGGCCTTGCCGAGAACGACTGGGAAGGTTGGAAGCTTTTAACCAAGAAACTTGGAGAGCGAGTACAGCTTGTTGGAGATGACCTATTCGTAACAAATACCAAATTGCTACGTCGTGGTATTGAAGAGATGGCCGGAAATGCTATTTTGATTAAACCAAATCAGATTGGTTCCCTTTCTGAGACAATCGACGCAGTAATGATGGCCAAAAAGAATGGATTTAATACTATAATCTCGCACCGTTCTGGTGAAACTGAAGATAATTCAATTGCACATCTTGCAGTAGGTCTTGGTGCTGGTCAAATTAAAACTGGTTCACTATCACGCTCCGAGCGTATTGCCAAATACAACGAACTAATGCGCATTGCAGAAGATAACGAAAGCTTAAGCTTAGTAAATCCTTTCAGTAACTAATTTAACAATAAAAATCGCCCCAAATGGGGTGATTTTTTATGGATTAGTTTTTTTTAGTTATGCGCGAAGAAGTTCGAGAAATTCCGCTTCATGTATCACTGGGATACCCAGCTTCTCTGCTTTGACGGTTTTACTGCTACCTGGTTTTTCACCCACAATCAGAGCAGTAGTATGTTTAGTTACAGAACCAGTGACCGTGGCGCCTAGCTCCCGGAGTCTTGCTTCAGCCTCATCACGCCCCATTTGGGAGAGTGTACCTGTAACGACATAGCTTTGACCAGCTAGTGGCTTGGTTGTTTGGTCGTCATAGAATGGATTAACACCCAATTCACGCATTTCTTGGAGTTGTTTAAGATTATCTTCATCTGCAAAATAAGCCAGAATAGATTCGGCAACCACCTGCCCAATGTCAGGAATAGAGAGAAGATCGTCGGCTGTGGCGTCAATCAAGAGCGCAAGAGACTTAAAGTGATCAGCGAGTGAGATTGCGGTTTGTACCCCTACATGACGGATTCCCAGTGCAGTGATAAATTTTGCGAGGGGTGCAGTTTTTGAATTCTCAATGGCACTAATTAACTTATTTGCCGAAACTTCAGCAAAACGTTCTAGCTGCGAAACCTTGGCAGCATCTAGCCGGTAGAGATCTGAGAGGTTCTTAACTAGGCCAGAATCTACTAAGAGGTTAACATTTTTCTCACCGAGACCTTCAATATTGAGAGCAGGCTTACTAGCGTAATACTCAACTCCTCGCTTCAAGATAAGTCCAGAATCAAGACCTTTAACACGGTAAACCACTTCGCCAACAGGTCTCTCAAACTCTAGCTCTGGATACTGAGACTTGAGTGCCTCTTCATAGTCGAAGATTGGTAAATTGTCTGGGCGAAGAGAGGTGAGAACTTCTTTGATTTGAGGTATGATATCACCTGCTTTATAAATAATTACGGTATCACCAATGCGTAAATCAAGGCGACTAATTTCATCGGCATTATGCAGGGTCGCGTGACGAACTACACTGCCAGCGACCTCTACTGGATCAAAGATGGCGACAGGCGTGGCAGCGCCAGTACGGCCGATAGAAATAACAATGTCACGAACTTTGGTAGTTGCTTCCTCGGCGGGATATTTATAGGCTACCGCCCCTCGTGGGGTTTTGCCGATAATTCCGAGTGATTGATATATCTTACGGTCATTAATTTTAATTACTACACCATCTGTACCAAAAGGAAGAGATTCGCGGATTTGACCGAGATGGTGGATTTCTTCGAGAACCTGATCCAGCGAATCAAAGGTTTGATCTTGCATAGAGGTCTGAAAGCCATATGCGCGGATCCTCTGATAGGCAAGTTGATGTGTTTCTAGATTTGGGGTGACTAGATCATAAGCCATAAAGCGTAGCGGCCTCGAACTGGCAATTCGGGGGTCAAGCTGGCGAATGGAGCCGGCGGCCAGATTGCGCGGATTCGCAAATAATTTTTCCCCTTTTTCCGTCTGGATTTGATTGAGTTTTTCAAAATCTGCCTTAAAGATAACTACCTCGCCACGTACCTCAACATACTCAGGAATATCCTCAGGATCGCCGCTAAGCTTAAGAGGGATATTATTGATTGTGCGAACATTCATTGTAACATCTTCGCCAACAAGTCCGTCGCCACGGGTAACTGCCTGGGTAAGTATACCGTTATGATAATGTAGAGACATGGCAAGACCATCCATCTTAATATCAGTAAAAAAAGTAAGTTGAGTTTTGGCTGACACTAGTTTATAATTTCTAGCCACCCATTCCCTAACTTCTGCTTCAGAAAAAACATCAGCGAGGGAAATCATGCGAGTCTGATGCGTAACCTTATTAAATTTATCGAGCGGTCGTCCAGCGACCCTTTGAGTAGGCGAGTCGGGAGTAATAAGCTCTGGAAATTTTTCCTCAAGGAGTGTTAGTTCGTGTTTTAAGGAATCGGCTGCTGATTCTGACATGATTGATTCATCAAGAACGTGATAGTGATAACGATAATCATTAATAAGCTCACGAAGTTTGAGGATACGGGACTCAGCCTCTGCTTTTGTCATAGAATTAAGCTGGCTCATTTGTTTTCTTTACCTCCTTTATCTTCTTGGACTTCTTTCTCTTAAAGGTAACAAGTGGATAAAAATCATCTTTATAGTCAAGAAGTTGGCGATAGAAAAGGTAGACATAAATGGAGATAAAGATGAAGATAAAGACAGTGACAATAAGAAGGATAAATGGGACAAAAGGAATACCGAGATCATTTAGCCATGGGAAGGCACCTTTGACTAAGATATCAAGCAGGATGGCTGGTAGAACAATGATGACATAAATTAAGGCTACCCAGAAAAAGAGGTAAAGGATACGTACAAGAAAACGAATGCGGCGACCGGCAATTAGATTGCGAGCGGTTTCAATGGCAGTGAGGGGATAAAGACCTGGCGCAGAGACGGCAATTAGCCCCATTAAGGAACTAGAGGTGAGATAGACACTGAGGATGGTCATGAGACTGGCAAAGATGAAATAAACCAGGGCGTAAAATGGAGTTTTTAAGAACTCTGTTGAGACGGCAGCTTGATAGGTGATGACAACGAACATAATGGGAATTAGCTCAATAAAGACGATTAACGCGACAAAGAGCGTGGAGATTAGAGGCGAAAGGGCGTTATAGAGACCATCGCGCATGCGAGGGTGATGACCAGCGAGTAGGTGACGGGCAAGATAGATAGAGACGAGCCAAGTGATCATGAAGAGGAGGATGGAGAAGATTTTCTGTGCGTCGTTCATTGTGGTGAGACCACCGGTGGTAACAGTACCGACTAGGGTTAGACCAGCGCGACCAAGGTTACCAAGGCGACCGCTCACGAGCTCTTTATTGGTATTATCGATCGATTCTTTGAATTCTTGAAAAGTACTCTCACTCATTAAGCCGACTAAAGAGATATAAAGTAAGGCAATAAGGCCGATGAGTGGAAGAAAAATCTTAAAGTTTTGTCGAATAATTTTGAAGGTAGCAGCAATATGTGAAAGGAGGCCAGGTAATTCGGTTTGACGCTCGTAGTCTTCGCGATAGGAGCGGCGAAATGAGCGGTGTAGCTTGATGCGTCCAGTAGTTTTTTCATTTTTTTGATTTTTCTTCACGTTGATTCCCTATTTGATTACATTGATTAGTTAAAATTTATCTTTAGCTCGCTCCAGGCGTGCAATGCGCTTTTCGATGGGTGGATGAGTACTGAAAAGATTTATAAATTGCTTCTTTAGGGGAGAATTAATAAACATAGCTTCTGTGGCAGCATTCTGGCGCTGCATGGGTCGGCCGTGTTCCTCAAGTTTTTTAAGAGCAGAAATCATCCCTTCTGGTAAACGTGTTAGCTCAACGGCTGAAATATCAGCAAGATATTCACGTTCACGAGAGATGGCCATTTGCGCAAGACTAGCAGCAAGCGGAGCTAGGAGTGAGGTGATAATGATAATAAATAAGCCGATTGGACTGTTTTCCTCATCTTTTTTGCGCGTGAAGTAGGTCATACGTAAACCGATATCAGAAAGAAAACCGATAATACAGACCAATGCAAAAGTAATGGCCGAAACCCGAATATCATAGTTTTTAATATGCGAAAGTTCATGTGCCATGACAGCGGTCAACTCTTTATCATCCATAATGTCAATTAGGCCAGTGGTGGCAGCAACAAGAGCATGATCTGGGTCACGACCAGTGGCAAAAGCATTTGGTGCAGAGTCTTGAATAATATAGACTTCCGGCATTGGCAGTCCAGCGGTAATTGTAAGATTTTCAACAATATTATATAACCTACGGTGATCACGACGATTGGCTTTTTTTGCACCTGTCATCATGACTGCCAGTTTTGAAGATAGAAAATACTGCACACTTGCATAAATAAGTGCGATAACAATAGTGGTAAACGCAATAGAAGGGTCGCCATAAACATAGGAGAAGATGCCACCGATTAGAGAAATTAGTAAAATAAAACCAGTAAAGATGAGGATGGTATTTCTTTTGTTTTCTGCAATTTGTTTATACATAGCTCTTAAAGAAAAGAGGGGGGTGCGCCCCTCTTTTCTAGATTCCTTTCACTTAGAATTCAACGGACGGAGCTTTTTCAATCTTCTCCATCTCTTTTTCATCTACATTGATTTTGGTATATTTTTCAAAACGTTAACCGTAGAGGATATTGACTGGTAACTTATTTATTTTATTATAAAATTCCCGGGCGCCAGCGTTATAAACACGACGGGAGGCCTGAAGTTTTTCTTCAGTATCTACGAGCTGGCTTTGAAGCTCTTTAAAGTTTTCATTAGCCTTTAATTCAGGATAAGCCTCGGCAAGAGCGAAGATTTTGCCAAGAGCACCCTGAAGAGTTTGTTCAGCGGCGGCAGTTTCATCAACGCCTTTTGCAGACATAACAGCAGTGCGAGCCTTTGTGACTTCTTCAAAGGTTTCTTTTTCATGTTTGGCATAACCTTTTACGGTATTAACAAGATTCGGAATAAGATCAGCACGAAGCTTAAGAATCACAGTAATACCCGACCAGGCTTCTTTAACGCGTTCATTCAATCTAATAATAGAGTTATAAGTGGAGATGAGATAGACTACAAGTACAAAAACTAGAGCTAAACAGATCAATCCAATAGTTAATAAGTTTGGCATTTTTTCTCCTTTTTAATACTTCTATTATATGGTTCGGTGGGGTTTTTCGCAATACTCTTAAGCAAAAAATTCTCCACTGAAAGGGGGGTTTCAGTGGAGAATTCCTACCGTAATCTTTTATAGAAGATTATGATAATGGTGCGAGCTAAGAGACTCTAACTCTCGACCTCTTCCTTGGCAAGGAAGCGCTCTAAACAACTGAGCTAAGCTCGCATCTGTTTAGATTATAGATGAATTTTATTTTAAATTCAAGGGTTTTTTGATTTTTTATAACCTAAACAGTTCTGAACAATTATTTCTGAGTAAAGTAGCCAGGATTACCAGGAGCGTCAATATGAGCATAATCACTATTATAATTTGGCCAGACGTAGCTAGTACCATTTCCACCGACGACGTTACTAGTATGTTCAAACATTTTCTGAGGAGCAGAACTTAGCCCTGCAACCGTAAAGCTCGGTGAGACTAGAATTGTCTTAACCCCCGAGTCGGTAAACATAGCCTTGGCTTCAGTCAGACTACGAGTATCAAAGCTGGAAATATCTAGAGTGCCATTACCTGGATTTTTCATGGATGATAAGAACATATCTTTCATATTAGTGACCTTTCTTGTATCAAAGGAAGAAATATTCAAATTAATCAGATTAGTTTGACCTTGAAACATAGACTCCATAGTTACAACATTGCTTGTATTAAAATTCGAGAGATCAAGATTTTGAAGAACTGGCACCGCAGACCAATGAGAGAACATAAACGACATATCAACAACATTATGCGTACGAAAGCTAGAAACATCAAGACTAGACAAAGCGGTCGTTTCCTCAAACATATATTTCATGTGCGTAGCATTTGAAGTGTCGAATTCACGAAGATCAAGGCTTGTTAGAGCATGACAATGCGAGAACATAAATTCCATATTCTGCACATTCTTTGTCGTAAAACCTGCGTGCTGAAAATTCCTTAGATTAGTAAGACGACCAAACATTGCTGCCATGTCAGTGGCGGAATCATTCTGCCAACCAGAAACATTGAGGTCAGTAATTTCCTCACTGTATACAAAAGTACTGTTCATATTAGTAACATTGCGAGTATTCCACCCAGAAAGATCCAAGGAGGTAACATTTTTCAGTCTGGCAAAAGTAAAGGATAGGTTAGTGACACGGCCGACATCAAAATGGCGAACATCAATATTAGGAAGATGTGAGCCTTGGAACATTCCCTCCATATCTCTGACATTACTAGTATCAAAATGTGAAAGATCGATTGGTGATGGACTAACTGTACCAGTATTCGAATCATCACTACCAAACATATATCTCATATTTTCAACCTGAGAGGTATTGAGATTTCCTATGATTAGATCTTTAACTAATTTCTCTCCACTATGGAACATGAATCTCATATCTTTAGTCTTGCTAGTGTCAATTCCGGTTGTATCGATAACAGACACATCATTAGCTCCGCCGTTAAGGTCATGAAACATGAAACCAGCATTAATGTTTGCGTATGAGACATCTGCGTCACTCCACCAGAGTAGGGTTTTATTTATAGTATCGTACCAGAGATATATTGGCCGATCCGAATCAGGAGTAGAGACGATTCTTGCTAGGGTTGGGTTAGCAGGAGCAACTGATGAGTGCTTAAACACATTAATATCCTTGGTTGGTGTAATATCTCGGACTACATCATTAAAATCAGGCCCCTCAATAAAAGTGGCAGTGGTTGGGACATAGTTAGAAATCACGGTAAAAACAATTTGTTTTGAATATGTACCAGCAGGGAGATCCGGCCCAGATTTAACCCCAAAATCAATAAAATGCTTAGTCCCAAATGCAGATTTTTTAGTAAACAAGGTATCTGGAGTACTAGCCTTAGGAACTGGATGGTAATTGCCGGTTGGCAAGATAGCAGCGGCACGATAGCCCCAGGTCTTAGAACTAAACGCGGTATCCGCTAGAGGAGTAGTGATCGAAGGGATTTTTTGAAGAACTGAGGGGTCGGAGTGATTGAGATTTGTATCCTCATCAATACTAGAGATATAAGCAGTAGCGCCAGTAGAATTATTCGTGTAAACATCGATTAGGAAGGAACCATGTTTAAAGGTTGAAGAGGTAAGCTCAGTTTGAGTAAAATTAAAGTCCACTGAGGGATCACTAGAAACAGTAATGATGGGAGAGGTAGATGGCGCCCCGGGAGCGGCAAAAGTATTATACTGGGAAGTTATCACTAAGAAAGAACCTGGTAAGGTCGTGAATAATGAGAAGATTAAAAATGGAATATAATGAGCACGACAAGTGAGAATAGACTTTAATGACATGGATTTTTTATTCTGATATAAAGTAGCACCCCCCCCCGATACTGTTTTTTGGTTTTGGATATGAACATACTAGATCAATTTTAGCATAATCAAAATAAAAAGATAACAGAATCTGCGAGAGGGGTAGATCAAAAAAGTACGTAAATAAAAAATCGCTCAAGGAGCGAAGTTTTAAAAGGCTGGTGCCCGAAATGGGACTTGAACCCATATGGATTTCTCCATTCGATTTTAAGTCGAACGCGTATACCAATTCCGCCATTCGGGCATATTTTTATTATATTACAGGCTGACTGGTTTTTCTAGAATAAAGAATGTGATCGTCAGTCTGATTTTGGAGGCACCGACCGGAATTGAACCGGTGTACACGGTTTTGCAGACCGCTGCGTAACCACTCCGCCACAGTGCCAT
>CAUVQU010000007.1:0-40780 GCA_963554175.1 uncultured Candidatus Saccharibacteria bacterium | reverse complement strand
AGACAGGATGCGAGGTGATGTCTGAATTACCAGAAAAACAAATAAAACGACTCCGCTCGCTTATTCAAGAAGCGGAAACCAATTTAGCCGCAGCCAAAGAACTACTCATTTCCGTAGTTGGTGATGGTGATGTAATCACCGCCCCACGAGAAGTTGTAGTTTCCGGACCCGAAGGTAAAATTATTGAGGGTGTTTTTGACGGTCAGATCATGATTGATCAAGATGGCAAAAACTATCCAGTTCCAGCAAACTACGCCAGTAAGTCCAAGCTCGTTGAGGGTGACATTATGAAGCTCACTATTACCCCTGAAGGTAAATTCCTCTACAAGCAGATCGGACCAGTTGAACGCAAAACCGTCATTGGAACTTTAACTCATCATGACGATAAATATTTTGTTGAAGTAAACGGCCGTGAGTACGAAATTCTCTATGCTTCCGTAACTTACTTCCGTCTTCGTGAAGGAGCACAGGTCTCTGTGGTTATCCCAGCCAACAACGACCAGGCCAACTGGGCTGCCGTGGAAGCCTCTCTCTAGTAGTGAGTCTTTAGTTTTATTAAAAACACCCTGGCTAGGGTGTTTTTTAAAAACCTCACCAATCAATATTCTCCCTCCGTACCGACATATGCTAGAATATTTCTAATGAAGGCCTTATATCGTAAATACCGTCCCCTTAAACTCTCTGATGTTGTTGGACAAGATAAAACTATTCATCAATTACAGGGAGCCATTGCGCAAAACAAGATATCCCACGCCTATCTTTTCATTGGTCCAAGAGGTTGCGGAAAAACCTCCGTCGCTCGCATCTTTGCACACGAAATCAATCAATTCGATTACCAACTAGAAGATTCCTATGTTGATATTATTGAAATCGATGCTGCCACTTTTACTGGCGTTGATAATATTCGTGAATTACGCGAAAAAGCCATGATTATCCCCACCACTGGTAAATACAAAGTCTATATTATCGACGAAGTACATATGCTATCAACCAGCGCTTTTAATGCCTTACTTAAAATTCTTGAAGAACCACCTACTCACGTTGTCTTTATCATGGCCACCACTAACCCCGAAAAAATTCCCGCCACCATTGCCTCGCGCACTCAAATCTACCGTTTCAGTCTAGCCGAACCAGAAGTAATGCAAAGCTTTCTCAGGAAAATTTCAGATCAAGAGGGAATTAATATTTCCGATGCTGCGCTTCGAATCATCTCCGAAAGGGGTGGCGGTTCATTCAGAGACTCCCTATCCATTCTCGATCAACTCAGCACAATTAGCGATAAAGAACAACAGATCGACGAAACTGCCGTCTCTGAAGCTCTAGGTATTCCAAGTCAGCAAGGGATCTCCGATTTACTCCAAGCCTACCAAGACTCCGATACTGTCAAGATCACAGAGACTCTTTCAATACTACTTAATGCTGGCTTTACTGCCGACTCTATCACCACAGAATTAATCCAACAAATTATTAAAGCCCCTTCCCCAAAAACCCTGCCTCTCATTGAGCGACTTTTTTCCGTTACAGGTAATTTTTTAGAAGCAAAACTAACCGTAGCCCTTATTTCTACCGCCCAAAGTCTCACTACAAAAACAGCCAGCCCCATAAACGCATCCCAAACCTCGAATTCAGCCCTGGCCTCCAATAAGATTATAAACTCCGCCCCCGCAGTCGAATCTTCACTCCCTTCACTCTCAACGGCTCAGAAAAAATCCGAAGCCTCCAATGCCTTTGCTAGCATCCGTAATCAACTTGTTAAGAACGCTAAAAACCACAAGGCTGAACACGCACTTCCTCCGGTCGAGCCAGAAGATCTAACTCCAGTAGCTCCACCAACTCTACCTGAAGCCGTTGTTGACTCCGCCGGCAGTTTTAACTTTAATGGCTTTGTTGCTAACGTATCTAACGTCAACCCCACTCTTCTTACTGCTCTTAAAAAATCCTTCTTCTTGATTAATAGTAAAGATTTCGATATTTATCCTGAAAAGCCAGTCTATTGGCGCATTTTAAGCCAAAAAAATAACCTCGACATTCTTCGCGGCGCCATCAACTCAATCAATCTCACTGTGAAAAATCCCGATACCGATGTTATTCCAAAAACTGCCGTCTCCTTTGACCAGGCCGCAGCTGGACAGACCGCCAAGCCAAACACATCCTCACCAAACTTAAGCTCACTTTCTGCTATAATGGGTGATATACAGGAGGTCACCGATAACCCATTTTAGAAAATAGGTGAGATTAGTTATGGCAGAATCAAAAGATACTACGGAAAAGAAACCCAAAAAGAAGACCATCTCTCAGAATGATCCAGAACTTTTTGGTGGTCGCATTCCACCACAAGATATCGACGCCGAACGTTCGCTATTAGGTGCGATTCTACTCAACGACTCCGCCTTTCCGGAAGTTCTCGAAAAAATCAAACCAATTGACTTCTATGAGAAAAAACATGGCACAATTTATCGCGCCATGATGTCGCTCTATGAGCATAGCCAACCCATCGATCTACTTACTTTAAGATCAGAGCTTAATAATCAAAAACTAATTAAAGAAGTTGGTGGCGCCCCCTATCTCACCGAGCTAACCAATGTTGTTCCCACAGCATCCAACGTCTTATCCTATGCCAAACTAGTGGAACAGGCTTCTATTCGTCGTCGCCTAATTCGTGCTGGGACCGAGATTACCAATCAAGCCTATGACAGCGCTACTGATGTCTCTGCCATGCTTGGCGCTGCCGAAAAAGAGCTTTTTGCTGTTTCTGATCAAACAACAAAAACCGAATATGCCGCCCTTGAAGATCTTCTTGTTGACGCTTTTGACCGTATGGAGGCCCTTCATACTAATAAAGGTGCGCTCCGTGGGCTTAAAACTGGTTTTCGCGACCTCGATAACAAGACAGCAGGCTTTCAAAGAGGTGATCTTATTATTATCGGCGCCCGACCTGCCATGGGTAAAACTACCTTCGCCCAAAATCTTGCCTACAATATTGCAGGCATTAATAAACGTGGCGTCCTCTTCTTCTCTATGGAGATGGCAAAGAATGAAATTGTCGATCGTATGATCGCTAGCACCTCTGGCGTAGATTCTTGGCACATCCGTACTGGTAATATTACTGCCGATGATTTTGCCAAAATTGGTGACGCCCTAGGTGAGATGAGCGAAATTCCACTTTATCTTGACGACACCAGTTCAATGACCGTCCTCGAACTTCGCAATAAAGCCCGTCGCGCCGCCCATGATCACGATATTGGCCTCATTATCGTTGACTACCTCCAGCTCATTTCCGGTTCTGATCGCTATGCTGGTAACCGTGTGCAAGAGGTTACCGAAATCTCTCGTGGTCTCAAAACCCTTGCTCGTGAACTAGAAATTCCCGTCATCGCCCTTGCTCAGCTTTCTCGTGGCGTTACCGGTCGTGATGATCCACGCCCAGTCCTCTCCGACCTTCGTGAATCCGGCTCCATCGAGCAGGATGCAGACCTTGTTATGTTCCTTCACCGTCCCGATTATTACCATCAAGAAGATGGCTACGAACCAACCAATGTCACTGAACTTCTCATGGCCAAGCACCGTCATGGGCCTATCGGAAAAATTGAACTCTACTTCCACCCTGAACTCCTCCGTTTTATGTCACTTGATAAAACCAGGGAATAGCACGAAATTATTTTTCATGCTAAAATACTAATGTGGGTAAATTAAATCCAAATAAATATTTTCTTTACAAAAATCGTTTCATTATTGGCTACATCCTTCTCGCGGCCAGTTTTCTAACATTAATACTTTTTGTACCAAAAATCGCTCTTACTGGTCTATCAACTAGTGAGATTACCTCTGCTACCGCCAGCCAAAATCTCAACCTTCGCAGTATTTTTGATGGACAACTCGTTGATCTCCCATATCGCCTTCTCCAAAAAACCGTCTTTAAATTCATTGGTATTACCACCTATTCCGTCATTATTCCAAGCATCATTATTGGTGGTTTTCTGGGGTTCTTTCTGATTCTCCTCTTAAACCGCTGGTTCAAAAATAACACTGCCATTATCGCCAGTATTATCGCCGTCCTTTCCTCAAACTTTCTCTTCCTAGTAAGTAACGGCACCCCTCTTATTATGGTCGTCTTCTGGCCGACCTTACTACTCTGGCTTGGCTCCAAGGTTCAAGGCAAAGAACGACCCGCCCCAATTTGGTCCTTCATCTTTGCCTTCGCCCTATTTCTGTCCAGCTTCACCCCTTACATGATTTATCTCATCGTTCTCATTCTCATCTATACTATCCTTCATCCGCACCTTCGCTTTACCATTAAAAACCTCCCCCGCCTTCCCCTTATTCTCGTTAGTTTATTTATTTTAATCGGATTCGGTTTTATGGGCTTTATCTTCTTACAACACCCAGAGACCATTAAACCGCTTCTTTATTCAGGCGACTTTAAACTTTCCACTTATTTTAATAATCTCAAGCAAGCCTTCCTACCATTTTTCACCTGGCATGGTGTCATAGAAAGCATCTTCCTCGCACCTCAAATTAGTCTACCCGCCACTTTCATTGCCATTATTGGCCTAGTCTCCACCTTTAAAGGCTTTTTTGCCAGTCGAAACTCTATTGCAATTTTCTTAATTCTTTTCACTATTCTCATCTCTGGCTTCCACACTGATTACGCCGTTCTCTTAATCCTACCTTTCACTATCCTAATCGCCCATGGCCTACGTTATATTATTTACAAATGGTACAATCTCTTTCCAGAAAATCCATATGCCAAGTTCTTTGGTATTATTCCAATCGCCATTTTCCTCTTCACTATGATTACCTCAGATCTTTCACATTTTATCTCTGGTTATCGCTATGCCGCCCCAGTTGCTAACCAATTCAATAGTGATCTGTCTATGGTTCTTACCCATGCAAAAGCTGGTGACTACCTACTACTTGACGAAAATGATGATTTCTCAAAGTTGTTAATTGCCGCCAACACCGTTAAGCCAATCTTCAGAGACTCACTCAACTACTACATCACTACAGATGTAAATAATCTACCTAAAAACTCAAAAGTCTACACCATTGGCAAAACTAACCATGCGCAATTAGAACTTCAAAAAGTTTATACCTCCTCAAAATCTCAAAACTCTGATCGTCTATACCTATATTCCGTAAAGTAATCTGTTATAATAAATAAAATAATAAATATATAAGGAGATGTTCTATGGGTGCTACTTTTGACCAGATGAAAATGATTAATACATTAAGAAAAGCCCAAAAAGACTTAAAAAACGAGATCGTAGAAGTTGAAGCCGGCGACGGTGCCGTTGTTGTTCAAATTACCGGCGAACTTAAGGTTAAAAAGGTCTCTATCGACCCTTCACGTATTGATCTTGATGATATTTCTGAGCTTGAACGCTGGATCGAAAACTGCTTCCGCGACGGCTATGCTAAAGCTCAAGAAATTGCAACAGATAAAATGAAACCTCTCATGGGTCAACTTGGCGGTCTTTCTGGCCTCGGCATGTAATCAAATGTTGCCACAAGCCCTAGAAAATACCATTGAAGCACTTGGGAATCTCCCAGGAGTCGGTCCACGCACAGCCGAACGTTATGCTACCTATCTTTTTCGTGCCGATAAAAAAATCACAGACATTATTATCAATGCCCTGAGTCATCTCCATTCCGATGTGAAGACCTGCCCCGTCACCTTCGCATTAATCAATCACAACGAGGAAGTTTCTCCTTTTTATGATAAAGAAGAGCGCGACAGAAGCACAATCCTTGTTGTTGAAGAGCCTCTAGATATCTACGCCATCGAACAAACCAAACAGTACCACGGTACCTATCATGTACTTGGCGGCGCCATTTCACCAATCGATGGTATCACTCCCGACAAACTTCATATTGAGGAACTCATTTCACGAGTAGAACATGACCAGGTGCAGGAAATTATTATCGCCACCAACCCTAGTGTTGAAGGTGAGAGTACTGCTCTTCTTTTACAACGCGTACTATCCGGCAAATATCCTGATCTCAAAGTCACGCGGCTAGCTCGAGGTCTTCCTCTAGGTGTTGATCTCTCCTTTGCCGACCAAATCACCTTAGGTGCCGCCCTTACAAACCGTACCCAACTTTAGGCTTTATTTCGTCTCCCAAATTTTTTATGCTAAAATCAAATCATTACTATCATTTTGGAGGTTTCACATTTATGGATCAAAATATTTTAGCCATTCTAGGCATAGCGATCTTATTTCTTCTAGTCGTCATTCTTTTTATTACCATCAAAAACCGAGCAAACAGTACCCAATCGGATCTGCTTAAATTACTTGAGGCCATGACTAAAAATACCGATCAAATCGTTGAAGCTTCTAAGAATCTTCATGAACGCATGATCCGTGTCGAAACCACCGTAGACAAAATCACGAAAGGTGTTGATGACGGATTTAGGGATAATCGTAAGGAAATTGCTACCAATCTACAAACCATTCAAAAAACAGTTGACTCAAGAGTAAAAGATCTCCAAACCGATAATGCCAAAAAGCTTGAAGAAATGCGACTAACTGTCGATGAAAAACTACAAGCCTCCGTTGAAAAACGCTTCAACGAAAGTTTCAAGACCATTTCCGAACAACTTACCAGTGTATATAAAGGTCTTGGAGAGATGAAAAATCTTGCCACCGGCGTAGGTGATCTTAAAAAAGTCATGGAAGGCGTAAAAACTAGGGGTATTTATGGTGAAGTTCAACTAAACAGTATTATTTCAGATATCTTAAGCCCCAATCAATACCAGGAAAACATCAACACAAAACCCGGCTCTGCCGATCGTGTCGAATTTGCAGTCAAAATGCCAGGTAGGGAAGAAGACCATGAAACCTATCTTCCTATCGACTCGAAGTTTCCGGTTGAGAATTATTCTCGTCTTATCGCCGCCTACGACCAAGGCAATAAGGCCGACATTATAACCTTCCAAAAAGCCCTGGCTACCGACGTTAAAGAACAGGCCAAAAAAATCTCCACAAAATACATCGAGCCACCTTTTACTACCGATTTTGGTATGATGTTTGTACCTACAGAATCTCTTTATGCAGAGATTTTACGCATCCCAGGTCTTTCCGACGAAATTCGTCAAAAATATAATATCAGCATTACCTCACCGTCCACTCTCCCTGTCACCTTGTCTGGACTCCTCATGGGTTTCCGTACTGTGGCTATTGAAAAACGTAGTAGTGAAGTCTGGCAAGTTCTTGGCGCCATTAAAACCCAGTTTAATAAATTTGGCGACCTCCTTGAAGCTACCAAGAAAAAACTTCAAGAATCTGCTAATAAAATTGACGCCGCCGCCACCACCTCTCGCCAAATTGAACGTCGTCTAAAAGAAGTTGAAAGTCTACCTACCGCCGATAGTGTCAAGTTGATTGGCGAGATCGATGATTCATTCTAAAACTAAAACCCTCATCGTCTGTTATAATTAACCTAATGTACGAAAATTTTACTAAGTTTATTTCAGATAAGTCAAAAATCTGCATTATCCAGGCAGAAAATCCTGACGGTGACTCCCTAGGCTCCGCTCTAGCGCTTGAGGCTCTACTTCAAGACAAACAAATATCTCAATTTTGTCCGGTAAATATTCCAAAATACCTTCGTTACTATAAAGACTGGTCGAAAATTTCCAGCGAGATCGATTATCAAGCTGATGGCTACATCATTGTTGACACCGCCGCTCAAATTCTACTCAGTAAATTAACTGATGACCTTATGATCAGGAATCTTCTTTACACTAAACCTATTTTTGTCATTGACCATCACGAGACTCCTGATGACCTCGATTTCCCGCACCAATCGATTATCGAACATCTTCCTTCTTGCACCAATGTAATCTATAACATAGCACAACAAACAGGGTTGGAAATCAAAAAAGCGGCTGCCGAATATATCTTCCAAGGCCTACTTTCCGACACATTGGGACTCACCTCCGCAGGAGTTTCTGGCGATACTTTTCGTCTAGCCGCTAACCTGCAAGATCTGGGTGCTAATATTAGCGAACTCGAAGAAAATCGCAAAGAATTCATGAAGAAGTCTCAGCGCATTCTTGCCTATAAAGCAGAACTAATTCAACGTATCGATTATTCACTCGACGGTCAACTTTCTACCATTCATATTCCATGGGAAGAAATTCAAGAATATTCAGACGAATACAATCCTAATGTCTTGATCCTCGAAGAAATGAAAATGGTCGAAGGTGTTAAGGTGGCAGTTGCTATCAAAACCTATCCCGACGGCAAGTTGACTGGTAAAATTCGTTCATCTCTCCCCATTTCTGACAAAATTGCCGGCTTTTTTGGTGGCGGCGGCCACCCTTATGCTGCGGGTTTTCGTATTTATGACACAAACTATCAAGACACTCTCCGCGAGCTCGTCACCTGTAGCTATAAGTTAATTGAAGCCTACGAACAGGGATCTACTACAGAGGAAACAACTTTTATTGGAAGCTTCTAAAATGTATCTATACAATACTCCAACTAAGAAAATTCAAGAATTCATCCCGCAAGATAAACAAAATGTCAAAATCTACACCTGCGGTCCAACCGTTTACAGCTTCGCCCATATTGGCAACTTTGCCGCCTACATTTACTGGGATCTTCTAGTGCGTCTCATCAAGACTCACGGCTGGACCTCAAATCGTGTCATGAATATTACCGATGTTGGCCATCTCACTTCCGACGGTGACGAGGGGGATGATAAAATGGAAAAAGGCGCAAAAAGAGAAAACAAAACGGTTTGGGAGATTGCCGATTTCTATACTCAAGCTTTCTTTGATGACTTTTACGCACTTAATTTAATTAAGCCAACAAAAATTGCTCGCGCTACCGACTATATTAAGCAGGGACTAGCTCTCGTCCAAACCCTGATTGATAAAGGATTAACTTACGAGACCTCTGACGGCATCTATTTTGATACCAGTAAATTTTCCACTTATGCCGATTTTGCTAAATTAGACTTAGACAACCTTAAAGCAGGCGCCCGTGTGGAATTTAACCCTGAAAAACGTAATGTTTCTGATTTTGCTATTTGGAAATTTATCAAAGATGGGGAAGATCATGCCATGCAATGGGAGTTTCAAGGTCGTCCAGGCTATCCAGGATGGCATCTTGAGTGTTCTACTATTTCTCACACCGAACTAGGCGAAACAATTGATATTCATACTGGTGGGATCGACCATATTCCTATTCATCACACTAATGAGATCGCCCAATCCGAAGCCGCTTTCGATTTGCCAATGGCTCGTTTTTGGCTACACTGCAATTTTATTACCAGTGAAGGCCAAAAATTCAGCAAATCTCTTGGCAATGCCTATACTATTCATGATCTTAAGGAGCGTGGATTTTCGCCACTCGACTTTAAAATGTGGATCCTCCAAGGTCATTATCAGTCCGAACGTAATTTTACACTTTCTGATCTTGAATCTTCTAGAATCCGTCGCCTCAAATGGAAAAACCAAATTGCTGAATTATTACAAGCTAGCAATCTAGATCTTAATTTTAATAATCCAACAGCTCTTACAGAATTCATAAATGACTTACAAAACAAAAATTCCACACCACAAACCAAAAATTCGCAAGAGATCATCTCGTTTGTAGACAATAACCTTAATTCCGCTGAGGCTTTTTCATATATCGATCAGCATCAGCTCACTCTAGATGATTGGGCTCTAGTTGATAATCTATTTGGTATTGGATTACTCACAGAACAACATTTCCCCGATGAGACCATAGTTAGTCTCATTCACACACGTCAAAAGGCCCGGCAGCAAAAAGATTTTCGAACTGCCGATCAGATTCGTGAAGAAATTGAACACGCTGGTTTTATCATTAAAGACCAAGCTGGCCAGCCAATTTGGCAATACTTAAAATAGCTTATTTCTTTTTCTTAAAAACTCAGCTATACTAAATAAAAACAGAGGAGGTACATGTCACGTACAATTGAGGTCGATACTAAAACTTTTATTCGCTTTTGGTTTGTTATTATTGCTTTTGCAGGCCTTGGCTATTTAATTTTCAAAGCCGCTAGTGGTCTTATTATTATCTTTATTTCAGCATTCTTAGCCCTAGCTTTGCGCCCATTAGCTAAACTAATTGACAAAATAGATAAAAGAAAGGAACGCCCTAGACTCACTGCCATTATTGCCGTCCTCGTCGTCGTTCTTGGCTTCTCAACAATTGTAGCCGTCGTCGGACCAATGATTGTTTCTCAAGTTTCAATTTTTCTCGCCTCTGCTCCTCAAAAAATCTCTACTGTCATTGGCGAATTCAACCTAGATCGTATAGGTGAATATTTTGGCATTCCTGACCTACAAGCGCAACTTCTTGTGGCCCTACGTAATTTTTCCAATACTTTACTCAATAATCTCAGTGGTATTGCAATTAGTAGCGTCGGTACCATCGGCACCATTCTCACAAACATCATTCTTACCATCGTTCTTACCATCCTTTTCATGCTCGAAGGTCCAACCTTAGTGGAAAATTTTTGGCGCACGATCTCATCTTCTCGCAACGCACAAGCCACTCGTGTCTGGCATCGTGTCACCTCTAAACTAAGTACCGTAGTTGCCAAATACGTCTCCGCACAAGTTTTAATTGCACTTCTAGATGGCACTATTACTGCCATTAGTGTTTTTATTCTTTGCTTAATTTTTAGCGTCTCTGGCGGCATCGCAATCCCTCTAGGACTCATCTCCTTCCTCTTCTATCTCATCCCCATGTTTGGACCAGTCATCGCCTGTGTCATCAATACCGTTCTCCTTTTCGTCAACTCCCCATGGGCAGCCTTCAGCTTCTTCCTCTTCTACCTCATCTATCAACAAATTGAAAACAACATTATAGCCCCCCGAGTTCAAGGTAAAGGCCTTGGCTTACCACCAGTTATAATTCTTATTTCCATCATCATCGGTATGTATGCCTTTGGTCTTATTGGCTGTCTAATTGCTATTCCGATTGCCGGCTGTATCAAAGTTATCATTGACGAATATGCCGCCATTAAAAAGGTAATGGACGATTAAATTCATAGACTATTTAATCCGTCTATGACATAATTATTGAGAACTAATTTAAGGAGTATATTATGGAACAAGTATTACCATTTCTTGAAGGAATTTTTATGATCGCCACCACTGAAGGAGATCAGCCACACGTGCGTCCTTTTGACGCAGCCGGCATCCTTGATGACAAATTCTACATTGGTACTAAAAATAATAAAAAAGTTTTTGCTCAGATTAAGAACAATCCAAAGGTTGAAATCTATGCAAAACACGACACATTGGGTGCTCTTCGCATAACTGCCGAAGCCTATCCTGTTGAAGACGAAGCCTTAAACCAGGCCGCATATGAGTCCACTAAAAAGGACTACGCAGGAAACAACTGTGCTGCCCTAGAACTTAAAAATGTTCACGGTACTATCCAAAATAAACTTGGCGAAGTAATCAATGTCGAATTCTAAATCCACTGCATCAACCACAAACGTTAGACAAACTACTCTCATCTACCTCACGGCAATCTCCGCAGGTATTCTGCTAATTTCAAACTTAGCTGCCACCAAGCTATGGAATATGTTCGGAATTGCTGTTGATGGGGGGATTCTTTGTTTTCCAATCTCATACATTCTCGGCGACATCATTATCGAGTTTTACGGTAAAAAAGTAGCTAAGTCCGTCATCTTTTCCAGTCTCCTTCTCAATATTCTTGCCGCCCTCGTCTTCTGGGCTGTCTGCGTTCTCCCTCCCTTTGCTGGGACTGAAGAGATGCAAAACTCCATTGTAAATGTCCTTGGTTTTGCTCCACGCATCATCATTGGCTCACTGACCGCCTACCTTTTCTCGCAATTTTCTAACAATTTTATTTTCGAAAAAATTAAGAAGAAAACCGGCTCAAAACTCTTCCTTGTGCGTGCACTTGGATCATCAATCGTTGCTCATTTTCTCGACAGTCTTGTCTTTGAAACCATTGCCTTCCTTGGTGTTCTTCCATTCAATGATTTTCTTAATCAGGCACTCTTCGCCTACCTCCTCGGCCTAGGTCTCGAATTGATTCTGTCACCAATCGAACTTCTCATTGTTGCCAAAGTTCGTCCATTTTTAAAAGATGAGGAGCAAAAAGCCAAAGAAGTCCAAATAGCAACAAAATCTTAACTGAAAGTTTGAATAATGTTTAGCTTCCAGATTGACCATAAAATTCCTGGCGCCCTTGGACGAGCCGGCACAATCAAAACTCCACACGGAGAAATAAAAACCCCGGCCTTTATGACCGTTGGTACCCAAGGCTACGTACGATTCTTAAAACCAGAAGACCTTGTAGCAATTGGTGCACAAGCAATGCTTAGTAATGGTTATCATCTCCGCCGCACCTCTTTCGAAATAGCCAAGCAAAAAGGCTTATCAAATTGGTCGGGCTGGTCTGGCCCCACCCTCACCGATTCCGGTGGTTTTCAAGTCATGTCACTTGGCTCCGGACTAGGCAAAGTAGTTTCTATGGACAAAGAGCGTGGTGTAACCAATACAGCCCACAAAGAACGTCTTGCTCATGTCACCGAGGACGGAGTTCATTTTACCGATCCATTTGATGGTCAACCTGATTTTATTGGCCCCGAAGAATCCATGCAAATTCAGTGTAGAATAGGCGCCGACATTCATATGGCCTTTGATGAATTAACTTCACTCGCCGATGACTATGACTACAACGTCGAAGCCTTAGCCCGTACCGAACGCTGGGCTCAGCGTAGTCTCGATGAACACTTTAAGTTACGAGACTCTCTTGGCTATCGCCAAAGTCTTTACGGAGTATTACAGGGTGGTCGTTGGGAAGATCTTAGACGTAGTACTGCTAAAAAACTTGGCGCCATGTCTTTTGATGGCTATGGACTTGGTGGCGCATTTCTTAAAGAAGATCTCTCTGAAATTCTTCGCTGGTGCAATGAGGAACTCCCAGAGAATAAACCTCGACACCTCTTAGGTCTTTCACACCCAGACGACATTTTAAATGGCGCCGAAATGGGAGCCGACACCTTTGACTGTGTGGCACCTACTAGGGAAGCCAGACATGGCAAGATATATACAAAATACGGGGATATTAATTTACGTAAATTTAAAGACTCAAATCTTCTACTTGACGAAGACTGTGACTGCCCTACCTGCCAAGCCGGTTACACCCGTGGCGAACTCCGTGACCTTTGGCGCTCCGGCGACGGGGAATTAAAGGCAAAGTTTTATCGCCTCGCCTCCATGCATAATCTGCGATTTATTATTCGTCTCACTGAACAAATTCGTGATGCTATTTTAGAGGATCGTTTCCATCAGTTTAAGCAAGAATTCCTACGAAATTATTATACAAAATAGAAAAACCTAAATTATTTATGCTAAAATAAGGTAGTGGATAATCAAGTCTCTTTTATTCGAAGACACCCCCTACTAAAAGACATTTTTAGCCTGATTATTTTTGTCTTCTTTGTAATTCTTGGTACCTATTTTCTTAATACTTACATCATGCGTTCATACAATGTAGTAGGCGCTTCAATGGAAAACACCCTGCATGGCAAAGATCGCTTAATCGTTAACCGTGCTGCTGTCTCACTCTCGCATTTTTTTGGTAAACCATATGTTCCAGAACGCGGCCAAATCATTGTCTTTCTTAACGGAGATGCTAGCGGCCCATTAACCTGTGGCGTCGAGGCCTCTATTCGTGACCAATACATCATTAAGCGTGTCATCGCTTTTCCGGGCGAGCGCGTTGTTGTAAAAGATGGTAAATTGACCGTTTACAATAAAGAACACCCTGAAGGTTTTAACCCTGACGAATCAACCAGAAAATCAGATCAAGATGGACCAAAGAAATATACCGCTGGCGAAGTCGACATGACCGTGCCTGAAGATGAAATCTTCGTTGCCGGCGACAATCGCGAAGGCACTCACTCCTATGATTCTCGCTATGGTCTTGGCACTATTCCATACTGCCGCATCATCGGCCCAGTCCTATTACGCCTCTATCCTTTTGATAAAATTCGTCTATTTTAGGTTATAATATTTATATATGTCAGATTATGTTTTAATACGTAAGGGGCGCAACATTATTAGTACGGTGCTGCACGCCTTATTTAATCTTGTCCTTGGACTTGGTTCCGTTTTTATTACCTTCTCAACAGCAAGCTGGATTCCAGGCGTTCTACTTGTCATCCTTTCGAAGTGGCGCATGTTCGCAGTTCGCCCTCGCTACCTCTTTCTTAACCTCAAGTCAAATTTAGTTGACCTTATTGTTGGCTTCTCTTTCATCTTCATTACCTACTGTTCTGGCCCAACGCTTCTACCCATTCATTTTATACTTGCTATCTCTTATTCCGCCTGGCTTATTGTCTTAAAACCAATGTCTTCTGAACGTGCCTCGGCTTTGCAGTCTCTTCTCGCAGTCTTCTTAGGCACCACCGCCACTACTCTTATGACTGCTACCGCTAACTCCGCTTTCCCGGTCCTTCTAAATTTTCTTGTCGGTTTTGCAGCAGCCAGACATGTGCTCGTCCAAGGTGATGACACCGACTTCACATTCTTATCACTTATTATCGGTCTTCTTTTTACCGAAATCTCCTGGCTCTCTCAATCTTGGCTCATCGTTTACGCTTATCGAGAAATCGGTTTTCTCCTTCCGCAATCCGCCATTCTCTTAACCGCGCTCACTTTTCTTCTGGGCTACATTTTTAAAAATTACTCCAGTAACGAGGAATTCTCGTTTTCCAAAATTGCCACCCCAGCTATCTTTTCAATCATTCTCATTGTTATCATCGTGCTGTGGTTTAGTAAGCCATTGTTCAACGTTTAATACCGTATAAAAAGGAGGTAAAATATGACTAACGAGTCTCATTCAGACACTCAAAACAACAAATCAGAAAAGACAGAACAGAAAACTGTAGACCATAAAAATCTAATCCAGTCAGTTGATCAAAATACAACCAGAAAAGCTCAAACCAACCCATTAGTTGTATTATTAGCAGTCATCGCCCTTGCTAGTGGTCTCTATAGCTTACATCTAAATCACGCTCTTTATTCTGAACTTAATTCACGCGTCTACGGTCCCAACTCCAATGGTAATTCACTAAACTTCACCGAAGGCTCTATTGCCAGCGTGGCTAATTCCGTATCAAAAAGTGTAGTTTCAATCGTTACCAGCACCACCCAAAAATCGCTCACAAGCTCCGAATCATCAGCAACTGCTGCCGGCACCGGCTTCATTCTTAGTAAAGACGGCTATATTGCTACCAACAAACACGTCGTCTCTGGCGCCAACAAAATTGGTGTCCTCCTCGATGATGGTACCGCTTTTGAAGATGTTGAGCTGATTGGTACGGACCCACTCAACGATTTTGCCATTATCAAAATTAAAGACGCCAAAGATCTTACACCTATTAAATTAGGTGACTCTAAGACTATTTCAGCAGGACAACAAGTTATCGCCATTGGTAATGCACTCGGCGCCTATCAGAACTCTGTCACCTCTGGCATTATTTCTGGCAAGGGCCGTAGCCTCACCGCCACCGACTCTTCTCGTACCCAGATTGAAACCCTCTCCGATATGATCCAAACCGACGCCGCCATTAATGGAGGAAATTCCGGTGGGCCATTGCTCAACGCTGCTGGCGAGGTTATTGGTATTAATACCGCCTACGCTAGTCAGGGTAACAACGTTGGTTTCGCCATCCCTATTTCTAGCGTTAAGGGTATTATTAATAATGTACTAAAGGGTCAAGGTTTTGAACGTGCTGTTATCGGCGTTCGCTATATCAACCTTACCCCCACAATTGCTAAACAGAAAAAACTAGATATTAATCATGGCGCATTAATTTCTTCTAGTAAAGGTAATAACGCCATTATTCCAGGCAGCGCTGGCGATAAGGCTGGCCTCAAGGAAAACGATGTAATTACCTCTGTTAATGGCGTAGAGATTGGTGTCTCCGGCTCACTTTCTAGCTTAATTGGTGAATATTCCGTAGGTGATACTGTCACTCTTACGATTATTCGTAATGGTAAAACCGAAGATCTCGAATTAACGCTTACAGCTTATAAACAATAAATTTAAAATAGACCCCTTAGGGGTCTATTTTTTAATATTCAAAACAGGTGATCAAACCCTCGTTTCCAACATATTTAAATCCGTAGCGCTTAGCATAACGAATAATTTTTTCGTGCTGACTCATATCAGACTCCAAGATTAAATATTTTTGGTGCAAAGTTTTTTCTTCAAACAACTTTGCCCATTTTTTACGAACCTGACGAATCAACTTATAAATGAGTTCCAGTCCATTCTTCTCAGCAAACAACGCCACCACTGGTTCGTATTCAATCTCAGGCGACTGCCACTCCCATGCCCGGTCTACATAAGGTAAATTTGCCATCATAATATCTGGAGCCGGCGCGTCATCCTTTACATTTGATAGTAAATCACCCGACGTCAAGTGCAGGTTTTTAGTCTTATATTGAGCAGCGTTCACCACCGCCACTTTCAACGCCTCTTTAGAAATATCTATACCTATCACCTCTGCATTAGGACAAGCGAGTGCCGTCGAAACAGAGACGCAGCCAGAGCCTACCCCAACCTCAAAGATCAGTACTGGCGACATAATCTCCGTTTTTAACCTAGCATATTCTTCTTTAATTACTGGATTGTCTGGCCAACTTGGCTCAATGGCGCCAAACTTCTGTTTAATCAAAAGATCAAAAGTTTCAATCTTCTTTTTTAAAATATCACTATAAAGCCGTACCGCAAGATCGACCATCACCTCAGTTTCTGGTCTAGGGATCAAGACATCCGGATTCACCTTAAATTTATGACCATAAAACCACTTCTCACCAGTAATATAGGCGAGTGGCACATGCTGTGTACGCAAACTTAGCATCCGGTCTGCGGTTTGCCTCTCTTTATCTGACAAAACAGACTCCTCATGCGTTACGAGATAAGTCCGATCGGCCGCTTTAAATACATTAGTTAGAATTAATTCTGCATCAATTGGATTAACTAAAGTCTTTGCCTGCGTTAGCCATCTTTTAATCGTTAACGCCATTTAGTCCCCTACTCCGCAATACCGTTTTCGTCACGAATTGCTTGCATCTCGTATTTTTTAAGCTCCGCTAAAATATCATCGAGATCACCATCCATTACCGCATTAATATTCGAGCGCGAATAATGAATTCGATGATCAGTCACGCGGTCTTGCGGAAAGTTATAAGTCCTAATTTTCTCAGAACGGTCGCCAGTACCAATTAACGACTTTCGAGCTGCCGAAGCATTCGCCGCCTGTTCTGCACGCTTAATATCATTTAGGCGTGTACGGAGTACCATCATTGCTTTCTCTTTATTCTGCCTCAATGATCGCTCATCTTGCATTGCCACAACGAGACCGGAAGGATAGTGTGTAATCCGAATTGCAGAGTTTGTCGTATTAACCGACTGTCCACCGTGCCCACCAGAGTGGTAAATATCGATCCTAAGATCTTTTTCGTCAATTTCAATTTCTGATTCTTTTACTTCTGGAAGAGCCACAACTGTTGCCGTTGAAGTATGGATTCGCCCCTGAGACTCGGTTACTGGCACACGTTGTACTCGATGCACGCCACCTTCAAATTTAAGGCTGCCAAACGGCCTTTCACCAGAAATCTTCACTACTACTTCCTTAATTCCACCCGCCTCATTGGCATTTTCAGACATCAGTTCAGTCTTTAGACCATGTTTTTCCGCGTAACGCAAATACATGCGATAGAGCTCGGCTGCAAATAGGGAAGCCTCATCACCACCAGCCCCAGCTCGAATTTCCATGATTACAGGTTTATCATCATCAGGGTCCCTAGGAATTAATTTTTCTTCGAGACTAGCGGTCAAGTTCTCAATCTTCGCCTGATTCTCATCAATATCGAGTTTTGCCATCTCAGAAAGTTCCGCATCGCTTAATAGCTCCTCAGCATCTTTAATATGAGCTTCACACTGCTTAATTTCTTTATCAATATTTATAATTTCATTAATTTCAGATAAGCGTTTTGATTTAGAAGCAAAATCCTCGCTCATATAAGCATTCGGATCAGCCAAAAAAACTGTAATTTTTTCAGCTTCTTCAATCAAACTCTTTATTTTTTCTTGCATAATTTATCCTGGTGGGTCTTACTGGGCTCGAACCAGTGACCTTACGAATGTGAATCGTACGCTCTAGCCAACTGAGCTAAAGACCCGTACAATTATTATAACAGGGAATGGACAAAAAAATAAACAAAAAAATAAAGATGGTTTTTCACATCTTTATTTTTATCTAGACTAATCTTCCTTAGCGGCTTTCTTTTCTGCTTCTTTTTCAGCTTTTTTAGCCTTATTTGAAAGAGCAGCCTTGCGCTCTTCAGCCTTCTTAGCACGAGCCTTGAAGCGATCGACGCGACCCTCGGTATCGATAATCTTCTCTTCACCAGTGAAGAATGGGTGTGAAGCTGAGGAAATCTGTACCTTTACTAATGGATATTCATTTCCGTCAGTCCATTTAACCGTTTCGTCGCTTTTTGCAGTTGATTTGGTTAGAAAAGAGAAATTCGCTGCCTCATCTGAAAAAACTACAAAACGATAATCTTTTGGATGTAATTCTTTTTTACTCATAATTACCCAAAATAATATCAGATTATCCTTAAATTGTAAAGTTATTAAAAAGACTAGCCAGTTTTTATGTAAAAGAAAACCCCCGGATATAATCCGAGGGTTAGTAAGGTACATGAGTTGAGCTGAGTTAATCAGAAGAGTTAGGTCAGAAAAGAGACTTTACATCTCTCACCTCTGTGTATAGGATCGCCGGTCTGGTATGCCAGCCGATACCGTCACAGTACCTCTGGGCAACTTTGGCATAGGTCGCCCCGGACACAGTGATTGACTTAAAGTCCTCACTGTATTCCGTCTCACCATCTGTATCGATGATGAGATTATGACTCCAGGTATTGCTTACAGGATTGGATGATCTGTAAGTAATATTTGGGTTCTGTCGGCGTATGGCCTGTATGCCGTTCTCATTCAACCAGTTGGCAAAACCAACTGTCCTGAAGTAAACATACCTGGAGGTTATATTACCTCCAGCTAGGCCCAAAGTACCATCTTCGAGCCTGAACTCGCGATGGCAGATCGCTGGCCCGTAAGAATATGTTCTTTCTGCGTGGCATATTATCCTACCAGGACGACCATTGCGGCCTTCCCTAATTGTTACATCCCAGCCGTTGCCAGAATATCGCTTTCCATCCTCTGAAAGAGAATGGAAATATCTGTCGCTGTGATTAACGATCTTGCCATTCTTAATTTCTAAAACACTTGTTGCCATATTTGCTCCTTTCGCGTATTTGCCCGCCGGCTTATAAATCCAATGGACCCTATGTCCAATGGTAATCATCCGCTCGGATTCTCCCCCAAACGGTATAAGATAACACGAAGAATATCTTGTCATCTTATACCGCTTAGGAGTACGCAAGAAAGTCACTGCTCAACTCAAATTTTTAACCAAACTACCTATAAGTAGTCACTATAAGCTCTCCGCAATCTCTTCAAGCTTATGTTTAAATTATATCATGTATTTAGTATTTTGTCAATAAGCTTATGTTAAATTCGTAATATCCGCCACCTTTTACCTCTATACAAAACATCAAAATATAGTATAATAAGAACATTAATAATTTTAATGAAACAACTTCGCACGTTTTCCTGAAACAAAAGCGAAGTGAAGGGAAAGGAAAACATGTCTATTAAGATCGACATGAAAGAGCTCCTCGAAGCTGGAGCACACTTTGGTCACAAGACCTCACGTTGGCACCCAAAAATGGCTGAGTACATCCACAGCAAGCGCCAAGACACTCACATTATTAACCTTGAGAAGACCGTCGAGGGTATCGAACGCGCTCTTCCTATCGTTGAGAAAGTTGCCAAAGAAGGCAAGAAAATTCTCTTCGTCGGCACCAAAAAGCAACTAAAATCCATCGTTAAAGAAATTGCCGAGTCTATTGATATGCCATACGTCACCGAGCGTTGGGTTGGTGGTACTCTTACCAACGTCGAAACCGTCAATCGTCAAATCAAGAAGCTCAAAGACCTTGAGCGTCGCATGCAGTCTGGCGAACTTGAAGCTCGCTACTCCAAATTAGAAGTACAGCGCTTCCAGGAAGAAATCGAAGTCCTCAATACTCGTTACGGCGGTATTAAAGAAATGACTGATCAGCCAAGTCTTATCATCGTTACCGATGCTTGCGAAGACAAGAATGCAATCAAAGAAGCTAAAACTCTTAAGATTCCAGTCATTGCTATCTGTGACACTAATATCGACCCAACCGACATCGACTTTATTATTCCAGCCAATGATGATTCCACTAAGACCGAAAAATTAATTCTCGGCTACTTCGTTGAAGCTATCAAACAAGCAAAACAATAAATAAAAGGAGTATAAAATGGCAGAAATTACCATTGATGCAATCAAAAAACTCAAAGAATTATCTGGCGTTGGTCTAACTGATGCTAAAAAAGCTCTTGTCGAAGCCGACGGCGACTTTGACAAAGCCCTTAAAGCTATGCGCGAAAAAGGCCTTACAAAAGCCGAAAAACGCGGCGACCGCGAAACTCGTGAAGGCATCGTTTCTTCTTACATTCATGACAACCGTCTTGGCGCCATCGTCGAAGTTAACTGCGAAACTAGCTTCGTTGCTAATACCGACGAATTTAAAGAGCTTGCTCATAAAATAGCCATGCAGATTGCTTCTATGAATCCACTTTACGTTTCCGAAGCTGACATCCCAGAAGCTGCCTACAACGAAAAAGCTGCTGAATTCGAAGCAAACTTCAAGGGCCCAGAAAACATGAAGGATCAGATCATTGAAGGTCAAATCAAGAAAGCTTTTGCTGATAAGGTTCTTATGCTTCAGCCATACATCCTTGATGATTCAAAAACTGTTGCTGAATTCATTAAAGAGATGATCGCTAAGACTGGTGAAAATATCACCATTCGTCAGTTCAAACGTATCGAGCTTGGCGTAAACGAATAGTCAACTCTAAAAAATAAACCCTACGGGGTTTATTTTTTTATCTTCCACCCGAGTTATGGTAATATATTACTTATGAATATATTTTTTGGGATTTTGATTGGATTTATCGTATTAACTACTCTTGTTGTCCTTCATGAACTAGGACATTTTCTCACTGCCAAGAAAAATGGCGTTAAAGTCAACGAGTTCGGCATTGGTTTTCCTCCACGCGCCATTGCCTGGATTCATATTCCAGCCAGCCAGGTTGAAAATTACCTCGAAAATCTCTCAGAGGAAGGTAAAAAGCAGATAAATCAAGCTAAATTACAAAAAAGACTGGCAAAAATTAAGAACGCCAAAACTAGTGATAAAGAAAGATACTATTGGCTCCCATTTCCAAAAGCTGAATATCAAACTCCTCAAAAATACTTAATTTTTAGTCTTAACTATCTCCCAATCGGTGGCTTTTGCGCCATGGACGGCGAATCTGCAGCCGACACTAAGAAGGGAACCTTTGGCGCCACTAATTTTTGGCAAAAAACACAAATTCTCTTCGGCGGTGTGGTCATGAACTGGCTAACAGCTATCATTATCTTCACTATTCTAGCCTGGACTGGTATGCCGGAATTTCTACCTAATCAATTCTCAATTCAAAGCGACGCAAAAAGAACTACTCAGCCTGTCATCATCTCAAAAGTCCTTGAAAATTCTCCCGCCGAAAAAGCTGGCATTAAGAAAAATTCCCGGATCCTTAGTATGTCCGAACAAAACAGCGATCAGAAAATTCAACCAGCCAACTCTCAATCGGTAATAGAGTTTAATAACTCCCACAAAAACCAAACCGTTATTTACCACTTAAAGAATCTTGATTCCGAGCAAGAATATACTGCCACTGCAAATCTCGGCTCCGGCGAAAATAATCAGCCAGCCCTCGGCATTGCCTTAGAACCCAATTTTACAGAAGCCAAAACCCGCTACACTTGGTCGGCCCCCCTTGTTGGTATTGGTACCACTACACAAATCACCGCCAAAACCTTCGAAGGCTTTGGTGAACTTGTCAAGAATATCTTCCAAGGAGTCATCAGACAATTTAGTGGCAACAACCAAACCAAAGAAGAGGGGAAAAAGCAAATCAGTAAAGTTGGAGATTCAGTTTCTGGTCCTGTTGGCATTATCGGCGTACTCTTTCCAGCCTTCACAAGTGCCGGTCCAACCAATCTCGCCTTCTTAGCCGCCGTGATCTCCATTTCTCTTGCCTGTATGAATGTTCTTCCAATCCCAGCTCTCGATGGTGGACGTTGGTTCTTAATCGGACTCTTCAAGTTGCGTGGTAAAAAACTAAAAAAACAGACTGAGGAAAAAATCGTCGGACGCGCTTTTCTCGCTTTGATTGCCCTCAGCGTATTAATTACTATTCTTGATATTATCAAGATCACTAAATAGAATTATGGAACAACTAAATTATAAAACCACTAGAAAAGAAAAAGGATTCAGAGGTTTTCTCACAAACCTAAAAAGCCTTCCACTGGTTTTCATTTATCTTATTTCAACCTATCTCACATCCTTTGCCAGCGAGATTATTATTGGTTATGCCATGATTTTCACCCTCGGCCCAGCCACATTTAAGACACCCGTCATGATGACAACCTATACTGCCCTTGCTTATATACTCGCCTTTACAATCCTGGCTGGTCTGCCAAAGTTGGTATTAAGGAGTCACAAAACAAATGATAAGCCAAATACAAAATCAAATCCCTTTAAAAAATTTATAAGATTATGGCAAGTCGATAAAAAAGACCTCGGAGTAATCGGTCTTCCAACCTTCCTCGATATTACTCTCAGCTTAATTACCTTTGTCGGATACACTTTTATTTCATATCTCCTCCTTGAGCTTTTCAAAAATTTCTCCTGGTTCCAAGTCAATCAGGCCCAAGATGTTGGTTTTTCTCACTACTTAGTTGGCATTGATCGAATTTTCGCCTTCATCTCCCTAGTGATTTTTGCTCCCGTTTTCGAAGAACTTATTTTTCGAGGGTGGCTGTTCGGTAAACTACGCAAAAAACTCCAACTTATCCCAGCCATTCTCCTCACCTCTATTCTCTTTGGTGCTATGCATGGCCAATGGAATGTCGGAGTCAATGTTTTTGCACTCAGTCTTTTCCTCTGTGGCCTACGTGAATTTACGGGCACTATCTACGCCAGCATCCTCCTTCACATGATTAAAAACGGTATCGCCTTTTATTTCATGTATGTCATTGGTTTATAGTCTCTAAATTTTTTTAAATGTTTTAAAAGTCAAAAAAATAATGCCCTAAGACATTATTTTTATCATTATTTTTTGACATCGTCTTTTAGGCAATGGCAAGAATTTCACCTTCATTGCCATTTGGTAGGGTGTACTTATCACCCACTTTTTTACCCATTAAAGCCTTACCTATTGGAGAAATATCTGAAATACGACCATTCAAAGGATCAGCTTCTACTTCACCAACTACCGTATATTCATGTTCTTTACCCAAAATTTTGATTTTTACTTTCGCACCCACCGCAACTTTCTCATAATTGCCAGATTCAATAATTTTGGCGCTCTTTAAAATATCTTCAATCTCCAAAATTCTTGTTTCAATCTGTCGCTGCTCGTCACGTGCGTCGGTATATTCTTGATTTTCTTTTAGATCGCCAAAAGACCTAGCATAAGCTAGACGATCAGCAACCACAGGACGTTCGGCAATTAATCTTTTTAGCTCTTTTTCAAGCTCTGCCTTACCGTCTTTAGTCAAGTTAACGATTTTTTTCATGCTTAATAAAATACACGTAAGTATTATAAAAGTCAAGCTCTATGCTATAATCAACCCATTAATATTTAAGAGAAAGGTGAGAAAAATGAAATTAAGTCAATCTTTTATCAAAACCTTCCGGGAAGTGGGCAAGGAAGAAACTGCTCGCAATGCACAATTACTCATTCGCGCAGGCTATATACATAAAGAAATGGCAGGTGTTTACGATTTTCTCCCCTTAGGTCTGATTACTCTAAATAAAATCCAAGACATTATTCGCGAAGAACTCGACAAACTTGGCTGCCAAGAGCTCCAAATGACCGCCTTGCAAAATCCTGAACCATGGATCAAAACTGATCGCTGGAATGACCAGGTGTTGGATGTCTGGTTCAAAACCAAACTTAATGCTGGTGGAGAACTCGGACTCGCCCCAACTCATGAAGAACCTATTACTAACCTTATGCTAAAATTCATCTCCTCATACAAGGACCTTCCTGTCTATGTTTATCAGTTTCAGACTAAATATAGAAATGAGCTACGCGCCAAATCTGGTATTCTCCGTACCCGCGAATTCTTAATGAAAGATCTTTATAGCTTTAGTATTGATGAAGTCGAACACCAGAAATTTTACGAACAAGTAGATCAAGCTTATATGCGTATTTACCAACGCCTCGGTCTTGGCGATTGCACTTTCAAGACTTATGCATCTGGTGGAGCTTTTGCCAAATATAGTCATGAATACCAAACTCTACTCCCAGTTGGAGAGGACACTATCTATCTAAATAAAGACAAAACCATTGCTATTAATGAAGAGGTGATGAACGAAGAGGTCTTAAATGATCTAGGAGTAAAACGTGAAGACCTCACCCCAACCACTGCGGCTGAAGTTGGCAATATCTTCACCCTTCGCTATAAATTCTCCGAGCCTATCAATCTAAAGTTTGACGACCAAGACGGTATCAAGAAAACCGTCTTCATGGGCAGCTACGGCATCGGTGTTTCACGCGTCATGGGCGTAATTGCTGAAAAATTCGCCGACGACAAAGGACTTATCTGGCCAGAAAATATTGCACCTTTCAAATACTATTTAATTGGCATTGGTGATCAAGGAGAAGATTTTGCTAATAATCTTCATAAAGAATACTCTAGCAGTATCCTTCTCGACGATCGCAAGCTCCGCCCAGGTGAAAAATTTGCTGATGCAGAACTAATGGGTATCCCTTATCGCGTTGTAGTCTCAAATAAAACGCTTGAAAATAACTCAGTTGAAATCACTAATCGCCAAACCAGTGAAACCAAAATTCTCTCCATAGAAGAATTTAAACAGCTGTTACGAGATTAGTCTCCCCTGTGATATTATATAAATAAGAAAAATAAAGGAAAATTATGTTTGATCATATTGAATACCAACAGGCTATGGAAGCCATCATCGAGCGTTTTAAGTCAGAAATGCAAAAAGTTCGTACCGGACGCGCCCACCCAGACATGCTAGGTAGTGTTAAGGTCGAAGCCTACGGTCAATATATGCCACTAAATCAGGTAGCCAATGTCACCGCTGGTGATGCTACGATGCTCCTTATTACACCATTTGATCCATCAACCATTCAGGCCATTGCCTCAGCCATTCGCGCTGATCAAACACTGGGCCTTAACCCAGCAGATGACGGCCGTGTAGTTCGCGTACCAGTTCCACCACTCACTGAAGAACGTAGGAAGGAAATTGTAAAATCTGCTTCAGCCAAAGTTGAGGAAGCTAAAGTAGCTCTTCGCAAAGTACGTGATGATGCTAGAAAAGAATTAAAATCCGCTGAAGATCTCTCTGAAGACATCAAGAAACGCGGCGAAAAAGAAATCGATGAACTAATCAAAAATTACTCAGGCAAAATTGATGAACTCTTCAAGACTAAAGAAGCCGAAATTATGAAAATTTAGTCACCTTTATTAAATTAAGCTGTTCTAGAGACAGAACAGAGACATGGTATAATTAATCTATGACAACAATTAGCGACTACAGGGATGAGCGTTTACGTAAACTATCAGAGATCAAAGATCTCGGTATCGATCCGTACCCAGCACACTCAAACCGTGACACCAAAATTTCTGAAATCTTAGAGAACTTTGAATCTCTTGATCAAAAAGAAGTAACCATTGCTGGCCGTATTACCGCCATCCGAAGCTTCGGTAAACTAGCTTTTGTAAAAATCCGCGATTATTTTGGCGAGATTCAACTCTTCATGAAGCAATCTGACGAGGTAAAAGAAGGTTTACTCTCCGTTAAGACTCTTAAACTCCTCGATCTCGGTGATTTTATCGAAGCAACTGGACTTGTTGGTAAGTCTCAAACTGGTGAAATCTCCGTTTTTACCGACGCAGTTCGTCTCCTAACTAAGGCTCTTCGCCCATTGCCTGGCCGTGATGGCTTCACTAATAAAGAAGAGCGTTACCGTCGACGCTATGTTGACATGAACGTAAATCCCGAAGTGCGAGAACGCCTCGTTCGTCGTAGTCGTTTTTGGCAAGCCACCCGTGATTTCATGAACGAACATGGCTTCATTGAAATTAATACCCCCATTCTTGAACACACCACTGGTGGTGCCGATGCCGCACCTTTTGTCACACATATGGATGCTCTAGATGAAGATTTTTATCTTCGCATCTCCCAAGAACTTCCCCTAAAACGTTTACTTGGTGCAGGTTTTGAAAAAGTTTATGACATCGGACCACGTTTTCGTAATGAGGGCGTCGATGACGAACATCTCCCAGAACATATTGCCTTCGAATCCTATGCTGCCTTCGAAGACTACCGAGACGGCATGGATTTTTATGAAGAAATGATTAAGTATGTCGCCTTGAAAACCTGGGGTAAATTACAATTTACTGTCGGCGGTTTTGATATCGACCTCTCCCAAAAATGGCCACGCATCAAATACGCCGATCTCATCAAACAGCATTTTGATATCGACGTCTTTAATCCAGATCGCGCCAAAATCGTACAGATTCTTAAAGCCAATAATGTTGAAGTTAAACCAAACCAAGCAGACTCTCGATTGATTGATAACTTATGGAAACTTATCCGCAAAGAATCCGGCGGTCCATTCTGGTTAATCGAAGAGCCGCTCAGTCTTTCACCACTCGCCAAAATCTCTCCAGATAATCCATTAGTTACCGAACGATTCCATCCAGTTATCGCAGGTACCGAAATGGGGAATGGCTATTCTGAGTTAAATGATCCGATCGATCAGCTTGCCCGTTTTGAAGAGCAGCAGGCCATGCGTGATTCTGGCGACGATGAAGCTCAAATGCTTGATATGGACTTTGTTGAAATGCTCGAATACGGTATGCCACCTGCCTGTGGATGGGGTAATTCAGAACGCAATTTCTGGCTGCTTGAGGGAGTCTCCGGCCGTGAGGCCGTACCATTCCCGATCATTAAACGCAAAACCGACAATTAACCGATAATTCAAAAAGAAAAGAGGTAAAAATGTTAGATATTAATTTCATTAGAGCTAATCGCGAATTAGTACAACATTCTATCAACGAAAAAATGTACAAGAATATTGACCTCGACAAATTATTTGCTCTTGATGATCAAAGAAAATCCACCCTCCAAGAAGTAGAATCCCTTCGTAAAGAACGAAACCAGAATACAGATTTCATGAAAGGCGGCAAACCTACCGAAGAACAAATCAATCGTGGTAAAGTCCTTAAGGAACAAATTGCAACCTTAGAGGCAAAATTAAACGATGAAGAGACAAATTTTAGAAACCTTCTCAAAGCTGTACCAAATATTATCTTCGATGATGTTCCACTAGGGGATGAAAGCGCAAGTGTTGAGGTCGCAAAATGGGGCGGGCAAAAAACCGAAGGCGTTGATCACCTAGATTACGCAGTTTCCCGAGATTGGGTTGACTTCGAGCGCGGCGCTAAAGTTGCTGGAGCTAAATTCTACTACGTCAAAGGTGGTCTTGCACTTCTTGAAAATGCTCTAGTGCAGTTTGGCATTAAAAAAGTCACCGAACACGGTTTCACTTTAATGGACGTTCCTGACATGGTCAATTCTCGCGTCCTTGAAGGCACTGGTTTTGCCCCAAGAAGCTCTGACCAGAGCGACGAATACTATATTGAAGGTGAAGATCTCGCCATGATTGCCACCGCTGAGATGCCAATCACCGGCTACCACATGGATGAAATCATCGACGAAGACAAGCTTCCTCTCTTCTATGCTGGATTTTCAGCCTGCTTCCGTAAAGAAGCTGGTACTTACGGCAAACACACTCGTGGTCTCTTCCGAGTTCATCAATTTAATAAATTAGAGATGTATTCTTTCTGTCTCCCTGAACAAAGCAAGGAAATTCACGAAAAAATTCGCGCCATTGAAGAGGAGATTTGGCAGGAACTCGGTATTCCATACCACGTCATCAATATAGCCGCCGGAGACCTCGGAGCACCCGCCGCTAAGAAATACGACATCGAATACTGGTCACCAGTTGATCAAAAATATCGCGAACTCACCAGCTGCTCAAACTGTACTGATTTCCAAGCCAAAGGCCTTAATATCCGTGTACGACGTAAAGATGGTACCATTGAAACCCTTCACACCCTCAACGGTACTGCCATTTCTCTTGCCCGCACCATGGTGGCCGTCATCGAAAACTTTGCTAAGAAAGATGGCAAACTCAAAGTACCTGCTGTCCTTAAACCATATCTGGGTGTTGACGAGTTATAAATCAATTAATTATTACTTGATATGGTAAAATAAGCGAAAGGAGTATACATGATTGAAAAAATTGATATTAGCGGCAGTAACTATAAAGTTGAAGAAAGCTTTCAAAAATACGCCACCAAGCGCATTGGTAAATTAGATCGTTATCTTCCACGTGGTAGCAAAAAAGATGTCATCGCAAAGATTGTTGTCACCGAAGTAAATCGTTCACACGGTAACAAATATGAAATTTCTGTAGCAATGGAGATTCCAGGTGGAAAGGTTATTGCAGCCAAGGATGAATGTTCAAATGTTTTTGCCGGTATTGATATTCTTGAAGCAAAATTAACTGGTCAGATTCGTCGCTATAAGATTGAGACCAATCCACACCTACGTAAAAATCCTATCCTTCGCCTCTTTCGTCGCGAAAAGTAAGGACTAATCAAGAAAATATCATTTAAAACTGCATGGATCATTAATTCATGCAGTTTTTATGATAAAATACATTCATAATATAATACTGTTTTTGGAGGTTTTGACTGACTATGTCGAAAAAAGTAAAAAAAGAAAAGAAGCCAACCGACAAATTGGCTGATAAGACCCTAACCACTCGTGTACTCCAAGGAGTTTTTGGCGATCCTGAAAAACGAAATCTTAAGCGCATGAAAAAAATTGTGCAGGGTATTAATAAGCTTGAGCCAAAATACCAAGCTATGTCTGACCAGGAACTACAAGAACAGACCAATATCCTAAAAGAGCGCCTATTAAGTCTTCGTAAAAAAGCTGAAGCCAAAGTTGCCCTTGCGAAACAAGCTAAAGCAACTGAAAAACCCCAAAAATCTAAGAATCATAGTCAAAATCAACCAACATCTCTAGTCAAGGAAGAAGACAAAGTTCTTGACCAACTCTTACCTGACGCCTTTGCCCTTGTTCGTGAATCCACTTTCCGCGTTCTCGGTATGCGCCATTTTGATGTTCAGCTTATCGGCGGTATCGCACTTCATGAAGGCAATGTAGCTGAAATGAAAACCGGTGAAGGTAAGACCCTTGTGGCACTTCTCCCATCCTATCTTAATGCTTTAACCGGACGCGGTGTTCACGTAGTTACCGTTAATGACTACCTCGCACAACGTGATGCCGGTTGGAACGCTCCAGTCTATCACTTTCTTGGACTTAGTATCGGCGTAATTATTGCCGACGCCAGCTTCATTTATGATCCAGAATACATCAACGAAGACCACGATGACGAACGCATGCAGCACCTTAAGCCTTGTACAAGAAAAGAAGCTTATGCCGCCGATGTTACTTATGGTACCAATAACGAGTTTGGTTTTGATTATCTACGCGACAATATGGTTAATGAAGTTGATTTCCTCAGGCAACGTGAATTAAACTTTGCCATTGTCGATGAGGTTGACTCCATTCTCATAGACGAGGCTCGCACCCCTCTCATTATTTCTGCTCCTGCAGGCGATAATCCAGACTCCTATTATCAATTTGCAAAAGTTGTCGCTAAACTCGACTCCGCAGACTATGTACTTGATGAAAAACACAAATCTGTCACCCTTACAGACCAGGGAATCGAAAAAGTCCAGCGCTTGCTTGGTGTCGAAAATCTTTATTCGGCCGAAAACTCTCGTCTTGTCTATCATCTCGATCAAGCTCTTCGCGCCCAAGTTGTCTTTAACCGTGATCGCGACTATGTCGTGACTAACTCAGGCGAAGTAATCATCGTTGACGAACACACCGGTCGCCTCATGCATGGCCGTCGTTACAATGAGGGCCTTCACCAGGCAATCGAAGCTAAAGAAGGTGTAGTCGTCAAAGAAGAGTCAATGACCCTCGCCACCATCTCCTTCCAGAACTTCTTCCGTCTCTATCGTAAGCTTTCCGGCATGACCGGTACTGCCTTTACCGAAGCTGAAGAATTCCAGCAAATTTATGCTCTTGATGTTATTCAAATTCCACCAAACCGACCTATTATCCGTATTGATAAAGATGATCTAATCTTCCGCACTGAAGCTGGAAAAATCCGTGCTATCATTAATGCAATTCAGGAATATCACGCCAAAGGTTTACCTATCCTTGTAGGTTCCGCAAGCATCGTTAAAAACGAATTAATCGCCAAACATCTTGATGAGGTTGGATTGAAGTATGAAATATTAAACGCCAAAAATAACGAACGTGAGGCTGCTATTATTGCAAAGGCCGGTGAAAAGGGAGCAATCACCCTTGCCACCAATATGGCTGGACGCGGTACAGACATTAAACTTTCTGATGAAGTCAAGAAAATGGGTGGTCTTGTCGTGATTGGTTCTGAAAGACATGACTCACGCCGTGTTGACAATCAGCTCCGTGGTCGTGGTGGTCGTCAGGGAGATCCCGGTATCACTCAATTCTTCGTCTCTTGTGAAGACGATCTCATGCGTATCTTCCAAGGCATGCAGCTTGGTAACATCCTTCGCTATGTTGGCCTTGACGAAGACACTCCAATCCAGAATCGCGCAGTTACGCGAAATCTAGAAGCCGCACAGCGTCGCATTGAAGGTTTTAACTTTGATTCTCGTAAAAACGTCGTTCAATACGACAATGTTATTAATCGCCATCGTCGAGTCGTCTATCTTATGCGTCGCAAAATTCTTGAAGGAGAAAATATCTCCCAAGAAATCAAGCGTCTCATGAAGGAGGCTACCGAAGATCTCACCATCGAAAGTTCTCGCGTTAACAAGAAATTCAAACAGAATTTCCTCCAAGTATTCAATATTGACCCAGAACTTGTTGAAACAATTGGTCAAATGCGCAAGCCTGCAGATCGTGCCAAGCTTGCCCTTACGGCAGTCAGCGAGGCTTACGCTTCTCAAGAATTAGATTTTGGGTCAGATGTTATGCGTCGCATTGAACGCGAAGTCTACCTCAAGGTACTCGACGCCCTCTGGATGCAACATCTTGAGAATATGCAACATCTTCGTGAAGGCATTCACTGGCGATCAATCGGTCAAAGAGATCCGCTAGTTGAATATCGCACCGAGTCACAAAAACTCTTCGAAGGCTTGCAGAAGAATCTACGTGAAGAAGTTCTCAAGATTCTTCTCAGTATTACTAAACAAGAAGCTATTGCTACCGACGTAGTTGATGGAGAAGAATATGACACCGAACTCACCCAAATGGCTGAATCCGCCACTAATAAGGGTGTAAACACTATTGAATCTGGTGTTAAAAATCTTGATAATGAATTTAAGACCGGTTCAAGTAGTAAAACAAATCTCAACCAAGAACGTAATGCTGCTCGTAAATCAAAAAAGAAACAGCGTCAGAACAAGAAGCATAACAAGCACTAATCATGAAACATTTTGTTGAAGAAATCGAGCTAAAAAACGGCGCGAGAGGACTTCTTATTGATGTCCCCGGTGCTTCCGTGATGAATATTAAGGTTCAATTCCGTGGCGGCATGCGTTTCGCTAAAACCCCGGACCTCTACGAGATTGCCCACGTTGTTGAGCACCTCAGTTTTGGTGCTAACTCCGTCTTTCCTGACGAACAAGCCTATGAGGCCGACTTCACTAAAAATGGTGCTTATCACAACGCCTGGACCTCAGACTATTCTGTTTGTTATGAAGCCGAATGTGCTGATTTTGAATGGGAACGCATCTTAAATCTAGAACGCATTGCCATCACTTCGCCAAAATTTAATGAAGATGAACTTAGAAGCGAAAAGGGCAACGTTAAAGCCGAATTAACCGGCTATATGAATGATTATGCTAGGCTATTATGGCCAAGACTTCAAAAGGCTATCGGCGAGGATGTCCCCAACCTCAAAGAGCGTCTTGCTACGATCAATAATATTGAGCTCAAGGATATTCGCGAACATTATCGTCGCACTCATACCGCAAAAAACATGCGTTTTATTATTGCTGGGCAAATTAAGCATCGTAAAAAGGAGATTCTGCGTAATCTTGAAGATTGGGACCTCAAAGAAGGTAAGCGTTTTGAAATTCCTAAAGATAAATTACACTCCTCTCCAGCCATTCTCGTAAAAAGAAAGGATGCCAGCAATATTACATTTGGTTTTTCTATGGTTACCCCGAGACGATTATCTAGCCAAGAAACTCAAGCCATGGGTGCACTCAATCATATCCTCAATGGCACCATGAGCAGCCGTATTTTTGGCCAAGCCAGAAAACGTGGCCTTGTTTATGGAATGGGTAGCGGTATCAATAGCAGTAAACACTACTCATCTTGGGACTTTGATGGTGAAGTAAATCTTGAGACTGCTGACGAACTTTTCTCCCTTATTCAAATTGAAATGGTAAAAGCTCTCAATGGGGAAATTTCTGACGAAGAAATTGAAGCTGTTAAAACCTACGCCCAGGGACGCTACCAGATGGGAGCACAGACCGTCAGCCAAATTTCTGACTACTATACTGATGATTATTTTATGACCGAAAAATTTGAACTCTACGATGATTTCCCCCAAATCATTAAAGAGATCAATAAACCATCTATCGTTGAGTTAGCTAGAGAATTTGCTGGCTCCGGCATACATGCTTTTGTGACTGTTGGCTCTGTTGAAAAATCCGTTATTAACCAACTTGCAGAATCGCTTAATTTCTAAAACCGTTAAAAACCAAGTATAATAGAGCTATGAATATTGCAATTTTAGGTCATGGACTTGAGGGGCAAGCCGTAGAAGCGTATTTTAAGACCCACTCATCAGAAGCTAGCCCCAATCATTTTACTTTTTTTGACCATTTCGAGGACTATCAAATTCCAGATTTTCATTTAGAAAATTTTGATCTCGTTTTTCGTAGCCCCTCTGTTCATCCTCAATTTGTTTTAGAACCAGAACAGCGTGGTAAATCCCAGAATTGGACCTCAATTACCAACTATTTCTTTGAAAATTGCAAAGCACCGATCATCGGCGTTACTGGCACCAAGGGAAAGGGAACTACCTGCTCCATTATCACAAATCTGCTCCGTCAATTTTCGGAACGTTTCGATAATATCCATCTTGTCGGCAATATTGGCATGCCAGCCATCCTCGAGCTAGACAAAATCACTGAAAAAGATTTAGTCGTTTATGAGATGAGTAGTTTTCAATGCTGGGATCTCCAAAAATCTCCTCATGTTGCCGTAGTTTTACGCATTGAACCAGACCACCTCGATCGGCACCGCGGTTTTGATGATTATCTAGCCGCTAAGTCAAACATCGTAAAACATCAGACAGCTTCAGATTATTGTATTTATTACAAAAATAATGATGATAGCGTAAAAATTGGCCAGAAAAGTGCTGGACAAAAAAACACCTACCCCATCGTTAAATTTCAAGCAGAACTTAAAAACCTCCTTGATTATTTAAAAATTCCAGGCGAACACAACCGCGAGAACGCCGAGGCGGCCATCTTGGCAGTACTCAGCATTTTGAACCTATCCCTAGATGAACTTTTTAGCAATAGTAATCAAGTAATCTATCAAAAAATAGCCCATGGTCTCGCTACTTTCGTAGGATTACCTCACCGCATTCAATTTATTCGCGAATTAAATCATGTGCGCTACTATGACGATAACTACTCTTCAGCTTTTCCTGCTGCCGACGTCGCCATTAAAGCTTTTGAAGATTACCCCACTATTCTTATTGCCGGCGGCAAAGATCGACATCTCGATTTAACAGCTATGAAAGAACGCTTCTTTAGTGCCAAAAATCTTAAGAAAATCATTTTAATCGGCGAAACACGTTTCATGCTAGCAGAAGGAGAAGATCCTGATAAATTTATTCTAGCCGATTCGCTCGAGGATGCCGTAGAATACGCCAAAAACTACGCCGAAAAATACGCCGCTGACCTCGAATCAAATTACGACCTCTGTATTCCATCTACTAGAGAAGCCCTCAACAACCAAACCGCAAAACCAGTCATCGTTCTAATGAGTCCTGGAGCTGCCAGTTTTGATATGTTTAAGGACTTTAGTGATCGCGGAAATCAATTTCAACAAATCGTAAACGCTTTTTAATGCTAAAATAATAATAATGATTGCATCAAATTTTTCATCTATTCTTGGTTCTTTAAATAAAAAACCAACCCAGCCAGTTCCCACCGTTGCTCCGTCAAAAGACGCAGTTTTTCGCTTTTTAAGTTATTATTTTGATCGTTCAACCTACACCGCGACTTTTGTTTACCAAGGAATCGACAATATCATCTTTACCGAAAAAGTCTTTTTTGCGCCTAAGCCCGGCACTAATACTAGCTCCTTCAACCTACTTGACGACCCCAGTCTTACTCAGCTACTAGACCAGGCTATGTTTCTTGCCTTTATTCTGATTGGCACCAGCTATTATAAAGCTCACCCCACCCAGAATATTCGCCTCGATCGGCCTCTAGACGATTTTCAAGCGCGCTTCTTTTCTACCGTCTTTCAAGAAGGATTGTCCCAATATGCCTTCGAAAATCGTCTGACTCGTACTCAATTAGCCACTTTTAGATCTACTCCTGGTTTTCAAAATAAACCAGCTGTTGAATATCGTGGTCAAGGAGTTCTCGCTCTCCAATCTGGCGGAAAGGACAGTCTCCTGGTTGCCGAATTACTTAATGAACATAATATTAACTTTGTTCCATGGTATATCAGCAGTAGTCCAGACCGTTCACACCCAAATGTTATCGATCATCTAAATGAAGGCTTTAATCACCAAAAAGCCAGCGTCATTTATCGCCAAATCGATCACCTTCACCTACAACAAACTGGCGGACTTAATGGACATGTTCCCGTTACTTTTATCGTAGAATCTCTGGCTCTTATCCAAGCTATTTTAAATAATCAGAACGTCATCCTCACAAGCATCGGCCGCGAGGGGGAAGAACCCCACGCAATGATTGGAGATTTACCAGTCAACCATCAATGGTCAAAGACCTGGCAGGCTGAGCAACTGATGACCGAATACATCAAACGTTACCTCTCCCCAGACCTTCACCTAGGCTCACCTATCCGCCATCTCAGCGAATTACGTATTGCCGACCTCTTTGTGCAAAAATGTTGGCAAAAATATGGCTACAGTTTTAGTTCTTGCAACGAGGCAAACTACAAGCAAAATAAGCAAAATAACACACTCAAATGGTGTGGTCACTGCGCCAAATGTGCCAACTCATATTTACTTTTCTGTCCATTTATTCCACCTCAGTTCCTCCAATCACTTTTTGGAGATCAAGATCTTTTCTTAGATCAAAATCTTACTCAGATCTTTAAAGGTCTTCTTGGTGTCGGCGGAGAAATGAAGCCCTTTGAATGTGTTGGTAGTGTTGAAGAACTACGTTCTGCCTACCATCATCGCATGATTACTCCGCCGATTCCAGTCCCACAAAATCCAAATCAGAAGGATGGCCCCGTTACATATTGGCAACCAGTTTACGCCAATCTTCCGTTCATGGTCCCCGAGAGTAATTTCAATTATCTCGCAGAATCGGCCAACCAAGAATATTTCCGCAATTTCTACACTACCTACCAATCAGAGAACACTTCCGAACAAACAATGGCCCACAACGAGCAACTTGCAAAGAGTCACCAAAAGGCAGACCAAATCCTGGCCATGATCGAACGACGTAAACAACTCGAACAGCTAAGACGTACTGGTCGTCAAAGACAGCGTGATCTTGAATAGTTAACGGTAAACATTGTTCTCTCTTTATTTTTGCCTAGATTCTTGCACCATTTACTTTTTCACTTGAAAGCGTTAGAATAGAAAAAAGCATTAACAGAATAAAAAACCATGCCAAAGACAACTACAACAAAAAAATCAATCAATACCAAAACTAACCACAAAGTAGCCAAAAAAACTGCCACCAGTACCAAGAAAGTTACCGCTAAATCACCTAAAGATTCTGGTAAACAAGATGCTTATTTCTGGGGTGGTCTCGGCATTATCCTTTGCGCAACCGGCGCACTTCTCACCCTTCTTTGGGGTGTTGGTACAATGTTAAATAAATAAAAAATAAAGTGGTGGGCAAATGAAATTTTACACAGTACGACATGGACAAACTGACTGGAATAATCTTGGTTTAAATCAAGGCTGGTCCGACACGCCATTAAATACTTTAGGACAATTTCAAGCCCTAAGAGCTCGCGACCAGTTAAAGGATGTGCGCTTCAATATAGCTTATTCCTCACCGCTGCAGCGTGCAGCTAAAACTTGCCAGATCATCCTCGGATGTGTCGTTCCTGACAAAGCTATCTTTGATGAATTAAGCCTTGAAGATGCGATCGAGCTCAACCATTTTTATCGTCAACATAATGATCTAAATAAAGATTGCTACATTCGTTATGCAGAGGATCTCATCGAACGCGGACTTGGCGTCTTTGAAGGCAAGGAAGGCTCCAGAATTCATGAAATTAGCTGGAAAGATGGTTTTAATGCCGACCGTTTCAAGATGGAGTCTGTACCACACATGTTCCATCGTATTGATCGTATCCTCAAGCAAATCCAAACAGATGCTCTAGAGAATTACGGCAATGATGCTAATATTCTAATCGCCTCGCATGCCGGCATTCTTCGCATTGTTGACTACGTCCTGCGCGGTGGTACCGAGCAAGGCCTCTTCTATTCCGCCCTTTATGATAGCTCCATAAATCTACATTTGAAAAACTGTGGGTTTAATATCTATGAACGATAAAACTTATCTTTCTCAAAACCAAAAACTTGTGATAAAATAGTTACAGACTATTGGACCTTCGCCAAGTGGTAAGGCAACGGGTTTTGGTCCCGTCATTCGCAGGTTCGAATCCTGCAGGTCCAGCCATAAAGAAAAACCTCTTTTGAGGTCTTTTTTATATATTTTTCTTATGGTCGCTTTTAAGTGTTACAATTAGCTTATGTATAGCATTAAGATTCTACAACTCAACGTGTGGGGCGGACGCATTAAAGATGGACTTACTAATTTTATCAAAGAAGGGAACTACGATTTAATTTGTTTACAAGAAGCCGTCTGGGACCGTAATCATACCAAAACCCTAGAGTATTTTATGGATACCGTTGATAAAATCAAAGAGGAAGCTAACTTCAAATATGACACTCGTAGTAGTCAATTTGGTATTTCAATTTTAAATAACATTATTCACTACGAAAGTGGCAATGCTATTCTTAGCAAAATTCCTTTTAAGCACTCTGAAGAAAAAATTCTGCATGGTGAGTACCGTTTTGCTACAAACCTAGATCAATACGAGCAAGCCGTAAAGCATAACCTTTATACCGCACAAAAAGTCATATTAGAAAATGGTCTCACCGTAATTAATTATCATGGTTACTGGCTAAAAGACCCACTTGGAGACGAAACTTCAGTCTTATGCATGCGCTCCGTCGCCGACATGATTAGCTCAGACAAAAACCCCGTTGTTCTTTGTGGCGATCTAAACGTTATTCCTAAAGCAAAAGCAATGCGTGAACTCGATTTTCTTCGCGACCTCACAGCTATTCATAATATTCCCACCACGCTGCGCAATATTCGCTTCACCAAAGACGTTCCATGTGACCATATTTTAATTAGCGATAATATAAACTATCAAGATTTTGAAGTCATCGATGCACCCGTCTCTGACCACTGTGCATTAACAGTTAAAATTAATTTCTAAATCTATTATTCCTCAGTAAAATCCGCATCCATCACTGCCTGCAATTGATAATCAGGGAATACTTTTTGAATCTCAGTCACAGCTTTCTTAAATGAAGCCAGTCTATTCTCTGCATCAAAACTCACCACAAGATCAAAACGCATCTGCTTCTCCGCCTCAAGCAAATAAAAACCATGCACCTGTCTGATATATTCCTGCTTTAGTGCAACTTCCTTTAGTTTTTGCTGCATCTTGATTACATGTTCGTCTTTTGTGTTTACGGAATAAACACCAATCGCCGTCAAAAGTACCCTATGTTCTTTTACTACTTTCACCGAAATCTCGCGCAATAACTGGTCAAGCTCCACCACGCTCAAAGTATCAGGCACCTCAATATGTAAAGACCCATTCCAACGATTTGGACCATAGTTATTTAAAATTAAATCGTAAACCCCCAGCACATTCTTAAAACCCATTACGGTTTTTTTGATAGCCTTCGCCACCTCAAGATCATTTTGTTCACCCAATAGTTGCGATATTGTCCCCTTTAGCATTTCAATACCTGATTTGATAATGATTACAGCAATCACTGCACCAAGATATGCTTCAAGCGCCAAATTAAATACCATAAATATCACGGCCGCTACAAGAGTTGAGAAGGAGATTACGGCATCAAGGGTGGCATCGGCTCCAGAATTAACTAAAGAATCTGATTTTACTTTTTCTCCTACCTTCTTCACATATGCACCTAAGACAATTTTTACCACTACGGCTACCGCAATAATTATCAATGAGGTCGGATTATAGTCCGGAGTCTCCGGTTTAATAATTTGTTTAACCGACTCGATTAATGACGTTGTGCCAGCATACAGAATAATTACCGCGATCATCATTGCGCTTAAGTATTCAATTCTCCCATGACCAAAAGGATGCTTCTTATCTGGCGCCTTTCCAGCCAATTTTGTACCAACAATCGTAATTATTGAACTTCCAGCATCAGAGATATTATTCACTGCATCGAGAACAATAGCAATCGAATTAGAAAGTAGTCCAATGCCAGCCTTGAACGCCGCCAAAAAAACGTTTGTAATGATTCCAATCACACTGGTTTTAATAACGATTTTTTCTCTTTCGTTATTTTTATTTAACTCTCTTAGTTCACTTAAATTCGACATTTTATCCTTGTAACTTCAAAATCAATAATAATCTTTCTATTTTACCATATCAAAAAAGTCAAAAACTATAGGGTTATCCAGAGACTCTTTTCTTTGCTATAATTACAACATGAATGATCTCGAAAAACGTCTCGCCGCTCTGCAAATCGACCTTGATAATACCTGGCAAAAACTCCAGATTAACCAAAAAATTGAAGATCTTAAAAATCTTGAAATTCAAATCTCTGAACCAGAAATTTGGCAAAATCCTGAACATGCCAAAAAAATAAACACTAATTTTAGTCGACTCAAGGCAGAAGTTGAACCCTGGCAAGTCCTCAAAGTTCAGGCTTCCGACCTTTATGACATTATTGCCCTCAAGGAGGTAGACTTACTAGATGAGATCAACGATCAACTCTCTTCTATGGAACAGACATTACTTGAACTAAAAAAGGCGCTTCGTTTTACTAACCCTTTAGACGAGAAAAATGCCATTCTTCGCATTACTGCGGGCGTCGGTGGAACCGAAGCAATGGACTGGGCATCCATGCTCGAACGTATGTATCTACGTTATTTCGAAAAAAACCACTTCAATGTTGAACTTATTGAACGCACTGCTGGGGAAGAAGCAGGCATCAAAACTGCCGTTTATGAAATTTACGGAAATCACCCTTATGGTAATCTAAAGTCCGAACACGGCGTGCATCGCCTAGTTAGGCTCTCACCATTCAACGCCGATAGTCTTCGCCAGACCTCCTTTTCTCTAGTCGAAATTCTGCCCATCTTAGAAAGTGACGATGATTATAAAATAGACGAGAAAGATCTTCGTATTGACACCTACCATGCTGGCGGCCACGGAGGACAATCCGTCAATACCACTAACTCAGCCATCCGCATTACTCATCTCCCCACCAACACCGTTGTAGCCATTCAAAACGAAAGATCCCAGCTGCAGAATCGTGAAAAAGCCATGGAAATCCTGCGTGGCAAATTAATCATGATGCAACAAGAACAACAAGCTGAATCGATTAATCAACTACGCGCTGGCGAGTCGGCTAAGTGGGGGCAACAAATTCGAAACTATGTGCTTCAACCATATAAATTAGTAAAAGATACTCGCACCAAATATGAAGAGACCGATGCCGATGCCGTACTTAATGGCAAGATCGAAGGCTTTCTCAACGCCTATCTTGAGTCACAAATTGGTAGCTAATTACTAAATAAGTAATCTTCAACTATTCGTACCTCTAATACTATTAGTAAACAAACGTATAAAATTTCTCGCATATAATCCCACAATTTACAAAAAATAGAGCAACGCTCTATTTTTTATTTCATGCTACAATAACCATAGACGTTATATAAATAATTCATGTTATAAAGAGGGATTTCATGCCAGGTTTATCACCGAATCAACTTAATCATAACGAGATAACGGACCAAGAAAACAATATCAATACAACTGAACAAAAGACTCAGCATCTATCTCGCCTTCAAAACGAAATCGGCTCCAAGGTTCTCTCTCTTGTCAACTTCGAAT
>CAUVQU010000006.1:0-42896 GCA_963554175.1 uncultured Candidatus Saccharibacteria bacterium | reverse complement strand
TGGGTCGGAGTGCCTTCGTTTAGCGAATTTACCCCGTCATAGACCGAAACCCCTTATTAGCCGCACCACCGCATCACTAATAAGAGCTTTCGGGAAGGTCATATCTTTTTTGTTAAACACTTATCCCAGTTGACTTAACAACCGTGTCGGGACGCCGTCGTTTCCGAAAGTTTCCCGATAGCAGACCCCGAAGGGTCTGATGCATCCAAAATTAAGGTCTTTAAGACTTAAGTTTAGATTATTTATTTTTCCCTAGCGAAAATTAACTTTGATTTTCTGTGCTCGAGATGAGTTTTTGACAATGATTTGCTTTGGCATATTGCCTCCTTTTTATTTTTATTTTTATCATCCCAAAAACCATCGGCCCGTCCCCGTTCAGTCTAGTTTAGTTGTCTACTAAATTTTTCTAGCTGCCCTCAGTTTTGCGCTTCTAGCCCTTGGATTGATAACTAATTCATCCATGCCCGCAACAATTGGTGTTTTATTCAAAATCTCTAACTCTGATTCCCTTCCCAGTGAACTTACCTCTTTAAAATACTGTTTCACCAGCCTATCTTCTAAGCTATGAAAAGTAATTATCGCGATGCGTCCACCTGGTTTCAGTAATTTCGGAATCAACGGTAAAGTTTTTTCGATCAAGGTTAATTCTTCATTTACAGCAATTCTGATTGCTTGAAAAACTTTGGTTGCTGGGTGCTTACCATACCATCCTTTCGGACTTAAGGCTTCCGCCAGCTCCTTCGTAGTTTTCCATGGCCGGTTATACACAATTTCTCTCGCATGTTTTCTAGCCAGCCCCGATGATTCTTCCCCATATTGCTCAAAAATCTCAATTAGCCTTTTTTCTGACCAATGGTTCACAATCGTCTCCGCTGACAAGTCTTGTGTTTGATCCATTCGCATATCCAGCACCCCCTCATGCATAAATGAAAAACCTCGCTCTGAATTATCCAGTTGCGGTGAAGATACTCCAAAATCAGCTAAAATCATATCAAAAGTTTTTCCACACTCGATTAAAGACTGCGCCGCATTATAAAAATCTTCATGCAATAGTTTTATACCAAATTCACCCTCAGGGTACTTCTCTGATAGAACCTTAATTGCATTCTCGTCTCGGTCCACTAGAACCGATTCTTTATAATTCCGCGTAACCGCCAAAATCTTTCCCGCATGACCTGCATATCCCGCCGTCAAATCTAAATATGATTCACCCGGATTCGGCTGCAAAGTCTCGAGAACTTCTGATAGTAACACTGGTTTATGAAGCTCTTCCATGCTCCTATTATATCAAAGACTTATATTCTCTGTTATATAGAAGCTCTTTAGTTTGAGATCGCTCAACTAGAAATTTCAGCGTGTTTGTGTTTGTATGTTTTTTGTTTAAAATTTCTAAACAATAAATGCTGCTATAGTTTTATCCAGTGCAAAACTAAATATATGACTATAACCGTTGAGAGACTTATTGTGTAGGTTGTTTGTTGAGTTAATTGGGAGGTGTTTATAGATGTACTAATGGTTTTGATGACGCGTTTCCTAAACGCGCGCCAAGACTCCTAGTTGACCGACCTCAAACATTTTTTAATGTGCCAAAAAGACCGCTTTTTAACTATTGTTCTTCTTTACCAAGCGAATTACTTCGTAATCTTGATTGTCTTCTAAATTCTTCTTCGCTTGATTACTCATTGTTTTTTAATCTTTTTGTTTGTGGTTTTTGTTTTGTTATCCACTGACCTTAGTTTAGCGCCATTAACTACATAATGCAAGTGCTTTTTAAATATTTTTTCAAACTTTTTCAACTTACTTTTCCACATGTTTATATATTATGCAAATATTCCCCCGTTATCCACAACTCGATCATTGTAATCTCACCCCTGTTATTTTGTAGCATTTTATTTATTCACTTTTCCACAACTGTGTAAAACTTTCCACGCTCCCCTATAAATTTTTTAATAATTTTAATTCCCCCCTCTTGCATATTATCACTTTCATTTTATAAAAATCCGAACACATCAAACTTGAACAGAACGCGTTTTAATCATCTAGCTACTTGTATTTTTAATTAATTATTGCAAAATAAATTATCTCCATAGCATCTAAAAACCGAACAGAAATTACTACTGTTTTAAGGCCTTATCCCCCTCACCTATTTTTCATAACTAATCCCCACCAACAAAAAACCGGACTTTTGCTCCGGTTTTCCCCCTCTATATATCCCCCTATATTGTCTTATAATAAGCACGCCCCTCAATTCTTACATCCACATAGCCCACCTTCAGGTTCTGTTTTTTTAGGAATCCTATCATCCTAATTATATCCTCTAGTGTCTCTGCCGTCCCTCGGTCTAAATTGCATTTGTAAAATTCCTCTCGGCCCTCAAAATACAGATCCACCTCTCGCGCCTTACCAGCAGGGATAATGGCTTTTATTATCTTCAGTCCGCCCTCGCTCGCATCTTTTTCAAATAACCCCACATATTGTTTTGTTCGCTCGGTTATAAAATTTGAACCATCTTCATCGATAATACTCACCGTAGGCGTATATTTTATTGTTTCAGCCTTCTTCTGATTCGCCGCCGGAACTTTCTTTACTGCACTCTGAATTATTGCCACTCCAAGCACCACCGTTGCTACAATTACTACACCAAGTAATAGTAATTGTACTTTCTTTTTCTTTTCGCGCTTCTCAAGTAACTGTTGCCTCGCAAGCTCACTCTCAACTACGTCCCGGTTTCCTGCAATCGTCCTGCCTAATCTCATTCGTTTTCCACCCGTTTTTTATTTTTCGCCTCCACAATAATCTCCATCATGCGCTTAGATGCCTCTGGTTTTGCAAGTTCATGTAAATTGTTCGCCAGCTTCTCTCTTTTTTCATCATCATCTAGTAACTTAAAAATTTTGTTCAATAATAACTCTGGCCTATCCATCATCTTGCTATCAAGCACCATCTCTACCGCCTCGGATTTACTCAATCTTTCGGCATTCTTCGTTTGATGACCACCAGGCAACTTTTCAAAAGGCACCAAAATGACCGGTTTTTTGAGAGCCGCAAGCTCCGTAATGGTTGTTGCACCCGCCCTTGATACTACCAGGTCTGCTGCTCCCAGTATTTCACTCATTTTAGGAGAAAAATTCCACATTCTAAAATCTGAGTCCAATTTTGCCCTGTTCCATTTCTCAAAATCTTTTAACTCCAGCATTGTGTCATAATATTTTCGCCCAGCAATCAGCCCCACGCTTGCCTTTTCTAATAATTTTTCTAGAATCACACTCACTGACATATTTAAGTGTTCTGACCCCTGCGAACCCCCAGTTATTACCACCAGCTTCTTCCTAGAATTAAACCCTAATTCCCGTTTTAAGTTATTTTGCATCGAGGCCGACACCGGCATAAATTCTGGCGCCACTGGAATCCCCACCCACTCAATTTTTTTTGCGATTTCTTCACTATATTTTTCTACCTCAACCGGCACTCCTGTCGCAATTTTAACCGCCTTTTTCATCAAAATACGATTAGTTAAACCAAAGACCGCATCAGATTCGTGTAGTACATAAGGAATTCCGAGCACCCCAGCCACAAGACCAACTGGCAATCCCACAAATCCACCCTTTAAAAAGACTACGTCCGGTCGCTGTCTTTTTATTATTAACCTCAAAAAAGTCTGGGTCAACCCCATTAAAAAACCTACGGCCCCAGCGACATTACCAAACACCACATCAAAGAAGGTTCTCGCTCCTTGATCAAAATAGTCTTTCAGCTTCAAGCCATGATATCTTCGAAATTTCCCAGCAAACACCTTACGAACACGAATATACTGTCGGTTTTTACGACTTTTCTCTTCTTCCTCACCCCATCCCACCGACGTTTCATTTGCAAGATTTAAGATATTTTTATAATATTTACGATCAGTCCAAAATTCCACCTGCGTGTTTGGGTATTTTAAAAGTAGCTCGCGGATCACCGACATTGCAGGCGTAATATGCCCACCCGATCCACCACCAACTACTAATACCTTCATAAGAAAATTATTTCCTTTCCGCGTCCGTTAAATCTGCTCTCATTGTATACTGTGAAATATTTAATGCCAAGCCAATAATTGCCATATTCAAAATTAAGCTCGTACCTCCTTTTGAAAGCAGGGGCAATGTAATACCAGTCAGCGGCACTAATCCAATCATCGCCGCAATATTTACCACCACATGTCCGGCCAGCCAGGCAAAAATTCCAATTGTAATCATCTGGTAATAACTCTCTTTCGTACAATCGGCAACTTTTAAAATTCTAGAGAGCAGCATGTAATAGAAAAATAACACCACAGAAATCCCCACAAAACCAATCGTTTCCCCAATCACTGCAAACATCGAGTCAGTAATCGATTCCGGTAAATATCCTGCCGTCTGGACATTATTTCCAATACCTACACCAAATAAACCTCCTGACCCAATCGCAATTAGGGCATTATTAATATGATAAGCATTAGAAGAATCACCCTGTAAAAACCCCTTCAAACGTTCCTGTCGATGTGGCGAACTTAGCGCTAACACCGCTAGCACCATTCCCGCCGCTCCAATTATCAAGAAATACTTTAATCTTGCTCCACTCACTAACAGCATCGCCAGCGCCATCGCAATTAGAGGCAGTGCCGAACCCAGGTCTTTCTGCGCCACCACCAAGAAAAAGACCGCCACACCTAAAGTCGAAATATATTTTAGCCAAAACACCCTACCTTCTGTTTTAGTAAGAATATCTCTAATCTCAGACGTTAGCTCACCCACCTTTCCTTTTTGTTTTTTTGCGTCAGCTAACCTTGTTTTATTTTGGTAACTATATTTAGTATTTCTTAATACTCCGTCACCGCGAGAAGTCATATGCTCTTTCTTTCCAGAAAAACCACCTTTCTCCCTGTACTCTGTACAGATCTTTGCAAAATAGAATAATGCTCCAAACTTCACTAATTCCGCCGCCTGTAACTGAAAAATCCCCAGATTCAGCCATCGACATGCTCCAAGTGCACATCTCACAAACGGCAGTTCCACCGTCAGCGAGCTGATATACATTATTAGACACAAAATTAAACTACCAAACATTAAAATCTCAGGTAACTTGCTCGTCATATTTAATATTTTCTTGTGCTTCCCGCCCTCACCTTCTACCTGCTTCAAAGGCAATCTCAAAAAGAAGATCATCGTAACGAAGGCTAGAAACACATACAAAATTTGACTCTTAAAAGTCTGGTTTGGATCATCATTACGCCCATACGCAATATTTTGAATATTAGTATAAGAAGGCCCGATAATACTCACCATAATCGTTCCGATTAATACTAATATAAAAGTAGCTATAAAAATTCGTTTGTCTGTTTGATGTTTGCGCATAATTACTTCTTTCTATAAAGGAATAATTCCCCCAGCCATCGCAATAAACACACCGATAATCCCCATCACTCCAGCAATCACCCAAAAACGCATCACAATTTTAGCCTCACCCCAACCACTTGCCTCCAAATGATGATGTATTGGTGCCGACAAAAATATCTTTTTGTGGAATAGTTGCTTAGAAGTCATCTGAATTAACGAAGAACCAGCTTCCACTACAAACAGTAAACCTATAATCGGCAACAATAAGAACGAATTTGTCATCATTGACACCACTCCGAGTCCTGCCCCCAATGCAAACGAACCAACATCTCCCATCATAAAACGCGCAGGTGGCACATTAAACCAAACATAGGAAAGCAGCCAACCAACCACTGTCATACAAAAGGCAAATAAGGCAATTTGTCCCCTAAATAACGCAATAATCCCAAACGAGCCATAAGCCATCATAGCAAGACCACCAGCCAAACCGTCTAATCCATCCGAAATATTCACCGCGTTCGAGGTTGCAACTACCGAGAAGGCGAATAGTAGCATCATTACAACTGCACCAAGTTCGAAATCACCGTGGAATGGAATATGTAGGCTAGTCCAGCCCAGTTTATAGGTAAAAAACCATCCTAAAGCTAGTCCCACGATTGTAATCATCGAAAATTTCACCGGTGCCCTCAAGCCCGCCGCACCAGAACCAGTTCCAAACACATTGATTAAATCGTCAATTAACCCCACTAAAGCCCCGCCTAAGAAACCGGCAAGCGGCAACCAGGTTTCTGCACGGTTCCAGTTAGATGACCAAGTAACTACTGCTACCACAATCACCCCAATAATTCCCGCCATCGTGGGGAACACTCTCTTAAATTTATGCTCATGCAATTTTGTCATCACTGGCAAAGCATCACCCTGCACCGTAGTCTTTTTTTGTTTCTTCCAAAAATGATATTTGTAGGCGAAATTTGTATAAATTGGCGTCAAAAACATTGCCAGAAGAAAGCTCCCTAGTGCCAAAAGTAACCCATATAAAGCATTCCCGTCTAAACTACCCCTCATCTCACCTCCTCATCTTTAAATAGTTTACCATAAACTGACTAATCTCATCAAATATTGGCTTCGCATTTATTCCGCCATCTAATCCACGATTATCCGCTCGCACTTTCGTCATAATCACATACTCAGGGTAGTCCGTCTCTGACCTCGCACCATACCCCACATAAGTACCGATCGTTTCATCAAATGTGTATTTACCATTTTTTACCACCTGTGCCGTTCCCGTTTTTCCGCCCACATATACCCCCTCGTCATACCCCTTTACGTTTGGAAAGACCAATCTAGCTGTATGTAACATTCTACGCATCGTTTCGCTCGTCGATGATTCCAAAGCTTGGTGATCTCGGGACTTCAGCTTACTTCTCACAAATTCCCCATTCTTCATTTCCCCCGCCACTAGAGTTGGCGTATAGTAATCACCGCCGTTCACCACCGCTGAAAAAGCCGTTACTACCTGAATCATTGTTAGATCCAAGCTCTGTCCAAACGTCATATTTGCATACCTCGCATTAGTCGCGTCAATATCCGTTGGAGGTACAATAGTTCCCCTTGCCTCAGCAAGCTCGATTCCCGTATATTTTCCTAACCCCAGCCTGTTGTAGTAATAGTCATACAATTTTTCCTTTCCTTGGTAAGTAATCTCTGTCTCTGATCCTCCCAAGAGCCTCAACGCCTGGATCGACCCCGTGTTCAGTGAATAAGTAAATACCTCCTGCATAGGTATCACCCCTGTATGACCCTTAATTGCGTTCTGAATTGGCCACCCATCAATCGTTACAAGATCAGTATTTAGATATGTTGTCTCCGGAGTCATTACTCCACTATCCACCGCTGCCGCTAGTGCAAACGTCTTACAAACCGAAGCTGGGTTAAAGGCGTCCATCGTCACGTCTGTTTGAAACACTCGCGCATCCGTCACCTTAGCGTATTCTGCCGGATCATAGTTTGGCGTCCCCACCATTGCCAAAATTTGCCCATTTCTTGGATTCATCACCACCGCCGAAGCATGTGAAATCTGGAATTTATCAGATACGCTCTTTACTACGTCTTCCGCCTTTTTCTGAATATTACGGTCAATTGATAACACGATATTCTTTCCATCCTGCGCCGGCACTTTTACATTATTCTTACCAATCGTCAAAGGTATATTATTAACATCCTTCACTGTTTTAAGGATACCATTCACCCCAGTCAGCTCCTTGTCTAATCCCCCTTCAACACCATACTGACCCTTACCGTCCGCGTTCACAAAACCCAAAACCTGCGCCGCTAAATCACCTTCTGGATACACGCGCTTCGTTGATCCCTGCGCATAGACTCCAGCAATTTCTGCCTCCTTAATCTGTTTGGCTTTTTCATATGGCACATTCCTAGCAATCACCGCATATCGTGAAGCCTCATTCGCAAACACCTTTTCCCAAGTATTTACCCCGTACCCCTGTATTAAGCCATCAATTTTAGTCAAAACTTGAGATCGGTTTTGCCCCTGTTCAGTTCTCAGTAAAAACGGATCAACCGAAATAGTATAAACTTTCTCATTCATCACCACAGGTGTTGTCTGTATGCCGTCCATCATATAAATTTCCCCCCGCTTCGCAAAAATCGTATTCTGCATCATCTGTTGAGATAAAGCCAAATCTACATATTTCTGATGTTCTATTACTTGCAAAAAATATACCCTAAAAATAATCATCAAAAAACAAAGCGCAAGCACTATCCTAATCAGGTCTGTTCTTTTCCGCATTTGCTTAACTTTCATTTTAATCAAATTATACCATAATCATCTTTCATTTTTTATGATTTTATAGAGATAACTTTACTAAAATTTAAGCATAGACTCTTTCTATTTACCGCTCAAAAATAAATAATTTATACAAAAATCAACAAACGCAGAATTACTTCTTTTTATTTGGTCCAACTATAGATTCGATTGTTCGACTTAGCTGTTGTTTTATCTTAGCCCTCGCATGTGGTGTAATAATTTTATCCAACCAACTCGCCCTTACTGTTTGATTTTTACTCGTCAAAATTTCCACCACGTCACCACTTTTTAATTTTGTATTCAAATTTGACAGTTTTCCGTTAATCTTTGCCCCAATTACATGTCCGCCCACTTCCGAATGTAACCTATAAGCAAAATCAAGAGGTAAGGCCCCCACTGGTAAATCAATAATATCTCCTTTAGGTGTATAAACAAAGATCTTATCGGCAAAAAGATTTAGTTTTAGCTTTTTTAAGTCGACTTGTTGGCCATCTCTTAGCTTAGCTGCCGCCATCTGCAGCTCTGAAATCCATAACAAGTTGGTTGGTAGATGCTGGATCTTCCCTGTTTTATAACTTTCCGTCAACTTTTGCTCATTGTAGTAAAAACTTGCTGCAAGGCCCCGCTCGGCGTATTCATGCATGTCTTTTGTTCGAATTTGAAACTCTACAATTCTTTTATCAGGGGTAATAACCGTCGTATGTAGCGACTGATAGCCGTTTTGTTTTGGTACTGCCACATAATCTTTAATTCTGCCCGTCATCGGCGTGTATAAACTATGGATTATTCCTAGAACCAAATAGCAGCTCGTAATATCATCCACAATCACTCTTAATGCAGTCAAATCATACACTTCGTTAATATTTTGGTTGTATTTAGCCAATTTTTTATGCAACGAATAGACCGATTTCACCCTTCCATTGATCTCAAAATTGATTTTTTCCTTAGATAATGCCTCCGATACCTCATTTTTAATCTTTTTTAAGGCTTTTTCCGCAGATTGATTACGAGTTTCAATGATTTTCTTCAATTCCTCGTACCTTCTTGGGTCCACATATGAGAACGCAATATCAGACATTTCCACCCTTAACTTCCCCATATTTAAGCGGTCCGCAAGCGGTGCAAAAATCTCCAAGGTCTCCTTCGCTATCTTCTTCTGTTTCTCCGGTGAAAGTGCTGAAAGTGTTCTTAAATTATGTAATCTATCCGCCAATTTAATAATCAATACTCGAATATCTGACCCCGTTGCCACCAAAAGTCGCAAAAGATTATCCCTTGTCACCGGCAGATAAGTATCAATATCCCTCATCCCCTGTCTTGCCTTACCGATTTTTGTCACCCCATCCACCAAAAAGGCCACTGATTCACCAAATTCTTGCTTAATTTCTTCTAAAGTTACTCCAGTATCTTCCACTGTATCGTGAAGCACCCCTGCTATTGCCGTATCTTCATCCATTCCCCAATCAAGAAGGGTCTCCATTACTGCTTTTGGATGAATAATATATGGTTCACCGGATTTTCTTTTCTGCCCCTCATGTGCTTTCGTTGCAAAGTCTACAGCTTTCTTAATACGTTCGCTCTGTATAAATTTTTTACTCATTACTTCACTCCTCTCTGTAGAACTAAGATTGAATAACTTTTTTACTCAGATAATCGATTGATCAGGTTTTTTAGTTCTTCATCGTTTTTACAAGTTAAGGTCAAAGTCCTACCTCTAACTCTCGCCTTAACTGCAAATTTAGCGCTTAAATCTTCTTCTTGACGCAAAAATACATTCTCTTTCACAATTTTAGTGGAGCTACGTTTTTTATTCTCAGCAATATAGCGCTCAACTCGTCGTGCTGTCCAGCCCTCTTCGATAATCATTGGCAGAATTTGCCTTACTAGTTCTGGATCAGCCGAGATTAACGGTCGCATCACTCCTTCAGTCAGATTATGTTCTATCATTGCTCTCTTTACATCATCCGGAAGATTTAAAAGTCTCATTGTGTTAATCACTGAAGATTCACTCTTCCCCACGCGCGTTGCAATTTCCGCAGGAGATAGGTTAAACTGACTCTTTAGCTTAGCATACGCTGTTGCCATCTCAATTGCATTTAAATCCTCACGCTGAGCATTTTCAATAATCGAAAGCTCTAAGCGATTCTGTGCATCAATCGTACGAATGATTGCAGGAATCTTTGATAATCCCGCAATCTTTGACGCTCTAAAGCGTCTCTCGCCAGCTACAATTTTATACTTGCCGTCTTCTCGAACCACCACAATCGGCTGCAAAACTCCGTGTTCTTTTATCGAGCTTGCTAAAGCATTTAAGGCTTCCTCAGAAAATTCCTTACGTGGTTGATCCTTATCTGGCATAACCATCTCAAGATCAAGCTCAACCAACTGACTTTCTTTAGCATCTTCGCCAGCCGTAATATCAAAATCATCCTCTACAATATCCGTAGGGATAAGACTATCAAACCCCCTACCTAAACCTCTGCCTACCATTATTTTTCCCCTTTCTCTACTCTTTGAATTACTTCCTTGGCTAAATCTTTATAAGCTCTTGAGCCTTTACTGAATGGATCATAAGCCCCTACTGGCACACCATGGCTTGGCGCCTCCGCTAACCTCACATTCCTTGGTATTAATGAGTTAAAAACTTTCTCTTTGAAGTATTTGCGAATCTCCTCTAGCACCTGTACCGAAAGCGATGTCCTTTTGTCATACATCGTCGCAAGTACACCAAGTAACTTCAAGTCTGGATTCATTGCCTTTCTTACTAATTTAACTGAATCCAACAACTGCGCAACGCCCTCAAGGGCATAAAACTCTGTCTGTACCGGCAATAAAAGATAATCTGAAGCAATCATTCCATTAACAGTTAAAAGCGATAAGCTTGGTGGCGAATCAATTATAATATAGTCGTATAAATTTTTTATACGTTTTATTGCTTCTCTTAATTGAATAAATTTTTTATCCAACTTTGCTAAATTTACTTCTGCATTAGCAAGCTGCGGGGTGACTGGTGCTAAATCTAAATCCTTAAATTTAGTATTCAATATAATTTCACTTAACTCTTTTTGGCCCAGCAACACTTCAGACATGGTTCTACTAATCCCCTCCTTTTCGTAATCCGCCTCGAACGGCATCTTATCAATTCCAAGGCCAGAAGTTGCATTTCCCTGTGGATCAAAATCAATCAAAAGTGTTTTTTTCTTATTTTTAGCCAAAAAGAATGCAAGATTAACTGCCGTCGTGGTCTTACCTACCCCCCCTTTTTGGTTTGTTATACAAATCACCGTCGCCATATAATTCTATATTACCATAAACACTAAAAAAAGACTCCGTCTTGGAGTCTTTTTCTTATTTAATTGAAGTAATTTCAATTAAACTATATTTTTGGCGGTGTCCAGTTTCTTTATGTACACGCTTCTTAGAATGGTAACGGATCACGCGGATCTTATCTCCTGCAACCTTCTCTTCTACCACCTTGGCTGAAACCTTTACGCCTTCTACTTCAGGAGTACCAACGAGGGTTTTATCTCCGTCAATTACAAGTAAAGCACCAGTTTCGAGCTCTTTTGTGCCTTCCGGGAGGAGGTCCACCCGTAGGGTCTCTTTCTCAGCTACGACATATTGCTTGCCGCCGATGAGTACAACTGCCTTTTTCATAATATTCCTTATTTAGTAATAACTAGGAATCATTCTATCATATTTGATTCATTAAATCAAATCCTGTCTCGAAAATAATAAATTTATTCATTTTATTATTTTCTATGCACTCATCTCAAAAGATTTTTATTTTGGTCATACTTTTAAGGTTCAATAAGGTACTATAGTTGTTTTTCAAACTATTTTTTCAAAGTTTTTAATGTGCGATAAAGATTGATTTTGTCTTTATTATTTTTTTACTCAGTTGCAATTAGTCTATCTACTAATCTCTTCTTAGTGATTATTTCTTGCCCTTTGCAGCTGATTCAAGTTTATTGAGTTGCTTCATTGAAGCGAGGTAGTAAGCAATACCAATACCAAGTACTGCAGTAATTACCATACCAAGTACCACTTCAGAAGCACCAGTACGAGGTAATTCTTTTGGTGTCTCAGGTGTTTTTGGAGTAGGAGTTTTTGGTGTGTCACTACATTTTCTAGTTACACGGACAGGAACTTTATCTGTAATAGTAGCTACATATATTGCAACAGAAGAATTATTCTCAATAGTCACAGTTTGACCACATGGGAACATTTTTTCATCATCATCGATCTTTACTTTGTAAGTGATAGTTGCATTTGCTCCACCTTTATAGTCACCAATATTGAAACCATTCGTAAACAAATTGTCTTTCTCAAAGGTTCCATTTGGATGAGTATCATTAAAGATACGGGTAGTACCAGGGACGAAAGTCATACCCTTACCAAGAAGATCATAAGCAACCACATTCTTTAGTACTGTTGTACCTGTATTCTTAAAAAGAATCTTAAAATCCAATGTTTCTCCAGGTACTGCATCAATCGATTCATGATATTCATTGGCATTATCTCGGGAGACACTTTTATTCATATCAAAGCCCACATTATCAACCTTGATTTTAAATGTAATGTTTCCTGAATACTCATTACATCCAGGGAGTAATCCCCACTGATGATAACCTACAAATGTACCACCATATTTACCAAATAAGGCATCGTCGTCGATAAGTTGTCCATTCAACTTACCTCCATTATGAATCCTGGCAGATCCACGTACATAACGAAGAGCAACTGCCTTATTTGCTTTGATGTAAGCTGTATCCCAAACTTCTTTTGGACTAGTATTACTTGCAGTAATTGTACCTTTAATAAGAGCGGTTTCACCCTGCTTCAAATTGCCAATAATTTGGTCCATTTTCACACGGATGCCCTGAGCAAAGGTACGACCAGTTGCGTCATTTAAATTAGCTGCAGCGTTATTATGGAAGAATACTTGAACTTCGTATTCAGCGCCCGGCTCTGCGATAACATTATCGTCAAATTTATCGGTTGAGCCAGCCTTACGGATCCTCACAAAGTTTCGCTCATCACCCATTACTGGATCATCAGTAATTGAGTTCATCGTAGCGTGATCAGCCGGCTTTTGCCAAGTGTAAGTTGGTCGTTCTGGCCCCCACGTCTCGAAAGCGTGAGTTTCCCCTACCGGCAGTATTGCTGCCGCACCCAGTGATAGTAATCCTACCACTGGTAGGATGCGATGCGCCGTATGGCGCAACACATCCCATGTTTTTGTGTTTGTGTTTGTTCTCATTCCTCTCCTTTATTATTTAGAGCTCTAAAAGGGTTTAACTAATTTAAAATGCACTATAGAAGTCATAGTTAGCTTCGGCTGCACTTGTATCATATGAACTTTGTGCTGCAGTTTCGCCATTGCTTTCGTTCACAACTTCATCTGCTACAGTCTGTCGTTCAAATGAATCGGCAGGGGCTTCACTACTATTTGGAGCAAGATTTTCATTTGTTACCGAAGTACTGATACTCTTATTCTCGGCTTCTTCCTTAGAAACAGATGCATTATTTTCATTAAATTCGCCAATAACGCTTTGGGTTGCAACTTCTCTATTAGATAATTGATCACCTGAGCTTTCCATCGTTGCATTGTTTGTAGCCTCGCCAGCCAATGGTGCAGCATTTTGATCAGTTACGGTTACTTCCTTTTGCGAATCGAACTCATTACCACCAACTACATTTTCAGTCTTCGCCTCAAGTACCTTTTCGCCCCCCTTAGGATTCTCATCTGGTGGAACTTCCTTATTCTTAGGAGTCTCTTTTTCTGGCTCTGGTGGGATTTCCTTATCCTTAGGCGTCTCTTTATCACGAGGCTTCTCATCTTCGCGAATTATCGTATTATGAGTATGCTTTCCATTTGTAGAAGTTATAATATGACGAGTCCCTGTAGTAATCTTATTCTCAGTTGTAGTCGTCTCATTTTCTGGTGTTGGGGCTGGAGGAATAACCTGTTGTGCTGGTGGAATAATCTTTGTATCTATATTAGGCGTGCTCTCTGGTGTTGGTGTAATAGTTTTCTCCACTGGTGGAATAATTTTCTGTTTTGGGGTGTTCTTAAAACAAACATATTGCATACAACCCACTAAACGCCCCCCCACAGTCCATTTGGCCATTGCATCTTGAACCTCTTTTTCGGATGCACCAACCTCAATTAGCCCCATGACCCTAAGCACACGTTCCTTAATCTCAGGATGAGCTTCATAATAGTTTAAGCCAGTTGCCTTATCAATATCAGTTCGAACCATCAACCCAGCCTCACCAGTTGTAACGTGACTGTCTGTGAAGAACTTTGGTCTTGCGGTTCCATCTGCATTCTTAATATCCCACGCACCAATAGAGGAATAAACATCACCTTCATTTAGTAAAATGATATCGTGAGACATCTCTTTTTCACGTTCAGCATGATCTCTCTGGAGCATTTCTTTTTTACTCTGGTATTCTTCTGAATTAGTAGAAAACTCATAACCGGTTTGTGTCATATTTTCTGGGTTTATATTATCACCCTCACCAAAGTAACCGTACACATAACCATCTTGTACCAGTGGTGCGATATTCCCGAGACGAACATTAATACCCTGATCTACCTCCATCCTAAGAGCCGTTAAAGCTTCTTTACTAGCTTGTCCTTCACGGAACCTGTTACCTTCATTGTGAACCCAATTTGCTGGCTTATTAGTTAATGGGCCATAGTGTCCAGGTTCAACATTTACATTATCCAACAGATCGGCACCCGTGTTATCACCGCCGAATTCGTAATTAACCCCCTCAAGCACTTCTCCATCGGCATAAGTAATATTAACTTTAGTATCAAGATTCTCAGCACTTTTTTCAGTCTCAGATTGATTCCCCAATAGTCCATCTATCTCAGCCGTCGCTAATGCCGAACCATCTGTTTCCCCGTCTTGAGATCCTGGTGCTTTCTGTTCTATAGCAGTAACATTTTGAGTAGCTTTTTTATTTAACAAACCACTATTTGCTCCTATCCCAGCTAAACTAGCTAAAAGCAAGGCACCGATAGTAGCTTTGACGAAGAGTTTTCCCACCCCAGATTTACGTACTTTTTCCATAATACCAGCAACAAGTCCACGTTTTTCGGCATTACCAGTATCTTCCTCATATTCTCTAACTATATTAGGGTCACCAGGATTAAATTTATTCACATCATTATCAACCCCATTTTGTATTCGATTCTTCACCGCATCCACATCAACAGAAGCACTACCCTTAGGCTCTGTATTTGACGAGTCGTCAACAATATTAATAGAATTTCCTGGGTTATTATCCCCTCCGTCAATCACATTAGCCTGTGCAGGGGCAACAAATACAGGGTCATTATAGTTTTTAGAGACATCCTGAACATTAATCCCACTATCGACAATTTGAATAGGTCTATCAGAGCTATAATTCACATCGTTAACAGTCATAGCATCTCTTATGGCTTTTCCATAATCACGATCTGATCTATTTACACTCTTATCGAGATCAACTACAGTAAAATCGTCCGCATCATCATCAAAATCTTCTCTGGCTGTAATTTTTGCCTTATCCTTATTTTGATCGGTCGAATTATTCTGATTAGTCAGATCATCCCTATATACAACGTTACCATATTCAGGATAGCTAACCCCCTCCATATCCCATACGTTGCTATTTCCGCTGTTCCCAGTATCGCCGTTGCCACCCCTATTTGCCTTATTTGGATCAAAACCCATCTTACATTTCCTCCTTATTATTTAGATAATCATCTCTGAATTTGATCATTACTTTTTCGGCTATCTTGCTAGCATCAATACCAGACTCTTCAACCACAGCTTCAATCATCTCCTCTGATGCAGTACCATTTTCAAAGCTGTCATTAATTTTATTTACTAAATAATCAGGCAAGCTCATCAAGATCTCTGTCATTACAGCATCTTTAAGATCATCAGCAATTTGCTGCTTCTCTGTTTCTGAAATATTTTGCCCTTTTTCTTCAACCAGATTATTGACAAAAAGATCAATTAATTGATCCTGTGTCAAACCCGTAAGATCAGGCTCTTCAAACGACGCAGTTTGTGCTCCAGCACTAACCGCTCTCGTCTTATCTTCTACCATAGCGATAAAGACCTTTCTGTTAGTTTTTTATGTTAAAAATATGACTTTTATGCCCCCATCATATCGCTAGTGTTAAAAATAGTCAACATCTTTATTTATTTTTTTATACACTCACACAACTTCGGTTAGCTTATTCTCCGTTCAAGTTATTTTGAGAAGCTGAATAAACTTTTTATAGATATATCCATATATAGAAATTATCGTTCTTTCAATTGAGTAATTTATTTATACAAAAAATAGCACCCAAGGTGCTATTTTTATCAAAAATCTTAGCTTCTAGCCAAGATTATCGTTAATCAAAGCTTCTAAGCAATTTTTAGACCAGCTCGTCCGAGTCTGGCCAAAATTTTAGCCTGCGCTTCTGGGCTCACTGTCTTTTTTAAACTATATCCTGATTCATCGTTGAAATATTCAAACGTCATATCTTCCCCTTCTTTTTGTTTTTATTTTTTTGCTTATTTATTCTATTCTAGCATATTTTTAAAAAATGCAACTGAACAAATTAATTAATTTATTTATATTTTTTAGGCTACCTATTTTTCAATAAGTAGCCTTTTATTTTCTTGCCAGTCCTAAGCTTGTTCTTAATGGCTCTTAGGATCGGCCTCTCTTCATTCTTTTTTCTTTCGTCTTATTCTGGTTGTATTATATTATTCTCTATATCTTTATTTTTACCCTTACATTGGTCTTATTCCTCACTTACCTTTTACTTTTTTGTTTAGCTTCCCCACCGCTCCTTTTCTGTTAGATTTATTTTTATTTGCTTTTTGTTTTTATTTATTATCTAACTTGTTTTAATGATATCATGTTTATGCTTATTTGTCAACACTTTTATTGGAATTATCCTTTAATTTCAAAATCTACCCCTGTTAGTTTACCCACTAAAACTTATCAGTTACATTATATCTCAAAAAAAGGACCCGCTCTTCACGTGCCCTTTTTTATGTTTCTCCCTCCTTAAGCTTTTTCTAATGAGATAGTAATATTCTTGCCATTCACTTTCACGACTTCATCATACTGATAATTATTATCTCGTCCAAGTTCTACTGCTAGCACCTCGGCTTTTAGTACATCCTGCCAGTCCTTATTAATCTCCGTATCGATCGATAATTTAATTCTATCATCAACCTCAAGACCAGCTTTCTTTCTCGCAGCCTGCACAAAACGAATTAGCTCGCGAATAAAACCTTCTTCGAGCAATTCTTCGGTCAAATGCTTATCCAGATAAGATTTTTCGCCAGCTCTCACTGATTTTACATTGACTTCATCTGCAATGATTTGTTCATAATATTCATCCAGTGGTTCACCTTCATAAACATATTCAGCAAGTGGTTGTCTTACCTTAATCTGCTCTTCATTCTCACTCTTATTCATCCTTAGAGCCAAACCTTCAGTAATAATCTCACGGGTTCTTGCCATCTTCTCAAGCACCTCCTGATTAATCTCTCCCGCTTCCGGCCAATTTAGCAGATGCACTGACTCTGTTACTGAAGAATCAAACTCTACTCCAGTCATTTTCTGGTATAACTCTTCCGCTAAGAACGGCGTAAATGGAGCTAAGATTTTAGCTAGGTATACTAAGACAAAGTATAGCGTAGAATATGCCGCATTCTTATCTGTATCGTCCTCCGATTTCCAGAAACGCCTCCTTGAGCGTCGTACAAACCAGTTTGATAAATCGTCAATAAACAATAATACATTTGATAGCGCACTCGGAATATTATAGGCTTCCATTCCCTTAGTGATTTCATTACGCAGCTCATATACTCTTGAAACTAACCAAATATCTAGAGGATTCTCCAGCTTTGAAACTGCAATCGCTTGCTTTGAATCAAATCCATCCACAGAAGCATACATCGTAAAGAAATCATACACATTCCAAACCATCGATAGTTTTCTCGCAACATCAGAAACATCCTTATCGATTAAGGCAAAATCCTCCCCTGCTAACACTGGCGACGAAAGCATTAAGAAACGTAATGCATCAGCTGAATACTTATCCATTAGCTCCGTTGGATCTGTATAGTTTCCAAGCGACTTTGACATCTTACGGCCGTCATTACCCGCCACTGTACCAGTTGTAATTACATTCCTGTAAGCCTTTTTGCCAAACAGTGCAGTATTTACCACATGTACATAATAAAACCAAGCCCTCACCTGACCCACATATTCCACAATAAAGTCAGCTGGATAATTTTGTTCAAATTTCTCCTTATTTTCAAATGGGTAATGTAGCTGTGCAAATGGCATCGAGCCAGATTCAAACCAGCAGTCAAGCACTTTTTCAATTCTCTTAAAGTGCTCACCCTCGATATCAAATTCGATCTCATCCACCCAAGGACGGTGATAATCTTCTAGCCTAACACCGGACAACTCATAAAGTTCATCATATGAACCAACGACTTTAATAGTTCCCTTATCGCCTTTCCATACAGGCATTGCAGTTGCCCAAAAACGATCACGTGATAAATTCCAGTCTGGAGCCGCCTCAATATTCTTCTCAAAACGCCCATGTTTTAAGTATTCTGGGAACCAGTTAATTTCCTCATTTTCTTCAATTAACTGTTCCTTCATTCCATTCACCGCAAAGAACCAACTTGGAAATGCACGATAAATAATCCTCTGTTTTGAGCGTGGGTTAAACGGATATTCGTGTTTAATATATTCAATCTTGTAAACGATACCTTTTTCCTCAAGTACCTTTGCGATAAACTTATTTGCCGCCCAAAGTTCGATCCCAGACTCATCCGTGTCACGCACCCCCATCTCGTTTAGCCACTTCTTCGCTGGTTCAAGATAATAACCGCCCTCATCGAGTAGATCAATAAAATCCACATCCTGCTCTAAACTTAGCTCATAATCCATCTCACCATAGGCTGGTGCAATATGCACGATACCAGTACCATCAGAGCTAGAAACAAAGTCAGCAGCTACAACCTTGTAGGTATTCTTTTTGCGCTCCTCTTTAGAAAAGTTACACATAAGTGGCCTATATTCTAGGCCAATCAATTCCTCACCTCTTAAGGTCTTGATCGCCTCACCTTCACCCAGCGCCTTTTCTGCCAATTCACTTGCCACAATCAATTTCTCATCTCCGACTGAGTAAATTTTGTACTCAAGATCCTTATTGATTGCTAAAGTTAGATTCGCAGGCAAAGTCCAAGGTGTTGTTGTCCAAGCCAGGAGCTTAACCCCCCTTAGTTCACCTTCGCTTACAATTTCAAATTTAACATATACCGATGGATCAGTCACAGTTTGGTATGCATCATTATCCATCGTTACTTCTGTCTTCGATACGGGAGTTGAGAATTTTGTGTCATACATCAAGACCTTACGACCTTCATAAATTTTCCCCTGTTCATATAGGGTTTTAAAGGCCCACCAGACCGACTCCATAAAATTCTTATCCATTGTACGATAAGCGCCACGGAAATCTACCCAACGACCAACTCGCTCAATCACCCCTTCCCAAGCTTCAGAATTCGAAACCATCGACTCACGTGCCTTCGTAATATAGGTTGAAAGTGGCCACTTAGTACCAATCTCACGCCTATCAGTAATACCTAGTTGTTTCTCCACAAAGTTCTCTGCAGGTAAGCCATGGCAATCCCATCCCCATCTTCGTTCAATCCTCTTACCACGCATTGTCCAAAAACGAGGCACAGCATCTTTTACGATTGAAGATAGTAAGGTGCCATGATGTGGCAAACCAGTGATGAATGGAGGTCCATCATAAAACACATATCCATTATTAATATTTCGTTGTTCAATTGATTTCTCAAAGATTCGATTTCTTTTCCAAAAGTCTACAATTGCCTTCTCGTACTCAATTGCTCTTCTTCTTGTGTTTGCTTGGTATTTCATAAACTCTCCTCCGTTTCATCTGTTACATTTTGTTTTTCTCTCATCATTCCATTCGGTTCCATCATTGTCGTTCTAATAATTTCATCCCTGAACAGTTCATATATATTTATTCCAGCCTTTTTGTCAAAATACTGTTTTATTCTAAATAATTCTCTGAGATGATCACCTGCAGACCGAATTCCATGTCGAATTAATACGTCAGAAAAACGATCAGATATCGTCATCACTCCCATTGGATGCCCCATATTATCAACTAATTGAACCAAAAGATCCAAGTCAGAAATCTCAGCCCCCTCCATATAGTCCTGCGTAAATTCTAAACTTTTTGAATCCAGTTCTTCCCAAAACTCAGCCCGTTCTATCTGTTTGTATCCGTAATACGTATGAGTCATCGAGACCTGTGCCAGCTCTACCAACCCCTCGCTCGTCAATAGGTTATATCCCAAAATTGGATGACGTAAGCCAACCTTTATCTCCACACATCGGCCAATATCATGCAGTAGTCCTGCGGAAAAAGCCATATCCGTCATTTCTTCATCGCTCAGTTCCCTATCCGTTCCCGACTCTTCTCCCATGACCTTCGTAAACCTCAATTTTGCTCCATTCTCCATCACTACTCTCGTAATTGATTCCGCTACCTTAGCTACGTTTAAAGAATGTTTTTCCCATGACAAAGAATACCCAGGCATCTCTTTTGCTTGCGCAAAAATTCTTAAGGCTTTCTCCCTGATTTCACTCATCCCCCTTATTATACAATATATTTTACACGCTGCGTAGCATATAAGACACTTGGTCAAACTGCGGTAGTGGTGAGCCACTCCATTTTTTTACGATTTCGCCACTCCCGCCCAGAATCAATAAACTCGGATATTGCATAATATCTCGAGTTGATGCAAAAATCTCCCCCTCAATTGTCTCCGGATCAATCAATTCAACTTCTCGTCCAGTCTCACGCTGATATTCCACACCCCACTCTTCAGCCTCTCTAAAATATTCTGAATGTGTTTTTACTACAATTACAATTCGCATTTAATCCTCACGTTTCTCTCTTTGTTCTCTAATAATTCTTTCAAATTCATCTAATGATTTAAATTGTAAAAATACACTAGCAAATCGAACGTAAGCTACTTCATTAATTTTAGCCAACACGTCCAAGATCGCCTGTCCTATCTCTTTCGAATAGACCACATCACGCCCAAGAGAATACACCCGCTCCACCACCTTATTCACCACATCTTCAATTTCAAGTTCTGAGTTAAAAAATTTACCTACACTGCGATTTACTGCCTTATGCAGCTTATCACGATCAAAAGGTTCCCTGTTCCCACTACGCTTCATTACCGCAAGTGGTGGCATTTCTATGCGCTCATAAGTTGTAAAGCGGTAGCCATCTGCCGTCACACGGCGACGACGAATCATTGAACCGTCAGGAGTCTCACGACTTTCAAGCACCTTACTATCACCAATCTTCACACCTATCATTTGCATTTTTACCTCCACCTTTTATCTAGATAATTCTTTCAATTATCCCTTAAGGAGCTCTAGCCCTCAAGATTATATATGGTCAGATTTCTCCGACCATATTTTACTATTTCTTACCACGTAGTTTTGCTCTTAGAGAAGGTGGGACTTCTAAATCCTCTTCTTCGTCCTGACGGCCAATTTTGTCCCAAATATTTTCTTTTGGTGTTGCCGTAAATTCCTCTGCACTAATCTGCTCATTAGTTTCTGGTGCAAAACTTGGAGTAGACTCAATAATTTGCTGTTGGTTTCTTAGACTCTCTACTCTATTTAAAGCCTCATCCGTACGCTTCTTTTCTTCTTCTTCTGCGCGCTTACGACGATAAACATCTGAATCAAATCCAGTTGCTACTACTGTAATTACGATCTCATCTTGTAATTCTGGACGAATAGATGCACCGAAGATGATATTTGCATCTGGTGAAACAGCACCGGTAATTTCCTCTGCTGCTTCCTGAATTTCCGACATTGACATATCATATCCACCAGCTACTGAAAATAGTACGCCACGAGCACCATCGATTTTTACCTCAATTAGTGGTGATTCAATTGCCTGTTGCGCAGCTAACTTTGCCCTATTCTCACCTGAAGCACGACCAATGCCCATTAATGCAGAACCAGCGTCTTTCATAATTGCCTTTACGTCAGCAAAGTCTAAGTTAATTAATGCATGTTCTGTAATTAATTCTGAAATCCCCTGAACACCTTGGCGTAATACATCATCGGCAATTTTAAAAGTCTCGAGTAATGGTGTTCTCGGATCAATTGTTTGCAATAAGCGATCATTTGGAATTGTAATCAGTGCATCGACCGCATCAGTCATCTCATTAATTGCCTTATCTGCATTACGTTTCCTCTGAGCACCCTCAAAAGTAAATGGACGAGTCACCACACCAACGGTTAAAATACCCTGGTCTTTTGCTTCTTTAGCTACAATTGGACCAGCACCAGAGCCAGTACCACCACCAGCACCAAGGGTAATAAAGACCATATCGGCGCCCTTCAAAGACTCCTTGATATTTTCACGACTCTCCTCTGCAGCGGTTTGGCCTTTTTCAGGATCACCACCAGCACCCAAGCCTTTACCAATATGTACCTTCGTATCGGCATTTGAATAATGTAGTGCCTGAGCATCAGTATTGATTGCGATAAATTCTACACCAGAAAGTCCAACTTCTTTCATTCGATTAACTGCAGAACCACCGGCACCACCAACCCCCACGACTTTAATGCTTGCTTTTGTTTCCACCTCTGTTGGTTTAATTTCAGGCATCTTTTTTCCTCACTATCTAACAAATAACTACTTCTAGTTTATCACATTTTTCTCCCTAGTTAAGTAGTAATTTCTTAAATAATTTATTTTTTCTTGAAAATATTCAAAAATGAGAACAAGCCACCCTCTTGAGTTTCATTACTCACCTCACCAACCATCAACTCATCGTCATACATCATCAGAGCTAATCCTAAAGCCGTCGTATATTTTGGATTCTCAACAAGATCAAATACCCCACCAAGTTTTTCCGTTGGTCTTCCTATCCTCACAGCCATACCAAGTAAATCTTTTACAAACTTATCTAAGTTTCGCATCATTGCACCACCGCCAACAATCACCAACCCCTCTGGTAATTTCTGCGCATAACCTGCCTGTTTCAAAATCTTTTCTACATGCTCAAAAATATCAATCAAACGTTCTCTTACAATCTGGTTTACCTCATCTTTTGTGAAGCTCACTGTTTCGTCGCCCACCTTTGTTACGATTGTTTTATCACTCTCTGGAAAATCAGCTGAAACATAGCGCAATTTAATTTCTTCCGCCACACTTGGATTGATTGCAAGCCCAATAGCAAGATCATTCGTAATATTATTTGCACCTGCATTCAGAACCGCATAATGCTGCAAAAAACCATCCATAAAAACTGCTACACTTGTCGTAGAAGCCCCAAGATCCACTACCGCAACACCATTATCCTTTTGCTGTTCAGTTAGAACAACTCTTGCCGAAGCAACGGCTGTTGGCACAAGTTCTAGCGACTCAATCGAAACGTTCTCAGTCAATTTTCGTAGATTTAAACAAGATGGCACTAGCGCTGAAACGACACTCGCTTGCATTTCTAATTTCATTGCATTCATTCCCAAAGGATCCCGAATACCAGACTGACCATCCACAATATAATTCGTAGGAATCACTTTTAAGACTTCTCGATTATTTGGAATCACTCCCGCAAGTGACATCTCTTGGATTCGCTTCAAATCATTCGGCGAAATAGCCTCCCCACCCATAATTGAAATCATGCCTTGAGTTTGCACCGCGCCAACCTGTGAACCATTAATTGAGGTATAGGCAGACTTTAAAGATTTTCCGCTCGTCTGATCAATCATTACAATTGCTCTATTTAATGACTCAACCGGGCCAGCCAAATTTGTAATCACCCCCTTACTCATTCCACCATTATTTTTTACCTCAGAGTTAGCTATCACGGATATTTCACCTTGGTATTCAGAAAGCGCCACCGCACGAATGTACTGTGTTCCAACATCGATTCCTAACATAAAACGAGGTAACTGATCATTCATATCCTTGGTATTATAACATAAACATTTTAAAAAATATATCGGTGTTATAATTTAGTACATGGATATTCAGAAAATTACCGCCATGCGCGAGGGTGGCAAAATTTTAGGTACAATTCTCGCCGAGCTCCGAGACTATGTCGACGTTGGCATGACTAAACGTCAACTTGATGCTTGGGTTCGTAAAAAAATCACAGACGCCGGAGCCATAGTTTCCTATGATCAACTTCCCCAAAAATTCCCTGGCGCCATCTGTATCTCTGTTAACGATGAACTAGTTCATGGCGCCCCCAACAGCGATTACGCTCTCCAAGATGGTGACAAGGTTTCTTTTGATCTCGTCATTGGCTATAAAGGCTATCATACCGATGCGGCTTTTACTACCACCGTTGGTAAAGCTAGCCCTGCTGTCAAGCAAATGATTAAAACTACCGAAAAAAGTCTCTGGGCTGGCATTGCTACAGTTGCTCCAGGTATACATCTTGGCGATATTGGCTATGCCGTAGAAACCGTCTTACGTCGCGGACATCTAGGCGTTATCGAAAACTATGTTGGACACTTTATTGGTAAATCCATGCATATGGAACCAGAGGTCCCAAACTTCGGTAAACGTGGGCGCGGCTATATACTCCGCCCGGGAGATACTCTATGTATTGAACCGATGTCCTCTCTAGGTAAACCATATAACCATGTTAGCCCCGAAAACGGTTGGGATGTCGTTCTTTCTGATGGCTCTATTGGCTGTCACTGTGAGCACACCGTTCTCGTTACTGAAACTGGCTTCGAAGTGCTTACCCTACCAAACTGCCCTGAAGAATAAATATTTTCTCTACCAACAAAAAATCGGAAACATTTTTCCGATTTTTTAAATAAATTATTTTTCCTGAACTAATTTCATAATACGCTGATTTACTTCTTCAATTGACCCTACACCATCAACTTCATAAATCCGCACTCCCCGTGACTTCATCTCTGTTAAAAATGAATAACTTTTTTGTTCAAAGTAGGATATTTTCTGCTTCCAGACTTCCACATTATCATCCTCTCTTCCCCGCTCCGCCAACCTTACTAATAATTCTTCTTCTGGCACCTTTAGTAGCACCACAAATTCTGTATGCGTAAAAACTCCTTTTTCCTCCAACATCCCCACTTGTTCAACCGAACCTGGCTGACCATCAAAAATTACCTCACCTCCCTCCTTAAATACGGCATTCATATTCTCCCACAGAAGATCCACTAAGATATTTTCTGGGATCATCGCTCCCTTACTCGTATATTCGTCAAATCGATGCGAATCACGAATTAACTGCCCCGCTGAAAGCCAGGTGCGACCCATCTTTTCCGCCAACATCCTTCCCTGCGTTGATTTCCCCGATCCGGCTGGTCCATAAATTAAAATCATAGTTCTCCTTTCTGAAAAAACGCCCCCTTAGGCGTTTCCCTTATTATTTAATTCACTAATTTCATTTCGTATCAAAGTAACGGTACGCTTATAAACTTCATCAACTTCACCAAGTCCATCAACAGTTAACAACTTTACCCCATTACCTAGTAAAAATGCTACGATCTCATTACGACTACGTTCATAGTCAGCCTGTCTTTCCTCAATAATTTCCGGTACATCCTGGCTGCGTCCTCGCATCGATAGCCTACGCATCACCTCTTCAAACGGCACTGTCAGCTCGACTATATAGTCAATATGTAGGCCTCGTTCAACTATAATTTCCGCCTGACGCAATGTTCTTGGATATCCATCAATAATCGCATTCTCCGTCTCAGTCAACCTAGAGAATACTAATTCCGACACCATTTCATCATCGAATAGTTGCGCAGTTTTTAGCCGGTCAATCACCCACTGCTCCTTACTCTCTCGAAGAATTGCCCCGGACGAAATCCAAGGCCAATTTAAATCATTTGCTAATCTATTCCCAACTGTACTCTTACCAGTCCCAGGACCCCCTAAAAATAATAGTTTCATACAAAAATAGTATAGCACAAAAAAGACCCCATTAAAGGGGTCTTCTCATTACTTTAAACCAAGTTTAATTCGTTCTGTTTTTTCAGCCTTACGAATCTCGCGTAGAATTGCTTTACGACGACGTTCGCGTTTGGAAATTGGCTTTGAAAAACGAAGCTGTGATTTCGCAAGTGGCATAATTCCACTCTGTAACACCTTACGATTAAAGCGACGAATGATGTTTTCGTTTGCCTCTCCCTGGTCTTTTCTAGTTACTTTGATTGCCATATATCGGCATTATATCAGATACGCTACATTTTTTCAACAGAGCTTTCTTTAATCTGCAAAATTCTTCCTTCCACACTTCTATAATTCTGCCATTCATTTTCCACCAGATTAATCCACACGTTTCGAACTTCTCCTTCTCCAATCTTCATCCACTCCTCCGGAGCATTAAAAGCCACCAGTCTTATCTCCTTCCCTGAGCCATCTTTCAAGGTCATTCTCATATGTTGCCCCTCCGCTCCCATTTTATTAATCCTCTCTACCTTCATATTTTTTAACAAAAATATCGGCTCCGGATTTCCCAGTCCAAATGGCTCTAAGGCTCTAAGTTTTTCCATTAACGACAAATTTAATCCCCCCAATTCCTCAATTTCCAAATCTTCTTTCGCCTCTAAATATTTCTCTTGCTCCTTTAAGTGTAGCCCCAAGTAATATTCGTTAACGGCCTTAATAAACTCATTTAAACCATCTTTCGAGACTCTTAATCCACATGCCGCCGCATGACCACCACCACTAATAATCTGTTCCTTGCAGGCCTTCAAAGCCTCTGCCAGATTAAAATCGCCAAACGAACGTCCTGACCCCTTCAAAATTCCTTCTTCTGTTTCTGCTAATACAAATGCCGGTTTATGGTATTTTTCCACCAATCTCCCTGCGATAATTCCTAGCACTCCCTCATGCCATTTGCCAGTCACTACAATCACCGGATCCTTCACCTCTGGAATCTCCTCCATTGCCTGCCTTTGACTATTCCTACGATCCTGATTTAGTTGATTTAGCTTCATAGCCAGTTCAAAGGCCTCTCGGTGGTTTTTAGACATTAAAAGTCTCAACGAAGTCTCTGCCGATTCCATTCGACCCCCCGCATTTAACCTTGGGCCAATCTGAAAACCTATCGTCTCAGAACTAATTCTTTCCACTCTCGCCACTTTTAAAAGCTCGAACAATCCTGGTCGCTTCGTTTTTTTCAGTACTTTCATGCCAAAATAACTCAACATTCGGTTTATCGGATCAAGTGTCATTGAATCACAAAGTGTTCCCACTAACACTAAATCCAAAAACCATTTCTCTCTTCCTACCTCAATATATCCAAGAGAAACCATTTTCTGCATCACTAAAAAAGCCACCCCGCAACCACAGAGCTCTCTTAATTCCGATTTCTCATCCCTCTTAGGATTAACCACCGCCACTGCCGACTTGGGTACCTCTTTCATAATTTCATGATGATCCGTCACAATCACGTCCACCCCCATTGCAGACAGTTCATCTATTACATCCGAATTATTACTTCCACAATCCACCGTCACGATAAGACTCGCCCCAAGTTCTTTAGCTTTTTCCTTCACTCTTCCACCCATACCATAACCATCGATAAAACGATCTGGTAACATCACCTCCACCTTCTCGACACCACTCATTTTAAGGCAGTCAAACATTAAAGCACTTGCCGTCACCCCATCCACATCGTAGTCACCGTAGATTAATACTGTCTCTTTATTATTCACCGCTTGAATAATTCGCTCACTCGCCTTTTTAATATCTGGTAACTTTTCCGCAAGTCCCAACAAATATTTTGGATACAAAAAGTCTTCTGTAATACCCCGCTTTTTTATTAGCTGATCAAAAATATCATCCATGATATATCTTCCCTATTTTTTTACACCCAAAATTAAATCTTTATTAAAATTATTCTACTGAATAGTTTTACTCTGCTTTGAGCTAGGAGCCATTTGTTTACTTTTTATCACAATTCCTTGCAGTTCTTTTAAAATTGGAAACTGTTTATTTGTTTGGTAAATTGTTGTATTCCCCTTTTTTGTCACAATCAAGAAATTCCCTTTCTCAAGTCTTTTCAACTCTCTCTGAATATTTCCCGGATCTTCATGTATTAACTTAGACAACGCGCGCACATGCGTCTTAAAGTCTGGATACTTCGCAAAAACCACCAATATCTTTCGTCGGACCCGAGATGTAATGAATATATCCAACATTTTTACCTCACTTTTGCTTCTTCTCTTTAGTATACCAAACAACAGTATTTCTCACAACGGCTGAATTTTTTATATTCTCTCCTATCTCCCCGCCCCGCATACACTCCACTATGCTAAAATAACATCAATGTATTACCAGGTTATTCCTATCAAAATCTTCCGTCAGGATCTTCATGCTCTTGAGAGTTTATTGACATATTCTTTTCCTGAAGAGCTTAAACCTGGCCAAATCGTTCTTATCCCCTTAGGGAAGTCAATTATCCCCGGTATTATTCATCATTCTATTAATCCCCCTAAGGATCCGTCCTTCCAAATCAAACCAATTAGCTCAGTTCTACCCCTCCCCCCTCTCCCAAACCACCTCCTTCAAGCAGCAACTTGGCTCAGTCAATACTATCTCACTCCTCTACCTATCATTGCTAATCTACTTATTCCAAAAGGCATCACTAAGGACCGTCGTAAAAAAACTACCCCCTCAAGATTAGAAAATAAAACAACACCAAAAACGATCCCACTAAATTCTTCACAAAAAACCGCTCTAACCTCCTTAGATAACATTAAATCACATACCAAGCTCCTGCATGGCATTACTGGCTCTGGTAAAACCAATCTCTACCTCACGCTTGCGATGAGTCAGTTTCAAAAACAGCAATCTAGTATCATTCTTGTCCCAGAAATTTCTCTCACCTCACAGCTAGTTCAGCAATTTCAATTTTATTTTCCCAACTCAGTCATCACCATCCACTCTAAACAAACCGAAGCGACTAGGCATCAAATTTGGCAATATATTGCAAAGAGTACCGATCCATTAATCATCATTGGTCCCCGCTCCGCTCTTTTTTCTCCAGTAAGTAATCTGGGTCTTATCATTATTGATGAAGCACACGATCCTGCTTATTATCAAGATAACCCTCCACGCTATTCAACCCTACGACTCGCTAGCTTTATAGCGAACACTAAAAATATTGATTGCATATACGGTACCGCCACTCCGCTTATTGAAGATTTTTATCTTGCACAAAAAAATCACGCCTACGTTTCACTCTCGCAGAAAGCCAAAGAGACTGCTATTACTCCTGATCTACACCTTATCGACCTAAGAGATTCAACCTCCTTTTCTAAGAATCGATATTTCTCCGACCCCCTGATTAAAAATATTACTCAGAACCTTGAACAACATCAGCAAACTTTAATTTTTCATAATCGTCGTGGTTCCGCTCCGCTTACAATTTGTGATCAGTGTGGCTGGCAAGCGCTCTGCCCCAACTGCCTTTTGCCGCTCACTCTTCATAGCGATAAATTTAAACTCACCTGTCACACTTGTGGATATGAAGAAGTCGTACCTAAGTCTTGTCCAGTCTGTCAACATTCCTCAATTATCCATAAGGGATTTGGCACCAAGCTTCTTGAGTCTGAACTTAAAAAACTCTTTAAGACCGCCCGTATCGCTCGTTTTGACGCCGACAATACCACAGATAGCTCCTTAAATCATCTCTATACTGACATCAAATCCGGCGCCGTCGACATCCTAATTGGAACTCAGCTTCTCACTAAGGGCCTTGATCTTCCAAAACTTGCCACCGTTGGTATCGTGCAAGCTGATGGTGGCCTTAGCCTTCCTGACTACTCTTCAGAGGAACGTAGTTTTCATCTACTTACCCAAGTCATTGGACGTGTCGGCCGTGGACACCTTAACGAAGCTTCTGTTTTTATCCAGACCTTCCAGCCAGATCACCCTATCATTCATTTCTCCATGCAAAATGATTATATCGGGGCCTATCAATATTTAATTAAAAAACGTCAACAAGCCCATTTCCCCCCTTATTACTATCTTGCCAAACTTTATATTACACAAAAAACCGAGCAAACCACCATCCGTAAAATCCGTGAATTATACTCCCTTCTTCGCCCCTTGAAAGGTATTTATCTATCTGCCCCTACTCCAGCCTTCCATGAATTCTCTCCAAGCGGTCATACTTGGCAAATTATTCTAAAATCTCCTTCCCGTCAAAATATCCTCTCCGCCATTAAAACCGTACACGCCTTCCCAAATTTAAAATACACACTCGATCCCCCCTCCCTCCTCTAAGAATAACTAAAGAATCATCAAAAAACTCTTCTTCATACCGAGATAAAACCTAAGATGTGGAGGCGATTCAGAAACTATGATTTATTTTTTAGGAGCTAAAACTACCTTGGTAGTTTTAAATTGAGAGATATTCCATTTCCTTCTTTAGAAAGAGTTAAAAACTTTTTCTAAAACTCCCCTCCACATCTCAGGTTAAGTCATTAGAAAATATCTAGTGACTTCTCGTCTCGTATCTCTAATTTCTAGTCTCTCTACCTAGAGTGTAAAACTATTTTTTATTTTTACAACCATAGCCACTTTATTTTCTTTTTTATCTCTTCTTATGCTTTATAAAACCCTTAAAAAATATTATAATATCCCTATGAAAATTATTACTGTGCCTGATCCACGCTTAAGACAACCCTCTACAAAAGTTAATCGCATTACCGATGAAACAAAAGAAATTGTTGATCAAATGATTAAAGCTAGCCTTGAATGGGAAAAACAACACCCCCACGAGCTTTCTGCTGCCATGGCCGCTCCTCAGCTTGGTATTAACAAACGTATCATTATTATTCGCGACGACCTCGATGATAAAAATAACGCCAGCTTCACTGCTCTTATCGACCCTGAAGTTATTAAGGCAAGTGGTAAAATTACTAGCGACTACGAAGGCTGCCTCTCTGTACCTTTTATCTATGGACTTGTTCCTCGCGCTTCAAAACTTCGTATTAAAGCTAAGCTTATTGATGGTACCGAAGTACGCATTAAAGCTGACGACAATCTTGCTCGCACCCTTGCCCACGAAATCGACCATCTCGATGGCGTTCTCTTCATCGATCACATTAAAGACGAAGAGAAAGCCTTCTTTGAGCTAGACAAAGACGGCGACCTCAAGCCACTTGATTACGATAAGCGTATCAAAAATAACCCTGAGTTATTCCCCAATGACTAAAATTATCTTTTTTGGCAACGGCCCTCTTGCCGATACCACCAAATCACTTATTGAGCAACATCCCGATTTCCAAATTATTTTTCATGCCAGGACTAAGCAGGATCTTGAAAAAGTAAAAACCCTAAAAGCCTCTGACCCCACCATCTTTGGCATTCTTGCTAGCTTTGGCGTTTTGATTAAGACTGACGTACTTGATCTTTTCGAGCCTTATGGCATCCTCAATATCCACCCTTCCCTTCTTCCAGCTTATCGTGGCGCTTCCCCCATTGAGTCAGCCATCTTGAATGGCGATCAGGATTTTTCAGTTTCAATCATGAAATTAGTCAAAGCCATGGACGCTGGCCCAATTTATTACCAAGAGACTCTCACCTCTGATCAATTCTCCCTACAGCCTTCAAAGTCCGAAATTTACACCAAATTGTCCACTCATGCCACAAATTGGTTACTTAGTCACCTAAATAACCTTCCGACTCCAATCCCACAAGATGATCAAAGTGCCACCTACACCACCAAGTTTGACACCTCTATGTCTACTCTTGACCCTCAGAAACCCGCCAGCATCTTGCTTAATCAAATACGCGCGTTTCAAGGTTTTCCTAAAAGTAAATTAATGCTTGGTAATCAAGAATGCATTATTCTCGAAGCACACCTCGACACAGATTCCCCCGAAGACCAACATGCTAAAATCAAAGTGGCCTGTAAGGACCAAAATCTTATTATCGATCGCCTGCAGCCTGCTGGGCGTAAACCAATGGACGCCACATCCTTCTATAATGGCTATCTAAAAAAATAAAGTCTATCCTCTAGACTTTATTTTTCTTCTATCCCCAATTCTGCGCTGGTTGCTGAATATTAGACATTGACTGCTGCATCGTTGGTTGTGCGACTGGTTGCATTGGTGCTGATGGTTGCATTGGTGCTGAATTTTGTGGATTATATCGCGCCACGACCTCTTCTTCTGTCCCAGATGTCTGTCGTACCATCTCCATAATTTCATCATGCGCCTTGATGATTTCTTGTTTAAATTCAGATTCAATATCCTGTGCTACTCTTGCATAATCTGGACGATTCAATTGAATCCATTTTACACTTAAATACTCTCCTAAAATCTCCAGCGTACCCTCAGTTGTGTTATATTTTTGCAATAATTTTTTATATATATCATCCTGCCTATAATCGCCGAGCTTTGTTAAGAACTTAATCATCGTATTGCGATCTTTCTGCATAATACCGTCAAACTCCTCAAGCTGCTCTGGTGTCATCCCCTCACTCATCTTTTCGCCCACTCGATTCTCAAGTTCACCCTGGATTTCAGTTATAAATGCAGTTCTCTGTGGTTCGGGTAAATTCTGCAAACCCACTTCCGCCAGGAACCTATCATCCACCTTTATCATTTATTCCTCCTAAACTATTTTCCATTATAATTCGCAATGGGTTTAAACACAAGCGTTTAATTTATTTATTTAAAAATACCTGCCACGCGAGCTCCGCGCACTTTGCTCTTGCCGGCATTCGACCCACAATTTTTAAAGCAATCGCATCCCCCATCTGTTTTTCTCCCCCACAAGACTCAAATTCTTCCTCATCTAAAATCATCGTCCTAAATAATCGACTCATTTTCTTTGCCTCCTCAAGCGTCTTCCCCTTCACTGATTCAATCATTAAATCCGCTGACGCTAATGCAATCGCACACCCCACCCCCTCAAACTTCCCCTCCGTAATGATTCCATCCTCGAGTTTTAACTGAACAATTATTTTATCACCACAGCTAGCATTCTTTAATTCCTTAGCAATATCCGCCCCCTCAATGCTTCCTCGATTCTTTGGATATAAATTATGCTCTAATAAAATTTCATCATACATCAAAACTATAAACCCATTTCACTTCTAACTTTTTTTAATATTGAGGTTAAATATTTTAACTCATTTTTAGTATTATAAAACATCAAGCTTACTCTTACTGCTGGCCCAATTTTCTTCTCCGTCAAAAACGGCTCGGCGCAGTGCCAACCTGCACGCACCATCACTCCGTAATTGCTTAGGATCTGCGCTGTATCATGCGCATGTACCCCCTTAATATTTAATAAAACAATACCATTTTTAGCATAATACATCTCCGCATCTTCTATTTCCCCTATTTGTTCCTTTAAAAACGAAGTTAGCTCTTCTACCACACCAAACAGCTCATCATCTTTATTGTGATCTTGCCAAAAATCAATCGCTGCAGAAAGACCAGCCACCCCTCCCATATTTATCGTCCCTCCCTCAAATTTCTGCGGTCCAAAAGCAAACTCACTTTTTATTGCACCATTCTGGTACTCCACCCCTTCCACCATTTCTCCGCCATAATTAAGCGGGGCTATTTTCCCCATCCATTCTCGTCTTATATACAAAATACCGACCCCCATCGGTGCGCCCATTTTGTGCCCAGAAAAAACTAGAAAATCCACATCCATCTTCTTTACGTCGATACGTCTATGCGCCACCAACTGCGCCGCATCAACCAGGATTGCGCCGTTATAGCCTGATTCTCGCAGCTCCCTTATTAACTTATCTTGTTCTTCTCCACTCACATTACTTAGACCGGTTAATGCCACTAACTTTACAGTCTCTTTATCCCTTTTGAATTCCCCCAAAATATCCTCAGTCACCACCACTTGTTCACCGTATCGTTCTGTAAAAGGCAAAATATTACTATGATGAGAGTCTAAACTAACTAGAATCTTATCTTTTTCCCCTATAACTTCCCGCGCTCCGTTTGCAATCAAATTAATCCCCTCGGTTGCATTTTTGATAAACACAACCTCATCTGGATCCGCACCAATATACTTCGCCACCTTTATTCTTGTTTGATTTAATACTTTTGTAGACTGTTCACTTAATTTATACAGGCCTCTTAGTGGATTTGCATTTCGAGTTTTGTAATACTCCGCTTCTCTTTCTATCACTTGATTCGGCCTCTGCATCGTTGCCGCACTATCTAAATACACAAACGGTAACACTGGATCAATTAATGCCGGTGCCTCTTCAAAAATCGCAAACTCTTCTCTTAACATCTCTTCCTCTCTGTTTTAACTCGCCTTTAATACTTAATCACTAAGAAGCTAGGCCGTCCCTTCCATTTCCATTCTGATTAGATTATTCATTTCCATCGCATACTCAATCGGCAATTCTTTCGAAACATCACCCGTAAATCCTCGTACAATTAAAGCCCTGGCCTCATCTTCACTAACCCCCCTTGTTTGCAGATAATATACCGCCTCATCTGAAATCTTACCAACACTTGCTTCATGCGATACTTCCGCTTCATTACATTCCACTTTTACTTCTGGAATCGCATTAGAAACCGATCGATTATCCAAAATCAACGATTTACAATCAGTATATGACCTTGCACGCAAAGCCTTTTTTGTTATTTTAGCTAAAGTACGTGTCATCGACACGCCCCCACCGCTACTTAATGACTTAGCATTTATCATCGAATACGTATCTTCCGCTAAGTGAACAACTTTTGCACCAGTATCAAGCACCTGCCCCTCGCCCGCAAATGACACCCCGGTATATTCCATTCTTGAACGCGCCCCCGCCAATATACCCATTGGATAGAGCATCGATACCTTAGACCCAAACGACCCAGTTACCCACTCAATCACCCCGTCTTCTTCGACATACGCTCGTTTCGTGTTCAAGTTGAACACATTTTTTGACCAGCTTTCCACAGTTGAAAATTTTAGCCTACTATTTTTCTTTACATAAAGCTCCACGCTTCCCGCATGCAAATTCGACACCGTATATTTTGGCGCTGAACATCCCTCGATAAAATGTAGGTCCGAATCTTCATCCACCACGATTAAAGTATGCTCAAACTGCCCCGCTCCCGGCGCGTTTAATCGATAATAACTTTGGATGGGAATCTCCACGCTTACTCTTTTTGGAATATAAATAAAAGAACCTCCGCTCCATACCGCCGCATGCAAGGCTGCAAATTTATGATCCTTTTCCGAAATTAACTTCATGAAGTGCTCTCTCACAATTCCCCCTACATCCACCCCATATTTTGCAATCACTTCTTCCTTCTTCTTTTTTGTCAACTGAATTGCTTCCTCCATAGGCAGGTAAATCACACCCTTCTTAGCAATCCTCTCTTTGAGATTATGGTAAATCACCTCGGAGTCATATTGTGCGCCTACGCCAGCTAAATGTTCCTGTTCCGCTTCTGGAATCCCCAACTTATCAAACGTTTCTTTTATCTCCTTTGGTACTTCATCCCAGCTCGAAACCATTTCATTACCAGTTTCTACATACATCAAAATATCATCTAAGGCCAGCTCAGAAATATCTGGCGCCCATTTTGGCATCGTTAACTTATTCCAGTATTCAAGACCTTTTAGCCTTAGCTCTAGTAACCACTCTGGCTCTTGTTTCTTTTTTGACAAGGCCAAAATATATTCAGAAGTTAAACCTTTTTTATTTAATTCCTTTTTCATTTTTTATAAAATCCCCTCAAAACCATTTTTCTCAATCGATTCAAGCAATTCCCTAGTCCCAATTTTTACAATCTGCCCAGACTTTAAGATACATACTCTATCCACTTTTAAACTTCTCAAGATACGCATATTATGCGTAACTATCAGTAGTGTCGTTTTGCTTTCCTCCTGCAACTCACTTAATAATTCCGAAATTAATTCTGCCGCGTCAACATCTAATCCCGAATCGATCTCATCTAAGATAAGCAATTTTGGTTTCAATACTAAAGCCTGTAAAGCTTCGTTCTTTTTCTTTTCGCCACCAGAAAACTTGTAATTAATTTCCCTCTCTGCAAAGAAAATATTTGTTTTTAATTTCTTACAAACTATTGAAATCTGTTCACGTATTTTATCTAGACTTAAATTCTCCCCCCTCGCATTAAGCGCCGCTCGAATCACATTTGTCGTCGAAATCCCGGGGACCTCCACCGGATTCTGCATCGTCATCATCATTCCTAGTTTCGCCCTCTCATCTACTTTCATATTAGTGATGTTTTCACCTAAAAACCTAATTTCCCCTTCTTGGATTTTTAATTTTGGATCACCCATCATCGCCGCACCTAAAGTCGATTTTCCAGCCCCATTCGGCCCCAAAATCACCACAGTCTCACCCTGTGTTACTTCCAGGCTTAAATTATCAATAATCTTTTTTGATTTTTCCCCCTTGCCAGCCAATACTGTAATATTCTTAACACTCAACATTTTATCCATTATAACATTTTCTAACCCAAGCCCTTGCATTCCACTAATTTATGCGCTATAATTCCTCCATAGATTCCCCTGTAGCTCAATGGTGGAGCAAGAAGCTGTTAACTTCGAGGTTGTCAGTTCGAGCCTGACCGGGGGAGCCAATTTGAATTTTAGAGCAATTTATCAAGCTCATAAACGGTCCTAACAGAGATGGGAGGACCGTTTTTTATTGATTATTAAGATCAGAAAGTAAGAAATCTAAAGACTTGTTGATTCACCATGACTCTTTGACCAAAAAAGATCTCTTCGGCGTTCTTAACGATTGAATCTTTCTACCTCTTCTGCTCCAAACCTCATAAGCTCGTCAAAATCTCCATTTCTCTTATAAAAATCAACCAACTTGTCTCTCAACTCCTGATACTCAGGGTAACTGCAATCAGGTAAAGTAATTATCGGCTTCCAAGATTCGTCAAGAAGAGCCGGCAAAGACTCCTTCAGTACATAGTAATCATCTTCCGATAACTTTGCAACGGGTGATTCTGGATTCTGACGATAATAGAAATCTGTTTGAAAATGCATTAATTCATGCAAAATCCCATCAAGCGGCATTCCCCATAATTCATCATCGATTTTTGCATACGTATAAATTACCCCCTCTTCATAGTAAACGATCATTGCCGGGAAAGTTGTAATCAAAAATAACAAGTCTGCTTTTGAGCAAGTCGCACTCTTATCAATTTTAGCAATTTCTATTGCACGATTTTTTGCACAATTTCTTACAGCTAACCTATGTCCAGTAACTTTTTCTAACTTCTTCACTGCTAATTCAAAATTTTGCTCCAATTGCCCTCTCATGATTCTTTCGAATTTTTTTGGTGACATAGAAATTTTTTTATTACGTTTACGAATAAATGGGATTAAAATTTCCTTAGCTTGCGAAAAATTCAATCCAATGATTTTCTTAGCAATCTCCAAGTCATCTTCATCTTTTAATTTATTAGCCTGATGAAAAAGATTAATTGCACTATACCAATTATATGCATCCTGTATCTCATCATAAATAATTTCGTATGTTGCCATGCTTCCATTATAATAAAAAATGACACACTTTTTTAGCTTATCCTAAAATGTCCCACGATATCTGTTCGATATTCCAGAACATCCTCCTCATAAAAAATCCCACCATTATGAATAATGAAAGGTATCCCCTTCAAGTTTCTTTTATCTGACACCACTCCAATATGCGTCTTAAATACAATAATATCTCCACCCTGCCACTCTTTTACATCTGTTAAATCCGTCGTTAGGGATTTCGCATTACGCTCAAAAAATATTCTTAAATTATTTACTCGACGAAAATCAATATTTTTATCTACAACATCAACTTGATACAATCTTTTATTCATTTTAATGTCAGCATCCACTAATTCCCTCAAATCATACCCCGCGCCTTTCATACCAACTGCAATCACATCCGTGCATACACCAAACTCATCATCTGAATATCCCGTCCTATAATATTTGCTTTTATATTTTGGCTTTGTCGCAATATACCTTCTCACACTCTGCAAGAAGTCTGTCTGATCATCAATACCATCCCCATCTTTATCAACTAGACTTTTATAAGTTTCGATCCCAAAATCCGCATTAATATATTGTCGATGTGGTATTACATTAAACATATATAATACCCATGCTACCCCGAATAATATTAAAAAACCAAACCCAAAAAATAGGATTTTCCTCCATCTTCCTAAACCACTGCCCTCACCACTCTTATCTTTTTCTTTATTCTTGCTCATTTTTCCTTTTCTAGCCTCATTCTATCACATTCCTCTTCCTACAATTTGTTTCTATGTTACAATAGAAATGGTCGCATATGACCTTGGAATTGATTAACTGTGTTTTAATAACACAACTTTGATATAAAATTAGGGGTCTTCCCGACCAAAAACATACAAACCTTAACAAGGAGATTTTTATGAACGATAATGAAATTCAGCATATCCCTCTTATTGGTGAAATGCTACCAACTATGCAAGTACAAACCACCCATGGCCCTAAAACCATCCCTGGTGACTACGCTGGCAAATGGCTTGTTCTTTTTAGCCACCCAGCTGACTTCACTCCAGTCTGTACTACCGAATTCGTTTCCTTCCAAAAGAATTATGATAAATTCCGCGAGATGAATACTGAACTTCTCGGTCTTTCCGTTGACCAGGTCTTCTCCCACATTAAGTGGACTGAGTGGATTAAGGAACACTTCGATACTGAAATCGAGTTCCCAATCATTGCCGACACTGGCTTAGTTTCCGGCAAACTTGGTTTTATTCATCCAGGTAAAAACCATGACACTAACACCGTCCGTGCCGTCTTCGTCATTGACCCAGAAGGCAAAGTTCGCGCCATTCTTTACTACCCACAAGAGCTTGGTCGCAACATGGATGAAATCCTACGTATGGTTAAAGGATTACAGACTTCAGAAGAACACAAAGTTGCTCTTCCTGCCAACTGGCCAAACAGTGAACTCTTTGGTGCTGACGTCATCATTCCACCAGCTAAGGATGTCGCAACTATTAAAGAACGCCTAGCTGCTGCTAAAGCCGGTGAATTCGCTTGCGAAGACTGGTGGCTCTGCCACAAACCATTGAATAAATAATTTATTCAACAACAAAAAGAACCCCCAAAACAGGGGTTCTTTTTTAGGTTCTTTTGCTAATTATTTAGCTACTGAAAGTGAAATCTTGCGACCTTCACGATCAATGTCGAGTACCTTGAAGCTCTTACGCTCGTTAAGAGTAAAGATCTTTTCAGGATCAACATCGTTACCTTCACCAAGTTCAGAAACATGAACCAAAGCTTCAACAGCTGGTGAAATCTGTACGAATGCACCAAATGGTGTGATGCGAGTTACAGTTCCCTCAACCTTTGAACCCTTCTTTAAGTTCTCAACTTCTGAAAGCCATGGATCAGCAACAAGCTGCTTCATAGAAAGGCTTAGACGTTCTTTATCGATAGCAATAATTTTTGCCTCAATTTCATCGCCAACTTTTACATAGTCTGATGGATTATTTACACGTTCCCAAGAGATCTCAGAAATGTGAATCAAACCTTCAATGCCTTCAACATTAACAAAGACACCGAAATCGACTACGCCAGTCACTACGCCCTTAATTACATCACCAACATGAAGTTCAGCAAAACGAGCAGCAAGACCATCTTTCACAGCTTCCTTCTCAGAGAAGATAAGCTTATTGTCTTTCTTGTTAGCGTCAAGGATTCTTACCTTAATACCCTTACCAACGAGAGAGTTGAGACGCTGTAAGATTTCATCCTTATCGGCAGAACCAACACGTGGGTAATGCTCTGCAGAAAGTTGTGAAACTGGCAAGAAACCACGAATTCCTTCGTATTCAACCAGAAGACCACCACGGTTAGCATCAAATGGAGTAACCTCCACGATTTCCGCAGCATCCATCTTAGCCTGGATCTCATCCCAGCCCTTATCCTTCACTGCCTTACGAAGTGAAAGCAGTACAGTACCGTCTTCCATCTCTGGATCGATTACTGAAGCAGAAACTTCCTGACCAACCTCAAGGTTACGTGCAAATGAAGCTTCACGGCGTGGTACTAAACCTACACCCTGCGCACCAAGATCAATTAAGATCTCGTGCTTCTTTACTGAAAGTACTACACCAGAGACAGTATCTCCAGCAACTACTTTTTTGATCGAATCACTAGCAGAAGCTAATAATTCATCCATTGTGATTTTTTTGGCATCAGCCATTACTTATATTTTCCTTTCTTCAGGCCCGTTCAACCAAATCGAAAATTATTTTATTTTATTCTTTCTCCCCAGTTGAACGAACCCGAATCTATCTCCTAATATACCAAATCCACCTCTGTTTGTAAAGTGAAGCACCACTAAACATTCCTCTTATCCTTTTTCTTTTTCCCACACCCTCCTATAATCATTTTATGATTCCAAAAATCGACAATTTTTCACCCCAAAAAACATCCAGCCATTCAAATTTGCCGATTTATACTCAATTCATACAAGAATTAGAAAATGAGTACCCTAACTTTATTTTTAAATCCAGTAATCGCTTCCGCTTTCGTCCTCCAAAAACCATTTATTATGAGATGCCTTTACCAAATTCACGCAATCTCTCTCCCTATTTTCTCCAACTTCTTCACGAACTAGGACACGCCGTATCGCACCACTATAATTATTCCCTATCCGTTGATCGCCTTAAAATCGAGACTGAGGCTTGGGTTTCCGCACATCATATTTTTAAATCACATTCGAATTGGCCTAAAAAATACCATTTTGATTTTGACCAAGATTTCGCCGAAACTCAACTTGACACTTATCGTCATTGGCTACATAAAAAAGCCACCTGTAAAAAGTGCGGATTAACAATGTTTCAAGACAAAAAACAACAATGGATTTGTCCACATTGTGATCTATTCTAGTCTTTTATTTTTAACGCTTTCAAATGATTTTTATTTTCAGCTGATATTCTCTGACTCTCAATTGCTTTTTGAATGGTTTTATTATGTACCCAGACCTTTAATTTCTTTTGTTCAAGATAACTAATAGTATTCTTCCATTGTTTAGTCAATGCCGTCGCAAAATACCACGCCTGCATCATCTTTACATAATAATCATCATTTTCTACTCTTGCTACCTTTTCCAAATATTTATCGTTAAATTCTTTATCTAAAAAATATTGCATCAATACACTTATTGCAAAACGTACAGTATATACACGTTCACTTCTCAACCACGAGTCTACTTTTCTTAAAGTCTCTTCTCTATCATTTTTTAATACATTTGGCGACAAAACATCACAAACTGCCCAGTTATCAACAAAAGGCAAAAATCGGTCCAACTCTCTAATACATAACTTCAAATTACGCATTTCAGATATCATTATTCCATGAATTAAATTTTCCTCTTGATACTTATGTGGTAATTGTTTCAAAAAATCATTTTCTTCTAATTCCGTATATCTACTCTTCGTTATTTTCCGTAAAATCGGCATACGTACGCCAAGTATTTTTGATCTTTCAATAGTAGGAATTAACCGTGCATTAAAATCCGCATATTTTTCATCACGATTTTCTAATAAGTCATCCAAAATCATTTCTTTTCTTGCTCTTAACGGTTATCTCCGCTACCGTGAATTTTATTTCTTTCAAAACGGTCTTGTAGCTTTTCGATATTCATTTTTGCCACCTCTTCGAACTCTACACCTAAATACTTAGACACCATTGCAAGATACCACAAAACATCGCCTAGCTCTTTAGTAAGTTCTTTTCTTTTTTCATCAGAGACCTCGCCATTCTCATCTCTGATTATCTTTTTTATCTTATCACAAGCTTCACCGGACTCTCCTGCTAAACCTAAAACCTTCTCTAAAATCCCTAGATGACTTACCCTAGCTCCCTCAGCTACAAAAGTTTCATAAGAAAATGTATCAAATTTACCCGCTTTTTCCTGATATTCATTAAAATTCATCTTCACCTCCTTTTTTATTTATCATAACATAAATATCTTTTAGTCACCGCTTAAAAATATCACCACCTAAATAAACTCTAGCCTCATCTTCATTCCATAAACCGAACAACTTTAAAAAAACAAAATCCCCTCTTTCGAGGGGTTTGTTATTTCTAGGTGGATATTTTACTCAGTTGTCTTTTTTGCAGGGCCACGTCGTGAAATACGACCGCCTTTTGCACCAGCAATCTTAGCCAATGCAGGGTTTGCAGCAAAGCCTCCAGTGCAGCCTAAACGGCCACCCTTTTGTCCAATCTTTGCGTAAAAATCTTTACCGTATTTTTCACGGTTTGTTGCAGCAGCTTTTAGGCCACCTTGCTTTGTTCCAGCCATTATTCCTTCTTCCTGCCCACCAGAAAAATATTAATTTTATTCCTCCCCCTCTATCCCGCGAAGTGTCATACTCAACTTATCCGCACCCCTTGGTCTATGTTCTGTATTATATAATAACCACAGCTTTTTGTCAATATGCTAAAGTTAAAAAACATTGTATAATATATTATTCCTAGTTTTATTGACAACCATCTAGTTCTTTGTTAATATATCTCTACTGGGGTAATAGCTCAGCTGATTAGAGCGCTGCCTTTGCAAGGCAGAGGTCCAGGGTTTGAA
>CAUVQU010000005.1:0-50290 GCA_963554175.1 uncultured Candidatus Saccharibacteria bacterium | reverse complement strand
TAGCTCAGTCGGTTAGAGCGTCTGATTGTGGTCCAGAAGGTCGTCGGTTCAATTCCGATTTCCCACCCCATATTTTATTCTTATATTAGAGTCTACTCATGTTTAAGTTGGTTTTTGCCTTTTGACAAGTGAATGCGATTGGAATAAAATAAATTGTAGATTATGCGAGTGTAGTACAACGGTTAGTATACAAGTTTTCCAAACTTGGGACGAGAGTTCGATTCTCTCCACTCGCACCAGATATAAAAGAGCATTTGGCTCTTTATTTTTTTGCTTATTTATAGAGACTGCAAATATAGATAGGTGTAACGATTATAAAAAAGTACACCTGGACTATTGTAGCTAGGCCAGGTGTTTTTATTGGAAGAAGGCGAAGTAAACGAGGGCGCCAACGACGGTACCGAGAATAATCATAAAAGTGATGGCGATGGCAAGTGAGATACCAACCCCTTTTGGACGATCTTCAACGATCATGGTGCCTTTTTTGGCCGCTTTCTTAGTATTCTCGCGTTTAGCGTAAACGTTTTTACGTGGCTTTGAGGCGCTGGTAAAGTCATCATTTTGCTTCAACATAGAAGCCGCATCAAAAGAGGTACTAACCTTAGAATTATCTTTGCGAGATTCAGAGAGGGGGCGCTTGACGATTTTGTCAGTATTGATGAATGGAGAGCGGCCACCTAAGACATAATTCATATTATTATCAGAGGTATCTGGCACAGATTCTGAAGCAGACTTTAATTCACGGTTTTTTGTAGATAGTTTCTCTGGAGCATCAGATGTGGAATCCTCAAATGCATCATAGAGGAGATCCTCTAAGTCACCGTCTTGAGTAGCCTGAACAAGAGGAGCTTGTTCCTCCTCGTGAGTTTGACGGGGAGAACCGGCGGGACGGATGCGACCGAAGAGCTTACGATTTGGAGAGGCGACAACCTGAATACGGGAAGCTGGAAGAACCTTGGTATCACCGGCAGAGCGAAGGGCGGGTTTTTCCTGAGCATCAGAGACTGAGATAGTGTTTTTTGCCTGCATATCAACCGAGCGAGCTTGAATACGAGCGGCGGGGTTAGTAACTTTTTTGAATGGAGAAGTCTGGACTGGAGCAACGGAAATACGGCGAGAAACATTGATTTTCGAAACCTCCTGTTGGCGCTGCATCTCTTGCATGGCACGCATTTTGCGGTCCTGCTCTTCAATTTGGCGACGACGCGCCTCTTGTTCCATAGCTCTGCGACGAGCGGCCATTTTTTCTAAGGCTTCACGTTGGGCGAGACGCTGTGACTCAATAGCTCGCTGACGTTCGGCCTCAAGAGCACGAGTTCTCTGCTCCTCAGCGGCCTGATACTCGGAAAGCTCCTGCCTGGCAGCCTCGATACGACGTTGATTGAGATTTTTTAGGCGATTTTGCTCTTCAATTTGTTGCCTAATTGCCTCTCGGCGCTGCATTTCTTGCTTTGCAATGCGATGACGTTCGAGATCGCGATCGGTTGGTATAGAAGCAGCGGTGCGTCGTGCTGTCTGGACTGGAGCAAAATCCATGCGCCTATATGAGGCTGGAGATTGAGCCATTCTTGTCCTGACTGAGCTTGGCTGTGAGATTCTAATTGATGTCCTTGATTCGTCTTGCATAAGCTTTAATCTATATTCTTATATATTATACTCGATTTTTAATATTTTTCACAAATAGCTTAAGTTTATTCGCGTACACGCTTGGCGGTTTCAATGATTTCATTAAAATTATCAGAAATGAGACTGGATTCTCCAACGAGTACACCATTAATGCCAGGGATGGTTAAATAGGCGCCAGCATTATTTGGATTGACGCTACCACCATAAAGAAGCGGGATTTCTTCAGCAGTTTCCTGTCCATAAATATCAATCAACTGTTCTTTAATCAACTGGATAGAGGCGGCGATTTCATCGGGAGTGGCAGGACGAGCTTGTTTAGAAGTGGAGATAGCCCAGACTGGCTCGTAGGCGATGAGGCACTTTTTAACATCTTCGGTATCAATTTCAGAGAGGCCACCAAGAAGTTCATCTCGTAGAACATCGATGGTTTCACCAAAATTGCGTTGATTTTCGGTTTCGCCAATACAAAGTATGGGGGTGATACCACTGCGAATGGCGGCGGCAACTTTTTGACTGATATCTTTATTGGTTTCGCCAAAGATAAAGCGACGCTCGGAATGGCCGATTAAGGCATAAGAAACAACGCCGCGAAGTTGGGCGATGGAGATTTCACCAGTGTAAGCGCCAAAGTCTTTTTGGTAAAAATTCTGGGCGGCTAACTTGATTTTTGATTTGTTACGTTCGAGTTGAAGAGACAAAGAGGGGAGAGAAATGGCGCTGGGGGCGATGATGATTTCAAGGCCGCGAGAGGGCTTAATCTTTTTAAGTAGTCGTTGCAGGTAAATTGAAGAATCACCGACCGTTAAGTTCATTTTCCAGTTGCCCATCACGTATGTTTTCATGTCTCTATTATAGCATTTTTAGATTTACTTTTGAGTTTTTGTCGGTTATGATGACCTTAAGACTAGATAAAGGAGTGAAATGAAGAAGGTTCTCGCATTTGATATCGATCAAACTTTAAATATTGCAAAAACACCGATTCCGGAAGAGATTGCGATTCTTTTGACTGAATGCCTAAATTACTTTGAGATCTGCCCAATTTCAGGACAGAAGTTTGACCAATTTTTAATTCAGATCGTGGACAGATTAATTGAGGTAGCGGAAGCAACGCCAGCTCAATTACAGCATTTACATTTATTTGTGGCACAAGGGACGCAATATTACAGATACATACCGATGACAAACGGAAATGACGGAAAAAAATATGACCCTAAAAACTGGGAGCTGGTCTATAATTATCCGTTAACCAAAGAAGAGACTGAACTAATTACTAAGGCCATCGAGCAGGCAGCCACCGAGCTTGGTTTCTGGGAGGCTGATAAGTTGCAACCTGGAGACGAGATCATCGAAAATCGTTTGTCGCAAGTGACTTTTTCGGCTTTAGGCCAAAAGGCTGGGACCGAGGAGAAGTATGCCTGGGACCCAGATTGCAAGAAACGCGAAAAAATCGTGGTAAGGGCAAAGGAGTTGGCACCAGAGTTTATGTTTGAAATTGGCGGAACTACCAGTATCAATGTAGTAAAACCTGGGATGAATAAAGCTTTTGGAATGGTGCATTTGATGGAAGAATTAGGAGTGGAGCGCGAAGATATTTTGTATTTTGGCGATATGACACAGCCTGGCGGGAATGACTTTCCAGTACTTGAAATGGGGATTGAGACGATTACAGTACGTAATCATGAAGATACTGGGTATGCGCTACGCGGGATCCTTGGCGTTTATATAAAACTACGTTATGAGGGTTATGGTATAATTAGCTTATGTTAATCGAAGGTTCTAAACTCTTAAAATATCCCATCTTAAGCCTGCATACTGCTTCTAGAATTGCGGAGGTAAAGGGCTTGGTGATTGATCCTAATTTTCTAAAGGTAGTAGCCTTTGAAATCAGCGCAGCGTCATCTAGGCAAAGCTTATTTTTGGAAGCTTCTAGTGTTCGGGAGTTCTCTAAAATGGGCATGATTGTTGACTCAGATGAAGAGTTTGTTGAAAAAGATGATGTAATAAAGCTAAAGGAGACGATTGATCTTGGCTTTAGTTTGGATAATATGAAAGTAATTAGCAAAAAGAAAGCTATGCTAGGTCGAATTGAGGACTTCATCATAAATACTGAGGATTTTCAAATTATGCAGCTGATCGTGAAGAGACCAATCTATAAGGCCTTGATTGACCCAGAACTAGTGATTGGCCGCTCGGATATACATGAAATTAATGACAGTGAGATTATCGTTAAAAGTGAAGAAGGCACGATTATGAAAAAGTCAGGTACACTAGATTTTGTGCCAAATTTCGTAAATCCATTTAAAGATGGAAAATATATTGCACGCGGCAACGAAAATTCTGTTAGCGAATAGCTGCTACAACGAATAGGTACGGTAGTGTTTAAAAGCCGTAGTATTTAGACGATTCTTTGGTTTTAGAAATATTCTTCTTCGGTACTCAGAAATTGGTCAAGCTTGGCCTTGATGAGATCATATGAAAAACCCTGACGTGCAAGATAGGCGATAATTTTTTGGCGATCTGAAGTTTTTCTCAGTTGTTTTTTGATCATTTTTTCAATTTCGACCTCTTCATCTCTGAGAAGATTGCCAGTACCCTGATCAAACATAGCTTGTTCGATAATATCACTATCTATCCCCTTGATTTTTAGTTCCTGGATGAGGCGCTTTGTACTAATTCCCTTATTTTGGTGACGGTTCTCGATAAAATATCGAGCAAAATCCTGGTCGTTGATGTAATTTTGTGCCTCAAGGCGAGAAACCACTTCCTGGATCATTTCAGAGGTGATCCGGTCCGCTGGCTTTGTCGGGAGGTTACTTCTTTGTGCGCCACGATATTCGTAAGTATTATTTTCCGTAAAGTCTATTTCACGAATTTTCTGGTTCTGGTCTCTGGTGTGCTGGCGAATTTCTTTAACTTTTACAGCATACTCAGGGTCATTCTGTATTTTCAGCTGATGCTCTTCAAAACGTTTCCAAGAAATATCTCGACGAAGGCGTTTGCGCTCGAGATAGTCAATAATTTCCTTCTTGGAGTGAGGACGTGAAAAACAATACTCCAGGGTTTGCTGATAGAGCTTACCGAGACCGGATAGATTGCGTAGTCTTTCTACTTCAGGGTCGGTCAAGACCTGACCCTGATGTAATTTTGAGTCGGCAAGCTCCGTAAGGGTTAGCGAAAAACTAAATTTCCCATCAAGAAAAACATTGATACGATGAGGGTCGCGAACGGCGCCACGCAGACTTGTAACAGTGGGCATTTACTTTCAAGATTCGTTTAGGTTATTTCTAGCTCTTTAGTCTTGGCACTGGCTCAGATTATTTCTGGCTCTCTTCGGCCTTGGCGCGAACTTTCTCTTCGATTTCAGCAAAGAGTTCAGGATTCTCTTTAAAGAGGCGCTTTACAGCTTCACGTCCCTGACCAATTGTTTCACCATTGTACTTCAAGAAGGCACCAGCCTTATCAAGAACACCATACTGAACAGCTAGATCGAGAACATCGCCAGTCTTAGAGATGCCTTCATTGTACATAATATCAAATTCGGCAGTGCGGAATGGTGCGGCAATCTTATTTTTTACCACCTTAATCTTGGTGCGGTTGCCAATGATATCTTCCCCGTTTTTAATCTGGCCAATGCGACGAATATCGACACGGACAGAGGCATAAAACTTAAGGGCGTTACCACCAGTAGTGGTTTCAGGATTACCAAACATCACGCCAAGCTTCATACGGATCTGATTAATGAAGATGACTGTAGCCTTTGATTTTGAGATAATGGCAGTAAGTTTTCGCATAGCCTGTGACATGAGACGTGCCTGCAGACCCATCTGTGCATCACCCATATCACCATCAATTTCAGCTTTTGGAGTAAGGGCGGCTACGGAGTCGACCACGATGAGGTCAACAGCATTAGAGCGAACAAGAGTTTCACAGATTTCAAGGGCCTGCTCACCGTTATCTGGCTGGGAGATCAGGAGATTGTCGATCTGAACACCAATTTTTTCAGCATAAGATGGATCAAGGGCATGCTCGGCATCGATAAAGGCAGCTTGACCTCCAGTCTTCTGGACTTCAGCGATAGCATGGAGTGCCAAGGTTGTTTTACCGGAAGACTCAGGTCCATAGATCTCAATAATACGACCTTTAGGATAACCACCACCCAGGGCGAGATCCAATGAAAGTGATCCAGACTTGATAAGCTCGATATTGACGTTATGATTTTCGCCGAGCTTCATGATGGAGCCGTCGCCGAATTGTTTTGTAATCTGTGCAATGGCTAGTTTCAGTGCTTCGGATTTGCCGTCTTGTACAGAATTTTCTTTGGTTTCTTTTGGTTCTTTGGCCATAGTTTGTCCTTTATTTAGAATTAATTAATTGACCAGCAACATAATTGCGGTCGTTCTCTCTACAGAAGAATAGATAACCTTTACCTCGCTCTCTTATCTCCAGTATAACCGAAGTCACGGTTTTTTCAAGATGAGTCTTGCGAGATATTTGATAAAGTGTTGATAGATATTAAGGGTGTAAATAGATATTAAGAATATAGATAAATATTATCGAGCCAATATACTACTTAACGAAGGCGAATTTGTTTTTACCACGCTTTAAGACAGATAGGGTATTGATTTCGTAGCCTAGGTAAGTTACTTTTTGACCATTAACAGAGATTGCATTACCAGAGATCAACTGCTTAGCTTCAGAGCGTGAGGAACAAAGTCCAGTTTCCGTGAGTGCATCAAGGAGGAGGATTGAGCCTGATTTTTCTGCAAGTTTTAGGGTTGGAAGAAGGAGAGAAACAGATTCAACTTCAGATTCAGAGAGAGTTTCTAGACGACGGTCGCCGAAGAGGAGCTCCGTAAGAAGCATGGCGGCATTTGCGGAATTCTTGCCGTGAACAACTTCGGTAACATTTTTGGCAAGAGCCTTTTGCGCAAGACGCTGCTCAGGATGAGCTTTGTGCTCGGCGAGAATTTGATCGATGGTCGTTTTATCAAGTACAGTATAGATCTTGATGAGATATTCAACAGCCTCGTCAGCCTGATTGAGCCAAAATTGGTAAAAATCAAAGACAGAAGTAAAATTACCAGAGCCGTTATCGGAGCTGGCTAACCAGACGGCATTACCTTCGGATTTGCCAAATTTGCGACCAGTAACGGGATCGATAATAAGCGGGGTAGACCAGACGTCAGCACGTCCACCCTCGAGACGCTTGATGAGGTGGACACCAGTAGAGGCGTTACCAAATTGGTCGGCACCACAAAGCTGAAGATCGATACCATGAGTACGATAGAGGTGAAGAAAATCATAACCTTGAATAAGCGTGTAAGAAAATTCAGCATAGGAGATACCAGAGCCACCCTCACCAATACGGTTCTGGATAAACTTGCGGTCGAGTAGCTGAGTCATAGAGAAGCTCTTGCCAACAGAACGAAGAAAATCTAAGAAGTTTATTCCTTTAAACCAATCTAGGTTATCAACCATGGTAAGCTCGTAGTGATCATTGGTAGGATCACCGTCACCGAGAGTGTTGGCCGCGCCATCAGGACTAATAACAGACTCCATCTGCCTCTTGATACAGTTTTTATTGTGATCAATTTCTTCCAAGGTCTTTAAATCACGCTCACCATTTTCTTTGGGATCACCAATTTGTCCAGTTGCGCCACCAACTAGGAGGTAAGGTTGATATCCGTGACGAACAAAGCAGGCACACATCATGAGAGCGGCTAGATTACCAATTGTGAGAGAATCGGCAGAAGGATCGGCACCGAAATAGAATTTTTTATTTTTACGCTGATCGATTTCTGCTGGATTTTTGATTGTGTTTTCGGCGACAAAACCGCGCCAGGCTAGTTCTTCGGATAATTTCATATCTTTATTGTAGCACAGAGGGCGCGGTTTCAAATCTTTAGTCCAGTTTTTGTAATATGGGAACTATTTTTAGTTTGACTTTACAATATGGGGACTATTTTAGCTCGACTAATTTAAGGGCGAGTAATAGTGTCGGTGGCTTCGTATCCCTTGTCATCAGTCAAGGTAATGGTGATGGTAGATTCGGTACCTGTCATAGTATAGTTTGGATCATTGAGCCCAGACGAAGCAGAACCACTTTTAACGACAGCACCATCAACAGCGATGACATATCTTGCGGAAGAAGCTGAGCCAGCAGTTACGGTGAACTTAAGATGAGTTGAAGAAGAGATGGTGCGAGTGTTAAAGGAGACAGAAGGTGGGGTATATGAACAGTCATCCTCAGTGTTTGGATCATAGCCGTTTGGATCGGTGGCATAAGTTTTATTCTTGGAGATTGGGTCAATTGAATAAGTGATATCAACGTCTACGGTGAGAGCTGGAAGAGTACAGCTAGTGGCCTTCTTCTTAGTGTATTTATTGAATTTCATGGCTTCCTTTTGGATACCGTTATTCTTACTATTGAACCAGCTTGGCCAGATATCGGTAATGCCATTCACGGTGAGGGTTTGCATCCCAGCGGGTTGAGCTGGTTTATCACCAGATTTCCACTTGCCATCAGCGGCATAAACCTGAGTATGGACTGGCGCCATATAGTCGCTGACAACCGTACGAACGATATCATTAGAGCTATTCCAGAGGCCAGAACCATCGTGATTCCCGTTCCAAACAACGGTGGCGACTGCAGAGGAGTAGGAGGCGATAAGGGAGTCTTTAGTAACAGCAGAGTTGGATGTAGTGGTGGTACCAGTCTTAGTGGCAGTCCAAACACCTGGGACGACAAAACCTTTAGCACGAGCGAGAGAGCCCCAAACCATGGTACGAGCATTAGCATCACCAAGAATATCAGTTATCATGTAGGCAGCTTGAGCGTCGAGAGCACGCTTCCCCGCATTATCTTCCCATTTTTCAACTACATCGCCGGAAGAATTTTTTACTTCAAGAATATAGGCAAGTGGCTTATAGACACCACCGCGAGCGAGCGAGGCGTAGGCGTTGGCGTGTTCAATAGGGCGAACGTTACAGCCAGAGCCGATGGCGATAGAGAGACCAGCAGAAGTGTCAGTACAGTAGGAAAGATCACCAAGCTCGTGCGCAACCTTTAAGCTGTTTTCAACCCCGTTAATATAGAGGGCCTTGACGGCTGGAATATTAAGAGAGTTAGCAAGCGACTTACGAATTGGAATATTACCATAGAAGGTGCCAGAGTAATTACGGAGCATACAGCTACCAGTGAAACCAGCACAGTAATATTTGTCGATATTTTCGTCCTTAAGGATCGAACCAGCACCATAGTTTATACCTTCACGCTGAGCGAAAAGTGGAGCATAATCGAGGATTGGCTTGATGGTCGAACCTGGCTCAAGCAGAGCAGTGGCGGCGTTGACTTCGCCGTAAACTGGTTTATTCCAGTCAGCTGAGCCGACCATGGCAATAATCTGTCCGGTTTCGACATCGACGGAAGATAGAGAGATGTTATCACTACCGTTACGGCTCATTAGTTTAGCACCATTAGCAACGGCAGCTTCAGCGAGCTGCTGAGCACGGAGATCGAGCGAAGTTTTAATAGTAAAACCACCAGCACGCATGGTCTTTACACCATACTTCTCTTCCAATTGTTTTTTGACTTCAAGAACAAAATGAGGGGCTTTAATATCTGTATAGCGACTAACTTCCGGCTGAATTTCATCTAAGATATTAACTTTTTTGGCCTCATTAGCCTGATCTTCAGTAATATAGCCCATTTTAACCATAACGTCGAGAGTTTTTTGCTGTCTAGCAATAAGGGCACTATTGGCAGCAGTATTGTATGGGCTGAGGTAGGATGGATTATTTGGGATAGAGGCAAGAAGAGCAGACTCAGCTAGAGTGAGCTCCTTGGCAGATTTTTTGAAATAAGCCTGAGCAGCACTTTCCACACCATTGCGACGGCCGCCATATGGAGACTCGTTGAGATACATGGTGATGATCTGTTCCTTGGAATACATTTTCTCGAGCTCTAAGGCAAGAATCATTTCCTTAATTTTACGAGGAAGGCCGGAAACAGTACGGTTACTGGCTTCATCCGAGAAGTAAACTTGCTTGATAAGCTGCTGGGTTAGAGTAGAACCACCCTGGACGCCGCGACCAGTGACTGTGGAGATGGCAGCACGGATAAGAGCAAAGAAGTTGACGCCTGGGTGATTATAGAATTCACGGTCCTCGATGGCGACTGTAGCTTGACGCATATAAGTAGCAATATTTTCGCCATCTGCAACGAGTCGGTAATCACCATCACCTTTATCCTCCCAAAGAAGTTGGCCATTACGATCTAGATAGGTATTGACGGTGCCTGAAACTTTCATCTGATCGAGGCGGATCTCATCGAGATCTTTTTTGTAATAGAGGAAAAGACCACCAATAGCAATAACGGATATCAGGAAGAGTACGGCGGCAGATTTTAGGAAGAAGAAGAGACCTTTCTTTGAGAAGATAAAACGGAAAACACGCTTTGGATGAAGCCTGGCAAAGAAGCGTTTAACTGGATCTTTAGGAAGTTTGGCAAGCTCTTCTGCATCTTTACGAGCTTTTGCTTCTTTCTTGGCACGAGAGCGATAAATAAGAGATGAATAGAGATTCATTTTCTGATCTTTTTTATGAAAGATCGAACGCTTTGGAGCTTTAGTTTCAGATTTTTTCATAGTAGAAGGTTTTTCAGTTTTGACAGATTCTTGACGAACCACTCTTTGAGAAGAGCTAGTTGACGAACGAATTGAAGTGCGAGTTTGCACATGATCAGTCTCGCGACTAATCGATCGCCCCACTAGGGGGTCGCCACTAGCCCTTGTTGTTTTTCCCTGTTTTTCCATAGCGGTTTTTTCTTTATCCTTACCAGTATTAACCACCCTGTCCTCCGTTTTATTGACAATTTTATATAATTATACACTTGTGTTTTAGTTACGGCAACTAAAAATATCATGAAAGATTTTAGGCAAAAAAGATGGACTTAGGCCGAGTTATTACTTATAATGGTAATGATTATATTCTTAGGAGGTCATAAGAATATATATATATATATATAACAGGAAGGTCAAAAATAAATATGAAAAAAATTACAAGGAGAAAGCTGGGTAAAAACCTAGTACCAGTCTTTAGCTTCTTGGGCTGCCTTGCAGTTTCTGCAATCTCCCTAATGGTTTATTCAAGTACTTATGCGGTGGTAACATATGGTGGCACGGAAACTAAAAGCACTGAAACCGCGACAAGTGGTGCATATTTTACTATGACATATCAAAAAGCCGTGAATTTTGGAATTGATAATACTTCTTTTAATCAGACCTTAAAAGCCGATGCAGGAGTGTATGTCACGACAAACTCTCCAACTGGATATAAGCTATATATCACAGGGGCTGATAATAAATTAAAGACTTCTGATGGGCTGCATGAGATACCTTATAATAATCTAACAGCTAACCAAATTCAGAAATCAAATTTGGATAGAAATTCTTGGGGAATATTTGTAAAAAAAGGAAGCCAGGATTATTTAATTCCACTTTGTACGATAGCTACGTTAAGTGAATCTTGTTTAATTTCAAAGAACAATGGACCAGTGACTAATGAACATGCGTCAGTGGAATTTGCCGCCCATGTAGGAACAGACCTAACTCCCGGTTCTTATCACTCTGCACCCTTAGTATATTCTGCGGTAATTAATACCAGTTCAACAGCGGAATTTCCAATACGCTCCATGAACTATAATAAGGTGCCTTTGATGCCAGACGGAGATACAATAACAAATCGCAATAATAAAAAATTAAAACATTTACTTGAAGTTGAAATACCATTATTAGAATTTGATCAGTCAATGGCGAGACCCAACAAGAATATGTATTCTGTTACTGTAGGAGGACTCCCCTGTGAAATAAGCCCCACTTCTTTTGTAAAAAATAAGGACGGAGTAAAATTTAGGTGCATTGTTGATTTTAGTACAGCTAACCCTAGATTTATGCCAGGACAAAAGACGGATATTGTTGTAGTAACAAAACCATATGGATATACATTCTCAAAACAGAATGCAATTGAGTTTGTTAATGCCGTAACTACATTCAACTATACTGGAGCTCCTCAAGAGATGATTTTTCCTATGAACGCAAATTATCGATTCGAGCTTATGGGTGCTAGTGGAGGCGACCGAACACCGCTACAAGCAGCCCAAACTTGGTATGGTTCAAATGACGTTATGATGCCTGGACCTGGTGGCTATACCTACGGAGAAAAGACATATAACGAAAATGAAAAAGTTATGGTTTTTGTGGGTGGAAAGGGCCAATCTGCACATGATAGGGGAGCAGCACCATATGATGCCAAAGGTGGATTTAATGGGGGAGGTAATGGGGCAAGCGGACTACTTGTGCCTGGAACTAATATATATAGCTGGGGAGGAGCTGGGGGTGGAGGAAGCTCCGATATTAGACCTTACGAAATAGATGATTATGTACAATTCAAAAAGCATCGTTATAAAGATACGGGCGTTTGGTATGACCCGTCATACATTCTTCTTAATTCTGGGCCATGGGCAAATTTACCAATAGGCCATTATCAAGCCGTGATTAAAACTATAAACTTGCCGGATGCTGATTTTGAAGGAGTTGAAGCCCATTACGACATTGGCTATCGTAGGCTCAGCGATGTTTATACCCAAAAATTTGGGGATTATATTCTTGTTTACTTTAACTACACGGGCACACAACCTGCAACTCATTTGGAGGCTGGAAATCCTGGTCCAGCAATTGAAATGAGATTAAGGGTTAAAACAACAAATCAGGCAGCTGATATCACAAGTATGAAATTTTATAATATGGCTAAGAGAAACCTAGTGGCTGGGGGTGGTGCAGGTGGATCATTTATTGCTGGAGGAGGAAAAGGTGGTGGAACTCTTGGTGATTCAAAATATATTGGAAGTAGATCTGATCCTAACTATTATAATTATACATTTCCAAGAGGAGCAACACCGTCTTGGGGTGGTGGCTTTGGCTTCGGGGCCTCAGCACCTTCCCATGGGGCTATTTATCCTAATATACCGGTAGAGTCATATGGCCGGCCGGGAGCGGGAGGGGGATGGTATGGCGGTTATGCGGAATTAAGTGATTATTCAACAAACACGATAGTAGGGACAGGGGCTGGTGGTGGATCAGGTCATTCAGATATGGCTTATAGCGGCACTTATATATATGGTGACCCTAATATAAGTTTGAAGCCGTGGGAGACGCTTCAGCCGGCCGACAATAATGGTTTCGTAAAAATAACTATTAATGGGTATGCGTGGGGTGTAGATTCTTAATTTCTTTTGATGAATATCTCATATATGGGATATTCATTTTTATCTATTACGAAATATTTGGGACATAACTTGAGTAATCCTAATTTTGCTTTCCGTCAAGTGATATAATTGATACATGACTGAAATTATTTTAATATTAGTGGTAGTGATTTTCTTGCAGACGACGTTTCTGGCGATTCGCTCGTTCAAAAAGAGTTTCAATTACTACGGCCAAAATCGTAAGATATATATTGATTCATCAACTTTGATGGATGGAAGAATTTTAAATGTAGCAAAGACTGGCTTTCTTGGCGGAGTTTTAATTATTCCACGTAGTGTTTTGCGTGAAATGCAACTACTGGCAGACGGTAAGGATTCCGAAAAGAGGAACCGAGCTCGTGCAGGGCTTGATATCGTACGAGAGCTTGAGAGAGTGGTTCATGTCGACGTGGTTATTCTGTCCGATCCACTCGATCGTACGCCAGTAGACGATCGACTAATTCAGCTAGCCAAAGAAAATCGTGGCCTGATCATGACTAATGATTATAATCTTGGTAAAGTGGCGGCTACTCTCGATATCGACGTATTAAACATTAATGATCTCGCGTTGGAGCTGCGGGCTGACTACCTACCTGGAGAAAAACTTAAATTGAAGATTGTTGCGGCTGGGAGCAATCCAAAACAAGGTGTGGGCTATCTCCCAGACGGAATGATGGTGGTTGTTGACGATGCCTCTTCCAAAATTGGAAAGACAATCGAAGTTGAATTTGTGCGTTTCTTTCAAACTAGTTCGGGCCGAATGATGTTTGCTAAAATTGCCGAAACTAGTAAGCCTAATGTAAGCTTTGTGAAGGGGCGTGGACGTAAAAGATAAAATCGATTAATCTAAAAACTCGCGGAGAAGTTCGCGAGTATTAGTTTAGCTTATATAAGTTATTTTTTGTGAAGCTTTTTAGTTATCGATGCCAAGTTCAGGGTGATCAATGCCATGCTCAAGAGCGTAATCTTGGTACTCGCCTAATTGCTTCTGATATTTCTCAATAAGATCGTTACGATGAAACTCAGCTGCTACATCAAGAGCCAGATGCAATCTTGAAGCATGATTCATAGTCAACATAGCGAATGGAGTGACGGTGCTTCCCTGTTCCTCGAAGCCATGACCTTTAATGCGTTTTTTGTCGGTGTAATTACTAAGAATATCAGTGAAGGTATTTGGATAACCATGAAAACTGGTAGAAATAGGGGCGGATTGGCCGAAGAGCTGATTGAAATCGGCTTGTGAGAGCGGATTTTTAGTTGTGCCAATGGCACCGTAAGTGAGGGCTGAAATATTGATCAGACCAAAGTGCATCTCTGGAAGGTCTTGGCGGAGAAGTTTGATTGCCTCCACGGCTTCACGAGTGGCAATATCACCAGCAGTAACAAAGAGGTAGTCGAAGGTGCCGTCACCCTTTTTGTTTGAAATAAATTCAAATAGACTACAGCCGGCCTTAAAGTTTTGTTTTGCTTCTTGCTCGGTCTGCCAGATTGGTTCGTCGGTCTTGTTAAAAGTAACAAGATTGACCTGGTTTTTGGACTGCATAAGAAAATCAAAACATGGAGCGACCGAGTTTGCATCAACTGGAAAGAAACAGTTGACGTGGTGACCTGGACGATCAAGCAAAGACGAGATCAGCATTGGCGACTGATGAGAAAAACCGTTGTGGTCCTGACGCCAGCAGGTGCTGGTACTTAAAAGATTGACCGAGGGATATTGAGGTCGCCAAGAAACCTCTTCAGATTGCTCGAGGAATTTTAAGTGCTGAATAATCTGCGACAGAATGATGGTAAAGAAGGCCTCATAACTAGTCATCATGGCAGGCTCGTTGGAAAGAAGGTGGCCGATCATCACTGAGAAAAGAACATTCTCGGAAAGTAGCTCGACAATGCGACCATCTGGGGATTCTGGAAGATCCCATTTCTTTTTGGGAAGTGAAACACCCCAAGCCCTAGTGGTGGCCTGATAGATTTCATCGAGTTTATTACTGGTGGTCTCGTCGGGACTAAAAAGATAGAAACTGGAATCCTGTTCAGCTTGCTCTTTTAATTTATGCCCAAAAACCTTGGCAATGGATTTCTTAGTAGAGCCTGGCTCAAAATTATTCATTGATAAAACCTTTCTCACGAGTAAATAGTTGGTCGAATTGATAGGAACGAAGCCATGATTCTAAGGCGCGAAGTTCGTGTTCATCACTTTTGGCTTTTGGAAGTGGCACTTGGTGGGCTTTGAAGTTTCCGCGTACCTTCAGGTCTTCAGCAATAAGTGGACCAGTGAGTCCCTTCTCGGTTTCAAGAATAATAAAGATAGGCTTCTCGCTATTCTTAGCCTGATGAAGTGCGAATTCAAGATCAAGAATAAGGTTTCTGGTGATTAAGTCGGTGTCCTGACTGGTTAATTCAAAGGTGGTACGGGCAGAGTCTGGGGCCATTTCATCATATTCTTCACGAATGAGGCTAGTGATTTTATGCTCGACTTCTTCAAAAGTTGAGACAGAAGAATCCTCATCGGAGTCGTCAAAGGAATCGACAAGATCAAGCTCTTCGGTGTCGACTGGGCTCAAGCGTTCTTCGATGCGGACTGGCTGAAAACCAAAACCACGAATGAGTTCATTGAGTTGATGTGCAGAACGACGACTGGCGACGGTGGGGCCAGAGATTTTATAACCGTTAAGATGTAGAACTGGAATAATTTTGCCATTATTCGGAGAGGAGAGCAGGTCATTTAAGTTTAGGCTGGCGAGAGTGGTGGCAGTTTCGAATTCACCATCACCAATCAACACAACAGCAGTGCGTTCAGGGTGCCCGAGGCAGTAACCATAGGCAGTGGCGAGAGAGTAGCCGAGCTCTCCACCTTCACAGATGACGCCAGGAGCAGAAGGACTGGCATGGGACGGAAAGCCGCCAATGCGAGAAAAAAGTTCTGAGATTTTTGCGAGGCCAGCATAGTCGCGAGAAAGAGTGGGATCGACGGCGGCTAGATCACCATCATAAAAAAGGTTGGCCTGAAGAGCTGGAAAACCATGGCCGGGACCAAGAACAAAAGTGGTTTGTTCTTTTTGGTCGGCAAAGACATTACGCATACACGAATAGAGCAGATTGATACCTGGACAGGTGCCCCAGTGTCCGAGGAGACGGGGTTTTATATCATCAAAAGCTAATGGTCGCTCGAGAAGAAAATTGTCTTTAAGAAAAATTTGAGTAACGGTGAGGTAATTACAGGCACGGATGCGCTCCATAGTGCGTTGCAATTTTGCCTCGTCTTGTTGATAATTCATATGTTTATTATAGCACGAAGGACCTAAGGCCAGACAGCGTAATCATAATGAAGTGAGACCTCCGACTACTGATGTTTGACACGAACCATAGCGGCGCGAAGAACCTGACCTTCATAAAGATAGCCTGGGATTAGTTCTTCGGCAATGACTTCCTTACCGGGTTCATCATCTTCCATAGAGATGGCGTTATGAAATTCTGGATTAAATGGGGTGCCAATATTGGAGTCGATAATGGAAAGATTGAGGGATTTGAGGGTCTTATCGAGAGTTTTTTGGACGGGAGCTAATAAGTCTGGGTGAGCTTTAATGGCGCGAGACATGTCATCGATGAGGGGTAGGAATTTACTAACTGTGGCATGCTTGGCAAGATTTTTTGCCTGTTCCCTTTGGAGGTCGACTTGTTTACGAAAATTTTCAAAGTCAGCACGAGTACGCTGAAGATCGCCGATGAGTTCAGCATTTTGCTGTGCAAGTTTTTCAAGCTCTGGGTTTATAGAAGAATCAGATACCTGACTAGGGTGCGGATTAGAATGTGGAGTAGAGTGTGGCACGGAGGATGATTTTGCTTGCGCTTCAGGCTGTGATGCAAAATGAGGCGTAGTTTGTGGTGCTTTATGTGGTTCGGTTTGTGGTTGAGTCATAATTTCCTTTCTTTAGTACATATTTTCTAGATATTGACCAGCGTGACGAACGAGGCTCATGACTTGAGCGTAATTCTGGCGCGTGGGGCCAAGAATACCGATATAACTGGAATCGGAATAGGGGGAGCGGAATTTGCTGATAATGAGGGAGACGTCCGAATTTTTGCCAATGGGATTTTCGCGACCAATAAAAATATTGAGAGGCTGTCCTGGCCTAGCTTCTCTTAACCATGGCTCAAGATTATCTAGGAGCTTGGAAACATTTTGAATACGCTGATAGTCTGTAAATTCAGGTTGTGAGAAGAGCTTAGAAATGCCAGAAAGATAGAGCTGGTTACCGATGGTGGCGAGGCCGAGATTGCCGGTCAATTCAACCAGCATATCAACGGCAGTACGGATGGCATATTCAGCTTGAGCCTGAGAATTAATGCGGACCTCAAGAGCATGCAGGCCACGATTCCTGTCTTGTTGACCAGAAGAAAGGGCGCGACTGGGGCTGATTCTGCGATAGGAAGAATCGAGGTAGAGGCTGACAGAATCATCAAGATAGGCGGAGTCTGACTCTTCTTCATCATAGTCTTCTTGAGAGGAAGCGTTGAAGTCGATATCAGATTCGGAGGAGTTGGCCGAGCTAAGATTTTCGCGTTCAACAAGATTATTGACGTAAAAACGATAGCCAGCGTCGGTGGGGATGCGGCCGGCAGAAGTGTGGGGAGAGGCGATGAGGCCAAGTTCTTCAAGACGAGACATCTCGGAGCGAATGGTGGCACTGGATACATCAAAAAGCTTAGCAAGAGTGACACTACCGACAGGCGCAGCCATCTCGGCATACTCTTCGATGATGGCAAAAAGAATGGATTGCTGACGATCAGTGAGATGAATTTGAGGTTGTTTTTCCATAATTTATTAAGGATATTATAGCGCTTTGGCACTCAAAATACAAGAGTGCCAAAAGTTTCAATTACGGTTTTTGAGTGAAATAGCCAGGATTGCCAGGGGCGTCGATATGGGCGAAGTTAGAGGTATAGTTTGGCCAGGCCCAGGTCGTGCCATTGCCGCCAGTCAGATTATCATTATCCATAAAGACGTTAGCAGGATTTGGAGTGAGGTTATCGGTAACAAAGTTTGGAGAAGCGTAGATGGTTTTCACTTTCATATAGTTGAACATACCATCAGCTCTTCTGAGATTGTGAGTATCAAAGTTTGAGATATCAAGCTGAGTATCGTTTTGATTGACGACGAAAGTGTAATAGAACATGGCCTCCATATTCTCAACATTTCTAGTATCGAAGGAACTGACATTGAGATTCTGAAGAAAAGCAAGACCGACGAACATACGCTCCATATCTGTAACCCGACTAGTATTGAAGGTGGAGAGATCAAGGTCGGTGATTGGAGGATTGGCGGCAGTCATAAAGAACATGCGATTCATCGTAGTAACATTACTCGTGTCAAATCTTGCGAGATTAATTGTGGTGAGAGATTCCATATCCTGAAACATTGAGGACATATCAGTGACTTGACCAGTATCAAAAGTGGAGAGATCGAGATGAGCAAGTCTTCTTGTACCTTTAAACATGGCTTTCATATTCGTAACTTGTCCAGTCTCAAAACCATGTAAATTAAGGTCGGTGAGGGAGGGGAGATCTGCAAATAATTCAGACATATCGGTAATTCTTTTTAGATCCCAGCCAGAGACATCAATAGATTGAAGACTTTCACTGCGTGAGAATAATCTATCGACATTATCGACATTAGGTACTTGGAGCCCTGAAGCGTCAATTGAAGTTGTTACACTGAGATCGGCAAACATACGAGACATATTACCAACCATTACTGTATTAAAGCTTCTAACATCAATTGTAGGAAGACAGGCGCCAGCAAACATACCTTCCATAGTTCTCACGTTATATGTTTGAAAGTTGGAGAAGTCGATTGGTTCAATAGGATTACTTGGTGAACAGATATGATAAGACCCAAACATATAGCTCATGTCTTCTACGTTACTAGTGTCAAAACCAGTAAGATTAAGTCTCTTAATAATCCACTTACCACCATGGAACATATAACTCATATTTCTTACACGACTGGTATTGATGCCTGCCATATCAATGAGGTCCATATTGTCATAGTTATCGCCGATGTCTTCAAACATGTGGCTGGAATCTTCATTGGCATAGACAGTATCGGCATCGCTCCACCAAAGAATACTCTCGGCAGCTGGATCATACCAAGCATAAGCTGGAACTTCTGAATCCGCAGTAGAGACTACCTTCGTAGCCGCCCCAGCAGGAGGGGCTACTTAGCACGCTTAAAAGATTTAACTACGCCGGTCGGGCCGAGACTTGTAATTGCGTCCTTGAAGTTTTGGCCTGGAATAAGGACGGTGGAGGTTGGAACATGATTAGTGACGGAAGTGATGAGAATTTGCTTTGTGTAGGTACCGGCTGGGAGATCTGGATTAGGCTTAACGCCAAATTCCAAATTATAAGTAACTGTGTTAGGAGTATTCTCAGTATAGAGAAGATCTGCCTGACTAGCCTTGGCTATTGGCTTGTAATTACCATTTGGAGCAGAGGTAGATGCACGATAGCCCCATTTATTTTGAGCAAAACCAGAAGAGCTAGTCTCTGAAGTGATGCTTGTAAACTTCTGGGAAATTGTTGGGTCAGTTGAATTTAAGTTTGTATCTTCGTCTACACTAGAGAGATAGGTCTTAGCCCCAGTTTCGTTATTGGTACTTATATTTACAGTAACGGAAGAGGTTTTGAAAGCGGAAGATTGAAGCTCAGCGGCGCTAAAATGAAAGTTGACTGTTGGACTAGAAACCGAAGTGATCAAAGTGGCGGGATGACCCGGGGAGCCTGGGGCGCCAGGAGTAGCAAAAGTGGTACGATCAGAACTTTCAATAACGAATATACCAAGCAGAGTGACCAAAAAACTCAATGTGAGAAAAGGAATTAGATAGAAAATCTTACTAAACTGAAACCGGCGCAAAACGTTAGCACGTTTGGTGTTACTAAAATTCATATTTCCCTTTCCCCCTTTTAAATAACCTTAAGTATTATTAATTATAGCATGAGCGGAAAATCAAGGACAAGGGATTTTGCGGGGATTTAGTTGGCAAAAAGCTTTAGAGGATGAACTGAGGATAACTTGTTAATGATTATGGTTTTCGGGTGAAATAACCTGGGTTGCCTGGCGCGTCGATGTGAGCAAAACCACTATTATTATTTGGATAGGCATATTGCGTACCGTTACCGCCAACTAAGTTTGTGTTAGACATGAACATCTCGTGAGGGATGGGCGCTAGATTATTAACAGTAAATTGATCAGAAACATAGATGGTCTTGGCTTTTGTATAGTTGAACATGCCAAGAGCAGAGGTCAAACTTCTCGTGTCGAAGTTTGATATATCAAGAGTAGCATTCTCAGGAGCCATAAGCGTCCAGTAAAACATACCGTCCATATTTGTGACCTTTCTAGTATCAAAGGTAGAAACATCTAGTGGGTAGATGACACCAGAATGTCTAAACATTTCCTTCATATTAGTAACATTGCTAGTACTAAAACTAGAGAGATTGAGATTTTTAAGAGCAAAGTCATCGCGGAACATATTATTCATGTCTGTCACATTCCTAGTATCGAAACTAGAGAGATCAAGAGCGGTGAGGTTGTGACACTCGTTAAACATGTGATTCATATCTACAACATTCTTGGTGGTGAAACCAGTAAGATTTAAGGTATTAAGTGCGTGTAGTTGATTAAACATGTAGCTCATATCATGGACAGAGTCAAGTTGCCAACCCGAGAGATTGAGTGAAATAAGGCCTGGGTTTCTGGCAAAGAGTGAGCCGATGTTATTTACTTCTCTCACATTTAGACCCGATAGGTTTAGATCGGTAACCTTTTTAAGACCATTGAAAAGATGCTCCATATTAGTCACACTACTGGTATTGAAATTTCTAATATCTATTGATGGCAGATGGGAACCGGCAAACATACCAGTCATAATTTTTAACCTTCTGGTATTGAATCGCGAAAAATCAACAGGATCAATCTGTGTAGTTAAATTATTTTCATACGGAGTGGAGAACATATAGCCCATATCCTCTACATTCGAGGTGTCAAATTCATCAAGATTAATGTGCTTGACTAAACCATCTTTAGTCCAAAACATATGGTGCATATTTTTCACCCTACTAGTATCAATGCCACGAGTATCAATTAACTGCACGAGTGTTGCATTATCATTAAGGTTTGCAAGCATAAGACTGGAGTCTTCATTAGCATAAACTGTATCAGCAGCACTCCACCAAAATATGGTCCTTGCAGCTTGGTCATACCAAAGATAGATGGGAACATCTGAGTCTGTAGTAGAAACTACCGTAGCTGTGGCTAGATTTGCTGGAGCAATGTTCGATTTCTTAAAATATTCTACATCGTGGCCTATATTAGCATTACGAATTGCACTATTAACATTGGGACCTGGAATAAATGTGGCCGAGGTAGGGACATAATTTGTGATGGCGGTTACTAGTATCTTTTTAGAATAAGTACCAGCGGGAAGATCTGGGCCAGTCTTGACACCAAAATGTAGGAAAAATTTAGCTTGTTCTGGAAGACTAATATTGAGCGCCTGGTCAGGCTGACTAGCTTTTGGGATTGGCTTAAAAGTGCTGTTAAAGGAGGCCTGATCAGCCAGATACCCCCAGTTTTTGGAATTAAAGGAAGAAGCATTGCTCGGCGAAGTGATTGAAGTAATCTTTTGAGCCACAGAAGAGTCTGTATGGTTCAGACTTGTATCCTCATCAATACTAGAGACATAGGCGGTAAAACCAGTCTTATTATCGGTATCGTATTGAACCACGGCCATGTCTTCCTTAAATGCGGAGGCGGCATTTTCAGCCTGATTAAACTGAAAGTTTACGGTCGGCGTCGAGATGGAGAGAGAGAGCAGATACCGACGAATGTACAGAAAATAGAATACTTAAAATGGATACGAAAAATGATGCGAGGAGAAATTGTGGTTTCAAGAAGTTATGTTTGTATTTTTTGCTTAAAAACATATATGACCTATTTAATAATTCTGTTTAATTTTAGCATAGCCATTTCATATTTGAAAGTTTTTATGGTTTCTGAGTGAAGTAGCCTGGGTTGCCTGGTGCATCAATGTGAGCATACTGAATACTATTATTTGGAGAAATATACTGGGTGCCATTGCCGCCGACTAGATTAGTGTTGTTCATGAATGGGTTATTCGGTGAAGTTGGTGAAACTATAATAGCAGTTGTTACAAAACTTGGGCTAGCATAGATAGTTTTAAGCTTAGAGTAGAAGAACATACCGCTCATATCGGTGACATTACTGGTATCAAAGTTTGAGATATCTAGAATACCATTAGCTGGATTCATGAAGGACCTAGAGAACATACTGGTCATATTCGTAACCTTTTTTGTATTAAATGATTGAATCTTAAGTTCTGTTAAGTTTGAAAGCCCCGTAAACATTCTATACATATTTGTAACGTTGCTAGTATCGAAGTTGGAGAGGTCAAGTCTGGAGATTGGAGGAGTCATTGCGACATTCATCGAAAACATTAGCGACATATCAGTAACATTTCTAGTATCAAAACTCGAGAGGTTGATATTATTGAGGGAACCCATATTATTAAACATGCCTTGCATATTTGTAACTTTACTAGTATCGAAGCTCGAGAGATCGAGGTCTGCAAGCTTACTTACGCCAACAAACATATGCGCCATATTGGTGACATTTTTTGTAGTGAAGCCTGTTAAGTTTAGAGAAGTAAGATCGGCAAGACCGCTAAACATAAATTACATATCAGTCACCGAATCCATCTGCCAACCTGAAAGATTTAAGGACTGGAGTTTATTTAAACGAGAAAATATACCTTGAACATTATTAACTTTCTTCACATTCCAGCCTGATAAGTCAAGGTTTCTGACATTATTAAGAGCATCAAACATCCATCCCATATTTTCAACATTACTTGTATCAAAATTTCTGATGTCTAAAGATGGAAGAAACGAATAAGAGAACATGTGCTCCATATTTTTAACCTTACTCGTATTAAAATTGGAGAAATTGATTGGGACAAGATTCTCCATAGTTTTCATACCATATGTTGCAAACATATAACTCATGTCTTCAACATTACTTGTATCAAAATTGGTCAAATTGATTTCTCTATATAAATTTTTACCGCTATGAAACATCCCGGACATATTTTTAACGCGACTAGTGTTGATGCCATCCATATCAATTTTTTCAACATCGCCTAAACTGTTGAACATTGAACTGGAGTCTTCGTTTGCATACACGGTGTCTGCATCACTCCACCAGAAGACGGTCTTTGAAGGGGCATCATACCAGAGATAGGCAGGCACTTCGGAATCTGTAGTGGAGGCAATTTTTGTACTAGTGCCTGGAGCGGGAGCAGAGGAGGCTTTCTTAAATTCTTTGATACCTGATAATCCATCTAGGGAGTTAATGACGAATACGAAATCTTTACCGACTTTTAAAGTAGCGGTGGTGGGGGCGCGATTTGTGACAAGGGTAAAAACAACCTGCTTAGAATAAACTCCAGATGGGAGATTGGAACTAGTTTTAACACCAAATTCAGCACCAATTTTCATCGCACCGCCATAATTGGTTGTATAGATGATATCTGGATTACTATTTTTTGGAATTGGCTTCCAGCCCTCAGTTGCCTTATTTGGTATGCGATAGCCCCAGGTTTGTGGAGTAGAGATGCTGCCAAATTGAGGCGCCGTGATTGACGGTATCTGAGTCGTGACTGATGATTCTGAGTGTTTTAGACTAGTATCTTCGTCAATGCTGGAAAGAAATACAGAGAAACCCGTAGGGTTAGGGGCGTCACACCATAGAACTGCGGCGTCGGATTTGAAAGTATTAGATTGAATTTCAGAGTTAGTGAAGTGGAGATCGATTGTTGGCTTGTTGACTGAGAAAGCCAAGATACCAGGCGTTCCTGAAGGGGTTCCGGGAGCAGCAAAAGTTTTTATCTGTGAAAATAAAAGTGTTGTAATGGAAAAAATAAGAGTGGCAAAGCCTAAAAGAATAGGTGGGAGTAAATGAAAAAATTTATTTATAGCTAATTTTTGTTTGTTTTGGTGTTTATTTTAATAAACATATGATTCCCCTTTGGGATTTTTATGACCTTATATATTTCAGTTATAGCATAAACAGTTTAAAAAAGAAAGGGCAGTTTTGGCTCCACGAGAACATGAAAATCAACAAGCCTAGGCCATGATATAATTAGATATGGAAAAAATGAACTTGAATGAAAAACTTGAAAAAATTAAAAGTTGGCTGGAAACTGGGAGCCTAAACATTTTTGGATTACCGATGAGCGGTAAGGATACGGTGGGAATGCGACTGGCTGAGGATCTTCAAGCAAAGTTTTTATCTTCCGGCATTATTATTCGGGCTTACGAGGCAGAGCAGAATGATGATATGACTGGTAGCGGAAAGCTGATTCCAACAAATACCTTTTATGATATAATTTTGCCTTATTTTTCGCGAGAAGAGCTAAGTAATGATTCCCTGGTTTTATCAAGTGTAGGAAGATGGTCTGGTGAAGAAGACAAAATTATGGAAGCTGCAAAGGCAGGTGGACACGAGATCAAAGCGGTCGTGATGTTAGATCTTACAGAGGAAGAAGTGAAAAATCGCTTTGAGGCAGCTAAAGAGCTGAATGATCGTGGCGAACGTGCGGATGATGCAAATATCGAGGTTTTCGAAACCAGACTTGCAGAATTTCGTGAAAAAACCATGCCTGTACTTAATCACTACGATGAGTTAAAGATGTTGGTTAAGGTACCAGCGAGCGGGGGTCGTGATGAGGTATATGCCAATGTTATTGATCGGTTGATTGAGTTTATTGGTTCGTTATAGACTCTACCTGTAGGTTTATATTTATTTTTCTTCGACACGCTCAAGGCCGCTCGGCCGTGCTTATGGTCTCAGAAAAATAAATAATAAACCTCAATAACACAGATCGACTCCATAAGCTTATGAGTGCGGGATAATAACCAATTCTACTTATGGTTATTGAGTTTTCTCGTCAAAAACGAAATTGGCATCGCGAAGATGCTAGTTTTTTGATGAAAGGTTTTTGTGTGCGTATTTATTGATGAGACCATAGGCTTGGCCGAGCGGCCTTGAGCGTGTCGAAGAAATAAATACCACACGCTTAGTCGCGTTTTAGCATAACAGTGAAGGCTTCGGATGGAATGTCGATCTTGCCAAAACGCTTCATCCTGGCTTTACCACGCTTTTGTTTCTCAAGCAACTTGGCCTTACGGTCGCGGTCACCCGTGTGAATCTTCACCGTGACATCTTTGCGGAAGGCACCGATGGTTTCGCGAGCAATAATTCTGGCACCGATGGCAGCCTGCAAGGCAACCTCAAAGTTCTGACGAGGGATTACTTCTTTTAACTTCTTGGTGATTGTACGACCGATGGAATCTGACTCAGAACGATGACACATCAGAGCGAGAGCATCTATACGCTCACCACCGATAAGAAAATCAACACGCACCAGGTCTTCAGGACGATAGTCAGAAATTTCATAGTTAAAGCTGGCATAACCAGAAGTAAGGGATTTTAGTTGATCGTAAAAATCAGTAAGAAGGTTAGCCATTGGGGCTTCAAAATCAATTAAGGCACGATCTTCGAGATATGAGATATTCTTCTGCAGGCCACGTTTCTCAACAATCAAAGTCAAGACATTGCCAATCATGGAAACTGGCAAAATAATTTCGCCCTTCACCCAAGGCTCACGAATCTCGGCGACATAACTGGCATCAGGAAGATTGGAGGCAGATTTAATTTCGAGCTCTTCGCCAGAATTTAGGCGGACCTGGTAGTTGGTAGAAGGATTGGTAACAACGAGATCTAGTTTAAATTCACGTTCAAGACGTTCCTTAATAATATCCATGTGAAGAAGACCAAGGAAACCGATACGTAGGCCAAAACCTAGAACTGGGCTATTTTCAGGCTCAAAACGGAGGGCGGAATCGCTAAGAGATAGCTTTTCAATTGCATCTTTAAGATCCTTATACTGATCATTGGAAACTGGGAAAAACCCAGCGTAAACAAAAGGAAGAACATTCTTATAACCGGGGAGTGGAGTTTTGGCGGATTTCTTATGGAGAGTAACAGTATCACCAACTTTTGCCTCACGAGTGGTTTTTAGGTTGGTCACTATATAGCCGACCTCACCTTCAGAAAGACTATCCTTTGGCTGCATACCTGGTTTTAAAACGCCGACCTCGAGAGCAATGCCATTAATTTTTGACGCCATCATAAAAATATTATCATTCTTTTTGATTTGGCCATTGAAGATGCGGACATAGAGGACAACACCGCGATAATCGTCGAAATAGGAGTCGAAAATGAGGGCGCGAGTCTGATCAGCGGCGGCAGCTTCAAGCTCGAGCGGAGTTTTTGGACTTGGAGCTCTATCAATGATAGCATCAAGCACTGCTTCGACATTGAGGCCAGTCTTCGCGGAAACTGGAATAATTTCCTCTTTTTTGCAACCAAGCAAATTGATGATCTCATTTGAGACCTTCTCGACATCAGCAGCTGGAAGATCAATTTTATTAATCACAGGGATAATTGTTAGATCCTGCTCGAGAGCAAGATAGACATTGGCGAGAGTTTGAGCCTGAATACCCTGGGTTGCATCAACCACAAGAATTGCCGACTCAACGGCCTGGAGAGAACGGGAAACCTCATAAGAAAAATCGACGTGGCCTGGAGTGTCGATAAGGTTCAATTCATAACCTTTGTAATGCATTTGAACAGGAGTCAACTTAATCGTGATTCCTTTTTCACGTTCTAGTTCCATAGAATCAAGAAGCTGAGACTTCATTTGTCGCTTCTCGACCGTGGCAGTAATTTCCATCATGCGATCAGCAAGAGTGGATTTACCGTGGTCGATATGAGCGATAATGCAGAAGTTACGAATATGGTCTGAATTCATGGGTTAATTATAACAGATATGGAGTAGAGATGGAATGAGCAGATTTTGGTATAATTTGAGAGTGAAGAAAATTCTAGCAGTTTCGGGTGGGATTGATTCGATGGTACTACTCGATATGTTCTACAAGAGTGAACCTGGTAATATTTTGGTGACACATTTTAATCACGGCACCAGAGAGTCGGCAGATCTTGACGAGGAATTTGTTAAGCGAAGATGCAAAGAGTATGGAGTGCCGCTTGAGTCATCAAAAATGATACTGGGTGAAGGTGTTTCAGAGGAAGAAGCTAGAGAAAAAAGATACGCTTTTTTATATCATGTGGCGAATAAATATCAAGGGGAAATTTGTACGGCACACCACCTTGATGACCTTTTAGAGTCGGTGGTAATCAATTTGATTAGAGGAACTTTCTGGCGGGGCTTGGCTCCTTTTGGTAATAGTAAGATAAGGAGACCACTTGTCGATCTTAAGATGAATAAGACTGATATTTTACGTTATGCGGGTGAGAATCACCTCTGTTTTCGACAGGACCCAACGAATTATCAGGATGACTATTTACGCAACCGAGTCAGAGAATCCTTAAAAAACCTGGAAAAAGAAAAGAAGGTGGTGGTGCTAGAGCTTGCTGAGAAGCAGAAGAGTCTACGCGAGGAGATTGAGAAAAATCTTGAAAATCTATTAGAAACAATAGTAATGAGAAATTCACAGGGTGAGATATTTTTTAGAAGAGATTATTTTCAAGCCGAAGAATCTGCTGTGAGTTCTGAAATTCTGCGGTCGATTTGTCTTGAGGCAAACATATCATTAACTAGACCTCAACTACTAAATTTCCTGGAAGCTATTAAAAATTACCAGCCTGGGAAAAAATTTAATTTACCAAAAGATAAGATGGCGACAATCAGTAGAGATTTCATACGGCTTTAATGGTATAATATAGAGAAGAAATTATAAAAATAGGAAGGTCAAAAGATGTCAGGACACAGTAAATGGGCGACAACTAAACGCCAGAAAGCTATTGTCGATGCAAAACGCGGCGCAGCTTTTACGAAGATTGCAAACCAGATTGCGATTGCCGCAAGAAGTGGTGGCGACCCGACGATGAATCCTACGCTTGCGATGGTGCTTGAAAAAGCACGTAAGGCAAATATGCCTAAGGCGAATATTGAGCGTGCAATTGCAAGAGCAACCGACAAGAGTGCGGCGGCAATGATTGAGGAAACCTACGAGGCTTACGGTCCAGCTGGAATTGGGATCATCATTGAGGTAGCGACAGATAATAAGAATCGAACCATGCCAGAAGTACGCAATGCTCTATCTAAGAATGGTGGTCGCATGGCTGATCCTGGAAGTGTGATGTTCCAGTTTGCTAGGAAGGGCGTGATTGAAATTGCTGAAAAAGGCGAAGATGCTTTGATGACAGCACTTGATTGCGGCGCTGAAGATGCCAACGAAGGTGAGGAAGGTATCGAAGTCATTACAGAGGCGACTGATTTGATGAAAGTCAGACAGGCTTTGATTGATGCTGGACTTACTGTCGAAAATGCAGAACTTCGCTACATTGCGAACACTTCAGTACCTGTGAGCGAGGATGATGCCGAAAAAGTAGATAAATTACTAAATGCAATTGATGACCTCGACGATGTAACAAACGTATTTACGAACGCCGAATAATCTGTTAAAATAGTTAGCGGAAGGGTGGCCGAGTGGTTGATGGCACTGGTCTTGAAAACCAGCAAGTTAACGCTTCGCAGGTTCGAATCCTGTCCCTTCCGCCAAGTGGCACCATAGCTCAGCTGGTTAGAGCGTAGGACTCATAAGCCTAAGGTCACTGGTTCGATCCCAGTTGGTGCTACCAAGATATAGCAGGATAATAACGAAGAGATTCGTTATTTTTTGTTGAGCGAAGTCTTGTGTCGTTCGAAGATAAAAGATCAGATTTTTAAAAGCGTAAGAGCTTAGTCCTCAGAGTTAATAAAGTCAAAATCATAGTCTTCATATTGACCATGAAAACGCTCTGGGTAATCATCGGGATTAATCGGAACTTTATCAATAGGCAGACGGATCTGGTCGGTCGAACCTTCTTCATATTCTTTGATAGCCAGTCGAATACTGGGGTCTGAGGTATGAAACCTAGACATTGAATCTGGCAGATCAAATTCCTTAAAGTTGATTGATTTGAGATACTCCTTAATTTCTTGATCAGATTTTTCGTTCGAGGATGAATCTTGATTTGGCTTATAGGCGGATGGATAGTAGTTAAAATTATATAAGTCCTGACGAAGGTCCCTGGCAGCGGCGAGCGGACGGCCCAGAAAATCTTCTGAGATAACATCCCAGTCGACTAGGTTAGCTGTAAAACTTTGTGCAACCTCTGCACCACGACTAATGCATTTATTAAGCATGAGGGCTATATCAAAAGTGCGGATACGGTCAACATAATTAATATCTTCTAGGGTCGGAATGGAGTCGGTGAATTCAGCGATGACACTTTGCATCATCAGGGCCTTGAGAAAGAGACGACTACTTAATTCATCTTGATGATTTGGTAATTCCTTGTAAGTAGGTCGGATGATATTTTCCAGAAAATCATTCTTGGCAGACTCAGTAAAATAGAGTTGATTATTTAAGATTAGGCTTTCATTAACGGTGAAGTCACGAGTACGGAAGTAATGCTCGAAAGACTCTGGTTGGATACCATGACCAAAAGCATAATCTTCCGGCATGAACTTTTGAGAGAGATGTTCTAATTCTTCAGGAGAAACTGGTTGATCGCCTTCACGATCATTAATATGAACAAGATCAATATCGCGGATCGGTTCTATGTCACCGGTGAGAAATTGCCTAGTAATACTCCTGGCAACGCCGCCCATAACAGCGACACCTTGTGGGAGTTCGTGAAGGAACGGGAACCGCTCATAGATTTCAGGAGTGAGAGGATATTGATTGATTTTCTTATAGCTGTCACGAAACTCGATACGCTCATCCTCGTCGTCATATTCATTCTCGTAGTTCTCTTCTTCCTCAAAATTATCATTGTCATCATCATATTCATTTTCAGGATTATCGTCCTGTCCTGTGGTGACTAAATTAGAGCTCTCCATTTTGATGCCAATTTGTTCTTGAAGGCTTGAAGAAAGAGTTAAAAGAAGATCAAGTTCGGGATCAGAAAATTGTTGTTGTAGCTCAGGTTGATAAGGGTTCGAGAGTGATACTTCCCCATTCATGACCTGGGGGTCTTGATTCTCTACGGAATAAAATTGATTGAACTGTTCAGACATCTTAAAACCTTTATGCTTATTATACCAAAGAAAGTCATGGCTGAGAGAGAAAATCTGTCTGTGATAAAATAGTGATATGATTGCACACATTGAGGGAGAAGTTTCCGAAAAATTTTTAAATTCAATTATTGTTGATGTTCATGGAGTGGGATATGAGCTTGGACTATCACAGATCGACGCTGAAGCAACTAACGTGGGCGAGAAGAAGAAATTTTATACATACCATGCGATAAGGGAGACATCTGAAGATCTGTATGGATTTTCGAGTTTAATGGCGAAGAAAATATTTGAAATGCTGATCTCAGTGAACGGAGTGGGGCCGAAGGCGGCGATGGCAATTCTTTCTTTGGCGGCACCAGAAGAAGTGCGGAACGCAATCGCCAATGCAGATGCAACGTTTGTAAGCAAGGCAGCAGGTGTGGGTAAGAAATCTGCAGAACGTGTAATCGTGGATTTGAAAGATAAAGTGGGTCTTCCGACAAAATACGGCGCAACTGAGGTTGTATCAGTACAAAGTCAACCAGAAAATGATGAGGCGCTGGATGCCTTGATGGCACTCGGCTTCCCGTTGAAGGAGGCGACCGATGCGTTATCAAAAGTTGATGCCAGTCTGCCGATTGAAGAGCGTATTAGGCTAGCACTCAAGCAACAATAAATATACGTAAAAAAATACCTGGTGCTGCCAGGTATTTTTTTGTTTTATGGGGGCTAATTGGCTGGAGGATTAAAAGTTGTACTACTAGTATCAACACCTTCGGCTGATGGAGTAGCGGGAGCAATTACTTCGATGACTGGAGGGACTGAGTCGTTAGTGCTTGTAAAGGTGACTGGTTGGGTAGCAACAACAGTAGTAGGAGCACTAGAATTAATTACGGTGGATGCAGTATTGGCCGCACCATTTACGGCACAGGCTTCTGCTGGAGCTTCACCTTTTTCAACATGGACAAGATGAGTAATAATCTCAAGCTCATCAGTTGGAGTATCAACATTCTCAAAGGTATATGTAGTTTCAGAACCGATGGTGGACATACGAAGTGTGCCAACACTAAACATATGTTCAAAAATACCAGATTGTTTGAAACTAACATCTTCTACAGCGACAAGATCAATCACATTGGTGGAGCTTGAAAAAAGAGAGGTGACAGAATTCTGGATAAGACGTTTATTAGTAACATAAAGGCAGTTACCAGAGTAAACATGAGTGGAGATTAAAGTAGCGATCCAGATAGTACCAAGCACGACAAGAATAATCATAAGGAAGAAAGAGCGAGAGGTGGGATCAAGGTTAAAAATAAATGAACTGCCGCCATTGATGAGGATACTTGCGGCGATCAGGACGATCGAGCAGATAAAAGCACCCGCCCAAAAACCGAGAGGAATGAGCTTGGTTCGTTTAATTACTAAAACAAGATGCTCACCTTTTTCAAAGGCGATGCCTGGTAACTGTTTTTTGGAGGTTTTTGCCATAATCTGGTCCCAATTAATTGGTATTTATTATAGCATTTTCAGAGAGTTTTTGCAAATTTTCCCTAAATTAACACCTCAAGGCGTTACACTTGAGGGATTAGAGCAGCGATCCCGATAATTAGAATTCGTAGATATCTAATTGACAGTTATTTGCATGGAATTGAAGTAAGTCCGTTTTGTTATCAAACCCCTCATTAAGGTAATGTATTACTCGGCAAACTCCGCCATGACAGATAAGAAGAACGTTCCCATCTGGGTATTTTGTTTTTAGCTCATTGATGACATCATGAATTCTGTCAAAGAATACTTTAACAGGCTCTATGTTACCGATTTTTGAAGTATCGACAATACTATAATCCCATAAATCGTCATAATTGGGATAAATATCATAATTGTGTCCCTCGAAATCGCCGTAGCTTCTTTCGGTAAGTCTTTCATCAATATCATATTTACGTATACCATTATTTACGATTTTGGCTGTTTCTTGAGCTCTATGAAGAGGAGATACTAACACGGTATCAAAAACATTATTTAAAAGTTTTTCTCGAATTGCCGTAGCCTGTTTTATACCAGTTTCATCGAGATGGCTTTCGTTCATTTTACCTTGAACTACTTGCTTAGCATTCCAGTTGGTTTGCCCATGTCTGAGTACATATATATTCATTATTATCTTCTCAATTAAAATTTATTAAAACTCCTTATGAAGTGTTGCAAAGGTACTGAACCTTACATGATTTTAGTCTGAATTATCTTTGAATCTTCAAAGCATTAAGATGACGCTTGGCTTTTTCAGTAACACGGCGACCACGAGGAGTTTTTTCAATAAAGCCAAGCTGAATCAGGTATGGTTCGTAATAGTCCTCGATGGTTGTAGTTTCATCGCCGGTAAGGGCGGCGATAGTAGTAAGGCCAACGGGACGATCCTCGTAATTTTCAAGCATTAATTCCAACATATTGCGATCAGCAGGATCAAGGCCCAGTTCATCAATCTCAAGAAGAGCTAGGGCACGAGTGGCGATTTCAGGATCAATAATGCCGTCGCCGTTCACATCGGCAAAATCACGGACACGCTTCGTGAGACGATTGGCAATACGAGGGGTGAGACGAGAGCGAGTGGCGAGAAGGGCCGTAGCTTCAGGCTTAATTTCAGTATTTAAGATGGCGGCAGTACGTGAGACAATCTGCTCAATTTCTGGAACCTTATAATATTCTAGACGATGCGTGATGCCGAAGCGGTCACGAAGCGGACCAGCAAGAGAACCAGTACGAGTGGTGGCACCAATGACGGTGAAATGAGGGAGGTCGAGACGGACAGAACGAGCGGCCGGACCTTTACCAATAACAATATCGAGCTTGTAGTCCTCCATGGCCGAATAAAGAATCTCCTCAACCGCACGACGCAGACGGTGGATCTCGTCAATAAAAAGAACGTCGCCATCTTGAAGGTTGGTGAGGATAGAGGCAAGATCACCAGCACGCTCAATGGCAGGACCAGAGGTGACGCGAAGATTGGCGCCAAGTTCATGCGCGATGACGTTAGCCATGGTGGTTTTACCAAGACCTGGAGGACCATATAATAAAACATGATCGAGCGAAGTTCCGTCGGCGCGTTTTTTGACGGCGTCGATGGCAATTTTAAGGTTGCGCTTGAGACGTTCTTGCCCCACATACTCCTGAAAACTAGTCGGACGTAGACTGACTTCAATCACCTGCTCTTCAGTATCATCTTGATGCGAGACATTATCAATTACGCGTTCAATTGCCATGGTCGTCCTTTCTTCCGGGTTACTCTTTTATCTGCTGGCGCTAGAGGGTTCTGTATTATATAATATATTGTAACATCTATGTTTAACTAAAGGAGGATTATATGTCTGATATTGATACTGAGGCTTTTAAGAACAGTAAGACTTATTTGAATTTACAAACCGCTTTTGCCGGCGAGGCGCAGGCTAGAGTAAAATACCAGTTTTACGCTTCTCAAGCCAAAAAAGAAGGCTATGAACAGATCTCTGCGATTTTTAATGAAACCTCAGACAACGAAAAAGAACATGCAAAGCTGTGGTTTAAATACCTTCACGGTGGAAAAGTAGGCGACACGAGAAGTAATCTTGAGGCGGCAGCAGCTGGTGAAGATTACGAGTGGACTGAGATGTATGCCGAGTTTGCAAAAATAGCACGTGAAGAAGGCTTCATCGAGATTGCAACCAAGTTTGAAGGTGTGGCGGCAATTGAAAAATCCCATGAAGAGCGTTATTTGAAGCTAATGAAGAATATTGATGATGACATCGTATTTAAGTCAGACAAGGTGACGGTTTGGAAGTGCCGAAACTGTGGCTATACTTTTGTGGGCGAAGAAGCACCCGAAGTTTGTCCAGTCTGCGCTCATCCTCAAGCCTTCTTTGAAATTCGTGCAATTAATTACTAAGACTGTATTAGAAAATAAGCCTCACGTGGGGCTTATTTTTGTGCAGATGTAACGAAAAGAGCGAAACAGCTGATGATATTGCAAGAGAGGCTTTTATTATTCCCCAAGATGCATTAGTGAATGAGTGATGGCGGCGGCGAGAGCATCGGCGGCATCATCAGGTTTTGGCACTTCGGTAAGTCCGAGATGAAGCTTAACCATCTCTTGCATTTGTTTTTTGTCGGCACTACCGTAGCCAGTCATGGTTTTCTTAATTTCGTTTGGTGTGTATTCAAAGGTTGGGAGATTATGCTGCTTACAGACAAGTAGAGCGACACCTCTGGCCTCGGCGACAGAAATGCCTGTGGTGATATTTTTGGTGAAGAAGAGTTTTTCAATACTAACACAGTCAGGCTGGTCTAATTTAATGATTTCATGAAGTGATTCATAGATATCGAGGAGACGCTCCTGGAGAGGAGTGTGGGCGGGAGTAGTAATTACGCCATTATCGATCATCTTAGCGCGACCAGTAGTGCGACCATTTTGCTGCTTAATCTCAATAACACCAAAGCCGCAGATGCCAGTGCCGGGGTCAATACCTAGAATGCGCATGGATTAGTTCCCTGATTTTTGAGAAGCTGGAATGAGATTTGTTTGGTGAAAATTTTAGAATTATTATTCATCTGGTGATATATTTATTCATTAACATATTGGATCAGAGTAGTACGTAAATCCTTGACAGGAATAACGAAGGGGTCGCGAATAGTAGCGGGGGCGATGGCGTGTTTGAACCCGAGTTTCTTCGCTTCATTGATTCGCTGATCAGGACGGAAGGCAGAACGAATTTCACCACCAAGCCCAACCTCACCAAAAACCACATACTCTTCGGAAAGCTTACGGCCGGCGGCGGCAGAGGCGATGGCAAGACAGACTGCAAGGTCGGCGGCGGAATCTTTAATCTTAATACCACCAACCACGTTTAAGAAAATGTCTTTATCACTGAGATTTAGTTTGGTGCGCTGTTCGATGACTGCGATGAGTAGATTGAGGCGATTAAGATCAAAACCGGAAGCGGCGCGCTTAGGGTAGCCGAAATTAGTGGTTGTACAAAGCGCCTGAATCTCAACCAAAAGTGGACGAGTGCCTTCCAGAGTAGCAAGAATAATTGAGCCGTCAGTATTTTGGCGCTCGGCGAGGAGGGCGGCGGAAGGATTCTGTACTTCGCTTAAGCCTTTTTCGTTCATTTCAAAGATCGCAGCTTCGGAAGTAGGCCCGAAACGATTCTTCACGGCACGAATGGTTTTGAAACCACCATAACGATCACCCTCAAAATTGACCACCACATCAACAAGATGCTCCAAAACTTTAGGACCGGCAAGAGTGCCCTCCTTAGTGACATGACCAACAATGATCACAGCGGTGTCTGTGGACTTGGCGACCTGAATGATGAGGTTTCCAGCATTAGTAATTTGAGAGACGGTGCCAGGCGCGGAGGAGATTTCGTTGATGGCGAGAGTCTGAATTGAGTCGACAATCACTAGATCAAACTCACCCTCACGAACGGTCTTGGCAATATCATTGCCAGAGGTAGAGCTGGCAAAAACTAACTTATCAGAATCAGCGCCGAGACGAGCGGCCCGCATTTTGACTTGGCTGGCCGACTCTTCACCAGAGACATAGAGCACCTGATGTTTTTTGGCAACTTCAGCACAAATTTGCATTAAAATAGTGGACTTACCGATTCCCGGCTGCCCGGCAAGAAGCGTGACGGAACCGCGTAGAATACCACCACCAAGTACTTCATTGAGGCCGGGAAATTCAGTTTTAAGACGTTCCTTGTCGCTAGTAACCGTAATCTCATTAATCTTGGTGAATTTCAAAAGTTGACCACTAGTCTTGGCCTGAGAGATAGCATTTTTTCCACTAGCTTCACTAACCACAAGATCTTCAATGATGGAATTCCAGGCATCACAGTTATTACAATGCCCCGCCCACTTTGAATATTTGGCCCCACAATTCTGACAGACAAACTGGCTAGTGTTTTTTCCCATACTAAAATTATAACAGGCTTTAGTGGTAAAATAAATTTATGATAAGAGAGTTAATTAACGAATATTTGGAACTTTATCCGGAAGAAGCAGAAGATCTGCTGATGGCAAGGAAGCTGGCCGAAAAGGCGGGGATGGATGAAGAAAGGATATTTGATAGAAAAAACTCGGATGGCCATTTTACGGCCTCGGCTTTTATTATCTGCCCTAATTCTGGCAAAATTTTACTCTTAAAACATAAGTCCTTAGATATTTTGTTACAACCGGGTGGACATATTGAAAAAGAGGATGCTACACCATTTGCGGCAGCACTACGAGAGCTTGAGGAAGAGACAGGATGTCTTAATTTGGATAAAATAAACTATCTCGCAGTTCTTCCAGATGACCCACTGGTGCCATTTCGTATTAATACCCATAAGATTCCAGAGAATCCCAAAAAAGGTGAGCCAGCACACTTGCATCATGATTTTGGTTATTTGTTTGACATAAATGAATTGCAAGAAATAATAATCGATCCAAATGAATCTGATGGTTTTCAGTGGGTTGACCTGGAAGAATTCTATAAACAGCCACATTTTGCAGCAATCGCCCCGAAGGTGAAAAAGTTCTTAGCAGAAAATCGTGTATAATATGGGTATGGTTGAACAAAAAACAAAGAGGGGGTTTACGATTATTGAATTGGTGGTGGTGATCTTTTTTGCTTCCCTGTTACTTGTGCTATTCTTCTTACAGAAGCTGAATTTGGATGCGATGCACCGCGATGAACAGCGCAAAGAGGCGATTAATGCCATGTATTATGCACTTGAGGAAGGCTTCCACGCAAAGAATGGATACTACCCTGAGAAAATTTCTGAGGAAAATTTGACGGTGATGGACCCAAGTCTGTTTACGGATCCAGGTGGAGTAAACTTGGGACGTGAAGGAAGTACATATTCTTACGAAGCAGCAAACTGTTCGAACGGAAAATGTAAGGAATACACTCTTAAAGCACAGATGGAAAAAGAGGACACCTATATCAAGAAAAATAGAAGCTAGAAGACTTAAAAAATATCCACCAGGTTGGTGGATATTTTTTATTACTTTTCGATGACTTGATCGATGATGCCGTATGCTTTGGCTTCTTCGGCGGACATCCAATTATCGCGATCCATATCTTTGATGACCTGAGCGACAGTTTTACCAGTATTCTTAGCCATAATCTCAGCGAGGCGCTTCTTTAAGAAAATACCTTCCTTTAACATGATTTCCTGGTCGGTAATTTTACCTTCAGTGCCAGAGCTTGGCTGATGAATCATAACGCGAGCATTTGGCAGAGCAAAACGTTTGCCCTTGGCGCCACAGCTAAGTAACATAGCCCCCATAGAGGCTTGCAGGCCAATACCGATAGTCTGAACATCTGGCTCAATATAATTCATAGTATCAATAATAGCAAGACCATCATAAACAGAGCCACCAGGAGAGTTGATGTAGAGCTTGATGTCTTTTTTAGGATCTTCGTGGGCTAGGAAAAGTAATTGCGCGATTACAAGATTAGCGGTATGGGAATTCACATCTTCACCCATAAAGATAATGCGGTCGTTTAAGAGGCGCGAATAAATATCGTACGATCTTTCACCGCGATTAGTGGTCTCGATGACAGTGGGAACGAGATAGTCGTTTGCTTTATTTAGTTGATTTTTCATATTACTCCTTTATTTATTAACTATTAGACAAACCCTTATCGACTTTAGGGATGGAATTGGAATTAATCTGATCAATGAGTTCATTGTTATGATAGATGCTTTGATTATATTTTGCGATCTCTGAATTAAGCTCCTCGATAGCCTGCTTTAGTTGATCATACTCTCGATTAAGCGTATCAATACGAGAAACAATGGATTGGCGTTTAGTATTAAAATCAGATTGACTACTGAAGTCACCGCGAGCGGCGCGTGAATTGAAGTTGGAAATTACTTCATTTAACTGCTGCTTTTGAGTTTGATATTCTTTAGTTTTATTTTCTATGGATTGCTTTTTAACTTCAATAGATTCTTTGAGGCGATCGGTTTGGCGCTGAAGCTCGGTAAAGACATTATGATATTGTTCGTTAAATTTTACGATTAACTGACGATCGGTAAAATATCTCTGGTAATAACGCTCAAGTGGCGCAGGAAGATCTTTGACCTCAGTGCCAATGCGAGAATGTAGCTCATCATAAAATTCGTCAGGATGATAATTTTGCATAGAGGTGCGAAGATCAGAGCCTGCGGGAAGATGATCATAAACTGATTGTAGCTGATCTTTTAGATCTAACTTTTCCCAAAAAAGCAAGCGATGGTAGGCGGCATGCAACATTTCATGTGCCGTAGTCACTTCACGAACACCGGGGAGCTCAGATGAATTTACATTATAGACATAGAGGCGATCCTGGTCTTCACGATAGCAACCAAGAACATAGATCTCTTGGCTATGACTATTGCAGCTTTGGTTAAAACTTGCTTTTTCTTGCAATTCTGGATGAGTGGCACGAAGGATGAGCTTCGCACGACTGGTTAGATTGAGAGAGGAAGCGATAGATGAAAGATCGCCGGTTAGAGCATAATCTCCTGCTTTAAATTCATCTTGAAAAGCATAGGCGCAAAGAAGGACAGAGATGATTATTAGGCTGACGAGAAAACTACCAAACCTTGCGCGATGCTTCATAGATTATTTTTCCTTCTTTTCAATTTCTAGCGTGAGTTTATCATCTTTAAGATCGACAACGGCAATCTCACCTTTTTTAATCTTCTCAGAGATGATGGCGTCGGAGATGATAGATTCAAGATGATCCTCAATGGCACGGCGAAGTGGACGGGCGCCATTCTTTGGGTCGAAGCCTTTTTCAATGAGAAATTCAGAAGCTTTCTTGGTGAGTTTTAGACCAAATGATTTAGCGGCAAGACGCTTCTTGAGGTCTGAGATCATATTGTCAAAAATTTGCTCAACTTGCTTCTTAGTCAAAGCGTGGAAGACCTCAATGGCATCAAGGCGGTTAATCAACTCAGGGCGCATAGATTTCTTGAGCGCCTTCATGGCAGCATTCTTACTGGCCTCATATTCTTCTTCGATAAATTTATCGCTCTTTTTGTCTTTATTACCAAAACCAAACTCAGCATCATCATACATTTCGTCGGCACCGAGGTTTGAGGTAAGAATAATAATAGTATTGTTGAACTTAATATGGTTACCTTGTCCGTCGGTTAGAACGCCATCTTCTAAGACCTGGAGTAACATATTGAAGACTTCAGGATGAGCCTTCTCGATCTCATCAAAGAGAACGACGGAATATGGATGACGACGAACGGCTTCGGTGAGTTTACCACCGTCGTCATAACCGACATAGCCAGCTGGGGCGCCAACAAGACGAGAAACATTATGTTTTTCACCAAATTCAGACATGTCAATCTTAATTAATGAATTATCACCACCAAAGACCTCGCGTGCAATAACACGAGCGAGCTCAGTCTTACCGACACCAGTTGGCCCCATAAATAAGAAGGAACCGATTGGACGTTTTGGATCACTGATGCCAGAGCGTCCTCGACGAATAGCTTTGGCGACAGCCCTAATAGCCTCTTCTTGACCGATAACAGCTTTATCTAGGTGTTTTTCGAGATCGGTGAGCATTTTCATCTCAGAACCGTGAACTTTAGAGACAGGAATGCCGGTTTTTAAGCTAATGGCAGTAGCGAGGTTTTCCTCGGTGAGAACGGGAGATACCTGATCATTAACGCCAGCTTTTTCAAGTTTTTCAATCTCTTCATCAATTTTGGCTACACGAGTCTTATAGAGTGCTGCTTTTTCAAAATCCTCAGCCTCGGCGGTCTCTTCAATCTTCTTCTGAAGGTCTTCACGCTCAATCTTAAGTTTCTTGTATTCACCACCGCCTTTTTTATCAGCAGCGACCTTAGCAATGGCACTAGCCTCATCAATCACATCGATAACCTTATCTGGCATAAAGCGATCATTGATGTAGCGCTTGGACATATTAATCGCAGTGTCTAAGATTTCATCAGGGATAACTACACCATGATGTTTTTCATAATGAGATTTGACGCCTTTTAAGATACGCAGAACAACAGTATCAGTAGGTTCCTCGACAATGACAGTTTGAAAACGGCGAGAGAGTGCCTTATCTTTTTCGATGGTTTTACGATACTCATCCATAGTAGAGGCACCGATTAGGCGAATATGACCACGTGCTAGGGCAGGTTTTAGAATATTGGCAGCATCAAGACTACCTTCACCAGAACCGGCTCCTGAGAGGAGATGAATCTCATCAATAAAGAGAATAAGGTCTTTATTACCGGAAGCTTCATCAATAATACCCTTAATGCGCTCCTCAAACTCACCGCGGAACTTAGTACCAGCCACAACAGAACTGAGGTCGACCTGATAGATACGTTTACCAATTAGGCTACCAGGAACTTCATTTTTAACAATGCGAGTGGCGAGACCCTCGACGATGGCAGTCTTACCAACACCGGCTTCGCCGATGAGAACAGGATTTGATTTGGTGCGACGACAAAGAATGGTAACGGTGCGTTCAATTTCCTGATCACGTCCAATGACGGTATCAAGTTTTCCCTGTTTGGCCATTTCAGTGAGGTCTTGACCATACTTGGTCAACCATTTTAATGGAGCCTTACGAGTGAAGCCAGCTTTTTTCTGGTCAACCTTAGCATCTTCGGCCTGTTTTTCGGTGTATTCCTCGATGGCATTAGTAAGACTATTTAAATCTACTTTAAGGCCTTGAAGAATGAGACTGGCACGAGAGTTTGGTTGACGTAAGAGAGCGTAGAGAATATGCTCGGTACCAATGATCTTGATCCCCTGTTCTTTAGTGAAATTGGCGGCCATACGGAGAGTGAGAACCGCAGCTTCAGAAAGAGACATCATAGCCATCTGGGAACCTGGAACTTCGACAGCAGTATGGTTAATTGTTTTTTCGACTGACTCGAGATTAATATCCTCGTCCGCAAGGAAGCGGGCACCAGTACTGGTATCCTGAGAAAGGATACCAAGGAGAAGGTGTTCTGTACTCATGTAGCCGTTATTATAACGCTTGGCATAATAATCAGATTTCTGGAGTGCAAAACGGGCATTCTCGGTCAAATTATTCATAATTTCTGTAAAATCATCTTGCATAGTTCTATTGTAAAGCAAAAGCTAGCACTGTCAAGTCAAGAGTGCTAATTTATGGCCTCTAAACCTGGAAGCGGGAGGCCAAGTAGGAATTCCAGACTAGCGCCACCACCGGTAGAAATTAAGCTATATTCGAGAGGACTAGAAACGTGATCAAATGAAGAGCCAGACTGTTCTTCAAGAAGCTTCTCAACATAACCAGAAGTATCGCCACCTAAGATAATCGTCTGATTGTGCTCTGGATTTTTCTGACCAATAGCCTCGGCGATGGCCTTTGAAGACAAATCAAAGCCTGGCTCCTCGGTCTTGCCAGCAGTGCCATTCCAGATAATGGTGTGACTGTATTTAATCGTGGGGAGGATCTTAGCTAGTGATAGATCACCAATATCCAGTTTATTTCCCTCTTGATCCTGACGAAAATCTTCAGCAACGTAGATTTTAGGATCCGAAGAGACGTAGCCATCGGCGGCAATTTTACCAACGACAAGGATATGATCAGCGATTGGCAGAAAACGATCAATGAGCGGTTGTTTATCACTAATTTTGGCTCCACCAATGATCACCGTGACTTGTGGTTTTGGGTGCTCGAGAACTTGACTTAAATTAGTAACTTCTTTTTCAATTAAAAACCCTGCAACAGTAGGAAGAAGTTGAGGAATTTGCGCCGTAGAGGCATGTGCGCGATGAATAACCGCAAAACCATCCTGGACATAGAGATCGGCGGAGGTGGAATGGACAATTTCCCTGGCAAAATCTAGACTATTCTCTTCTTCTGCCGCGGAGAAGCGAAGGTTTTCGAGAAGAACCACAGAGCCTTGTGGGAGAGAATCTATCTGATTTTTTACATCGTTACCCGTGAAGTGTGGGATAAAAGTAACTGGGTGACCTAGAAGGAGAGATAATTCGTGAGCGACAGGAGCTAAGGAAAGCGAGGAGTCTGCCTGACCTTTTGGGCGACCAAGATGAGAGATGAGAATAATATGATTCGCTTGTCCGTCTATTAGATACTGAATGGTAGGGAGGGCGGCTCGTAAGCGAAAATCACTAGTGACCTGACCATTTTTGATCGGTACATTAAAATCAGTGCGTACGAGAATGTTTTTGTTTTTCGGATCAATATCACGGATAGTAGTTTTATCAAACATAGTATCTATAGTATATATCTTTATGCTTATTTTTTCCTTAACTTACTAACGATACCAGCAATAAAGTAGAAGAAGCCGTAAATCATTAGTCCGGAGAAGACAAAATAACGGCCGCCTGGTCTGGTACTGGAGTATGAGCCAAATGTAAGGGCGCCACCAATAGCCATCATAAGAAGTCCACCGATGATACTACCCGAACCAGAGGCGGATTTAGCCCTTCTTATAGCATCTTTAGTAAGATCAAGAGATTCCTTCTGTTTTTCAATGAATTGACGCATGTCGGTATTTGGAAAACGCATCATGGCAAGACGCTCTGGGGCCTTATTTGGAACACTCTTCAAGGTTTTATTGGGATCCAGGAATAAAAAATTGAGAGAATATATTTTCTTAATCTTTTTCTCTTCATCCATGACGTACCATCGACCCATTTCATTGGAACCTGGTATTAATTTGGTATTCTCATTAGCAAGCAACTCTGCAACTGATTCGAGAGCGGACTTGCGATTATCAAAACGTCGAGTATCAATAATTTTATCGTTCTCAGAAATGACAAGCTCGTAGGCGATATCAGATTCTTGAGATTCTAGTAAGTCAAATTTAACCTTACCACCAGTCTTTACGACCTTAGCTTCATATTTAATGTCATTAACTTGTTTCAGTTCAGTAATGGAGTCACCAAGAAGACTAGAGCATTGATAGATATAATCAATTGCGTCTTGTTTGGTATCAAAAGAATAGGCGGAATCAAAATCATTTAAAGTAAAGATAACTGTATGCTTCATAAGATAATTATTTATGATGTTGATTCTTTATGCAAGTATAAAAAAATAATACCCAGTTGCGGGTATTATTTTATGAAAACTAATTTCTTGCAAAATTAGATATTGCGAATCTGGATAGTGTCAGTACCAGAGACGGTGTTTGGCTGGCCAGAAACGATAACAGCAAGGACCTGATCGGAACCTTCCTTTGGAGCAACATAGCCAGCAGCTTTGAGCTCTTGAATTAGGTCGATACCGTAATTCTCAGAGTATGGACGAACGAAGCTAGCATTGGCGTAAGTAAGAGCGAGCTGACCAGCAACACGGGCACTACTTGTAACAGAGATAATTGGAAGAGTTGGACGTTCTGCAGCAATTGAATCAGCAATGGCACCAGAAGCGGTTTCACAGACGATGACGTCAGCGTTAATTTTTTCTGCTAATTTGACAGCGGCACTAGCAACTGCGTTGTAGCTCTCATTGTCACCCTTTGGATCAGTATCAAGTGGATTGACGCCAACGTGATTCTGAGTGTAAAGAATAATCTTCTTCATCTGTTTGACAGCTTCAACTGGGTACTTACCCTGAGCGGTCTCATCTGAAAGCATGACAACGTCAGCGCCCTGGATGACAGCATTGGCAACGTCGGAAACCTCAGCACGAGATGGCTCTGGATTATCAACCATGGAACCGAGCATCTGGGTAGCTACGATACAGAGCTTGCCGTGTTTACGACAGAGATTGACTAATTTGCGCTGGACAATAGGCACAACTTCGTTGCCAGCCTCAACTGCCATATCACCACGAGCGACCATAATGGCATCTGTTGCCTTAACGATGGCTTCAAGCTTTTCGTCAGTTTCGATAGCTTTCTTGGTTTCAATCTTTGCAACGATTTGTGCGGTTGAACCGTGAGAAAGAAGAATTTGGCGAAGCTTTTCGACGTCATCAGCGCTCTGAATAAAGCTCATAGCAACAAAGTCAAAATCACGAGATGCGCCAAATTCGATATCGGCCATGTCTTTTTCAGTAATAACATCGCCACCAAAGTCGGTATCAGGAAGGTTAAGACCTTTACGGCTCATGATGAAGCCGTCGTTTTCGATACGAACGCGAATAGCAGTGTCGCTAACAATTTCAATCACCTGTGAACGGATTTTACCATCATACATGAAAAGTGGTTCACCAACTTTCATGCGTTCGGCAAGGTTGTACTGAACTGGAAGAGTAGTAGAGCCGTCGTGTTCTTTGACAGCATAGTCAAGAACTAGCTCATCGCCAGTTTTAACATCAAGACGATCGTCTTTTAGAATACCGAGACGGATCTTTGGACCTTGAAGATCCTGCAAAATAGCAACGGAACGACCTTTTTTGGCGGCAGCGTTACGGATCCAACGAATCTGCTCGTCACGTTCTTCGTAGCTTCCATGAGAGAAGTTTAGGCGGCAGCCATTGGCACCAGCCATAATTAATTCTGTAATTTTTTCTTCTGAGAAGACAGAAGGGCCGATGGTGGCCAAGATTTTTGTGCGTTTAAATAATCTACTCATAACTTGAATAATTATAACATATTTGATAGTGTTATTATTTTTCAGTTACAAAATGTTTTGCAGAGTAGTGATCAATTTTAATTGATTCGCTTTCACGATATTTTGAAAATTGTTTTTGAAAATCAGAATAGGATTGATTATTTTTACTGAGAAACCAGAAATCTTGCGGGCTCTTAAGTTGTTGTTCGAATGAACTCAAACTAAAGCTCCAATGAAATGGAAGTGGAGTCTTCCCTAGTTCCTTAGCAACCAGGAGATTTTCAACAATAAGGCTGGATGAATAATATTGATCCACAATGAGAGGTGTTTTTTGCTGATTCGATTGCTCGCTGGATTTATTTGGATGAATAGGGAGGATTGATGCATTTTCTGATTGATAAATCGCAGTGAGAGTTTTGCGAAAGCTAGTATCTTGTCTTAAACCAACAAGGAGAGTGCCAATGATGAGCGCGATTGCGAGTAGAGAAGTTGAAAGTAAAAAGATTGTTTGAGATTTAGTTTTGGTGGGGCTATCTAAGACAAAGGCGCGCCAGTTGATTAAGTGACGACGATGCCTAAAGCTAATCAGGTCTTTTAACTTGGCTCGATAGAGTAAAAAAAGACCAGTATAGAAGATAGATAATGCGAGCAATAGTTCCATAGAAGAGTCAAAACTTGTGGCAAAATATATAAAAAGTGGATTCAGGGTAAGAATGGAGACGAAGGAAAGTATTTTTTTTGTGTTTAATTTATCTCGAAAAATAAAGAAAAAGATAAAGATAATAAAGGCGCCACAAAAGACAGAAAAAGAACGGATTGAGGTGAGAGAAGAACCAAAAAAAGTCGTCCAGAGACTGAGTGGTCCAAAATAAACTTCCTGCGTAATTAATTTATGACGTGGCGTGGATAATGGTTCACCGGTGGGTGAAAGTTGGAAGAAATTTAGATAATTGGAAGCCTCAGAGTTTGCGACCGGCTTGGTAATGAATTGAATGCAGAGCATTAAGTAGACGAGAAGCAGTGCAAAAAGTGGCAATAGTTGAGTGACCCTAGATGACGAATCTTTTTTCATTCTGTTCTTATTTTATCATCCTGGGGTTTGGTTGTTTATAAAGTTTGATAAATAATCTACAAAAAGCAATCAGGGCGGAAAAATCATGATAAGATAAAAATATCTGGGCGTGGCGCAGTTGGTAGCGCGCGCGGTTCGGGACTGCGAGGTCGCCAGTTCAAATCTGGTCGCCCAGACCACACATTTATGTTTTTTCGGGGCTTAGCGCAGTGGTAGCGCGTACGTCTGGGGGACGTGAGGTCGCCAGTTCGATCCTGGTAGCCCCGACCACTTAACTGAATATCAATAACCGCCTGCTGGTTATTTTTTTAAACTAAAACAACGAAATGGCGGAACGTCCCAAGGGGTAAACGCCAAAAAAGACACCTTGCGGTGCCTTTTTCTTATTTGGCGTATTCAACAGCCCTGGTTTCTCGAATAACGTTGACTTTGATGATGCCTGGATAACTCATAGTGGCTTCAATCTTATCCGCAATGTCACGTGCGAGTTTCAAAGCAGTAAGATCATCGATTTGTTTTGGTTCAACGACGACGCGGATTTCACGACCTGCGGAAATAGCGTAGGCCTTATCAATACCTGGGAAGCTAGTGGCAATATTTTCAAGCTCCTTCATACGTTCAGCGAAATTCTCTGCAGAAATATTACGTGCGCCTGGGCGGGCAGCGGAAATGGCGTCAACGATTTTTACAATAATGGCTTCAGGAGTGGTCGGCTCAATATCATTATGATGAGCAGCAATTGCATGAACAACCTGATCAGACATGCCATATTTCTTAGCTAATTCGGCTCCAATTTCGGCATGCTTACCCTCAATCTTGTGAGTAACAGCTTTTCCAACATCGTGAAGAAGAGTGGCGGTCTTAGCAACACGGATGTCTGCGCCGATCTCTTCGGCAATCATGCCAGCCATATGGGCCATCTCAATAGAATGAAGAAGAACATTTTGACCGTAAGAAGTACGGAATTTTAATTCACCAAGGAGATGTAGCATCTCATGTGGAATACCGATAATACCAACTTCACGAGCGGCATCTTCTCCAGCACGAACAACTTCTTTTTCAATTTCACGTTCAGCTTTAGCTACTGCTTCCTCAATACTGGATGGATTAATACGACCATCTTTCATAAGACGTTCTAGAGCATACCTAGCAACTTGACGGCGAATAGGGTCAAACGACGAAAGCACAACCATGCCTGGGGTATCATCAACCATAATATCAACACCAGTTGCACGCTGGAGGGCCTGAATATTACGACCTTCCTTACCAATAATACGTCCTTTCATTTCATCGTCAGGAAGTTTGAGAGCAGTGACCGTACGGTCGGCAGTTACTTCAGAAGACATGCGCTCCATGGCGGTAACTAAAAGAGCCTGGGCGGTATCATCAATATCGCGTTTAATTTCGCGCTGTTGTTTGACGACAAGATTGGCAAGATCTTCCCTTATATCCTTTTCGGTCATGGCGATCAATTTTTCTTTGGCCTCATTTTTGGAGAGAGCGGCAATTTTCTCAAGTTTTTCTTGCTGTCGGTCACGGATGGAATGAATCTCATTTTTGAGTTCCTCAATTTCCTTTTCTTGGCGAGAAAGACGCTCAGAACGTTTTTCAATTTGATCAAATTTATTATCAAGAGAGATCTCACGCTCACTGAGACGTTTTTCAGTTTGTTTCCAATCTTTACGCCTGCAATCCTCTTCATTTTTTGATTTTTCAGCAAGATCAGCCGCCTCTTTTCTAGCCTTCAAGACAATATCAGAAGCTTCGTTCTTCGCTTTTCTGATAAGATCATCAGCCTTATTTTTACCGCCATTTTCATTCTTTTTATCATAAGCAAAAACCACACCAGCACCGGCGCCAAGACCAACGATAGCGGCGATAATAATCGGGACAAACTCCATACTCCTCTTTCTTTTTGTTATTTTTGGTTTGCTAATATTTTCCTGATATTAGCTTTTTAAACAAAATATATAATAATTACATTTTTTGATAAAATCATCCCCCGAATAATTTTATTGTAACATATTCTTATTCGTATGGCTCGATATTGTCAGTGAGCATGTTGCGGATTAATTGATTAGCGGTATTTTCTAATCCCTGCTCTGCCCCATCCGTACTAAAGATAACTGGATCAACATAGAAATAATTGTAGTCTTTATAAGTGAAGACTTTGGTACCAAAACGAATGCCAGAAGTTGCATCAAAATCGCCATCAGTAACTGGAATACGACTGAGACAACCTTGACGACCAAGATTTTTTCCTGGATCAGCAAAGGATGGCTTATACTGAGTGCCTTTTTGAACAGCATTAAAACAGATTGAATTACGGAAGGCGTAGCTATTTAAGATATAGCTGACACTGGTGAGATTATCTGGGATTTTAATTTTGATGCGCCAATCTGTTAAGTAGATATAGCCAGTAGTAGCTTTATAGACTGGAACATCTTCAGGTTTGTTAATATTAGAGACACCAGTGGTTTCTTCAACAGCTTTGATGACTTTATTTTTCGCGGCAACAGTCTGCTCAAGGGTGGTAATTTTGTCACCTTGAGACATACCAAAGACAAGTCCAACAATGCTGAGAACTAAGAAGATCACCATAAGAACACCAAAAACGAGAGACATGGTGGTCATCTTTTTGAGAGATTTTAAGGCAATAGCTTTAGGGTCGGTTTTTGGATCAATGGGTTGGGGCAGCTCATTCTCAGGGATGGGAGCGACTGTGGGATTAACGCTGGTTTGAAAATCAAAATGCGTAGGAGAAACAACTGGAACATTAAGAGTGGATTGAGGTGTGTTTAGGTCGTTTTGTGGAGCTGAAGGATTCTTTGCCTGCTGTGCAACAAGATTTGCGGCATTGGCGATAGCCTGCTGAGCGAGGTGATTATTAGAATTCGGAGTACCAGCTGAAGCAGCTTGAGAAAAACCATTTTCACCAAATGGACTATTTGAGCTAGCGGCGAAGGGATCCTTTGAGGAAGTAGTAAAGATATTACTTGAATTATTTGCTGGTTCAGGGGTGGATTGAGACATACCAGCGGGCGCTGGAGAAGGAGAACCGCCACCAAAGGTAACTCCACCAATAGTCGTTGAATTGTTGTTTGTGAAAATATTTTTTTCTTGATCCATGTAATGCCCTTATTCTTTAATAATTATAGCAAAGAATCTTATTTTTTGGGTGGCGTAATATTGGCGGGACGGCCATAATCTGGGAGAATAATTGGAACTTGCTCACCCGTTGATTTGTATAATGGAATATTTAACTGATCTGCTAGAGTATTAACGACGGCAGCGCCGATACGTAAACCAGTAAAGGAACCTGGGCCGGCCATAAAAGTAATTTCAGTGAGATCGGTCCAGGTCGCTTGGTGTTCAGAAAGTTTTTGGTGGATCACGGAGAGAAGTTGTTCGGCGAGTTGGTTACCTAACGGGAGACGATATTCTGTTTGATCAAGTCTTAAAATAGTTTCTGGGGTGGAGGTGTCTAGGTAGAGTTTCATTCGCTAATGCTCCTTGAACTGTCATCATTAATTGAGATATAAAAACGCAAATGATTTTCGGGGAGAAGATTACTAACGGAATCCCCCCATTCGATAATAGTAATCGTGTTTTCGTCTTGGATATTTTCCAAAAGATCTTCGGACATAATACCAGGGTCGTTTAGACGGTAAAAATCATAATGAGCAAGAAAATACTCTTTGCCAGCTTTTTGAAAAGAGTAGCGTTTTGAAAGAGTGAAAGTAGGAGAGGTGATTTCGTCCTCAATGCCAAGACCGTGAGCGATTCCCTTAGTAATCGTGGTTTTACCAGCCCCAACGTCACCGATGAGTTCAATCACGGCGGGAGCTTCAAGCGTCTTGGCGAGGTTTTGACCGAAGTCAATCATCTGCTGTTCATTAGCAAATTTCTGCATGGGCTTATTATATAACGGTTGAATTAAAATATAAAATACTTATGGTATAATTCAGGTATGAGATGTAGTAATCGAAGCTTGAAGTTGATGCGTATACTAAGCTTAATGATAGTCTTAACTTGTTTGGGTGTCGTAATTGCGGCGATTTTTGTGAAAAATAATTTGACAAGTACTAAACTGGCGCATCAAAAGATGGAAGAGCTGGCTCGCGATTATTACGAAAATGATTTTTACCAACGTTTTACGCGTGATCATGTCTCGGTGGGACAGGAAGAAAATCTTGGGCAGTATTTTGAGAAATATACGCAGATGGGATTTTCACCAGTGAAGCTACGAAAATTACTCGATTATAGCGAAAAAAATAACAAGGACATGTTGAAATACTTTTTACACGATAAATTTTCCTGCGATACTAATGGTTCATACGCATTAATTAAGCCAAAAGCTCCTTTTTCTGCAAAAGATTATGAGATCACTTTTGCTCTAAGCTGTAAGGAGGGTTAATTTTTAAAAATCCTTAAAAGGGTTATTGAAAAATAAATATTTTCTGTTAAAATAATAGCAGTACAGTTTTGTATGGTCTCTTAGTATAACGGTTAGTACAACGGGTTTTCATCCCGTCAACGCGGGTT
>CAUVQU010000004.1:0-59137 GCA_963554175.1 uncultured Candidatus Saccharibacteria bacterium | reverse complement strand
GTCCACCAATCCTCTTCCCCTCTTCTTTATATCGAATCCGATAAGCCTGACAGAATGCAAATGATCCAAAAACCGCCCCCACCACAAAAAATATTAGATAAAGCACCACTAACACTATCTGTATATTAGCATAAGCCTCTTGATTTTTCTATGAGATTTTATTATTATTTGCTTAAGAAAAACGCCAAAAACTTGACTAAAAAGAAAGGATCAAATGGCAAATCAAAATCTAAATAACAAAAAAGGCTTCACCATCATCGAGGTTGTCTTGGTACTTGGTATCGCCGGTCTTATCTTCCTTATGGTCTTCATCGCCCTTCCTGCCCTCCAACGCAACCGCCGCGACACCCAGCGCACCTCTGATATCTCCAGACTCGCTGCTGCCCTAACCAACTATCAGTCAAACAACAGTGGCGCTATTCCTTCAGACAAATTTGGCTCCTACGTCTCTGGACACACCGAGGTCGACCAAAACATTTCCCGTACTCTCAATCACCAATCTTGGGCCTATTTCTACGATTCCTACCTAATCATTGGTAAAGAAGATAAAGATAAATTTGTTGACCCAGAAGGTGGCCCGTACTCTCTATCCATTTCTTCCTGCCGTGAAGCTACTTCTTATAATGCAGAGACCAAAATTTGTAACAACGGTCAACGTTCAGCTTCTACCTGGCGTGATCAATCTGAGGGCCGTCCAAACGGTGTAGAAGACGTCACAGCCGGCAACCCTTACGAACAAAGTGGTACCAAAGGTCACACCATTAGCATCGTCACCAATGCCACCTGCGAAGGCCCAGATGCTATTCATGCTTCCGGTTCACGCAAAGTTGCCATCCTTTATAAGAAAGAAGGCGGCGGCTCAATCTGTCAACCACTTTAAAAAAAGAAACCCCACAAGGGGTTCTTTTTTTAGTCTAATATTCTTACCACTTAATTTCTTCGAGGCCCTTCGACTTCAAATATTCATTCGTTTTCGAAAATGGCCTAGAACCAAAGAATCCATTATGAGCCGAAAGTGGCGAGGGGTGAGCCGATTCTAAAACTAGGTGTCTCTCTTGATCAATTAATACCTTTTTACTTCTAGCATCTCTTCCCCACAAAATAAATACCAAATTCTCACGATTTCTATTCAAATACTCCACACAGTTCTTCGAAAAAATTTCCCATCCTTTTCCTCTATGTGACCCAGCTTTATGTGCCTCCACTGTCAATACATTATTTAGTAGCAACACTCCCTGCTCCTGCCAACTCGAAAGATCACCATCTGGATTTAAGTGCTTCCCCACATCTGCATCAATTTCCTTGTAAATATTCAGGAGACTAGGCGCCATATATTTTCCACTCTTTTTAACTGAAAAAGCCAACCCATCCGCCACTCCTGGTGTATGATATGGGTCTTGCCCCAAAATTACTACCTTTATCTTGTTTAAATCAGTCAAAAAAGCCCTAAACACCGAGTCTTTTTCTGGAAAGATCGTCTTTTTCTCATATTCTTCATGTAAAAAATCAGCTAATTTTTTAAAATAAGCCTTTGAGAATTCTTCCTCCAAAAACCCCCGCCAACTCTCATCAAAACACTTCATCTTATAATGCAAATAGTTTTTTTAATTCCTCTTGTACTTCATCAATCGTTCCCCCAGCGTCTAGACACTGTAACTTCATTTCCTTCGCCACCTTAAGATATGCTTCATTCACTTTTTTCTGAAACTCTGTTGGCTGTGTTTTTAATACTTCACCCACTCGACCTTGTTCGACCGCCTGCGTATTTAACCTACGTTGCCTCTCCGCATCTGACAGCGTCAATACTACCATCTTATCAGGCTTAAAATAATAATCCGGCATAATTTCTTTGTGCAAACGCGAAATTAACGATTTTGATACCCCACCAGCATACCCTTCATAAATCAAGGTCGACAACCAGTTACGTGTCAAGATCACCGTCTCACCTCGCCTTAACGCAGGCTCCGCAATCTTTCGCCATTGTTCATAACGATTAACTAGGAATAGCAGTACCCTAGTTCTGTGGTTAATATCTTGCTTAGTCTTATATGTTAACTTAGAAATCTCAGAGACAAAGGGATCCTCCGAACCAGTTCCCGACTCTGAATAAGCCGTCACTGTTTTACCTCTTTCCCTTAGATATTCAGCCAGAAGTCGCGCCTGTGTATCTTTCCCGGTCGCATCTTGCCCCTCGATCACAATCAACATTATTTCACTCCTGCCGCATGTTTTTTCAAAATTTCCCCGCCCTTTTTCTTCCCTGCTGCATATTCTGAGTAACATTTTGGACAAATTGCCCTATACTCAACCTCTGAAGTACCATCATCAATTAAAACATCCGGTCCATCCGCCATAAATTCTCCATTCAAAAACCGCGCGTTCAGCGTTGCCTTACGTCCGCACTCACATATCGTTTTAATCTCATCAATATCGTGCGCCATTTGCAGTAATCTTGTTGCACCTTCAAATCCACCATCTGTTAATCGAAAATTTAACCTTAATCCATAAGCCATCACAGGAATATCGAGATCCGTCGTCACTTTCATCAACTGATCCACTTGTTTTGACGTCAAAAACTGTGCCTCATCAACAAGCACACAGGAAATTTTCTTATCCTTAATATATTTTTTCAAATAACTAAAGAGATCATCTTCTTTCTCAAAACAAAAATCCGTCACTCGCTCCGGCCCAATCCTGGTTAACAATTTTTCGCCATTCTTGGTATCCGTCTTTGGTTTCATCACACATACCTGATGTCCACGTTCCTCATAATTAAAAGCTACCTGTAAAAGCTGCATTGTCTTTCCACAGCCCATTGCCCCGTATCTGAAATATAGTTTCGCCACAGCATCCTCCTAGTATTATTATCTCTATAGTAACACAAGAGTTCAGTTTCTACACATCTTCACTAAACTGCGAATTATAAAGCTCCGCATAGAAGCCGTTCTTTGCGATCAATTCCTTATGATTCCCCTGTTCAATAATATTTCCATCCCGCATTACCAAAATCAAATCAGCCTCTCGAATTGTCGACAACCGATGCGCAATCACAAAGGAAGTTCTCCCCTTTGTGAGCTTTGAAAACGCATCCTGGATTAATTGCTCGGTACGTGTATCCACATTAGAAGTTGCCTCATCCAAAATCATCATCATCGGCTCACTAATCACCGCTCTTGTAATCGTCATCAATTGTTTTTCTCCAGCCGAAATATTGTCCGAATCTTCTGAAATCACCGTTTGATACCCATTAGGTAGCGACTTAATAAAATGATCTACCCCCACCAGTTTCGCCGCTTTATAAACATCTTCATCCGAAATTTTCTTTGCTCCGTATTTCAAATTCTCCATAATTGTCCCTGAAAATAACCATGTATCTTGTAAGACCATCCCGAATAAATCACGCACTTCATCACGTCGCATCTTCCTAGTTTCCACTCCATCAATCAAGATTTCGCCATCATTAGGATCAAAGAATCGCATTAACAAGTTTACAATTGTAGTCTTTCCCGCCCCAGTCGGCCCCACAATCGCCACCTGCATTCCTGGTTCAATTTTAACCGAGAAGTTCTTAATCACTGGCTTCACATCATAACTAAAATTCACGTTTCTAAATTCCACCTCACCCTGTAATTTACGATTTTTATTTACAATCTGAGAGAATAAGCTCTTTTCTACTTCCGGCTCCTCTTCCTTCTCCTCTAGAAAATCAAAAATCCTTTCAGCTGCCGCTAAAATTTGTTGAATTGTACTTGAAAGTTGAGCTACCTCTGTAATTGGCCTATTAAAACGGTTTAAATATTGAATAAATGCCTGAATACCACCAATCGAAATCGTTCCAATAATCACATAATATCCACCCAGCATACATACCCCTGCATATGCCAAATTCAAAAAGACATGCGTTAAAGGAAAAGTTAGCGAACTGAGAAACTGCGCCTCGCTACTCTCCTGATATAACTTTTGATTTATCGTCTCAAAGTTCTTTATTGATTGTTCAGCATGATTATTTGACTTAATAATTAATTGTCCACTAAAATTTTCCTCGATGATAGCATTTAATTTACCTAACGTCTCTCGTTCGGCCACAAAATATACCTTAGCTTTTTTCAGGACTCTCGCAATAAAAATCGTCGAAATTGGCACCGCCACAATCGCAATCAAGGATAAAGTCACCGAAAGATACAACATAATCGCTAAATATCCCACAAGAGTCGTCACACTAGTAATGATTTGCGTTAAAGTTTCAGCAAATGACACCGAAATCGTGTCCACATCATTAATCATTCTCGACATCACATCACCATTTGGCGTTCTATCAAAGTATCCAATCGGCAGACGTCGCATTTTTTTCAGAATACTCTCTCTTAGTTTCTTTTCATACACTACCGAAAGAGACGAGGTTACTACCCCCTGTATATAACCAATTATTGCCGACGACAAAAATGTAGCAATCAGAACAAATGCTAAGAAATTGATTTCAGACCAATTTATCGCACCCCGATTTTTTAATGATTCCGTTGCAGAAGTCGTCATCATGCCAAGAATCATTGGCCCAAAAACCATTAAAAGAGTCGAGACCAAGGACAAAACTGCGGCTATAACAATTTTTACCTTCCACTCTCTAATCGACTGCCAGAAACGTCCTAAAGCATTCTTAAAATCCCTTGGGCCTTGCGCATTTATTCCCTTACCACGCATTTTATTTCTCCCCTTTCTGTTTTTCCTTCTGAACTTTTTCTAAAGCTCCAACCTCAGAGCTCACCGCCAGTTCAGCGGCTAATTCCTCGTCTGAAAATTGTGATTTTGCAATCTCAAGATAAACCCGACACTTCTTCAGTAGCTCATAGTGAGTTCCTCGCCCCACAATCTTACCTTGGTCCAACACAATAATCTGTTCTGCGTCTCTAATCGTATTAATTCTCTGGGCCACTACTAGTACCACTGCCTCTTTTGTCACCTCTTTCAAAGCCGTTCTCAGCAACCTATCCGTTTTCATATCAAGTGCTGAAAAAGCATCGTCAAACACAAATATTTCAGGTTCTTTCGCCACTGCCCTCGCAATTGATAAACGCTGCCTTTGCCCCCCAGAAACATTTGTTCCTCCTTCGGAAATTTCACTTTCATATTTTTTCGGCATCTTTTCGATAAATTCCGTCGCTTGAGCTATTCTCGCCGCCTTTTTCATTTGCGCATCCGTCCCCTTTTTTGTGCCAAATAAAATATTCGATCGCACTGTTCCGCCAAACAAATAGCCTTTTTGTGGCACTAATCCAATTCGATTAATCAAATCCGCCTCAGCGTATTCCTTAATTCCCTTGCCATTTATCAAAATCTCACCCTCTGTTGCATCATAAAATCTTGGCACTAAATTGATCAGTGTCGATTTACCAGATCCCGTTGAACCAATAAAAGCCGTCGTCTTTCCTGCCTCAGCTATAAAGCTAATATCTTCTAACACCTTACCATCGCTCGAATTGTAACCGAAGCTCACATGCTTAAATTCAACACTCGCCTTCTCACTTATATTCATCGTACTTTTTTCCGGGAATATAATTTTAGATTCAGTCATTAGTACTTCATTAATACGTTTTGCCGACACATTTGCACGTGGTATTAACACAAATAACATAGTCAAAAACAAGAATGACATAATTACTTGTGAAGCATATTGCATAAAGGCAATCATTTTTCCTAGATAGCTTACATCTGCACTCAATCTTGAAACTCCCACCCAGATCGCTAGTAGTGACGTCATATTAAACACCAACATCATGATCGGAGTTTGTAACTGCATAATTTTCACGATCGACAAATCAGTCTTTGTCAGCTCATCATTTGCCTTCTTGAATTTCTTCTCCTCGTATTCTTCCTTATTTAGTGCTCGAATTACTCTTACACCAGTCAGATTCTCCCTCGTTAACAAATTAATTTTATCCATCATCTTCTGGAATAATACAAACTTTGGCATCACGAGCCCAATGATCACAATTGAAAAAACCAAAAGTACTACTATTGCTAGTCCAATAATCCACGTCATATCAGGCGCCACAACAAATGCCTGCATTACTGCCCCTACCGCCATTAACGGTGCACGAATCAACATCGATAAGCACATTACCATCGTCTGCTGTACTTGTGAAACATCATTGGTAGTTCTTGTTACTAGTGAGGCTGTTGAAAATTGTTCTGTTTCAGAAATTGAAAAAGACAATACCTTGGCAAATAAGTCCTTTTTCATATCCCGACTGATTGCCGCACTGACCTTCGCAGAAAAATATGAGGCGATCAATGTACCAAGCGCCGACACTACGGTTACTCCAAACATCTTAATCCCCATCTGCCAAATGTAATTCGTGTCATTCTTGATAATCCCCTCATTTACAATATCTGCCATCATTGTTGGTAACATCAATGTACCAAAAACCTGCAAACCAACCGTAAGTACTAGTGCCAGACACTGCCAAAAATATGGCCTCATATATCTAAATAATTTCAACATCAACTACCTCCAGGGATTTTCTAAGTTCGTCCTATAATAAGAAGACTCTTTTATAGATAAATTTTATCTTAATTTTAGCATTTTATCAAACGCTATTTCCTCACCCAAGCCATCATTTTTAGTAACATAAACACCAAGACATTCACTAGGACAATTGTTGATCCAGTTGGTGTCGATAAACCATAAGATATTATCATTCCTACTATAAAACAAGTCACTGATACCAAAATCGAAACAATGATTACCCTCTTAAAGGTTTTCACTACCTGCATTGCTGACATCGTCGGAAAAATAATCAAACTTGAGATCAAAAGCGCCCCCATTAACCTCATACCAAGTACCACCACAACCGAACAAAGAGTCGCAAATACTGCATTATATAAATTGGTTTTTATTCCAATCGACCTTGCAAATTCTTCATCAAATGTTAAGGCAAAAATTTTATTATAGCAGGCCAAAAAAATTCCAATTACAAATATTGAAAAGATCACGCAAAGTATCAAGTCGCTTTCAGAAATCGATAAAATACTACCAAATAAATAATTATTAATATCTGTATTTACTCCTCTAGTAATTGATATGACGAAAGTCCCCAGCGCTAATGCTCCCGCCGACACCATCGCAATCGCCGCATCTGGTTGAATTTTGCTCTGATTATTTAACCTTAATATCAAAAATGACATTATGATTACCACCGGCAAAGCAAATTCAAGTGGTGCAAAGTTCAATACAGTTGCCACCGCAAAGGCCGAAAAGCCCACATGTGAAAGCCCGTCCCCAATCATTGCATTGCGTCTTAAAACTAATGCCGTTCCTATCAATGCCGCCGAGATCGAAATCAACAGCCCAGTCAAAAATCCCCTTACCAAAAAACCTTGTTCAAATATTTCAAACATCATGAATCCTCTCAACATATTCTTTAGTCTCTCCGAAAAAGTACTCCTCCCCTGAAAGAGCAAGAATTTTATTCCCGATTAGATTCTTATGATCAAGGTCATGTGTCACCATCATGATTGTAATTCCTTTTGCGTTCAACTTCGACAAATTCTCATATAACTCCATTTTCGACTTAAAATCCAAGTTATTTGATGGTTCGTCCAAGATTAATAGCTTCGTTGTCGCCGCCAACGCTCGTGCAAGCAATACCTTCTGTCTTTGCCCACCAGACAAATCTGCAAAATGTCGTTTTGCTAGATTAACAATCTTTAGTTCCCTTAAGCTTTCTTCAACAATATTTTTTTCGTGTTTCCCAAAGAAAGGCCTAAGCCCAATCCTATTCAGTGTTCCCGCATAAATAATCTCTGAAACCGAAGCTGGAAAATTCTTGTCCACCTTACTTTCCTGCGGCATATAACCAATAAAATTTCGCTTCAAATTATGAAACAATATTTCCCCCTTACTTTGCTTAATTTGCCCCAGTAATGTCTTAATTAGTGTCGATTTTCCAGCCCCATTCTGACCAACAATGCAAATAAAGTCCCCCTCACAGACTTCAAAACTTAAGTTTGAAAAAACTTTCGTCTTGTCATAATTCACCTGTAAATTTTTCACCGTTACAAGCGGCTCATAAGAAGAATTAATACGCGCCCCCTCCTTTTCAAATTCGTAAGTTTTGCCCTTCATCTTCATTGTCTTTTCTCTTCGGTTTCCTTAAGCTATTCTCTAGCTATTTAAAGCTTCCTTTAAAGCTTCGAGGTTACGCTCCATTAAATCTACATATGTCACACCGCTCTCAAAATCTTTTTCCGAAATATTATGTGCAGATTGAATTTCCAAAATCTTTGCACCCGTCTCCTTTGCTAAAGTTTCCGCAATTAACCCATTTGAAAGCTCAATCTTAAAGACAGCAGGAATTTTATCTTCTTTGATCTTCTTTACTAAGAAGCTTACAGTTTTTACGTTAGCTTCTGTCTGTTCCGAGCATCCTGGAAAGGCAGCATAATATTTAATTCCATAATCATCTACAAAATACCTTAACGGAAAACGATCGCCAACAATAATTTCTTTACGCTTCGCTGTCTTAACCATTTCCCCAATTTTCTGGTCGACTGCAGCAATTTTATCCGTATAATTCTTAGTATTTTCAGATAACTTCTTTTCTTCCGCCTTATCAAATTCTAAAGCAGCCTTGAGAATCTTTTCTGTAATCTCTTTAGCATTCTTTAAACTAGTCCATACATGCTCATCAACTTCAGGTTCCTCTTCTTTATGGTCATGATCATGCTTATGATCATGATCGTGGTCATGTTTGTGGTCATGCTTATCGTCGTGATCGTGATCATCCTTATGATCATCCTCATCTTCCTGCATCCCCTCGACCACTTCCTCGTTTTTGGTTTTTACTAAATCAACTAGCTTCATCACCTTAGTTTTCTTCGGATCAATCTCACTGATCACCTTTTTTACCCATTCGTCTGAGTCTCCCCCAACATAAAGAAACAAATTACTGTTCTTAATTGTTAAAATATCTTGCGGAGTAGGCTCAAAGGTATGTGATTCAGCCCCCGGCTTCAATAACATTTTTACAGAGACTTCTGTATTATTTCCTGCTACCGCACGCGCAAAATCATAACCAGGAAAACTCGTACTCACAATTGAGTATTTTTTTCCCGTTTCATGCTTACCCAGCATGCCAGCAAACTTTACTCCAGCAAAAGCCACGCCCGCCACAACCAAAGCCGCCACCGCTACTTTATAAATTTTCTTCATTATTTCTCCTTGAATAATTAATTTATACAAAATTATAATCTATTAAATGTGTATAAATTATTTATTCAATCATCCATCTGATCTCTTAACGCAATCTGAGTTAGCTCCCCCTTTAGAATCAAACTTCTCCCCGTGTTTAGCTTTTTACACTGACAATTAGTGCATACCCCGGGTACTATTCTAGTCTCTCTTTTTTCTAGACAGAGCTCCATGTCCCCACAAAAACCACCCCGGCCTGAAACGGTCGCTTCAATCCCCCCACAGTGTAGACATTTTATATAAACTTTTGGCATTTTAGCCTCTTGGTGGTTCGCCCTCCGGCTCATTTAGTAGCTTCTTAGACTTAATCTCATAACGCTTACCATTCACCGGTGAAACATAATAATCTTCATTTAATAAATTCACAAACATCGTCAAATCCTTATCATCCATAATAATGATTTTACCGTCATCATCTGTCATTAGCTCCAACTTCATCTCATCAGAATAATCCACTAGCTGTTCTTGCGACATCTGCTCTTTAATATCCATATCTTGCAACTTCTTTACGAGAGGCTTTTTATCCTGCAGTAAAGCATTCAAGGTTAATCCCTCAGCAAAAGATAGCTGATACTTCTCCTCAATCTCCCTTGCTTTCGCCTCAGCTAGCATCTGTGCCTTAAAATCATATTGAAAAAGGTTCTCAAACTTACTCTGATTGAAAATTACCACATTCTCATCAATAATTGCGACTTGATTATCGTCCGGCATTTTCAGTGCCACCTCGGCGCTAAACGGTTCAAAACTCTCACCATTTAATTCCCAAGAAGACTTAGCATTAAGCGCTGAAGCGGCTGAAATCGCCTTTGCAATATAGAACGTTTTCATCCCATCCCCACCAGGATAAGTAAATCTCGCCAAAATACCCTTCACCTTCTTAAATTGGTGCTCATTATCCGTAAAATAATCAATATCCTTATATTCTTTTTCCACCAAACGAATCAGACTCTCAGCTCTCACCACCTTGTTGAGATCTGTGCGATAAATTACCTTATTTTCACCATCTGATTTTTCGTATTCACGGCATTCCAGACCTTTGTCTGCCTCTTTAATCACAAAAGCCACTGCCTCACCCATAAACATTTGCTTTACGGAATTAGTTAGTTTTTCTGAATAACGAATTTTAAACGGGGTGTAATTTTTATTAAATAGAAAAAGCTCACAAGAGACATTATTCTTTACTTCATCAATTTCATTTGCCCACAAGAATACATCAAAATCACTAATTTTCTTAATCTCAGAATTTGTAAATGCTGGTCTATCTTCTGACTCCATACTTCCTCTCTTTTTCTAACTAGTTTAACACAAAAAAGTTTGACTATGCTAGATCAGCGTAGGTTTCTTTCAGTCTCTCATTCTCAGACAGACCAAATTCAGCCAAAAGCCCCTCCAATTTTCGCTGTCCTTCCCCCACTTTTTCATTATCATCCAGTGTGATTTCAATTTTTACAAAATCCTCTTTCTGGTTGTCAATTTGATCGATATAAACCTTTGTGTTTTTATTAATCTCAAGAGATTGCCTTCGACGTGGAATTTCTGCCTGCATCACAAAACCTAATTGCAGCAAAATATTTGCCGCTTCCGCATAGTCTCTCACTTGCGTCACATGCGAAATAGTCACTCCAGAATCCTCAATATGCCTCTTACAAATTAAATCATATTTCGCTGGACGATCCACCGCCTTCATTTCAATCCTCAAAATCATTCTTGGATAATTATTATGATTTTGATAATTTTTTGGCACAAAAACTCTGTTATGTTGCCAATAAACCGGCCCAAAATCATAATCTAAATGCGATAGCTTCGCTTCAAACGCATCACGATCTGTCAGTTTACTCTTATAAATAATCGTTCGCATTTTCTCTACTCCGTTGATACCAATTCTACTTCAACATTTTCCGCCCCCTCATTTTCTCGAGCCTTATTCGCCCATAGATCAGTTAGTTCGTTCATTTCAATTCCATCATGCCCCTTCACCCAAATTAGTTTCACCTTAGAGTCTCGATAAAGCTCATACAATTCTTTTACTAAATTTAGATTTTTAATAGGTCCAGTCTTCTTTTTCCAACCATTTTTTTCCCAACCAGGCGCCCATTTTGTTAAAACATTGATCCAAAATTCTGAGTCTGAATGAATTTCCCCCTCTTCTCCAGCCAAAAACTGCATTGCCGCACGCATTGCCGCGCCTTCCATTCGAATATTCGTTGAAGCTTCTTCTCTCCCCAATCTTACCGGCTGGCCATCACAAATCACAGCATAGCCACCTGGCCCAGGATTAGGTGAAGCACTTCCGTCTGTCCATAAAATCTTCACTACATATTTCCCTGTACATCATTTACAATTGCATATATTGGGAATAGCACCGCCACAATAATAAAACCAACCATTACCGCCATGATTACCATCAATACTGGTTCAATCAAGGTTGAAATTGTTCGAATTTGTTCTTCTAATTCATCCTCATACACTTGTGCAGCCTTCGCCAACATCTCATCTATTTTACCAGATTCCTCACCAATCGAAGCCATTTGAGGCACCAATGGCAAAATGTAAGAAAGGTTTTTCAAAGATGACGACAAAGTCTTACCTTGTTTAACTTTTTCCGAGACTTCCTTAATTTCTTTTTCCAGCACCACGTTATTCATCGCTTCCGCTGAAATCTGCAGAGTATCCTGAATTGATACCCCCGCCGACATTAAGTTCGAAGCTGTTCTAGCGAAACGTGAATTATATAAACGCCAAAACATTGTCTTAAAAATTGGAACATTCAACTTCGCCAGTGCCGCCCATTCAATACCAGTTGTAGTTTTTCTAAACTGAAATAGAAAATAAATCCCCACCCCCAACAAAATCGTTACTAACCACCAAGATGCTACTAAAAAGTTCGCAAGTGAAACTAATGCGCCCGTCGCCCATGGTAATGTCCTCCCTATATCCTTATATAATGATTGAACTTGTGGCACAATCATAAGTACCATAAAGACTAGTACCGCGATAATCACCATTAAAATAATGGCTGGATAAACCAAAGCACCGCGAATTTTTGAAATCATCGCGTTATCTTTTTCCTGCTGCTCCGCCAAACGTTTCAGTGACAAATCCAAGCTACCCGAAGCCTCACCCGCCCGAAGCAATGCAATATATACTTTATTAAACACATCCGGATATTTCTCACAGGCCTGAGTTAAAGTTCTACCAGCCTCCACGTCCACCAAGATTGATTCCACCACCTTTTGCATTGGCTTACTTTCGGTCTGTTCAATTACGGTGCGTAATGAATTAGACAAAGGTAAACCAGCCCCGATTAAGGTTGCAAACTGCCTCGTAAAGACAATTCTGTCTTTCATCGTAATCTTGTTTTTAAAACGCTGAAATAGCCCAACCCCTGACATATCTTCATCAATTCGGTCCGGCGTCATTCCCTGTTCGATCAAAAGTTTCCCAGCAGTACGTTCATTTTCTGCCTGGATCACCCCCTTAGTCATCTCTCCGGTTTTACTATCTCTAGCTTTATATATAAATCGCTTCATTAAATCCCCTTCACTAGCCTATCAAACTCACGCATATCCACCGCATAATCTCTTGCGCTATCATAGGTCACCGTACCCTGTTGTACTAGCTTCGCTAAAGTACGATCCATTGTCTGCATTCCTTCATTTGCACCAGTTTGTATCGTGTTATCAAGCTGATGCGTCTTACCCTCACGAATTATTGCACGTACAGCCGAGTTTGCAATCATGATCTCTGCTGCTACCACTCGACCCCCACCAATCGCTGGCACTAGTCGCTGAGAACAAACTGCCATCAAAATTCCCGCTAGCTGCGAACGGATCTGCGGCTGCTGCTCAGCCGGAAAAACATCAATCATACGATCAATTGATTGAGCTGCCGAATTTGTATGAAGCGTGGCAAATACCAAGTGTCCAGTCTCCGCAATCGTAATCGCAGAAGAAATCGTCTCAAGATCACGCATCTCACCAAGTAACACCACATCCGGATCTTCACGTAGTGCCGACTTTAAAGCCCTTGAGAAAGAGTAAGTATCATAATGCACTTCCCTCTGTGCGACCACAGATCGAATTGACTTATGTGTAAATTCAATTGGGTCCTCAATCGTCAAAATATGCATCGCCTTTTCTGAGTTAATCTTATTAATAATTGCTGCCAAAGTTGTAGACTTACCAGAACCAGTCGGCCCCGTCACGAGCACCAATCCACGTGGATAATCAGCAAACGAAGAAATAACTTGTGGCATACCCAATTCTTCGATCGTAGGCATCTTTGTTGGGATTAAACGAAACGCTGCTGCTAAATTCCCTTTTTCATTAAAAGCATTCACACGAAAACGTGCAATTTCTCCGAAAGAAAACGAGTAATCAAATTCTTTATCCTTTGATAAAACTTCACGCTGCATTGAGTCCAAGGTTGAGAAAACCAATTTTTCCACCATCTCACTTATTAGAGCTGGTGTATTTGGAATCGGTGTCAGTGAACCATCTATCCTTAAGATTGGAGGTAGTCCGACCTGAATATGTAAATCTGATGCTCCACGCCTAATACACTCTTCAAGTAATGTCTCAATCTTAATCGAAGTTGGTAAACTAGTTGGCGTGGAAGCAGCTGCCGCCTGATTAGCCGCCGTCGTTTTTACCGCCGTTCCCGTTATTACCGTCGGCTGCGCCTGTGCTTGTTGTACTGGAGCCTGCATAGGATTCGTCTGCGACACCCCAGCCACACCCATCGCTGGAACTGGGCCCGTCATGTTTGCTTGTGGCTGTGTATTTTGCTGCATTTTTCTCCTCTTTTCTCTTATTTTAGCATAAGCTTCATTGTTTATGATAATTCACTAATTGCAATTTAGAAGTTTAGTCTAAGCAAGGTCTGATGCCACCCTATTCACCTCACTCACCGTCGTTACTCCCGTCAAAGCTTTCATCATACCATCTTGGCGCATCGTCAAAGTTCCTTTCGACCTCGCCAACTTCATAATTTCACTCGAAGTTGCATGTGAAATAATCATTTTCTGAATGTCATCATCCACTTCAATCGTCTCATAAAGACCCGCCCTCCCCTTATATCCACCAGGCGTCTCTCGATCATCAATTCCCCGCACCAAGGTATATCCATTAGGATTAACCACCGGTAAGCCCGTATACCCTAAGTCGTCCGACACAATCGCCACCTGTTGCTGATTTTGGGGCAAAATACTCCCCACCAGATCATTTATCTGCTTTGTCTCCATTTCATTTGAATGCACAGCCTCTCTTTTAGGGGCCACCCTTCTCACCAACCTCTGGCCAATCACAGTATTTAAAGTCGAAGCAAGTAGGAACGGCTCAATTCCCATATCAAGTAATCTTGGCAAAATACCTGCAGCCGAATTAGTGTGCAGTGTTGAAAACACCAAGTGTCCAGTCAAAGCAGCCTGTACCGCCAAGTTCGCCGTCTCCGCATCACGAATCTCACCCACCATCACCACGTCTGGATCTTGACGCAAAATACTACGTAGTCCCGCAGCAAAAGTCAGTCCTGCATCCACATTTACCTGAATTTGATTCACCCCATCCATTTTGTATTCCACTGGATCTTCTAGTGTTACAATATTGATTCCATCGGATTTAATTCTACGAATCAAGGCATACAAAGTAGTAGACTTACCAGATCCCGTTGGCCCTGAAGTCAAAATCATCCCATTTGGTTTTGCAATTCCCCGCTCCACCATCTTTAAAGCGTGGCCAGTCATTCCCATCTGTTCAATATCTAAAGTCGTTCCACTTTTATCCAGAATACGTATCACCACCTGTTCCCCCCAAATCACCGGCGAGATCGCAATACGTAAGTCGACCTCTTTTCCGTCCACCAGCACCGTAAACTGACCGTCTTGAGGAATACGATGTTCATCAATCTTTAGATTCGATAAAATCTTTACCCGAGAAACCAAAGCTGGCTCAATAGTTTTTGGCAGCTCCATCACCTTGCGCAGAACGCCATCAATTCGACACCTCACGATTAAAGCTCTCTCCAGTGGCTCAATATGAATATCTGAGGCTTTTGACTTAGTCGCAAAAGTCAGAATGGTTGATAAAGCCTTCGAAATTGGCGAATCCTGAGTAATGATTTTTACATTTGGCCCATGCGAAGCCTCATCTGCTTCCGAAGTTTTAACCGCCTTCTCTACCGCCGTAAAATCACCCCGATATTGTGAGATAGCAGATTTTAGCCCCTTTTCTGAGGCCATCATAATTCTCACCGGTTTCTGTACCAACTGCGACAAGTAATCCGTCTGCTGCACATTGGACACATCAAGCATTGCTACATATAGTTGTCCGTTTTTTTCTCCAAGTGGCACCACCATTGACCTAGATACCACATCATACGGCAAAAGCGACAAAATCTCCGGATCGAACATCACATTTCTGAGACTTACATATGGCACATTAATCACAACAGCCGTCGCGTGTGTTACGGTCTCTGCATCTGTCACTTTTTTTGCAATCAAGGTCGCCAGCAGTGGTTGTTTTGTTCTCTTAATTTCTTCCACCACTTCCTGTACTTTTGCACTAGAAACCAACCCTTCCGAGATTAAAAGGGATACCACTTTCTCCTGTGCTTCTTGAGTTAGTAGTGTCATGGTTACTCTGTTGCTCTTCCCCCGTTTTGGTTATTTGAAGACTCACTTCCATTATTAACAGAATTATTCTGTCCTGCCTGACCATTTTGTGTTGCGTTATTATTATTTTCTGAGCTATTATTTTCTCCAGCCTGTCCCTCAGTTTTCTTTTTCTCTTCTTCAGCTTTCTTCTTTTCTTCCTCGGCCTTTTTTTCTTCCTCACTTAGTTGAGGAGTCGCCTTGCCACACGCCACGAGTTCTGCACGATCCAAAATCCCGTTCTGATCCACATCCTCACATTGCCCCACATAAACTTCTACTGTCGGATTAATCGCATCTTGGTTAAAGGTTTCTGGATCTGGTTCAACCACTTCAGTCGAAATCGGTGAAATATTTTTGTGTTTCAACATTAGCTCGTCAGGATTTCCTAAAATTGCATTTGAAGCAAAAAACGCTCCCACCATACCAATTGAGGCGATAATGATGATTGTAAAAATGTCTGATTGCTTCATCTTTTTTCCTATTTATTTCTTTTTAATATTTGCCGTATCGTCTTTAGCTCTCACTATTTCTGTCTTTTCCTGAACTGTTGTTTCAGCGCTATAAAACGCTGCACCCTGCGCCAATAATTCCAACTTCATATTGCCGTTACCGAGATTGCTCCCCCATTTAATTTGTGCCGAAGATAAACTAAATGCACGAATTGACTTCTCAATATTTGAAATAATCGCCATCGTTTCAGCTTCATTTCGTTTAACCGTCAAAGATACAGGAATTGTTGAAACACCAGTCACTCGACTTTGCTTATAATTCGTACCTGGCGATAGTTGTTCTGGCTCGAATCCAGACAATAAGAAGATCTGATTTAGTGAAGCAAGCAACGCCTCGTCATTCTTCTGCGCAGGCAAAGCATCCGGTACCACCCGCAGTGCTGAGCACATTTTAATCATCTTTAAATCATATGACCTTTCATCGTCGCTTGTCGCCTTTGAATAAGCTGCAGTAAAGTCAATTCGCTTACCACCTTCATCAAAACAATTTTTCTGACTATCTCGTGCCACGGACTCCAAGTTTGTATTGGCAGCCATCCCCACCATTACGTTATAGCGTAAAGTACCCGGTAGACTCGAAACATCAAGCGACTGCGGATTACAGTCTTTTAGTTCCTTATCAGAAAATTTCCCATCCTTGTTACCATCCTTACAAATTCCAACATTCTTTATAGCTAAGTCATAGTTAGCAATCGCTTCGTCACGTTTCTTAATTACCTTAGCGTTAAAATTCATATACTTAGTCAAGTGGATTGACACCACAATACTTACTCCAAGTAGTAATGATGCGCCAAGAACCGCCATCATCATCTGCTGTTGCAGCTTATTGATTCGAAATCGTTTTCCAAAACTTCTTTCTGCCATTTCTACCTACTCTCGTTTCCGCTATTTTTATTATCTGTTTGTTTTGTCGACTGTGAACTACACTCCGCATCGTCAGCCCTACAATCATTCGCAGGCGCTGCAAACATTCCCTTAATTTGCTGATATGAATCTGTTACATTCTGTCCAGTTGGTCCAATCGTCATAATATGCTTATTATTATAGGCAAAAAGCACCGGATCGATTGCAAGCACTGCTGAAAACCTTAAGACTAAGTTATTATTTGCATCGCGACCGTTTGAAGAATCCGTAATCTGAATCCCTTCTGGTACCATCTTACAGTTATTCTCTGCACTCCACTTCGTTACATCCTTGCCCCCCTCAGACACCTGATTGCCCGTATATTTAATACATTCACTCTCAAAGTGAGGTACACCATTAATCTTACCCTTGAGATCCATTGATGGTTTATAGATTGAGTTTTTTACGTTCTTAATTGTAACAGTTTCAGTCTCTGTTCCATTTTCAGTCTGAGTACTACTATCTCTCGATGAAGCCAAATCGTCCGCAATTCCATCTTCTGATGTCTTTACCTCAGTCCCCTTACTCCAAGTTTCAAATTGTGGCGTACGCCAGATCTTCTCATCTGGAATTACAGTTTCAATTTTAGTGACCGTCTTCTTTCCGTCTTTCTTTTCCGGAGTTTCCACCTGACCAAGCGAGCCATTATTCAAATTGGTATTTTCAACAGAAGAATCTGCTTTTTTATCACCTATAGTCTTATTATTATCGCTATTTACAGCGTGGTCATTACGCCCCGGATCACAATCAACCTTTCCTCGTGTCCAAATAACATACACATTACCATTTTCAGATAACAAATTTCCCTTTTCATCAGTTTCTTTAATGCATCGAGTAGGAATCTGGTCTCCCGTTGCTGTTACAAAACGACCAAAATCATATTTCATCATATTCACTGATTTCTTAAATGACTCTAGTACACGATAGTCAATCTTTGGTTCCTCGCCCGCGTTCGCCTGTGCATCGAAGTTTAGTGTTGCCGTATCTAAATTCACATTAAGTTCAGACATCGTAATCGTATCTGCCCCTGTTGGGAACAAATTTCTCAAAATAGGAAATACTCGCGACAATACTGGACGATTTTTATTAATTTCAGATAATTTCTTTAGCTGATCTTGAATTGTCAAAAAATCAGGCAACTCTTTATAGGTCGTAATTTTATCACTCAGATTTTTAATATGACGTTCTTGACCAGATATTAATAAATCTTGGGTACCCTTAATACCACCAAGAACTGCCACAGTGGAAATCGAGGCAATTGACACCACAATACAGATAAAGAACACTAGGTTACGAATCTTCTGCAGCCTAATCATTTGCAGTTTCACGTCAGGCACCAAGTTCACTTCATATTTACCAGTCTGTCCAGTCATCATTGTCGACTCATTAGTCTTACCAGAGATTAAGTCCTTAAAAAACTTAGGAATATCTGAAAAAGTCATATTTTTAAATGTATACTTTTTCATTAATCATTGCTCCTTTCCGCAAGACCAATCGCCACAGCGAACTCCGAGGCCACCGGCAACAACATTTGTTGTTGCTGAGGCGTTACCTTTACGTACTGCCAAGGGTTTCCCTGAATAGTTGCCACACCAGTCTTCATTTCAATATATTCTGCAATGAATGGAATAATTCCCGAAAAGCCTGAAAGAACAATCCCGCCAACCTGCGCGCCTGTGTAACGGTTCTGGAAAAATCTCACCGATTTTGTTAACTCTAAAGCAAAGTTCTCTAGCGTCGAACTAAGTGCATTATAAACTTTCCCTTCGAGCTTGTCTTGGGCAAGACCAAACTTTAAAATAAATTGCCTGGCTTGATCCTCACGTACCTTTAACGAATCTTCCACCACCTTCACGAAGCTCGCAAGTCCCCCCGGAATTGAACGTACCAATCTTGGCGAATCTTGATACATCACCACAAGATCCGTCGAAGTCTCGCCAAGATCAATAATCATTCTCGCATCCTGCACCCCAACTGGAGCTAACGCCCTCACCATTGAAATCGGTTCTGGCTCCTGTGCAATCACATTTAGGCCCAATCCCTCAATTCTCTCGAGTAGTGATTCAGCATAAGCATTATCCACAGAAGATAATAAAATCTCCGCTTTTTTAGCATCAATTGGACTAACCCCAAGTACCGCAAAATCAATCTTTGCATCATCCACCGACATTGGTACGTATTGGTCGGCCTCATATTTTACCGTTTTGACCAGCTCTTTTTCTGGCGCATTCGGCACTTCAATAATCGCGGTATAAGTTTTTCTTGCCGGCATCCCTACTGCAATATTCTTAGTCTTAATTCCCGCTTGTTGTCTAGCACCCAAAATAATCTCACCCAGTCTTCTTCTTCCTGCATCCGAATCATCCTTCGTTAATTTCGGATCAATTGGTACATAGGCAAATTTCTCAAGCACCCACCCTTTTTCGATATTACCAGAAAGCTGAATCATTCTGATTGAATTTGTCCCAATATCCAATGCGAAGAAATCGCCCACTCCATGCAATAGACTCATACTAGTGTAATTATAACACAAGCACTATAAAATCTGTAAAGCTTCTTTCGTTTTTTTAAATTCAATATTCTTTACATTCTTTAGCTTTTTATATTCACCCTCCGCCTGGATTTCCACCTCTCCCCCCACAACCTCTTCTTCAAAAGTTATTTTAAATTTCGAAGCCTTCTCCCCTTTTACCCCCATAAAGAAACCTCGCATCATAAACCAACACATTGTAAAAATTTTTTGAAGTGACGCCATCCTCACTAAAAACCTATCATTCAAGTAATAATCACCGCCCCGCACTAATTTCGCCATACTTTCACCATTTAAAATCACCACATCTGAAACCCCTGCTATCTCAACTCCGCCCCTATTTCCGTCTAGCTCATATCGAAATCTTGGTATAAATCTTTTTTTATGATTTTTCATAAACCACTCAAATAGCACTATCAAAGAAAAGCATAATCTACCACGCTTCTTCCTTAACTTCTCTCGAATTTTGCTCTCATCAAAAACCTCCGTCGATTCTGCCAACATTCCCATCGTAAAGTAACAAAGCGCAAAACGAAAATGTTCGCCATCCACCCTCGACTCAAGTCCATAAACCTCACCCCCTCTTGCCCTTCTCACCGTTCGCGCGATATCATTAAAATTACCAAATGGTAGAGTATAATATCGCACTTTTTTGCCAGACAAAAAAGCGGCATTTACCCCAATTGTTGCCGTTCCGTCTCCACCCAAAGTCACCAAAATGTCCCCATCCATCAAACACGCCGCCAGCTTTTCTGCATTATCATCCACATCTGTTGGCGCCACCTCATACTGAAAAAAAGTCACATTCAAAAGACCAGTTTTACCTAAAATTACCTTCCTAATTGGCCTTATCGCTTCAGCCTCCACCTTTTTTGCCTGACTTGACCGCGAATTCACCACTAAAACCACTCGGATTCGTCCATTATTAGACTCCTCCGTGATTCTCTTTAAAACATAGTTTAATTCTGTTTCTTTTCTTTTTTGTTTCATTATTACCTCCGCCGCCCTTAATTTCTTTAATTAAGGCCACCAGGTAGAAGTAGAGCAATTACCGCCCAAAACATTGCATAAATCAAAAGGCCAATCACCATATTGAGAATTCGTGTCTTAATTTTTACAATTACCGCCGGTTCATTTTTCGAAGTCATATACTGATATCCACAGAAAATAAAACCAGCCGTCGCCGCAATTCCAACCCCGAAAGTTAATATATTAAGCACCATGCCTAAAATAGCAAAAATCCCCGACTTTGGATCAGTCTCATTACAATTTATAATAGAAGTCTGAACGCCGCCACAATCTGCAAAAACTGGCTGTGAAAAAGCTAAAACTGTATAGGCTAGCCCAAAAACCAACACCCCCATCATCATAATCTTGGATACCATCTTTAGCGTCTTCATCATCTCTCTTCTCTTAGTTAATCTAATTAATGTAGGTATTCGTGTAATTTCTTAGTGTCTTTATGCTTTCTCAGTTTTGACAAAGCCTTCGCCTCAATCTGACGAATACGTTCCCTTGTTACCGCAAATTCCGCACCCACTTCTTCCAAAGTATGTGGACGACCCCCGCCAATTCCAAAACGTAGCTTAATCACTTTTTGCTCACGCTCAGACAATGAGCCTAAAATTTCTGCGATTTGCTCTTTTAGCATCTGTGCTGCCGCTGCATCCTCCGGTGAAACGCGTCCCTCGTCCTCGATAAAATCCCCGAGTACCGAATCCTCGTCCTCTCCATCATGACCAACTGCTGCGTCAAGTGAAGCAATATCCTGCTTAATCTTCATTACATAATCGACTTTATCCGGTTCCATCCCCATTTCTTTAGCCACTTCTTCCGTTGTCGGCTCCCGGTTTAGTTCATTCGTTAGTTTTCTTGTTGCACGCAAAACTTTATTGATGGTTTCCACCATATGTACTGGAATACGAATCGTTCTTGCCTGGTCTGCAATTGCACGCGTAATTGCCTGACGAATCCACCAAGTTGCATAAGTTGAGAATTTAAATCCTTTATCAGGATCAAATTTCTCCACCGCGCGTAGCAAACCCGTATTACCTTCTTGAATCAAATCAAGAAAATCAAGACCACGACCAGAATAACGCTTAGCAATCGAAACCACAAGGCGCATATTGGCTTCTACCATTTTATCCTTCGCCTTCTTTTCCCCCTTCACAATGCGATAAGCTAAGTCAGTTTCTTCCTCATTAGAAAGCAGTGGAATCTTACCAATCTCTCTCAAGTATAATCTCACAGAGTCATCTGCAAACTGATCTACGTTCTCTGCTGTAATCTCAAGATCTTCATCAGAAAACTCATCATCTTCCGAGAGATCATCTAGGCCAGGCTCCTGTGGACCCATATCCACATCACGAACAGCAAAAAGCTCCTCATCTTCATTATTCTGTTTATTATTTTCTTCCACGATCGCTTTTTTCATTACATCAATTTATAACATAAAAAATTAAATTATACAAATTCTAGTTGACAAAATCTCAACTAATCTTCATTAGCTAGCATAGTAAAATCCCCCGCCAGTCTTCCAGGCAGGGGATTTATTTTAACCCTTACGCATAAACGGTAAATTACGGATCACACCCCTAATCTTACTTAGCTTATTATATTTCATCTCTTTAAGTAGCTTGTTATGCAGTTCTAATTTTGAAACACCAGCTTTTTCACTATAGCATTCCCTCACACTATCCATCATGTCATATAGCATTTTTGCCTTGACGTCCAAGTCGTTTCTTTCCTGCTCTGATAAGTTTCTAGCTTCACGGCTAGTAGATAGTTCTATTAACTCTTTGCGCTTCTTCTCTAGCTCGTTGTAAACATATGCTGCTCCGAACAGTTTGTTTTCATCACTTCCCCCAAGATCCTTCGAAAAGTTCTTCATAATTGGACCTAAATGTAGTTCACCAAGTAATCGCACCGTCTCACCACTATTCTCATTCTGCATTTTAAGAATTTCTCTAGGGAGAGCTTTAGCTTCTGAAGAATCACGGTAAACATTTATACCACTCAAGAAGTCCTTAACTTTACCAAATATTCCTTTATCTATAAAACCCCTAATATAGTCTTTTGATAAACTTTTTCGCTCCTCAATCAGTCTATTTGCTTCATTTTCTTTATAACCGCGAACCTTTTCACCATTAACTAGGTTCTTATATTCTTCACTACTTCTTGCGTTATTTAATAGATCAATAGCATCAGAATATTCAGCGAGATTATGATCTTCTTTTAGTTGATCCATTAACCCTCTAGCAAAACCATTCAGAGTATTCAAAGCCATCTCATACTCTTCCTTAGAAATCACTCCTTTTTGTGACTTAGCAGCCTCTATTTCCTCTTTAGACCCACCCCTTAGCTTTACGGCTTCCACCGGATCATACTGGGCAAGTAATTTACCCTTCATGGTTATTGTCTTGCAATATAGATCAGCAAGAGCAGCTTCCTCACCATATTCCTTTTTAAGACGGCTAAAATCTTTGGCATTATAGCCATCAAGAATCATCTTGACTCCAAGCCCTGCCGCTCTCGCTTCAAGATAATCATTGGTATTCCTCTGATCAATAGTTGCATTGTCGAGGAATTCTTGACGAGCCATCTCCTTAACATTCACTTTATGCATCTTGTGCAGGTCAAAATCCAGTATTACTTTAAGAATTCCGTTCCCATCATCATACGCATCTCTTGCCTTCGTACCTTGCTCTGGCAACATTGCCTCAAATCTTTTATTCAAGGCAGCCTTTTTCTCCGCTTCTCCAGCGTTCTCGATATTATCTACGTTTTTGTTAGCACCATCATCATGCTCATTTTTGGCTTTTGACCTATTATGACCACCAGCAACTCCACTTCTCATAAATTGCCTAAACTGGGCTGCAGTTACCCCCTCATTATTATCTACACTATTATCCTTATTTAAGTTAACAGTATTATTGTCTGTATTTTGTTTATCCATTCCAAGGATTTCATTAAGCTTCTGTCTTCTTTCCTTGGCCTTTTGCGCTTCTTGCTCTTGTTCTTTTGCAATTTCGCTTACTAGTTTTGCTTTTCTGTCTTCTTCAGGTTCTTCCATTATAGCCTCAAGACTAGATCTCTCATCCCATAATGATTCAACCTCACTACGTAGTTTTTTAAGTTCTTCTCTTTCTCCAGCAGTTAATCTTCCGCCATTCTTCGTCTTGAGTTCACTATATCTCCTACTGTATTCTTCTTCCTTCTCGTTAACCCCTTTTACAGCCTCCGCGTATCTCTCATTCTCATCTTTTATCCTTTTTTCAGCCATAAGAACGCTTTGTCGTGAGTTGAAGTCCTTATTAATATTCTCATTCACTTTTTCAAGTGAATCCAACTTATGGTTCATTAATGAATCACTAATTTCGCCTCTCTTATTTCTGGCGATAATTGACTCCCTAATATGTGCTGTATTTTCTAATTTTTTGGTCTTTGTTTCATCACTATTAATAATCTCTTCCCCCTGGCTGATCTTATCCATAATGTCATTTACTACATAAAGAAACGCATCATCGTTATGATCTGCATTATAGTTGTTGTTTGCATTCTTTAAAAGATCTTGTACTGCAAAAATCCGTCTTTTAGCCAAATTCTTATCAGTATAACCCAAATCAAACCCCTTCTTCATATGTGCTGAAAATTCTGCATTCAAAAAATTCACAATCGCTTGGCGCTTTTTACCATTACTGATATCTTCTTTAGAAAATTCTAAACCTTTTTTATCCTGCTCTTTATTTTGCTCAAGGTTTTTATTTTCGTTGTTATCAACAACAACATCTCCAATATTATTATTTCCGCCCCCAAAACTCTCCATTTTTCTCATTTTTTATTCTCCTATGCCTCAAGATTTGTCATATTTTAATTAAGCTAAAAATTCTTCACGAAAATTCAACATTGCTTTTCGTGCAATCTGGGTTGTATCAATTCCAGCCTCTCTTACAATTTCTGCGATCAACTCTTCGCTGGCTCGGTTTTCATCATAAGCAGCATTGATTTTATCTAAAAGATAATCTGGTAGATTCATCAAAATCTCCGTCATCACAGCATCACTTAGCCTCTCTTCCAGCTCTGCTCTCAACCGATCAGTTTTTGGCACTCTTTTCTCGTCGATCATCTGATCCACAAACTTTGCAAGAGCCTCCTTTTGAGATGTGGTAAAAGTATTACCCTCGTCTTTCATGCAAACACCCTTTCAATTAAAATATGACTTTTAAATAAATATAACGCTTATTCTTTAAAATGTCTAGCTTATAAGCTGGAAAAATACACTCCGTAAACTTCCTCTATTCGCGCCTCAGCTGCTCAATCTGCTTCAGAATCTCCACCGTTTTTTCCTCGTCGTTCTCGAATTCTACCAATTTCTCCGTCAATTCCACAATCTTGCGTTTCTTCAGCTCTTCCTTATATCGGCTATTTAAACTTGCTACTTCACGTGCTAACGCCTCACCCTTCATTCCGGCGTATTTTTCTTCAAAAATCAAAGATAGTTCCTCCAACCTCATCTCGTCTTCCGGGATTTCAAGCCCTATCTCCTGTCCCACCGCTCCCCCATAAACCAAAATTGCTTGCAAGCTAGCCTCAAGACTCTTCATCACTGCCATCGACTCACCGAGTCCAGAGCCCATCGTCTCCTGTTCTTTCGTCGCCACTGGCTTTAGTCGCACCGTTTCCGCCGTGATCTTCTTCGCCTGTAAGTCCTCAACCGTCACATCCAGCTTTCTTGCCACCATCTGTTCATAATGTTTTCGTTCCACCGGATCTTCTATATAAGAAATAATCTTCATTGCCATATCAGAATATTCTTTTTTCCCCGGCCCCGTCATTAGATTCAACTTACTCTCATATTTCTTTAAGATCCAATCCACCGCCGGCATTCTTTCTTCCACGCATTCTTGCCACAATTTTGGATCAATCTTAATTAACTCGTCTGGATCTTTTGCCTTTCCATAGCCCGAAATTACCGACAATGAAATTCCAATTTTTCCCGCCAGCATAATAGCTCGCTCTGCCGCCTTCACCCCAGCCTCATCTCCATCGTATGCTAAACGTATGTCAGTTGTTAATCTCGACAAAATCTTCAGGTGATTTTCCGTCATTGCTGTTCCTGAAGTCGCCACCGCTTCCTTCACTCCCGCCTGATGCGACGAAATCACATCCATATTTCCTTCCACAATCACCACAAAATTATTTTTTCTAATTGCCTCTTTCGCCTGTGAAAGTCCAAAAATAAATCGCCCCTTATTAAAAAGTCTCGTCTCCGGCGTATTTAAATACTTTGGTTCTCCCTTCTCGATAATTCGACCCGTAAAACCGATCACTTCTCCGGTATTAGCATCCAAAAACGGAATCATCATCCTACCCTTAAAAAGGTCGCCATCGAATCGATTCACCAGCCCCGCCTCTCTCGCCTCTTGTAAGGAGTATCCCTTCTTTATCAAAAACTCCATCAAACTATTCTTTGAATTTGGCGCATAGCCAATTCGAAAATCCACAATCGTATTTCTATTTAACTTTCGACTATAAAATACATACTCACAAACCGACTTGTTCTTCGCTAGACAAACCTGAAAATACTTACATGCCAGCTCTATCACTTCCTTAGCTCGCATCTTGAGACGCGCATTTACCTCATCGCTTTTATCGTATCTTTTTAACTCCACCCCCGCTTGTGCAGCCAGTTTTTCCAAAGCCTCTCGGAAAGTAATCCCCTCCACCTCCATAATAAAACTAAAAATATCTCCACCCTTGTTCGCCGAAAAATCATGCCAAATCCCCTTCTCCGGCGACACCATAAAAGAAGGTGTCTTATCCACACCCCAAGGCGATCGCCCCTTCAGTGTTCTCCCAGCTCTCTTAAGCTCGATATACTGCGAAACTACATCCTCAATTGGCAACCTTGCACGAATTTCCTCCTTAGCTTCCTGCATTAAGACTTCATTCTCCAATCTATCGACTTTCTCATCAGGTCTTCCTCCACGTCTTTTTTAAATTATACCATCTCAAATCTGTTATGCTATAATAATCATATGGATAAAATGGCATACTTGCAACAAATTGCGAGCGACAATAAACACCATCATAAACCTTCTGGTTCAGGGTTTGATATTCTTTCATACCTTACACCCAGAAATATTCTTATCGCCGTTATTTCTATCTTCTTCCTCATCGGGGCATCGCTACTTTTTAATACCAAGAAAACCATCGATACCCGTGACCGCGATCTTCTTATTCGAAGCTATTTTATGGCAAAATATCTCAACGATGAAACAATTTCAAAATACGGCGATCTCTTGAAGTCTTCCGATCTTCGCGCTTATACCGCCTCTCTCAAAACAGTTCTTAGCGAACTTATGCTCACCGAGTCCAAATCTCTCAACGAAGAGTTTGGTATCGAAGATGTTTCCGATCTTGAAGAAGATTCTATTAGTCAAGAAGAAAAGTCTAAAAATCAAACCTTAAATTCCACTCTTGAAACCGCCCACCTTTCCGCCCATCTTGACCGTGTCCTTGTTCGTGAATTCACACTTCAACTCACCTACCTCATCAACTATCAAACTGAAGCTCACGAACGCACAACAAAACCTAACGCCAAAACCGCTACAGATACAGAAATTAAAAATCTCACCAATCTCAAAAACAATTACGCCACCTTCAATACTAAAGCCGTCTAATCCGCTGTAGTAATATTTCGGTTTTTGTTTATAATTAATATTATGAAAAACCCTGATTTAAAAACCGATTTAAAGAAACTAAAGAAAAATATTACAAAAGTTAATCCCATTCTTAAAGAATTTCGTGATTTTATTAACCGCGGTAGCGTTCTTGATCTAGCCGTAGGTGTTATCGTTGGTGGCGCCTTCAATAAAATCATCAGTTCCTTAGTCAACGACCTTATTATGCCTGCCGTCGGCGTCGTCCTTGGTGGTATTGATTTTACTAGCCTAGAAATCACCATCCCTAATTTCTTTGGTGGAGCTGGCGCAGCCCACATTCGCTACGGTAACTTCATCCAAAACATCGTTGACTTCCTCATTGTTGCCTTCTGTGTATTTATCTTCATCAAATTAATTAATAAATTCTCATCTAAGAAAGAAACTGAAGTTGAAGCTGAACCTACAACCGATGATAAAATTCTTGCTGTTCTCGAAGAAATTCGCGACCAACGCAAAAAATAATATCTAACTTAAAAATAGCCACTAGTTTAGTGGCTATTTTTTTACTATCCTATAGCTCTTATGCTAAAATAGAAATATCCAATGCGTGCCTATGAGAAGACACCGCAACTAATCACATTAAAACAAGACGAGAAAGAAAAAATGTTAAATAACACAACTAAAAAGAGACTCACACCCCCCCCCGATATTCTAAATATCCTTAAATACCTCAGTATCCTTCCAACCATAATTCTCACTCTCTTTTTTTCAATTTTCACACTTTTCCCTCAAACTAAAGTTTCAGCCGCTCCGTCATCCCCAACTAACCCTAGCCTCTCTATCACCGTAGATACCGCTACCAACATCCATTTTAATGCCACCGATCTTAATAACTCTGCTTTTAAAAGCCAGGCCTTTGGTGTTAAAGTCACAACCGACTGCCGTACTGGTTACACCATTTCACTTTCTGACCAAGATGAAGATACTGACCTAAAAAGCGCCAATCCTCTAAATACTACCAACATTACCTCAATCACAGCCGACACCGCAGCTACCAACTTCACTGCTGGCACTTGGGGCTACTCACTAGACAACACTACCTTCAAACCCATCGCCAAGAAGTCCGCTCCAGTTGCCGTCAAAACCACTAACGCACCCACCCCAACCACGGGCGAATCTACTAGTATCTTCCTAGGCGTCAAATCTGCCCCCACTCTCCCCACCGATACCTACAGCGACATTCTTGAAGTCTCCGTTGTCACTAATTACGTCCCGAATACTGCCACCTTCCTCGATGGTAACGCCTTTAGTACTCTAATTAATACCAATATTCTTGCTAATACCAATAACCTACGTCTCTTCCAAAAGTCTCCTACTCCTCCAGCCGCGGTCTTTGCCACCGCCAATGTTGCCTCCGCTGACTCCGAGTTGCCAATTTATCTTTGGTATGACCCAGCTCAAAACGCCATGCTCTGGTGGACTCTAGCTGAACACGTTTACGCCAATCCAGACTCCACCCACATGTTCTACTTCTCCCACCTCCATCAAAACCGTGGCCACCAGATCTACCTTGACCTGCGTGGCATCGATACCAGTCGAGTCACCAGTATGCATGGTATGTTCTTCCAAGACAGTACCAACCTCGACTACATTACTGGTATCGATCTCTCAGAATTTAACACCAGCAACGTCATCACTATGTATGGTATGTTTGACGGACCCTCAAATATCTCCTCACTCAATCTTTCCACCTTCGATACCTCCAAGGTAACAGATATGAGTCATATGTTCCGCCATAAACAAAATATCTCTAGCCTAGATCTCTCAAATTTCGACACCAGTCGTGTCACTTCCATGGAAAGCATGTTCCGTCATATGTACGGTCTTACTAACTTCAGTCTTCCAAGCTTCAATACGTCTAATGTCACAGATATGGCATACATGTTTGAAGACGTCAAAAATCTTGTTTCTCTAGACCTTTCCAGTTTCAATACTGCCAACGTTCAAAACATGGAAGGGATGTTTGAGCACGATGCTGCCCTCCAAACCATCCGCGTTTCCAATAACTTCGTCACAAACTCCGTCACAAACTCCAACAACATGTTCGCCTACGCCTTCCAGCTTGTTGGTCAAAACGGCACCGCCTACAGCAACACTAATCCAAGCGACAAGACTTACGCTCGTATCGATCAACCAGGCATACCAGGTTATTTCTGGCTCTAATAAGCTCCAATCAATAAAATAGCCCTTCGGGGCTATTTTTAATTCACTGATAATTTAAAACTTAATTTAATGATTTATTCAATCTCTTTAGTTAAATTATAACTTAATCTTACCATATCATATATTTCATCAAGTGGAATCTGTCCACTCATCACGATTTCAATCCCACCATTTCCAAAATAACGTGAAACCATCACCGACTCATATTGTTCCCTCAAAAGCTTCGATAAATTCCTATCGGTTCTTACCTCCACCGTCTTTTTACGATCTACCATAAAAGCCTTTTCGTTTGGAGCGAGAAAAATCTCCCCCTCCTTTTCGCCATTCTTGGCAAACAAATCCTTAATTTTATATTCCCCAATCCCCCCCACTTCTTCAATTAAAAATTCCATTTATCCCTTCTTTATAAAACTTAGATAATATTTAATTTCTTCAATTGACCCCTCGATGTCATCCAATGCTCGATGCGCCTCCCTCTTTGTAAATTTTTTATTCAATACGTTCTCAAAATAAATCTTCCACGCCGACACGTCAAACATTCGATAATGCAGTCTTCGATCAAGCTCTGGCCACTCCTTCACAATAAATCTTTTATCTTGATGGATCGAATTCCCCGCCAAATAAACTTCCTTACCAAAATTTGCATCAATAAATTCAAGTAACTCTTTCTCGATCTCAGAAGCATCCCGTCCTTCTTCATTCTGACTTACCAGCGCCTCATAGCTTTCTCTATTTCTTTCCCAGAACTCCCCCACCATTCGCTCTTTCATTAATTGCTCTGGCACCTTCACCACGGCAGTCATCTGATTAATCACATTAAACTGCCAGTCGGTTGCAATCACTGCTACTTCAAGTATTCGATCTTTCTCTGGATCTAAGCCTGTCATTTCGAGATCCATCCACAATAGCTTTGCCTTCTTCATTTCTACATCTTTTCCGGAACTTCAATTCCTAATATATTTAAACCATGCGTTAATACTTTTAAATAAGCCAGCACAATTGCACCGCGCTCCACCTCATACTCGCTCCCCACCACCTGTACATTTTCATAAAAACGGCTAAATTCCTGCGCAACTTCATATAAGTACGTACATAATTTACTTGGAGCTAGTTCACTTACCGCCTCCCCCATTACTACCCTGTATTGCATAATTTTTTTGATCAAATTCTTTTCAACACTCTCGAGAACCCATTCTTTTTGTTCAACTTTTTTGTTCACTTTCTCAACTTGAGATTCCAATATCTTTCCCAATACCTTTTGTGCACGCACTGTCGAATATTGTAAGTATGGACCCGAATTACCAGTCATCGACACCGACTCTTTTACGTCGAAAATAATATCCCCACCAACCTTGTATTTTAAGAAAGCATAGCGTATCGCTCCCAGCAAAATTTTCTCATCTACAGAAGCTCTATTCTCTTCCCCCTTACTACGACTCACTTCCTCTTGTACTTTTGTGAGTTCCTCTCGAATCAATTCAATTACATCAACCGCTTTCAAAAAGTTACCTTTTCTCGAAGACATCTTCTCTTTGCCAGGTAATTTAACCTGGCCATGAGTTAAGTGTAGCGTCCTCTCTGGCAGTTCTGGAGCATACTGTTCAACAGACTTTAACACTACCTTCATATAATCAATAATGTCATTTCCGGTAATAATAATTGACTTATCAAAATGATAGTCGTCCCATTTCGTAAAAATCAAACCAATATCTTTAGCTTCATAGGTTGGTAAACCATTCTTATTAATAAAAACCCTAGTGTGTAAACCGTACTTTTCACCCTTAAAGACAACCGCACCGTCAGATTCTTCATAAACACCAGCCTTCAATCCCTTAGTTACCATCTCAAGGCCCTTGCCAGCAACAGTAGATTCCGGATAATAACGGTCAAATTTCACACCGATTCTAGCATAAAAATCTTCAAAATACTGGTAGCTAGCTTTCCTCCCCCAGAAGTAAATCTTAGCTAACTCCAACTCTTCTTCAATCTCAGTATTCCCCCCGTTCTCGAGCGACTCCTCGAGCTCAGCAATCACCGATTCCCCCGCTTCCGCGATTTTATAAATCAACTTATTAATTTCAATAATTTTTTTCTTCGCTTCTTCATCTTCCTCGTAAGCCGTCGACCCTTCCACATAGGTTCTTGATAAAAGTTCTGCTTTTTCGGTCGTTGTCATTACTTCCGAGATTTCATCTCGATGTTTAAGTAGTGCATACATATTCTTCGCTACATGCAGCCCCACATCTCCACCAAAATTAGCACGTACTACATTGCCCCCAGCAAATTCCACGATTCGGGAAATCGCATCACCCACCATCGAGGTATACAAATGTCCCACGTGAAGAATTTTAAAAGGATTTGGATCAGAGAATTCACATATCACTGTCTTATTTAAATATTCATCTCGTGATATATTTTTCAAAAAGTCTTTCTGATATTTTTCAATTTCAGCCACATAAAACCCGTCACTAAGTTTAATATTGATAAACCCAGGTCTTGCAATTTCAATATTTGAAATTACTTTTTCAGAAGCCTCATCGAGTTCTAGGGTTTTTTCACGAATCTCCTCAGCCACCTCAAACGGATTTCTCTTTAAATTCTTCACCAAACTCATTGCCACATTTGATGCAAAATCCGCACCCGTTTCCTTCGGAGCCTCAACTAAATTTATTTCAGCCTTAACATCGTACAGCGCTAAGATCGCCGCCCCTAATAACTCTCTGATTTTTTCCATACCTATATTTTAACACACAAAAACTTACCCCTAGAAATTTACCAGATTAAGCAACCAACTATGTTTAGTTTGATGCCAATGTATCCATGAATGATTGGAATAAAGGATGTACATTTAATGGTCGAGACTTTAGCTCAGGATGAGCCTGTGTGGCCTGGAAGAATTTGCAAGTAGGAGCCTCCACGAATTCCACCAATTTACCATTAGGAGATGTTCCGGACACTTTGATTCCACCTTTCTCAATCTCCTTCAAGAATTTCTGATTCACCTCAAAGCGATGGCGGTGTCGCTCCACAACTTCCTCTTGTCCATAAATTTCCGCAGTCTTGCTTCCCTTTGCTAGCTTCGCCTTGTAGTCCCCGAGCCTCATTGTGCCTCCAGTCGATTCTTTCCCCTTCTGGTCATCCATAATGTAAATTACATTAGTTTTAGATTCTGGCTCAAATTCTTCAGAAGTCGCACCCTCGAGTCCTGCCCGCCTTGCAGCCGCAATACACGCCACCTGCATCCCTAAACAGAGTCCAAGATAAGGCTTATCGTTCGCTAAAGCAAACTCCGCGGCCTTAATTTTTCCTTCAACACCACGCACCCCAAAACCTCCAGGCACTACCAAGCCATCGACTGCTGCAAAATCTTTATCTTCTGCCTTTTCGGCATTGATCCACTTAATTTCAAGATTTACCCCGCTCCAAGCTGCCGCCGCTTTCAATGCCTCCGTTACGCAGATATAGGTATCTTCATTCCCCACATACTTAGCTACAAGCCCCACCGTTACAGTCTTTTCATACTTTTCAGCTCGGCGCTTCGAAAATTCCAACCATTTTGTCATGTCAGGCTCAGTATCATCCCCCACAAAATCATTCAAAATCTCAAGTACACCCGATTTTAAAACATTGAATGGTACATCATATACTGAATCAATATCTGGTAAATTCAAAACTGCCGTATCCGAAATTCCTGAAAAACGCGCAATCTTCTCGCAAATCTCTCTTGGTGCCGGTTTTTCCGTACGACAAACCACCACATCTGGAATAATTCCAAAACCCCTTAGATCTTTCAAAGCGTTCTGCGCCGGCTTTGTTTTTAATTCCTTCGAAGTATTAATCCAAGGCACATAGACTACATCTACATACAAGCAGTTTCGGCGACCAACTTTATTTGCAAACAGCCTAATCGCCTCAATAAAAGATAGCCCCTCATAATCCCCCACTGTCCCACCGACTTCCACAATATGAATATCCGAATCAAGCGAGGCCTTCATAATCTTCTCTTGCACCAGATTTGTAAAGTGTGGCACTAATTGTACTGTTTTCCCATGAAAACCGCCTGCTCGCTCTTTTTCAATCAACTCTTTAAAAATAGAACCTGATAAGGTAATTGAATAACGATTAGTTTCAAAATCCAAGAAGCGTTCATAGTGTCCAAGGTCAAGATCCGTCTCCACCCCATCATGTGTTACATAGCATTCGCCATGCTCCACTGGATTCAAAAGCCCCGCATCCACGTTAAGATATGGATCACACTTCTGCATCGTCACCTTATAGCCTTTAGCCTTTAAAATCGCCCCCATCGAAGCGGCCGTAATTCCTTTACCCACACCAGAAAGCACACCACCCGTCACAAAAATATATTTGCACGGCTTGCCGTTATTTTTTCTTGTCTCCTCTTTTTTTGTTTCCATATTTTTATTTACCATGGGACACCTCTCCTTTCGCCCACGCCTTAACTTTTTTAAAACAAGATTCACCTCTGAATCAATACCCTCATTTTAGCATAAACATTAAAAATAGCTAGCGTTATGCTAGCTATTTTCTATTGTATCTTAATTGAAAAAACTTCCCCACAATTTGCACAATGAAAATCGTATTTTTCACTTGAAGCAAAATACCCCATTATCGCTCCGACTAGCCCCATCATCATTTTTCCAAAAATCATTCTCTCCGCCGTCGAACTCCCACTCTTCCCCATTGGCGTCACGTTTAGACTTCCACATCTTGGACAAGTTACCCTATTCGATGTTACAAACTGTGCACACATATCTCAACCTTTCTAAGTCAGATTATATCACACAACGTTTTATACTATTTCTTCACCAGAGTCTTTTCTTTTAGTTGGTATACCACATCTGCCGCCTTCGCCACTTTATCACTATGTGTCACCACGATTACACACTTATTATCTTTATGTGCCACATCTTTTAAGATCTGAATGATCTCTTCCGTCGTCTCTTCATCCAAATTCCCCGTTGGTTCGTCCGCAAGCACAATCGGCGCACTTGAAACTAATGCCCTTCCAATCGCCACACGTTGTTGCTGACCACCAGAAAGATGCATAATATTTCGGCCTGCCATTCCTTTTTCTAACCCCATCCGCTCCAAAATCTCACCATCTGCTTTCGAATTCACCAATTTTAAGTTTTCTAACGGCGTTAAATAATCAATCAAATTATAGTTTTGAAACACCAAGGCAATATTATGTTTCCTATGATATGAATAACCCATTGCGGCAATATCAATTTTCTCTACCAAAATCTCACCCGCAGTTGGAGTATCCAGCCCTGCGAGTAACCCCAAAAATGTTGATTTTCCGGAGCCTGACTTTCCTACCACTGCGTAAAATTTCCCCTTCTCAAACTCTACGCTTGTTGGCTTCAATACCTGCACTCCCGTATTTTCGTAAGTAAATTCCACCTTATTCATTTTTAAAATTGACATATTCCTCCTATTTCATCTTCGTTAAAATTGCTTTAGGTTTTAATCTCATCACTGATACCGAGGCTCCACCCACTGCAAAAAGAATCACCGCCCCACCACACATGTATACTCCGAGATAGTCTAGTAAATCCAATTGTTTTCGGCCTAGAACCACATCCGTCGTATTTCCCGACTGATCGGGGTTCGCTTCACTCATAATCTTCTCCGTCAAAGCTCCAGCCGATAAATTTCCTAGAAAAATTGCCGGACCAAAACAAAGTGTTGCTATAATGATTAGCTCAATCAACATCTGCCAGAAAATATTCGCCTTTGTCTTACCAATCGCAAGCAGTGTGCCAATCTCATGAATTCTTCCTCTAAACCAAAATAGTAGTACAAACCCTAGGACCAAAATCCCCATCACGCTCACTCCAACCAAAATCTTCGCCAACAATTTTTCGACATTTTCTATTGTCTGATAAATCGTTTCTTTTTTTGCAAAGTTATTTTCCAGATTCAGCTCTTTCCAATCTAGCTCCAGCTTTTTTACTGAGCCAATCACCTCATCCACTCGCTTTGGATCGTTGACCAAATATTTTACTAGCTGGTATTCTAAATTCTTTTTAAGCCGCCCCAGCGTCTTTATCCCCACCAAAAATCGGTTTTCAATCATCTCCGCCCTAAAGGTCTGTTGGCTATCTTTCCCTGAAAACACCCCCACTACTTTTAGCTTGAGCTTCTTTTTGTAAAGTCCTACCTCAACTTCATCACCAACCTGAATTTGATTTAACGTGGCAAATTCCTCATGAATTAGCACCTCATTCTCCGCTCCCTCGGAGATTCCTCTCCCCTTCACTATTTCATACTTTCCATTCAGAAATTCTTCAATCTCCGCACTTTCACTTATAAAACTAGCTACTAAGGTCTGCTTTTCCTCCTTACGATCAAGCGTCACGTTCGTTTCGTTGCCCTCTACTAGCTTATAGTGAGGGACTTCCAACAATTCATCCGCTTGAAAATTCGCTTTTTGAACTCCCTGAACTTTTAAAATCTCCTGCGCCTCGCTGTCTTTAATTAGTCCCCTCCCCGCCCTTAGCGTAAAACCTGCATGAAAATTCTTGTTCAAAGTTTTCTTTAATTCATTAATCGATTTTCTTACCACTGCGCCTGAGATTAATGCCGCGAATATTAAACACATGATGAGCAGCAATGTTAAACTTCTTGCCCATTTTCGTCTCACCGCCAACCAAGCACGCCAAGCCACTTCCATTTTCTACTCCATTTCCATCAATAGTTTCTTTGGCTTCAGTTTTAAGATTGGTGTTGCTGCAATTAATACTGAAACAATAATTACTATTATTCCAAAAATCCCCGTACCAATTAATAACTTAGGTTCAACCTTCACCTCAATGTGATCAATTGTCTTCGTTGACACTGAAGAATCAGCATCTGCACCAAAGTTTCCCCCTCGCAAAGATTGATTAATCTCCTTAGTTGTATTTTTTGATGCTTGAGCCACTAAGTCATTCCCGATATTCTGCGCCACTGCCCTTGATGTGAAATATGACAGTCCAAAACTCACCACAAAAATCATTAAAATCTCTAAACAAAACTGCAGGACAATCTTTGTTTTAGAAACACCAATTGCGAGCAAGACTCCGATCTCTTTTCTTCTTTCATTGATCCATAGGAATAACACCAGTGCCAATACCCCGACTCCAATCACCATACCAAGTACCATCACTCCAAATACTAATCCGTAGATTCCACTCAGCGTACTTGTGATGCCCGCAAGTTCTTGTTCACTTTTAGTTAGCTGATACATCTTCCAGTCTACTGGTAACTTTTTCGCCTGCTCCAGCACCTTCCCCATCGTACTAATATCTTTTGCAAAGAATGTTACATTCTGGTAAATTTCATTATCCAAATTTACCTTATTCACTTTTCTAGTGGTTGCAAGATCTGTATAGAAAATATTCTCAAATAACTCTGAACGCACCGCCGCCTTTCGTGAATTTTTACCACTAAAGATTCCTACAATCTCTACTTCTGCCGACTCGTGGGATTTCTGTAGATTATCTGGATCATACGGATTGGCCTGAACTTTTAATTTACTTCCTATTTTTAAATTATTTTGTTTTGCAAAATCCTCGTGCACCAACACTTTAAATTTATCATTTTCCGTAATATGTCTACCGGCAACCAATTTAAATGTTTCTGTACGAAATTTAAGCTCATGTGCCGAATCATTTACCCCCATAAAGTTCACTGCTTCGCCATACTCTTTTTCTTTTTTTGCATCATAATCCGAAGCTCCACCCGGTAATCTAATCTGCTTTGCATTTTTCAAATCCACCAAAGCGTCCATTCTCCTCACGCTACCAGTCACGCCGTCAAGCTTTGCAATCTGCTCAATATCTTTATTTTTCACCGTACCAGCCCCTCTCGGTGTCCCCAAATTATATCTAGCATTATTTTCCAGCACAAACGCACTTTGCACCTTCTTCCCGATCTCGCTTGCCGCCTGGTCGGTAGCATTTTTAATTGCTAGTCCACTTAAAATCACCGAGGAAATCAAAATCAAAATCACCGTCATGATCAAAGTTTTCATTTTCTTACGTGTAATAAAATGCCACGCTCTTTGTATTACTTCCATATTCTTCCTTTCTTCATTAAAATATCATTCCAATGTGAAATTAATATGAAATAAAAATAAGAACCCTAACAGTGTTCTTATTTTTTATCAGTAATTACCCTAAAAATGCTTCGAGCTTTTTCTTTAATTCATTACCATCAATTTCCGCCAAACGGCCACCGGCCAACCACTCTTCATTGGTAATATCAATCAAATCAAGTTGTTGATTATTGTTAAAGTCTTCTAAATCTTCGTCATTCTTAAACTCGAATTCCAATACTGCGAGTCCTGCATGTCGTCCACTAAAAATGTCGAGTTCACCCTGCCATCCTGAGACATTCACAATATAACGTGTCTTTTCAACGTTTGACTCAATTCCCGCAGCTAATGCAAAAAATTCTTCCCTTGATAACGGGATGCTTGTCTCCATCATCTTTGTCGAATCTCCCTCCACCAACGGACGCTTTCTCGTAATCACAAACTCGTCATTTTTCTGCCTAAGGCGCAGGTCCTTGTGCGCATCGCCGTTAGGTATATATACGTCATTCATCATTTTCTTTGAATCTGCTATTACCACCCCCATTAGCTCCTCAATCTTCTCTTCCGGTACCAAAAAACGTTTCTCAATTTCAAGTTCTTGCATATATACTCCTCACTTGTAATTATTATTACCTACATTTTATATTAATAATTCGAAAATCGTATCATAGTCAACTTCCATCGAGATACATTTATCATATGGATCAATCTCATTATTTGCTTCAAGAATACTTAGATATTTTTTATATTCACTAGATTCATTCCAGTGGACCACTTCGTTAATCAAAGTCTTATAATAACCAAGAAAATCCGGCTGAAACTTATAGTGCAATAAAATATGCCTGAGTGGAATATTATTTAGTTCGTATGGATAGATAAAATGATCATTAGCAATAAACTCATTACCAGTGTATTTGAACAATGATATTTTTTGAATACTAGACTTAATCCCGAACACCCTTGTTCTCATACCACCATAAAATCTTAAAAAATCACCCGATTTCGACTCGCAACAGTATCCACTTTTGTCCACATATCTCCACTCAGCTAGATCCCTTTTTGACAAAATATTACCCTTAGGATAAATATCAACCATCAAGCTTTTTGTTAGTAAGACCTTATCTTGTTCCAATTTTACAGTATAGTCACCTATATCCGTTTTTCTAAAATCAGGAAAAATAAATAGCTCATCAGAATCAACAAGTAAATACCATTTATTAATCCCATAATAATCAATAATTCTCTGCTTAATTGCACATTCCTTATTACAATTGAATACACCTGACCATCTCCACACATCAATATCTATATTGAGACCATCGACTTGTCTTTTAATCAAATCAAGCTCTTCGGGTTCACCACAACCGACTAAAACAAATTTATTTACACCAATATCTATATAGTGAGTAATCCATTTCTGAAAAAAATCTCCAAAATTTCTAAAAATACAGACACATATAACCTGACTGTTTTGCGTTATATCCGCACCCCCATTAATACTGAATGCCAACCTAAGATCATCATTGAATCCTTCACATAGCTCCGTTAAAACAATATTACTAAAATTAATATCATTGTATCGTCTCGATGCCACTAAAGATAGGTCATCTCTTGATTTCAAATGATTAACGCAACTAACTATATATTCCCTATACTTAATATATTCCTGTGTTATCTTAGTAAGTTCATCTCTAGTTTTCCTGGCCTCATTAAAATCAATATTGTCAATACATATAAAATCGCCCTTATTTAAGTGAGCTGATTTTATATTCAAAATCCGCATTAGCGATGAAATTATACTCCCATGAGATATGATCAATATATTATTATTTGTAAAATTTTTATTTTCTAAATCTTCTAGGAAACTTAATAATCTATTGTATATCTCAAATTTATTTTCACCATATTTTCCAAACCTTATAAAAAAGTCACCCTCCTTTTGCCTTCTACGCACATCATCCAATATAGAATCATTCTTCTTTTGATTATAAGTACCGTAATCAATTTCACGAATTCTATCTTCGGTCACAAATTCAACATTCGGCATATATTCTCTAACCAAGTTAGCTGTCTGAACCGTCCGAAAAATTGGCGAGTAATACACTTTATCTATTCTTCCTAGCTTACGTGCATTTTCCTGAACTTTCTGAATACCATCTATCGTTAAAAGTGAACAAGATAAATTATCAGAAGAAAAAACCTGTTCGACATTGTCTCTCGCCTCACCATGTCTCATAAAAATTAACTTCATTCCATAGCCTCAATTATTTCATTTATTTTAACATCCCAAGAATCTTTATCCTCATATTTATTTTCCAGAATTAAATCATTATCTTTAACTGACTTATATTGGTTTTAAAAAAATAAATAAAAATATTTTACTTAAACCAAATCTCAAACTTCATCCCACCTTTATATGCAGAAAATCGATACCGCAAACCGAGTCTTGTTAGAATATTCTTTACAAAATAAAGTCCCATTCCGTTTCCCTCAACCTCGTTATCTCGTCGATAAAATGGATCAAACAGCACTGGCACCTCTTGCGCTTCTATCTCCTCTCCCTTATTCCAGATTGAAAGCTTCTTTCTTTCACAAACAATCTTAATCACACTTCCCGCCTCTGCATATTTCACCGCATTGGAAATTAAATTTGAGAACACTTCTCGCATCGCCGATTGGTTTGTCTGTATTTCCATTCTAGAAATTCGACTTTCAAAAGCAATCTCTCGTGTCTTCGCTAGTAATTCATATTCAAGAATCACCTCCTGTACTAAATTACCAACATCAACCTTTGCTTTTTTCCCTTCATCGCCCCGACTTGTACTCAAAATTTGTTCAACCATTTTCGACATCTTTTCCACCACCAAAATTGCCGCCTCAAGTTTTTCCGGATAGTCTTCCGTTCTCACTGTACCAATCAACATATTTTCCAGCATGATATGCAAGCTTGAAAGTGGCGTCTTTAATTCATGTGAAGCCCCGCGAATTAAATCGACTTTTTCTTTTTCAAGCTTTGAAATCAGCCCCTTCTCCTTCTCGAGTCGTCCAATCATCTGTCTTAAGTTCAAATATAATCTATTAATATCTTCAGCAAGTTCCCCGATTTCATCCCTTCTGGATATCTCACACTTCACCTCCTTCATTTCTCGCATCTTTTCAGTCGTTACAGCAATTTTCTTAATCGGTTCAACAATCAAACGGCTATAAATATATGAAAAAATCAAGGCAACAATAATTGAACACAAAAACGAAAAAGGCAAAATTTTCAAAGTCGCCTCTCTTGCCTCTTTTAGAGACTCCACATTCGAAAGCATTTGCACCAACACAGTTCGCCCCGCTGCATCCTGTGTTTCAGTATTTGAAACTAAAATAGAACCTAATTGTTCATTATTCACAAGTGGTATCGTTTCATTCCCCAAAAGCTCCTCTGTCACAATATCCGCACCAGAAAAACCTTGCAAGTGCTGCACTTTGCCATCAATCTTTAGATTAAGATTAACGTTTCGCTGCATTGCAAACTCTTCACAAATCTGTCGTATCACATCAGCTTCTTTTCCAGAAATCTTCAGCGTTAATTCCTCCAGATTTCTTTTTGCTAACTGCTGTTTTTCCGCCGCATAAGTTTGACTCATCAAAACATAAACTAGACCGTGCACTATTATAATTAATACCCCCAAAATTAATGACATACTTAAAAAAGTCTTCGGAAAAATTCTTAAGTATATCTTTTTTAAGCCTTTCTTATTTTTCAACATAGCAATACCCCACACCTTTCACCGTTTTTATGCAGTCAATCTGAAGTTTCTTTCTCAAATTCTTAATATAAACATCAATCACCCTATCATAGGGCAATTCATCTTTCCATAGTTCTTCCAGAATCTGCTCTCGCCTTAATGTCACTTTCGGATTTTCTATCAACAGCTTCAACAGTTCAATCTCTTTAGGTTTCAAATCCACATCAACTCCATTTAAATAACCTTTGTACTCCAAAAAATCCACCATTACCCCCTCTCGTGTCCACTTTGACACTTCCTCTTTTTGCGCATTCTCCAAAGTACGCCTCATTAATGCTTCAATTCTTTTCTCAAGAATTAATAACGAAAAAGGTTTACATAGATAATCGTCTGCCAAATTATCAAAACTAGCAAGCTGCGTCCCCTCATCACTAAGTGCCGTCAGCATCAAAACTGGCACCGAACTCACCTCCCGAATCCGCCGTAGAACCTCAATACCATTTTTCTTCGGCATCATTACATCGAGTACTACCAAATCAAAAGTTTTGTATTGCTTTGAAAATATCATAATCGCCTCTTCCCCGTCACGCGCTTCGGTAACCAAAAATCCACGTGAGCATAAAAAATCACGTACCCCCTCCCTCGCCAATCTTTCATCTTCCGCCAGTAATATTTTCTTTACACTCATCTATCACCAGTATACTAGCTCTCGTAAAATATAAAACTTCTTATGTTATAATTTAACAAAACCTATTGGCTAGCACATTAGAAAGTGAGGTATTGTAATTAATTATCGCTAAATACCCTACATTATCCTTAGCACGATATAGAACTGCTCATTTTTCATAAAATAAGGAGAATAATCAAATGGCACAAAAAACCAACAAAGAGAAGAATAATAAACTACCATTAATTCTTTCTGTCACTTCCATCGTTCTAGTCATTATTTCCATCATTATAAATATTCTCTGGTTCCAGTTTCTCTTCGAACGCTCACTAATTGTGCAACAAAACGTTTTTGATATACACACTAAACTAGCTAAATAATAAATCAATGAGCAATCTCGATACTATAATTAAACAAGCAAACACTCGCCTGCTAGGTAATCTATACCAGCATCTTTTTAGCGATTATTTTTATACTCTACTAAAAGAAAAACACATCCTGAATTCACTCGATGAAAATTTTACCGCAGATAACTATGACGGGATTGTAGTTTTTTCTAATACCAATAATTTAATTAACCTAACTAAAGTCTTGGCTCAATTTACAATTGAGCAATCAAACATTATTCGTGCAATTTCCCGAATTAGTTGCGATAAACAACGCAATGCCACCTATGATCTTAATTCTCTAACTCAAGAGGTTTTAAATCTCCATCAATCAACGCTCACAAAAAATATTACATCGCCCATCCAATCTAAAGATTGCACTGATAAAACTCAATATTTTTCCCTCTCCCGTAAATCACCTGGTTCTTTTATAGAAAAAGATCTTATTATCAATATAGAAATTACAGAAAATCATCTTAAGCCATTAGCAAGCGCAATTATCAACTCTATCTCAAGCGTCCTCGATCCATACATATATATCTTTCCGGATTTTGTTACCTACATTACACATGAACAGTGGTCGGATTATCAGATAAATCCAAATTATATTGGCCTAAAAAAACAACTTCGTCTCCTAAAAACCACAAAAAAACTTTTCCCGAATCTCATAGAATATTTAAATACCTCGTTAAACGAAATCAAAAATTCAGGATTCACTGATAAATTCCACGAACAGCTTCAAACTAAAGGATGTTTAATTTTAGACGAAGAGTTAATTACCTCAAGTGGCTTTCTTGTAACTAGAGAATATTGGTCAAACATCACAATATCTGACATTGAAACCATATTTTCTAAAATAAGTCTTCGAGGTTAAATATTCCACAAGCCAAAAATTCATAAAACTAATTTTTTTGATACAATAATTGCATGGATACCGTTGTTTCAGTTCAAAATCTTGTTAAAAAATATAAAAATCAATACGCCGTCAAAGACCTCAGTTTCTCCGTAAAAAAAGGTGAAATCCTAGGCCTTCTTGGCCCCAACGGCTCCGGTAAGACCACTACTATTAACTGTATTCTTTCCCTTCTACAATTTGACTCAGGTCAAATCAAAATCTTTGGCAAAACCATGCGCCCCAGCGCATATGACCTTAAACAAAAAATTGGTGTCATCTTCCAAGAAGTGGCTGTTTTTGACGAACTCACCGTTTACGATAATATCGATTATTTCTGTGGACTATATATAAAAGACAAAGATACTCGAAAATCATATATCAAAGACGCCATTAAACTCGTCGGTCTCGAAAAATTCGAAAAATATCGCCCAAAGCAACTTTCTGGTGGTTTGCTTCGCCGCCTTAATATTGCTTGTGGCATCGCTCACAAACCAGAATTAATTTTCCTCGATGAGCCAACCGTCGCTGTTGACCCCCAGAGTCGCAACAATATCCTAAATGACATTAAAAAACTTCGCGATCACGGCGCCACCATTATTTATACAACGCACTACATGGAAGAGGTCGAAGAACTCTGTGACCGTATTATTATTCTTGATAATGGACAAATTATTGCCAGCGGTACCGTTGAAGAGCTCAAAAAACTTGCCAAAACCAAAACAAAAGTCGTCGAAGGGCCTACCCTTAACGATGTTTTTCTAGAATTAACCGGCAAAGCCCTTAGGGATTAACATGTTCCTTCATAATTTTAAATACAACATCAAAATCCTCTCAAGAAATAAGTCTCTTCTTTTCTGGAATTTTATTTTCATTCTCATTATGGGAATCCTTTTTCGCATGACTTTTTCCAATATGCAGCAAAGTAGTTCGTTTCAAGCAATCAAAGTCGCCATAATTAATGATGAAAATTATAAAAACGATCTTTATTTTTCAAATGCCATTTCCAGTCTCGAAAAATCAGACGGTCGTGATAATAAAAATAATCAATCACCTATTCTAGAAACCACTTATGTTGATGATTATGAATCAGCTAATTCTCTTCTCGAAAACAAATCCATAAGCGGCATTCTACAAATCGAACAGCAAAAACCAGTCTTAACCTTCAAATCCCCAGGAGTAAGAGAAACCATCCTTAAAAAAATTGTCGAATCCATCAATGACAAGCGACCAATCTACGAACAACAGCTTGCGAACATAGAGGCAAATATTGAATCCGCAATAAGAGCTAAAATCAAATCCGGACAAAGACCAAATATTGCAGAACTACAATCCGAAATCGGCCAAAGCATCAGCCAAAGCCTTAGCCATAAGCTCAAGGATCTTAGTGAAAATACCCTAGATTTTCACTCCACTTCCGATAAAGTCCTTGATTATACTGTTATCGAATATTATTCCCTCATCGCTATGGCCTGTCTCTCCGGCGCCTTCATTTCCATGTTCACCATCTCCTCAATGCTCGCCAACATGAGTGAACGCGGCAAACGCCTTTCAGTCTCTTCCGCCAAAAAACCAGTCCTCATTCTCAGCAGTTTCCTCAGTTGTTATCTCACCCATCTCGTCTTACTTACTACAATTTTCCTCTTTAATATCTTCATTCTCAAAATCGACTACGGCAACAACCTACCTCGTATCCTCCTGATTTCCACCCTAGGCTCCCTCGCCGGTATCTCACTCGGCACCAGCATCGGTACCCTCATCAAAGCTACTGCAGAAGTCAAAACCAATATAATCACTTTCTTCTTCCTCTTTAGCTGTTTTCTTGCTGGCATGATGGGTCCCGCCATCAAATATCTCGTAGACACCAATCTTTCATTCTTAAATAAAATTAACCCAGCCAACATGATTGTTGATGGCCTATATTCTCTTAATATCTACGACGATTTTTCTCGCTACAATTCTAATGTCATCAGCTTAGTTTGTTTCTCATTTATCTGTATTCCCCTCTCAATTACGGTGCTTAAAAAACAAAAATTTAAATCTCTATAATTAATAATTTTAAGGATTTCTCATGATAGTATTCAAAACCTTCTGGCGAATAATGAAACGATATTGGTGGATTGTCTTTATTTATGTTGCCATCCTCACTAGTCTTTCCGTCATTAACCTTAAGACGGCACCAGTCACTGATTTCGTCGACACCAAACCAGAAATCACCATCGTAAGTCAAAACCCCTCAGATCTTGCCACTAAGCCATTCACGAAAAATTTCCTCAACTACTTATCGAAAAATACCAAGATTATTGATCTTAAAGAATCCGAAACCACTGATGCCCTCTTCTACCAAAAAATCAGTATGATTCTCTATCTTCCCGAAGATCTTGAATCAAAAATTATCTCTGGTCAAAAAATTACTTTAGACTATCGCACCTCCGGAAATTACACCGCTGAACTTTCCAAAAATCTCATCAAGCGCTATTTTGAATTGCAAAGAACTGAAATCTTTGAATCTAAAAACTCTTCAAAAGAACAATCCAATATCCTATCCGAGGATTCCGAAAAAATCATCTCAAGCCTCAATCAAAGACTCGACCAGTCCCCAACCGTCCGGCTCGCCAGTAAAAATACCACCAACCTTAGTAAAATCGCAGCCTTTTTCAATTTTGCCAGCTACACGATTATGGCCATCATCCTCTATGTTACATGTTTTATAAATGCCAGTTTCAACAAATCTCCTGTCAAAAAACGCACCATGGTTTCCAGCCTCCACCTGAAGAAATATAGCTTCAGCCTTCTTCTCGCCAATTCTATTTTTGCATTCTCCGTTTTTGTTTTGCTCACAACTCTTAGCTTCTTTGTTTTGGGTGATATTGTTCTTACTCCATTTTTCATCTTCGAAATACTCAATATTTTGCTCTATACATTAGCCGCTCTCACCCTCGCTGAACTCGTCTCAACCTTCAACCTCTCAAGAGACGCCGTCTCCGGTGTCGTGAATCTCCTCTCCCTCGCTCCGGCCTTTCTTTCTGGCGCCTTTGTCCCCACATATTTTCTTCCAAGCTTCGTCCTCACCATCGCCCACATTTTCCCTACCTACTGGTTCATCGACACTAATAATAAAATCGCCACCATGACAGAGCTTAACTTCAACTCCTTTCTAACCATCCTTCCAAACCTCCTAGTTTTAGTTCTCTTTTCCATTATCTTCATTGTGGCAAATCTAGTTCTTTCTAAAAAGAAACGCATCAATATCTAAACTTAATGGCCTAAATTCAATAATTCTAAAATCCATATTTCATATTTGATAAAAACGATCGATATCTGTTATAATCTATCCAGACGGAAGCGTGTCCGAGTGGTTGAAGGAGCACGCCTGGAACGCGTGTATACAGCAATGTATCGGAGGTTCGAATCCTCTCGCTTCCGCCAGAAAGTAAAAAAGGCCCGTAAGGGTGTTTTTTATTTCTTCGAAGAAGAAACGAGGATTCGAGCCCAAGGTTCGCATGGAGCGAAGCGACATCCCCCTATCCTCTCGCTTCCAGAAGGTATGAAAAAAAGACCCGAAAGGGTATTTTTTATTTCTTCGAAGAAGAAGCGAGGGTTCGAGCCCAAGGTTCGCATGGAGCGATAGCGAAAAAAGGATACCACTGAAGCGGTACCCTTTCTGAACAATATTTTTACTCAACCTTAATTAATTGTTTTCTCAAATATCTTTGAAATTCACCATAGCTAAACATTGAACTTTCAATATAAGTTGAAGCCCCTCTTGGCAAAACAACACTCTGTATCCCGATTCTTCCCACTCCGAATTGTTCAACCGTCGGAATTGACTCCACTTCCCCATTTAAGTTTGTCGCAATGTCAATCAAAGTCCTCACCTCCGCCATCGTAATATTCGTCTTCACATTATTACCCAGCGAATCAATCAATCGAATTACCTTTGTTGGTTTTCCCAACACACCAATCGAAAAAGCCTTATTTTTAATCGCATTAAAAATTCTTTGCTGATTAATCTCACGATCAAAATTACTTCGCGATAAACCAAAATCTCCACCTTCATCACAGCCCGCATTGCGTGCTCTGGCTAGCTTCAGGGCCATACTACCATTTAGTCCATAATTCATTCCCTTAGCAAGATCAAGGTGTTGACAAGTATCATGGATACCAGCATCATCATCTGCATAAACATCCACATCGATTCCCCCCAGCTCATCCACCACTGTTCTCAATGCACTCCAATCTAAGGAAATATAATATTGTAGATTCAAACCCGTAATCTCCGATATTTTCTTAGCAAAATACCTCGAGGCCTGATCCTTATTATTTTTGTACTCATTTAATGCACACATATACGTCGCATTTATTTTTCCTTGTGTGCCGACTACGCAGTTCATCGTTTCCCCACCAGGTACCGTATAGTTCACCCAAAGGTCTCTCGGTATACTAAAAATTTTCGAAGTTTTCTTTTCCTGATCAACCGACGCCACTAAAATTGAATCCGTTAGTAGCCCCCCGTCATGCCCCTCCGCATCTTCACTGGTCCCAAAAATCAAAATATTCGTTAGATTATTTTCATCACGCGCTAGCTCCGTTCCAATCAAAATATCCATTGGATTACCCTTGAATACATTTGCAGTGTGCGATAACAGCATGTATCCAAAAATAGCAACACTAATCATCGCTACAATAATCAAACTTAAAACCACAATTACAATTTTCGTCCACAGAGGAATATGTGTTTTTTCCTTCTTATTTTTTCGCTTCAATTTTTTGCGATCCTTCACCAACTCTTTTTCAAGTTTCAAAATCGCATCAACTTTCTTGCGTTTTTCTTCCTTAGTTTCCGCCTTAACAGTAGGTTTTTCAGTATCAGAAGCCGGCATTTTATCTGTCGTTTCAGCTGGCGTTTCAGCTGGCGTTTCAGTTGGCATCTCAGTTGGCATCTCAGTTGGCGCTTCGATTATCTTATGCACCAAAATATCTTCCTTCACACCTTTTTCGGATACTGTAATCTTCTTTCCTGTCTGTTTTCTGACTGTTTTCTTCGAATGCTTAGTTTTTCTTTTTGACATCGACCATTCCTCCACTTTTTCTTTAACAATTTTACCACATAAACCACTAGTTTTTCTCTTGCATGCTATAATTAAAGCAATGAGTCACAAGGGTAATATTAGAAAAGATAATTCACTTTTAATTGAATTAAAAAACATCACTCGTAGCTTCGGATATGGTGAGGCAGAATCATTCGCACTTAATGATTTTAATCTGGAAGTTAAACCAGGCGAATTTATTATGATTATGGGTCCCTCCGGTTGCGGTAAGACCACCCTATTAAACATCATTGGTCTACTAGACTTCCCCACTTCCGGAAGCTACTATCTCGACTCTGAGCGTACTACTGTTTTCTCTAAATCACGTCAAGCCCATATCCGTGCTCAAAAAATTGGTTTTATTTTCCAAGACTTCAACCTTATCCCTAAAATGACCATTCTTGAAAACGTCTCCCTTCCACTTGTTTACGCTGGTGTCCCCAAAACAAAACGCCTCATCAAATCTTCCGAAATGCTTTCCTACCTAAACATGCAAAAACGCGAATATTATTACCCTTATCAATTATCTGGCGGCCAGAAACAACGTGTCGCCATTGCTCGCGCCCTTGTTTCTGCTCCTGAAATTATTCTTGCCGACGAACCAACTGGCAACCTTGACAGTCATAACGCCCATCTTGTTATGGAGGAACTTCGCCGTATCCATTCCAAGGGTAACACTATTATTATGGTCACCCACAACCCCAATCTTACCTCCTATGCCACCAGGGTCATTCATATGCTCGATGGTCGTATTGCTACCGATATTAAAACCGTCGCAGATGAAGATCTTCCTGAACGTATTAAAGTTAATTTCTTTAAAAAGTCTTCAGAGCCCAACAGAGAGACCATCGACGATCTCCCTCAAGTGGAAGAAATTTTCGAGACTCAAACCATTAAAGTTCGACCTATTCAACAAGTTGGCGCTAAAAATCCTGAAGCCTTCCAATCTTCCATATTAGACTCCGAACGATTACCAATCGTTCCTCCTGATCCATCCTTGGCCGCATCACAAACCGAAACAATATCAATCGAAAAAAATGAACCAAAATCTCCTAATCTTTCCTACAAGTACCCGACCACCTCTGAAATCTCTATCACTGATCATGAAACTACACAACCAGCAAAAACCCCAGTCAAGACAGATTCAACATCAAAAAAACCTGACTTCCCTGTTGTCTCATCCACATCAAGTGACGGTTCAATTCGCATCGTAAAGAAAGTCACCTCTATAGAGGAGCTAGAAAAACCTTACAAGAAATCTAAAATCAAAGCCAAGCCTGCAAAAACTAATAAAAAACAAGCGAAAGGACGCCGAAAATAATGTCATTACTTCTTCGTACTAATTTTGAGATCGCCAAAAATTCTCTCAAAAAACACAAGTTTCGCAGTTTTTTCACCTGTCTTGGCATATCAGTTGGTATAGGGAGTATTATTTTAATTCTCAGTCTTGCAGGTAGTATTTCGCAACTTATCTCCTCTCAAATAAAGGCACTAAATCAAGAACTCATTCTTGTTCGACCTGCAAACAATAAAAACAATCTCACAAATATTATTGACGAACTAACAAACTCGAACCATTTCAACAATTCAAATCTCACCATGGAGGACTTAACCAGAATTAAAGAGTCCAGCGATAATATCAAAAACATCGCCCCCCTCGCAGTTCTCCACGAAACCGCTATTGGTGATCACACTGTTGACTCAGCCACTATTTTGGCCAGTAATTCCGACCTCAAGGATATCCTAAACCTAGAAATCAAGTCCGGGAATTTTATCCAAGATAATAATCTAAAGTCAGCTGTTATTGGACATTCTCTTGCCCTTCAGCTCTTTGGTTCCAGTGAACCCATTGGTAAGACCTTCTCTTTCTCTGGTCACAAATTTATTATTATTGGCACCCTCCAAAAAACCGAGAACCCCATTAATTTTAATGGTGTAGATTTCGACCAATCCATTATCGTAGATATTGAGCAAATCAAGAGCCTTAATCCCCAAATTCAACAAATCAATATCACTGTGAAAGACAATCAAAAAACCGAATCCACTGCTCATCAAATTACTAAAGTTCTTACCGACCTCAAAGGCTCCGCCAGTAATTTCACCGTTAATTATGGTTCACATATTTCTCACCCCGCCAGCAACTTCTTCTCTATTATCTCCATTATGCTGGGCAGTATTGCAGCAATCTCACTTTTCATTGGCGGTATCAGCGTTATGAATCTCATGCTAGTCTCCGTCACGGAACGCACTCACGAAATTGGTATTCGAAAAGCCATCGGCGCCACTAATACCCACATCTTTATGCAGTTCCTCTTTGAAAGCATCATTCTCGTTTTTCTTGGCTGTATTGGCGGCTTCCTCTTCGGCTACCTCGTAGCAATTTTCTGCTCCACCTTCACCCCCTTCAAACCATTTATTAACCTCGAAATCTGTCTCGTCGCATTCTACTTTGCCTTTGTCACTGGTATTCTTTTCGGCCTTTTCCCTGCATTTAAAGCTTCCAGACAAAAACCTATTGAATCCCTCAAATTCTCAAGTTAACCTATTATTCTCAAGCAGTTAACAAAATCTCAAACTCATACTATAATCAGTCTATGAGAATTTTGGGAATCGAGTCATCGTGTGATGAAACCGCTGTTGCTATTGTCGAAAACGGCCAAACCATTCTAAGCAATGTAGTTGTTTCACAAATTGATATTTTCGCCGCCTATGGTGGTGTCATTCCCGAAATCGCCGCCCGCTCTCACCTCGAAGCAATTCTTCCCGCCATTCATCAAGCTTTTCAAGAAGCTAATCTAAAAACTGATTCCAACCAAGATGATTGGTCTAAAATTGACGCCATCGCCGTCACTCACACCCCGGGCCTTCTTGGCTCTCTTCTCGTTGGGACACTCACCGCTCGGACCCTTGCCATTTTACAACACAAACCACTCTATGCAGTTCACCACCTTAAATCTCACATCTATGCTAACTGGCTCCAGAACCAAACTGAACCCAATTTTCCTCTTATTGCCCTGATCATCTCAGGTGGTCATACTCAAATCGTTAAAATGTCCGCACATCAACAGTTCGAAATTATTGGCACCACCCGCGATGACGCAGTTGGTGAATGTTTTGATAAAATTGCCAAAATCCTAGGTCTTCCCTATCCAGGTGGCCCTTCAATTACTAAAGCCGCCGCAACCGGAAGCCCCAATTCCTATTCGTTTCCACACCCCATGCCTGGTACTCTTGATTTTTCATTTTCCGGGCTTAAGACCGCTGTTCTTCGTGAAGTTCAAAGAGCAACTAATAAGCCTATTTCATTCCCCTCTTCGCAGCTGGCCGCACTCCTCACCGATCAGCAACGTGCAGATTTTGCAGCTTCCTTTGAACAGACCTCAGTTGATATTCTAATCGAAAAAATTAATCTAGCACTTAAACAGAATCCCGAAACTGAGAGCCTCATTGTTGCAGGTGGAGTCTCGGCCAATCAAAGACTGCGTCACGATCTCAACATATTTATTGAACAACAAAATTCTAAGCTGCATAACAAAATTAACTTATATTTTCCAGAACCTCGTTTTTCAGGAGACAATGGCGCCATGGTTGCCTCCGCAGCTTATTACGAAATAGTATCAAAAATTCCACCAACCAATCCGTTCACTCTTAATATTATGCCTCGTTCCATTATCCAATAAAACAAAACTGTTCAAAAGAATTCATTTCTTATAAAGTATAATATATTTATTATGCAAGATAATTTTTATTCTGGTCTCAAAACTCAAGACATTCAAATTATAAATCATACCATCCAATATCTAAATCAAGATTTCTTCTTAAACAAATGTCCACAGCCAGCTCATCCTGATTTTTTGAAGCCAACTATCGAACATCCCAATATTAGAAATTCCGCACGTTGCCTTCTAATTAATCAGGATCAAGAAATTTGCCTACTCTATTCTCGGGCCAGAGATTACTATGCCATCCCCGGTGGTGGAATCGAACCAGGTGAGTCTCTTCTTCAAGCCCTGAGTCGCGAAACATTAGAAGAAACCGGTTATTTACTCAAAAATCCAAAGCCGATCGGTAATATCCACGAGAAGCGCTACGATGGAATCAATATCACCTATTTCTTCTCTGCTCAGCCAGACAAGGTCCTTCACACAAATTATATGCCAGATGAAATCGAAGAAGACTATATTCTAAAATGGTTTTCTCTACCCGAAGCTCTTCAAATTTTTCAAACAGTCTGTAATGAGCAACGATTACACAATTTTCCCTCCTATAAAGGCGCATTCATCAGCTACCGCTTCCTAGAACTTCTTCAATATTTTATAAAAAACACGTAAAATCTGTCATCAAGACCATACAACTTTAAAGTCGCACAATATTTTACTCACAAAAATTCAAAAAATCTCACTTCCACGAAAAACCTAATATAACGTTAAGTTAATTTCGAACTAGTGCAAAAAATGCACTAGTTTTTTAAAGGCCTCTAAAAATAAAGCCTCTAGTCAAAAACAAAAATTTCAATCCAATCTCAATTTAAGATTTTTGCCATAATCTTTTAATTAATACCATTCCCCAAACTAGTGTATAAATTGCATTAGTTAAGAAATACGACAATCCCCCTTAACTGGTGCATAAACTGCATTAGTTAAAAAGAACCTCCAAAAAAGGAAAATAAATCAAAAAAACAATCAAAAACAAAGGTTAAAAATCACACCCAAAAAAATAAAAAGGTTTAAAAGCCACTCAAATCAAAAAGTGAGCTCTTCCCTTCATCAATTATTTCTTGTGCCTTAATTAGAAGTCGATTCAAACCTTCCGGCGAATTTGCCGAGCCAACATGAACTGTTTTCACAATCTTACTATGTTCCTTATAGCAAACCTGCACGCCCGTTGCGCCAGAAGCAGTTTTAAATTTTCTAATATAAGCCACACCTACATTCTAGCACAGTTCCCCACCATTAATAAATCCACTCTATTTCCACATAACCTAATAATTCCCCATTCCTATTCATTCCCTACCCCTATTCTTAACACCCTATTGACTTAGCAACCCACAAGCAGTATTATAAACATAACAATTACTCAAACTTTTAGTTTTTTGTAATAATCTAAAAAATAAGTAATTGGTCATATCAAAAATAGTACATTTATGAAATAAAAACTTGACTGTGTCAAGCATAAATTTTTTATTATCATGATTAACACAAGTATTTTCACGTGCTTAACAGGGAAGCACGATATTTTTATGACCAATTTCACAAGTATCACATTAATTTACTAAATGAAAACACTAGAGACATTTTATTAAAATTAAACACCAAGTATCATAAATATCCATAAATAAGAACCCACTCTAAAAACAATCGATGATACAAACAAAAAAAATAAAGACACAAATACTTAAAATAAAAACATAACAGGGAAATATCCAAAAAAAATAGGCATAAAGCCTATTTTTTATTCAAATCCCCAGTTTAAATGATAGAAAGTTGCTGTTTTAGTCGCTCAATCTGCTCCTCTTTCTCCTCAATACTATTTCTAGTCTCTCTAACTAATTGAGCTGGGGCCTTCTCCACATATCTCGGATTCATCATTCTAGCATTCAAAGCATCTAATTCACGACCTATAGCTAAAATCTTCGCCTCTAACTCATCTTTAAAATCTACCACTACTTTCTCTGGTACATCAAGATAAAGCTCATGATTAACTGTAGCCAACCTCAAACCGCGTGGGGAACCATTAGTCGAAGCAATTGACGGCACATGCGACAGGAATTTCACTAACAACAAGTTGTCATTTACTAAGATATCCTCACCGACAAGTAAACCAAACTTTTTACCTTTATTAAACTTCGAAAGCGCCGTTTCTGTACCACGAATTTCAGAAATCACCTCTATTAATCGTTCAAAGTTTTCCGCCGAAATCTCATCGTAACCCATCACTGATGGCCACATTGTATCAATAATCATTCCATCCGTCCAGGACAAATTCTGCCAAATCGCCTCTGTTACAAATGGAGCAAACGGATGCAACATCGTTAAAATTGACTCTAAACTAACTTTTAGCAGGGAAATGTTCTTATAAATTTTCTGGCTTTCAAGGAACCAATCCGCATATTTATCCCAGATCAGTTCATAAATCGCTTCCACTGCCTCCGAAAAACGATATCCCGCCATACACTGTTCAAGCACACCCCTAGTCCTGTTAATCTCACGGCAAATCCAATCCTCACCCATATTATTTGTCGTATACTGATAAACCTCTGGGTTAATCGAGTCACTCCCAGTTTGATGTACTGCAGATTCTCTATCAGCCCCCAGTACTACCGAGACGTCCGTCTCAGAATATCCCTTCTCCTCTTCTTCTGCATCCACAATCCCCTGTACAAAACGAGAAATATTCCACAATTTATTACACAGATTACGTCCCGAAACAACAGAATTCTCCGAAAACGCCTGATTTAACCCAGCCGAACGTCCACGCAAAATACCCAATCTAAAGGCGTCGGAACCATACTGCATAATCATTTCCATTGGATTGATTACATTGCCCTTAGACTTCGACATCTTCTTGCCATGTGCATCAAGCACTAAACCGTGTAGGTAAACTTCTTTAAACGGAACTTCGCCAGTCACATAAATCCCCACCATAATCATTCGAGCCACCCAAGCAAACAAAATATCCGCACCGGTTTCCATCGTGTTAAGTGGATAAAACTCACTCCCCACCCCTTCTTCCCAGTTTGTACAAACAATTGGCCAGTGTGAAGAAGAGAACCAAGTATCAAAGGTATCCTCATCGCGCTGATATTTTACGCCCCCAATCTCAATCTCTGACAACTGAGTACGTATATCAAATCGCCATTCCGAACCCTCATCATTTGCATCAACCTTTCTAAACATTGGGATCGCAATACCCCAAGGAATTTGCCTTGAAATGTTCCAGTCCTTCAGACCCTCAAGATAATTGATCAAAACTTTTAATTTATTTTCTGGATAAAATTTAATCTCATTATTATTTAAATGCTGGATGGCCATCTTAGCCAACTTTGAAGTATCCACAAACCACTGCTCTTTCAACATTGGTTCAATCACGGTTCCACATTTATAACAATGCGCCACTGAATGCTGAATCTTCTTTTCTGAGACTAAAAGCCCCGCCGCAGAAAGATCTTTTAATACTTTCTTGCGACATTCAAGCACAGTTAATCCTTCATAGGACGGACCACAAACAGGTAGCATTTTTCCATCCAGACCAATCACCGAAATTCTTGGCAATTCATGCCTCTCTCCAACCTCAAAGTCATTTACATCATGTGCCGGCGTAATTTTAACAGCTCCAGTCCCATACTCCATATCTGCATGTTTATCCGCAATTACTGGAATTTCTCGCTTCGTCAATGGTAGGGAAACAAACTGCCCCAAAATATCAGCATAACGTTCATCTGCTGGGTTAACTGCCACAGCCACATCTCCAAACAATGTCTCTGGACGTGTTGTAGAAACTACAACAAACCCATCACCATTAGCGATCGGATACTTAATTTCGTAAAGTTTACCTTCCTCGTCCTTATACTCCACCTCAATGTCTGCAAATGCAGTCTGATGCTTAGTACAGTAATTTACAAGCTTCTCACCTCTGTAAATTAAGCCATCTTGCCACATTCTCTCGAATGTTCGATAAGTTTGTCGCACTACATTTTCATCTAGCGTAAAGGTAAGATCCTTCCAAGAACATGAGGCGCCCAGAGCCCGCAGCTGAAGCTCCATCGCTCCACGTTTTTCCTGCACAAAATCCCAAACTCGCGCATATAGCTCATCTCGAGAGTACATAAAACGAGTCTTACCATGTTTTTCCAATTCACGTTCATAGACTACCCAGGTCTCAAACCCTGCATGATCCGCCCCAGGCACATACCAAGTACGACGACCCCTTAATCGATAATACCTAGCTAAAGCATCCTCTGTCGCTACCGTAAGACCATGGCCAATATGCAGATTTCCGTTTGCGTTAGGTGGTGGCATCACAATTGAATATCTTTTGGATTCACGTCCGCTTCTTCCGCCCCTGTCCGCCTTAGCCGGCAAAAACTTTGAAGCCGCTTCCCAACCTGCATAAATATCCGTTTCAAAATCTGCTGGATTATATGATGGCGAAAATTTCATTATTCCACTCCTTCCGTTAAATTCTTTTGCATTTCCTTCATCTCTTCCTCTGTCATCTCGACCACCTGTCCATACTGATAATTTGGGTCAAACGATACAAGGTGTACGTGGGCATGAGGAACGTCAGTACCGATCACCTTCATCAGCGTGCGTTTTCCGAGAATTTTCTCCATCCGACTCGCCAACATTTTTACAGTCTTCATCACCGCTAGATAATCTTCCATCTGCAGTTCATATAGCTTATCCACCTCAACCTTTGGTACCACCAAAGTATGTCCCGGCGTCTCTGGATGAATATCCAAAAAAGCCAGCGTTTTTTCATCTTCGTAAATTTTATAGCACGGAATTTCGCCCGCAATAATCTTCGAAAAAATACTCCCCATAAACTCCCTTTATTTAAATATGTAACTAAAATTACATCTTTCTCCTATTATAACAGAGAATTACCCGTCTTCTCTCTTTAAAAGAATTACATTTTATGCTATAATATTCACAATATGTCAAATCATCGTGTTGGGTTATTCTTTGCAAATCTTTTTTCTATCATCATTTCTTTTTTGATCGCCTACCTCTCGCGTTTTGGTTGGGACCCCTCTGACGTTGCCTTCCGCCACCTCAAAGACTCCACTGTTTTCCTCTATCTTCTCCTCTCTTTTCTCATCGTCTTTACCTTTTATCGCTATAATCCCATCACCGCTAAGCGCGGCATTTTAAGACATGTTAAAGCCGCCTTCCTCACTAATATCTTCATGGCAATTATTTTTTCCACTATCGTCTACACCACTCATATCAGCGACAGTATCCCCCGCCTCTTCTTTGGCACCTTCTTTTCTATCAATTTCAGCATTTCTTTCTCCTGTCTATTTCTCATTCATCTAATAAAACGCCAGTATCTTGAGCATCACACCAAAAAAACTATTATTATCACCGACAATAGCTCTCTCGAAAAAGCAGTCTATGACATTCAAAAGCTGAATTCCGAAGATTGTGAGATTATAGGCATAACTTCACTCTCTGGTAAACAAGCTGATCGTTTTTATAAAGTTAAAATACTCTCTAGCAATTTAAAAACACAGCCATCAAAAGACACAGACTCTTTCTCTAAAAACCCCGCGCTTGAATCAATAAAGCTCAAAGAGCTCTCCCTTTCTACCCTCGAATATGTTAAACGACATCAAGTTGATCTTGTAATTTTTAGCGTAAACCATCTAGCTAGAAAAAAAATCGAGCACCTTATCGAAGCCTTTAGCGAAATGGGTATCGATTCTCTCATCACCATCGACAGCTTCGCTATTGAAACTCTTGAAACTAAACTTGAAGATTTTGGCACCACCAATGTCATTCGACTTTCACCACGCCTCTTCACCGATGGGGAACTACTTCTAAAACGCCTTATGGATATCGCCGGTGCTCTCGTTGGCTGCTTCATCTGTATCCTATTTGGTATAATCGTCGCACCCCTAATTTTTCTAGAAGATCCCGGACCCATCATCTTTAAGCAAAAACGCGTCGGTCGTAATGGTAAATATTTCTACATTTATAAATTCCGCTCCATGTACCAAGATGCAGAGGCCAAACTCCAAACTCTCAAAGATCAAAATGAAATGCAAGGCTTCATGTTTAAGATGAAAAATGATCCCCGTATCACAAAGATTGGTAAAATCCTCCGAAAAACCAGTATTGATGAACTTCCACAGTTCTTTAATGTCCTAGAAGGCAGTATGTCACTCATAGGCACTCGTCCTCCAACTGTTGACGAATACAATCAATATTCTGCCCATCACAAACGTCGCATCAGCATTAAACCCGGCATTACCGGTCTCTGGCAGGTCTCTGGGCGCAGTGAAATTACCGATTTTGAAGAGATTGTTCGACTTGATTGTTTTTATATCGATCATTGGAGCATCACCGGTGATATTAAAATTCTTTTAAAAACTTTTGCCGCCGTCTTCACTGGCAAGGGTAGCGAATAGTATTAGAACATCTCTAAAATAAAACCTCTTAAATTCTCATAAAAAATAACCCTCACACGGACTATCGAAAAAACAAAAAAATAACCCTTTCGGGTCATTCTTTCTTTCTGGCGGAAGCGAGAGGATTCGAACCTCCGAGACATTGCTGCCCACACGATTTCGAGTCGTGCGCCTTCAACCACTCGGCCACGCTTCCACTTCTCATTCTATCACACCCAACGCCTAAAGATAAACATACGCACTAACTAATACCCCAAAAATCATCTACTCACGCCAATCAAATCATTAATCAAAAACCACATAACAAAAAACTCCTCTAAAAATGAGGAGTCTTTTTCAAATAATTTCACTATGGTACACCCGACAGGATTCGAACCTACGACCTTTTGCTCCGCAAGCAAACGCTC
>CAUVQU010000003.1:0-60835 GCA_963554175.1 uncultured Candidatus Saccharibacteria bacterium | reverse complement strand
TGGTCTCTTAGTATAACGGTTAGTACAACGGGTTTTCATCCCGTCAACGCGGGTTCGACTCCCGCAGAGATCACCATTTTTATTGAGCCAAATGGCTCTTTTTTTATTATGTTATGATATACATATGAGAGCAAAAAATCAGCCTCTTCTAACAAATTTTGACCTGATTGTTTTTGATTTTGACGGAACGATAGCTGATTCTCTGAGGTCGTATAGAGAACTTGATCAGCAGCTAATCAAGGAACTGTATGGAGTTTGGGAGGAGATAGATGAAATTATTGCATTCAGGGATGAAATTAAAAATAAATCTCGCAGTGACTCAGACGACGAATACTATTTAGCATTAGACAGAAAATACGGCGATGGGAAGAGGCTACTGCCAGAGATTTATGCGAAAGTGTCTGAAATTTTTCCAAGGATTCGAAGCAAAGTTAGACCAAAACCAGGAGTAGTCCAGGTGATAAAAAAGCTGAAGGAAAAATATAACTGCAAGATAGGGATGGCTACTAGCTCGGAACGGCGAGAGATCAACTTCTTTTCATCTAATGATTCATTAATCGGCAGAGAGATTAATCTAAATGAATATTTTGATCGAATCGTAACCTTGGATGATATAAAAATGCCGAAACCAGATCCAGAAGTCTACCAACAATTAATCAATTTTTATGCAGTTCCCCCTGAAAAAGTGTTGGTATTTGAAGATAGTCTACTAGGAATTACAGCTGCCAAGACGGCTGGAACGACAGTGATCGCGATTGAAGATGCGCATAATACACGAGATCTTAACGAAATCAGAAATCTTGCAGACTTTAGCATTACAGAATGGAAAGAACTAGTATTTTAGCCCAAAAGCCGTGTTTTGTGATATAGTTAAAGAGGTACTTGGCGCCATAGCTCAGCTGGATAGAGCAGGAGACTTCTAAGCTCAAGGTCGTAGGTTCGAACCCTACTGGCGCTACCACATTGTTGTTATTGTTTTTGAAAAAAGATGACTACTCAGTCATCTTTTTTGATTGTTTTGGTATTTAGGATAGAGAAAGTTTATTTATGTATTGGCAATAATAGTTGAGATAGTATCGATAGTTTTCGCGATCATATTTAAAGGCACGACAAAGTCTGATATAAAAAACAATAATAATCATCATTTTTTTATAATTAATGTCTCGATTAAAGTAATTTAAAATTAGATCCAGAGGCACTGATAAAAAAATTTGATGATCAGAGAAGAGTGCATAATAAAAATCATACACTGGATCACCAACTAGACCCATTGGATCAATGACATATAGCTTTGAACGGTTAACTATGAAATTATGAACACCCAAATCGCCGTGTAGTAAAGATTGACTAACTGGATATTTTGAAATAAGAGATAAGGCTTCTTGAATTTTAGCTATATCAAAAACGTCATCCCCTAATATCGAAGTAGAATAAGAAACTTCATCTTCTAAAAACTCACTCCAAGTTTTGTGATCTTCAAAGAGATAACCAAATCCTTGGTAGTCAATTAGTTGATAATTGGAAGTTATGCTAAAAACAGTTGATAATAAATATTCTACGCTCAAATCGTCTTGGTACTGATGCCCTTTTGTAAAAGTTAAACATATATACTCTAGATCAAAATTAATATATTTAATTTTTTGGAAATAGGAAGTCTTATTCTTAGATAAAAAAGTTTGATAGACTAGAAGTTCTGGTCTCGAGCAAATTTTAATTAAAAACTGTTCTCGGATAGAAAAGACAGTTGCTTCACTTTTACCACTAGTAAAATAGCAGAGATCCCGTTCATCAACCTTAATCTTTAGTTTTTGTTCAATGTCCGTAAGGATCTCGGAAGAAAAAAATTGATTTTTCATATGATTACCAATTTCTATAAGTATGCCTGATATAAGGTTTTCTAGAATAGGTTTTCTTGGCGGTAAATTCCATAAGCGCCATATAGGATGGGAAAAAGGCGTTCATCTTATTAAAAGGTTTAATGGATTCGTGAAAAGTAGTCAGTGCGCCGACAACAAGTAACTTATCAGCGTAAGTCCTTAGTGTATTGCGAGAATTATCGGGTGCGAACTTTTTGGTGGGCGAGATAAGACCGCGAGAATTGTTGATTAATTCATCAAAAACTGGTGGCACCACCCCATTATGCATGTGGCCGGAGATAAAATAGTCAAACTCACGAAGTTGGTATTTGACCTCAGAATCGCGTAAGAAAACTGGCGAATGAATGAGCGCAAATTTAATTTTCTTGGCTGGGAGATGGTATAAATAATTCTCCGGCAAGGATTGAAGTTCCTTTAACATCTGTGGAAGATTTTCAGTAACACCCTTTTTTGCTTCGTAATAAGCCGGAGACTGGGTATAACCAAGACAATAAATATATTGATCCTCGTAAATCTCGTTATCTAGCAAATGAACATTTTTGAGTTGGCGAATTTGATCAAATAATTGATTAGTTTCACCATATTGCCAACCATGGCGACCACCTTTCGGCTTGCGATACATGTCATGATTCCCCACACTAATAATGACCGTAGCTAGCTGACCGAGAGACGAAAGAAAATTTAGGAAACGATTACGCTCGGCTTCAGGGTCGACCATATCAAGGGTATCTACGAGATCGCCTGGCATAAGAATATACTTCGGTGCAAGATTTTTCACTTGTCTCACGATAGCATCCAGCTTTTGATCCGTCACTTGATAACTAAAATGTAGGTCGGACATAACCATAACCTTGAATGGATCTGACATTTTTTTATGGTGACCAAAAATAGACGGACGAAAAAGACGATAGGTGCTGAGGCGAAATAATTTCATAGTTATACTTTGTTTTAGATACCACCCATTGACGCGAGCGGTAGCATATTATGATTGATTATCGGTAGATTTTTTAACTAATTTATAGTAAATACTTGGAGCAAAACGCATACTGGCAAGAGGCTTCTGGAATTTCTTTTCCAGATTGACTAGAGTCTTAGTTTTAAAGACCTTCTTCATGGTTTGACTTCTGAAATTGGAAACAGAAAGAATCTCAGCAATTTCAAAACCAGTTTTCCTAAAGAGATCCTCAACATAGGCTGGATGATAATTATAAAAACCATCTTTATCAATATTCTTAAGATTGGAAGGTTTTTTGTCGAATGGGTTGACTTTAGACTTCTTAAACCAGTAACGGAACATCTTTGGAAGAGTGCGCTTATTAGCAACTTCAATTACAGCAACTCCACCTGGTTCAAGAATGCGATTTAGTTCTTTAATAACGGCAGGGAGGTCTTCGAAGTGATGGGTAGCCCGGACCATGAGGAGACAAGAGAATTGATTATCCTTGAATGGAGTGTGATAGATGTCACCCTGGACGGTATTAATACGGTCACCAAATTCTTCTTTGGCTTGATCTAACTCAGTTTGAGAATAGTCAAAAAGAGTAGCAGTTTTAGCGCGATCAAGATATTCTTTGGCGAGGCGACCATAGCCACCAGCAATATCTACAAAAGTATCCATCTTGCGGGGGAGGAGACGTCTAATTGCGAGACGATCTGCCATATCTTCATATTTACGATCGGCATCTTCCCAGAAGATTTTTTTATAATCATAGCCGTTATAGTCGGAAACGACTTTCTTGTTTTGCTCTGTCATGGTAATGATTATAACATGAGAGTTGAGGCTTATTTGTCTTTTGGACGGAGATTTCGAAAGAGGATCTTATTGAGCTTTTCAAAGAATGGTTGAACTTCTTCGAGGTCTAGGAGAAAACTGGCTGCACCATAAATGGCAAGCGAGGCGAGTGAAATAATGAAGAATTTTGGAATAGTGACAAAGACCGAATTGTCGGTGGCACGAAGTGGCAGAAGTTTGGTAAGTATATAGGCAGAAATACTGGTGACGATGGTAGCGATAAGCATACGAATAAAAGCAGTCCAGAAGTCTTTATTAAGTAGGTTTTGACGAGATTTTTTCTGGAGTAGAAAAAGAAGGATGAGAATTTCAAGAACGGCACCAATAGATTGAGCCCAACCTAAGCCATCAGGGCCAAGACCGATGATACTAAAGATAATTGATAGAATCATAGTAAAACCGACGGCAATAATACTAACAACGAATGGAGTCTTGGTGTCCTGCCTGGCGTAAAAACCACGCGAGGCAATATGAAAGATAGATTGGGCAAAGATAGCAAGGACAAGTGAGCCTAAGACGCTGGCGATGATGGGCTGACCACCATTTTTTACAAAACTAACAACATAGCCACGTGCGAAATAAGCGATGACGGAGACTGGAAGAGAAATCCAGATAATCATACGAAGAGCGCGACGGAAGACATCATCAAACTTTGTAGTATCTTCATTATTAGTTTCTTCGGTTAACTTAGGAAAGAAGGCGGTCGAAATAGCAACACCGATAAGATTGACTGGCATTTGATGGAGACTATTTGCCTGCTGAAAAGAGCGAAGGGCGCCTTTACCCATACGAGACGAAAGATTGGTGGCAAGGATAGAATAAACGTAATCAATTCCCTGGTCGAGAGACCTAGCTGGCAAAAGCTTCAGAACGGTTTTAAAACCTAGATTTTTCCAATAGATTTTAAACTGATAATCAAAACCAAGACCAAAAAGACCAATGAGGCTGATGAAAATCTGAAGGATAGCGCCAAAAACGACACCAATAGCAACCCCCATAATACCACCTTCGAAGAGCTGCAAGCCGAAGAGATTAATGCCATTAGTAAAAACCGTGATACCGATAAGGATACCGACATTGTAGAGAGCGGGGGCAAGAGAAAAGAAGACGAAGCGACCGACGGCCTGCTGGATGGAATTTAAGACTGTGGCAATACTAAAAAGGAAGGGGTTGATGGCAATGACGCGCATCATATTGATAGCAAGTGTAGTGCCGGACTCATCAAGGCCTGGACCGACGATAAAGCGAACCAGAGGATCTGCAAAAACCATAATCAAAATACTAGAAATCAGGGTAACGATGGCCATGAGGTTAAGGATGGAAGAGCTGAGCTCCCAGGCGGATTTTTTATTGCCAGAGACTAGACGTTGATTGAAAACAGGAATAAAACTAACTGCAAGAGCGCCAGAAGTGAGCACAAAAAACATAAAATCAGGGATGGTAAAGGCAGCAGTATAGGCGTCAATACCGGTTGGATAGGTATCAAGATAGTAAGAATTTAAGAGACGATCACGAAAGATACCCAGAAGGGCAGAGATTAGAGTACTAAAACTGAGTAAAATAGCAGCATATTTCACACTAAGTTTACTATTTGCCATGGCAACTACGGAGCGAAACTGAAACTTCTTCATCTTATATTTATTATACATGATGTTGAGGGGGCGGACGCATGGAGTTTTTGAGATTTTTAAGCATTTTCATGTTATAATATAAAGGTGAAAACGAATAATCTTGTCCTGGTACATAAACTGGGTAAGGAAATTTTAGATTCAGATAATATGAAACGTGAAAAACGTTTTATTCAGCATGCTAATGTTTCTACTTATGATCATTCAATTAGTGTGGCAACAATGAGTTTAACTCTTGCTGCGATTTTTCGAGTTAAGGTGGATAAGGTCTCATTAGTCCGAGGTGCGCTCCTACATGATTTTTTCTTGTACGACTGGCATGACAAAACGGCTATGCCTAAGGCACACGCCTATTTACACCCACTGATTGCTTTTGATAACGCTAAGAAGGAATTTAAATTGAATGCCATTGAGAAAAATATTATTCAGGCGCATATGTTCCCTCTTAGTATTGTGATGCCAAAATATAAAGAAAGTTGGATTGTGACGATGGCTGACAAGATTTGTGCGGCGAGTGAAGTCACTTCGAATATTAAGATACGTCTGGCCGTTTCTTTACTAAAAAATAGTCGCTTTATTTTATAAATGATCGATGGATTAAAAAATACCTGGAATTCAGGTATTTTTTGCTCAATTCCCCGCCATAGATACGAGCTAGTCATGGAGTTTAGCAGAATCTGGAAGTGTAGATCCTTCAAAAATATTTTTAAGATCTTCTTCTTCAAGAGTTTCTTTTTCAAGAAGAGCCTCGGCGACACGATCCAAAACCTTATGGTTGGATTTTAGGACGGCCTCTGCACGCTTGGCTGCCTCATTAGCAAATTGAGCAATTTCCTCATCAATCAATTCGGCGGTCTTTTCAGAATATGGCTTGCCAGTGCTGATAGTGTAATAACCAGTGGCCTCGGAAGGATAGACGAGGTTACGGGTTTTATTGCCCATACCTTCGCGAATAATCATCTCTTTACTAAGTTCAGCAACATGCTGGAGATCGGAAGAGGCGCCAGTAGTAACACTATCTTCACCAAAGATAATTTTTTCAGCAATACGTCCACCCATAGCACGAGCAAGAGTATCTTTTAATTCATAAATATTCTTATAGCTACGATCTTCAGGAGGAAGGAACCAAGTCACACCACCGGTATGACCACGAGGAATAATGGTAATCTTATGAACTGGATCGGAATCCGGGAGAACGTGACCAACCACGGCGTGGCCAGCCTCATGATAGGCGGTAATTTTACGTTCTTTTTCGTTCATAACTTTCGACTTGCGCTCTGGACCAATGGCGACACGCTCAAAGGCTTCTGTAAGATCGGCACCAGTAATCTCTTTGTGACCGAGGCGTGCGGCGGTGATTGCAGCCTCATTGGCAATATTTGCGAGATCAGCACCAGAGGAGCCTGCAGTCTTAGCAGCGAGAGCTTCTAGATTGACAGATTTTGCGGTTGGCTTATTTTTAAAGTGAACTTCTAAAATAGCGAGACGATCTTTGCGCTCAGGGAGGGTAACATCAACGTGACGATCAAAACGACCTGGACGAAGCAGAGCTTTGTCGAGCATATCAACACGGTTAGTGGCAGCAATAACGATGACACCAGATTCATTATCAAAACCGTCCATCTCGACGAGAATTTGATTTAGAGTCTGTTCATCTTCACGACCAGCACCACCGCGAGCGTCACGCTTGTGAGCGACAGCATCGATTTCATCAATGAAGATGATACTTGGGGCATTTTTCTTGGCCTTACTAAAGAGGTCACGAACGCGAGAAGCACCAACACCAACAAACATTTCGGCAAATTCAGAACCAGAAATACTAAAGAAAGGAACGTTGGCCTCTCCAGCAACGGCGCGGGCCATTAAAGTCTTACCGGTTCCCGGATCACCTGCAAGAAGAACGCCGCGAGGAATTTTGGCACCAAGTTTTTCATATTTTTTAGGATTTTTGAGAAAATCAACTACTTCAGAGAGGTCCTGTTTGGCAGCTTCATTACCAGCAACATCAGTGAAGAGAACACGCTTTTTATCTGGACCATAGAGCTTGGCGCGAGCCTTGCCGAAACCCATATTCTCCTTATTAATACTTTGAGCTTGCCCAAGAAGACGACCGAAGAAAATTACAGCAATAATAATTGGCACGGCTATAGTGAGGATGTTGATGAAAATTTCCGTGTAATTAATAGGGTCGACATAATTAATGACTGGATATTTCTCCTGGCATTTTTTTAGATCATCACCAGCCTTATCGGCGCAGCGGTTAATTAAACCCTGGTCATAAAGTGTTCCCGAAGGATCCTTGCGAGAGGTTTCTGTAGGGATGTCTTTGTCTTTAAGGGTAATCTCCAGTTCATTGCCGGATACGGTAATGCGCTTGATGTTACCGTGTTCATCATTAGCACGAGAGATAACATCGGAGAGAGGAACCTCCTTCATCTTGATGTTATGGTTGCCATATAAGTTAATACAGTAGGCGATAAAAATAATCGAAAGTAGTGTAAAAATAATCGATCTAAAGGTGTTAGATTTATTTTTCTTGGTGAGGTTGACCTTTGGTTTGTTGCCAGATGAATTTTGTGCGTTCATTAATCTCCTTAATTTTCTCGAAATAGATTACTTTATCTTAACTCAGTCTGTGGTATAAGCCATTAAACTAAGAAGAACAGATAATAATATATTAACATAACATTGCATTTTTAGGGGGAGTGTGGTAAATTTAACAGTAGCGGGGCGTGGCACAGTTGGTAGCGCGCGGCGTTTGGGACGCTGAGGTCGCAAGTTCGAGTCTTGTCGCCCCGACCAATCAAGGAGGAGAAATAAAGAAAAGATTACTTTTCTTTATTGAACCGACGCAGATTGAAATGGTTTTCGCGAAGCGAAAGACATACCATGTTAAAAATAGACCACTTGGTGGTCGTTTTTTTATCTCTATAGAATACTAGTGACGAACTTGCGGAACGTCATAGCTAAAATTGAATCTATAAATAAATAATGGCGAGAGTTTCTTGTGTTTTAAACTGCTTAATTTGATGACGGTGATTTTTTAACCACTCGTCAACGGCACGAGCAGAACCAGGAAGTTCTGGATTATTGTAGTCATGAATAATAACAATGCTTCCGGGTTGCATCTTGTCTTGAACTAGCGTGAGGCTAGTTTTAATTGAAGTATATAGATCACCGTCGAGAAAGGCAAAGCAAATTTTATTCGGGAGATCACTGATGGGGTCTAGGTCTTCAAAGAAGGCCTTTTTAATTTTTGGGAGAGGAAGGTTTTGGCGTTTGAACTTTTCGATAACTTCACGTTTTGCGACAAAGAGTTCACCGGATTTAAATTGATCGCCAGCTGCCGAGCTATCTTCCCTAGTTTTTTCGGGAAGTCCAGCGAAAGAGTCGTATAACCAGAGGGTTTTATCCGTTTTTTGTAATTCACGCTGAAAAAGAACTGAGGTATCACCCTTATAACAACCAAGTTCAACTACGTCACCTGCAATATTTTTTGCAAGAACCTGCTGAAGTAATGAAATTAGAATAGCTGTTTCTGCAGAGGAAACTTGAGAGACTGCGGCGGGTTGCTTTTTTGACATATATTTTTATTTCTTTCTAATGAAGATCGCCGTGAGGAAGCCAGCAATAGAAGCAGAGATAATATCACCCATGGTATCGCCAACCCCAGGAGCATTGAGCTCTTGCATGTGTCCACCACAAAGTTGGTCATAGGTAAATTCAAAACACTCCCACATAGCAGCGATGAAGACAACAAAACAGATGATGAAGAGGAAGGCGAAACCTGAGTGGTAGATTTTGCGTTTGATGGTGGATTGACCAGAGGAGCCAGCTTTTTTCTCAGTGATCTTACCAGTGTGATCGGTTGCATCTTTGCCATCATAGAAGTGATCCAAAATCTCTTTACCACAAAACGCAGTAAAAACACCGCTTAAAGTATGGACGATTTTATCGTAGCTTGGATACCCCATGATAATAATTGACTTATACCAGTCAAGATCGATGCCTAAGACCATTGCGATAATCAGAAATACACTATAGGCAATTTCTAATCTTGTGGTAACTTTGAACCCTAATTTTGCGAGTAACTCGGGGACATAAGGTAAGATAATGGTGACCAAATAACTTGGAAGTTTATGCCAGGTTACGGGATCAATAAAATAGAGGGTAGTAAGAATAATGCCCGAAAGACTAATGATAATTTTTAGGAGGTAATTAATTTTCTGTTTTTTTGGAAGATCAGAAAACTTTTTTATTAGAGATTTCATAAAAAAATAATTCCTTTTTATCAGGTTAAATATATCATATTAGAGGTAATAAGTACAGAGACGGTGGGGAATTTTTATACTATTTCAAAAATACCCCTTGCGGGGTATTTCTGAAATATTCATGCAATGAATAAAATTTGACTAAGACTGTTATATTGTCTATTTATCAACAACTTCGCCTTCTACAGGTTCACCATCGGAAGTGCCTTTAGATGAATTACCGTCATTAGCAGATGAATCGGTTGAAGCGGATTGATAGAGCTTGGCACCAATAGGCATGATCTTATTGGAAAGCTCCTTAGCGGCTTCTTCATATTTAGCAGCATCAGCAGTTGTATCTTTTAATACCTCTTTGGCTTCTTCAACGGCTTTCTTGATAGTTTCCTTATCTTCGTCAGAAATCTTGTCTTTGAACTCATCTGGCATTTTTTCATTGTGATAAATGGCCTGTTCTAATTTATTTCTAGCGTCGATAGCTTCACGTTTCTTTTTGTCTTCATCTGCATGAAGTTCAGCATCTTTTTGAGCCTTTTCAATATCTTCTTTAGACATGTTGCCAGAGTTCTGGATAGTGATACTTTGTTCCTTACCAGTTCCCTTGTCACGAGCTGTAACATTGAGAATACCGTTGGCATCAATATTGAAAGTAACTTCGATCTGAGGAACACCACGTGGGGCTGGAGCGATACCATCGAGGATGAAACGACCAAGAGATTTATTATCAGCGGCCATTTCGCGCTCACCTTGCAAAACATGGATTTCAACCTGTGGCTGGTTATCAGCAGCAGTAGAGAAAGTTTCAGACTTTGAAGTTGGGATAGTAGTGTTGCGCTCAATTAGCTTGGTAGAAACACCACCCATAGTCTCGATACCGAGAGAAAGTGGGGTAACATCTAGAAGAAGAACATCTTTGACATCACCTTGAAGTACACCACCTTGAATGGCAGCACCAACTGCAACTACCTCATCTGGGTTGACACCCTGCATTGGTTCCTTACCAAAGAGAGCTTTAACCTTTTCAACAACGGCTGGCATACGGGTCATACCACCAACCATAACGACTTCGTTAATATCGGAAGTCTTGAGCTTGGCATCTTTAAGGGCCTTTTCGACTGGGCCTGCAAGACGATCAAGAAGTGGAGCAACGAGCTCTTCCATCTTGGAGCGAGTTAGAGTGTATTCAAAGTGTTTTGGACCATCAGAATCGGCGGAAAGGAATGGAAGGTTGATTTCAGTTTCTTTGGCTGACGAGAGTTCCTTCTTAGCTTTTTCAGCTTCATCCTTAACGCGCTGCATAGCTGCGGCATCATTTTTGATATCGATACCAGATTCGTCTTTGAACTGATCACAGAGGAAGTTAACGATAACGTTATCGAAATCTTCACCACCAAGATGGGTATCACCGTTCGTGGACTTTACCTCAAAGACACCGTCACCGAGTTCAAGGATGGAAACATCGAAGGTACCACCACCAAGGTCGAAGACTACAATCTTCTCTTCGCTTTTCTTTTCGAGACCATAAGCTAAGGCTGCGGCTGTAGGTTCATTAATAATACGTTTAACCTCAAGACCAGCAATCTTACCGGCATCTTTAGTAGCTTGACGCTGAGAGTCATCGAAGTAGGCTGGAACAGTAATGATAGCTTCAGTAACCTTCTCACCTAAGAAAGCTTCGGCGTCTGCTTTAATTTTAGAGAGAATCATAGCAGAAACTTCTTCTGGAGTGTAGGTCTTACCATCCATCTCTACGGCAACACCATCACCTTTTTTCACAATCTTGTATGGCATGATGTCGAGATCTCTCTGGACTTCCTTATCTTCAAATTTACGGCCGATTAAACGCTTAATACCATAAATAGTATTTTTTGGGTTAGTGACACGCTGACGCTGAGCAACCTTACCAACAAGTCGTTCGCCCTTTTTAGTAACAGCAACAACTGATGGAGTGGTGCGATCACCTTCTGCATTTGTAATAACTTCTGGTTTTCCTGCGACCATGTACGCGAAAGCAGAGTTCGTCGTACCAAGGTCAATTCCAATAATTTTACTCATTTATTACTCCTTTATATTTATTTAGCACTCATCGTTTTTAATTGCTAAGTTATTATGAGTATAGCTTATTAGCACTCTCATGTCAAGACTGCTAATTTGAGTTTTTTATGGAATTTAACAGAGGTGGATAAATTTTTAAGTCTTTTTTGTAGTAGTAATATGTAGTCCAAACAATAGTTTTTATATCAAGTTTTGCTACTTATGAAGGAAAATCTTACGAATGATGACAAAGATTTCGTTTTTAAACTGGAAGATAGCAATACCAAGACCAACCGCCGCAGAACCAGCAACCGCTGTGGTACCGTTAAAATCTTTCTTTTGTTCTTCTTTTTTGTCACCCAATTTTGGAACTTCTACAGGATTTGAGGCGCCCGTATTTTGATGAACTTTGCGACAGCGGTGAGTTTGTTCATTTCTTTCATAACCCTCTTTACAGGCTTTTGCCTCATGAGGTTTTTCTTCACCTTTACAACGATTGGTCACAGGATTGAGAACCTTACCGGCAGGACAAATTTTGGGTGCGGTTGACGTGGCTATTTTATGACAACGGCCAGTTTTTGGGTTACGATATTGGTCAGCATGACAGGGCTTCTTCTGAGGCTCAGCTTGATTTTTATTGCAGCGTCCAGTGATTTTATTGCGGAAGGTGCCTTCAGGGCAGGTCTTTACGGTTTGCTCGTGTTGCTTATTGCAACGACCAGTAATTTTATTTAAGAAATAACCCGGTAGGCAATCTTTTGTTGGCTTCTTAGTTTGGTCGTTCTGATCTTTTGAATCAGGACGATTAGACGAAGGATTGGTAGGCTCTTTCGGTTTTGGGTTACTTTGCGTAGATTTTTTGGGAACTGGATTCTTGTTGCAACGATTGGTTTTTACGTTTAGAAAATAACCCTCAGGACAGGTTTTCATTTTTTGTGGGGGAAATTTCTTGCAGCGCTTAGTTTCGGGATTTAGATATTGACCACTGGGACAGATTTTTTCTTCCTTTACAACGTTTTTTCCATTTGCGTCCGAAGGTTTACTGGTGGCAAAGGTTGATACTGGCAGTACGAACAGAGAGCAGAAATTTAAAAATAAGAGAGCCGAATAAGTCAAATACTTGAATTTATGTTCACGTTTATATGGAATTCTGATGCGTGGTTGCGCTTCCTCAGAAATAGAGGACTGATCTTGATACATACGTGGACAACTGCGGCGGGATGACTGCCGTTTCTTCCCTTCTAAGCTTGCTTTTTGGCGTGGTGCTTGTGATGCTTTTTGCATAGTATTACCTCATTTAATTTCTAATGAGCTGAATGTATATTTATGAACTTCTTTTGGCAAGCATTAGCGTGATAGTTTTAATTGTAATAGATAGGAAAAAATACTTTTTATGTTTAGCACAAGCAAGATATAATCTAGCATAAGCAAGATATGATATAATTTAAGCATGGAAGGTCTTACAATATTCTCGGCGATCGGCGTGATTGTCTTAGCTGCTTTAGCGCATGCCACTTTGCAGATGAATCTTGGATCACTACTTCTGCTTTACCACGAAAGTTTGGGTAAACATATAAAGAAAAGAACAAAGTTTTTAGTTTCCAACTATATCTTTGGAGTATTTTTTCTGGTATTAACAAGTCTGGCAGCGACAGCTTATTTTGTCTTTCTCTTTTTTGGAGCTAATCTGTCAACGATTTGTCTAGTAGTTTTAGCCGTGGTACTTGCGGCTTTAACCCTTTGTATTTGGTTATTTTATTACCGCACAGGAAGGTCAACTGAACTATGGCTGCCTAAGCCAGTTGCAAAATATATTATGAAACGAGCAAAACAAACGGATAGCAATATTGAGGCCTTTGCGCTGGGGCTGCTCGCAAGCTTCGCTGAAGCACCATTTTTCATCGTATTAATGTTAATTACCGCAGATAGCCTATTAAAACTCTCCATGCCATTACAGATTGCAATGTTGATTTTATATACAGTAATTGCCCTACTGCCATTAGTGATTTTGAGATTAGCCGTGAGACACGGAAAGACAGTGGTGGAGATTCAAAAATGGCGTCTTAACAATAAAAACTTTTTGAAGGCCCTATCTGGGACATTGTTCATCACCTTAGCAATCTTCCTATTGGCATTTAGAATTATTCAAAAATAAATGATAAAGAGGTGAGTGAAAATGGGAATACTTAAAAATCGTCAGGCAAAGGAGCTAGAGTTTTCGGAGAAGCAACTAATGCTAGATTTAAAAAAAGAAGCTAAGGCTTTAAATCTGGAACAAGGGGCAGCAGAATTAATTGCAAAGGAAGTGACGAAAAAAGTAAGTCAATGGGTAACAGACAAAACAGCGATTACACAATCTGATCTCGATCGTAAAATTGTTGCGGAGGTAAGAAAATACAATAAGGATTTGGCATTTATTTTAGGGGAAAGGAATAAAATTATATGAAAAAATTTGATTACGACTTAGTGGTGATTGGCGGCGGCGCGGCAGGTATTGCGGGGGCAATGATGGCAGCAGCGGCAAAAAAGAAAGTAGCAATTATTGAAAAGGATTTAATTGGTGGAAGTAATACGATTTGCGCTTTTTCACAATTAATGGCTGGGAAAATCTCACAACTATTATGCCAAGCACGAGAGGGGTCAAATGTTGGATTAAATTCTGATCAGCTGAAAATAAACCTTCCTTCAATGTACAGCGAGATACAAAATAAGACAGAGGAGTTTATTGAGGCAAAACAGAGAGAGCTAATTGAATCAAAGATTGAAGTGATTAGGAGCAGTGCAAGATTTATTTCGCCTATTGAAGTGGCAACTGAGAAAAAAACTATTACGGCAAAGAAGTTCTTAATCGCAAGCGGTACAACAATGAACACCGGAGAGGTTGCTGGACTTGAAGAAACCGGATTTGTGACACCTGCGGAATTATATTTGGGGCTACCACGGATCCCAAAAGTGGCACTAGTAATTGGCGCTGGGCAGAGTGGAGTGGAGGCGAGTGAGTTTCTAGCAAACCTTGGAAGCTCGGTAATTCTAATAGAGATGAATAATCGCATCTTACCGAAAGAAGACCTCGAGGCATCGAAGATTATTGAAGCAAAATTCAATCAAAAGAAAAGTATTAAGATTTTGACAGAAACTAAGGTGGTAAGTGTTGAAAATGATGGAATTCAAACTTTAGCGACTGGCAGGAAGACTAAAGTAATCAAGGCTTCACTACTCCGAGGAGGGCAGAAAAAATCCGTACGAGTAGAATGTGTAGTTTTGGCTACTGGGCAGAAACCAGAGTTAGACTTAGGACTTGAAAATGCCAATGTAAAATATACTCCTGAAGGAATTCTAGTCTCTAATCAGATGCAAACTTCAAATAAAAATATTTTTGCAGCGGGAGGCGTGGCTACAATAAAGGAAAATAAAAAGATTAGTGATTTTCCATTCAGCTCTTACGAAAAAGATACTTACGAGGGGGCAATTGCGGCTTCAGTTGCGTTTAATGGTCGATCAAAAACTATTGTCGAAAATAATGGATTTGTACGGATGACCAATACATATCCAAAAGTAGCAAGCGTAGGAATAACTGAGGAGCAATGTGCGGCGATGGGCTTAAAATATACAAGTGCCATATCTGGATTAACACAGAAAGAGGCAACCTGGAGTCCTAGCGCAGAAGATGGCTTTGTAAAAATAATTTGCAATCGTGAAAAGAAAATTCTTGGAGCAACAATTGTAGCGCCAAATGCAGAGATATTAATACAAGAGATAAGTTTAGCAATGCGAAACGGATTAACAGTGGTTGATGTAGCTGCTGCCCCACACGTGGGGATGAGTCTAGCTGAGGCCGTCAGAATAACTGCGAGAAAATTATTATAATTAGATTTTGAGATCTGGGGTTGACAACTTAATTAAACGTCACTATAATTAAGTTGTTCTATCGCGGGGTAGAGCAGCCTGGTAGCTCGTTTGGCTCATAACCAAAAGGTCGTTGGTTCAAATCCAACCCCCGCCACCAAATTAAAGATTATAGGAGAGCAGCAATGCTCTTTTTTGGTATTATACGTAAAAAAATAGCAGGTATAAGCCTGCTACTTTTTTATAGTTAGAACCGACTATAGCTTGAACTTTCGTTATAATTCTCGCATTGATCCATAGTGCCATCAACAGCGGTCCAGCAGTTGACGGTGGTATAGAAAGATTTTCGGGTTTTACTATTTTTGTCATCATTAAGCTGAATAGCAAATTCCGGATATGGGAAATAGGTATCAACAAGCTCAACGCGACTTTCAACGCGTCGATAAAGATCGTTGGCGCGGCCAGTGGAGTCAACGCGAGCCTGGACGCCAGTAAAGTTGATTGATTGTCGCTTGGAATCATAGAGAGAGACAGAGAAGTCGGTTTCAGGAGCGCCATATGGGAGAGTGAGGAGAAGAAAAGTGGTAGCAGGATTACGGTCAGTACTACCTCGATAAGTATTGGGAACTTCAAAGGTAGCGGAACAGAAGAAGCTTCCCTCTTGGCAGTTAACAGTAAATAGATGATTACCATTCTTATCGAAGGTTTCAGAGACCTCAGTAGCAGAGAAGTCGTTACGTCCCTTTTTGTCATTAGTGGGTTTCAAAAAGAGCATCGCGCGGTTTGTACTGTTCTCACTGCTGGCAATATTAAACTCACCGAGATTAAAATTACGGTCGGATTGGAAGAAGGCAGCAGAAATTAATGGAGGTGACATCGAGTGTTGCCCGCTAGGGAGAAGGCCGTCATTTTGGTCCCAACTAATAGCACTACCACTACGTTGCTGCGTGGTGTAATTAGTGTCTGAGAACCATTTAATATTAATGTATCTGAGATTTTGGATTTGATCGGTACGAAGAGGGACGATACGGGTGCGAGTGTCAGAGCTGAGAGTGGAACGGTAGTCTGCAAGATCCTCTTGGATAGTAACGCAGGTATAGGCCTGTAACTTTGAGGCAGCAGAGCCACCATCCTGACTTGAGTCTTTGACTTCTTGAATAGTGACACCATGTTGCTCATCGATGGTACGACCAAGTACATTAGAGACAGTGCTGCAATCTTGTCGGCGAACACCATCTTGCATGGCGGCAATGATTTTACTGCAAGGATTCCCGGAGTTTACAGTATGACCCTTGTTTAAGCAGTCGTGATATTTTAGTAGGGCGACCTTAGCATCTTCTACGCCAGCAAGAGCAGAATCATAAGCAGATTTAGATAGGTTAGAGTTAGTGGTCTGGTTAACCTCAGAAAGAATAAGTCTTGTAAAAGCAAGGGTAATAATACTAAAGAGAATGATGGTAAAAACGGTAACAATCATGGAAGTTGCACCTTTTTTTGTACTAACTCCTTGAGCTAAGCGATATTTTTTGAAAAACAGTTTCATTATTCTCCCTTTCTATTTTGGCCAGTCGATCTCGCCGCAAAGTTAAATTTATTGATTGCACAGTAGGTAAAATCAGTCGAGAAGCCGTCAGTTGGAGGGGTCTTGCAGAATTCGCCAACACCAGTAATATCAATACTGCCCCGTTCGGTAGCCAAAATAAAGGTGCCAGAATAGAAAGAATGAAGTGTAACAGAATGCTGAGTGACTGGGAAGATTACAAAATCATAGAGCACAAGATGATCATCGGATTGCTCAAGAAGCTCGGTAGAGATAGAGCCTTTGAGATGAAAATCATTTCTTGTATGATCAAAATCATATTGAGCCGTTGAGATGGTGTGCATTAGTGTGTGCTGGTAACAGAGATCACGATTGCTGTCTTCAATTTTAAGCAATTTAAAATCTTTCTTTTCAGCATTCTGGCCATCATTAAAAGTGGCGGCAGCTCCGGATACAAGTTCATAATCTTCACTATTTAAAACATAACCCGTGTTCCATAGATAACTATGACGACCAGTACAAAATACACCGTTGGTTGGGACATTCTGCAACAGGGAGCCATTTGACCGCAACCTAACCGTTCCGTAGTTTTGCTGATAAACATACATGCGTGCATTATCGTTTAAACACTTTTGCATTTCCGCTTTATCTGAAGCATACTCGGCACGACAGATATCAGTAAGCGCCCTTGCAGGTGCAGCAGCAATTGTACGTGAAAGATCATCTACTAAGAGACGACCGGTGGAATTAACCGCACGGATAACTAGCCCCTTATGGTAGGTCGTAGAGATATGAATAGAGATAATGGAGACCATAACCAGAAGAGAGGAGATAAAAGCAAGGCCAAGAGAGAGCTCCATAATAGTAAAGCCTTTTTTGGAGTGGTTTTTGCTGGTAGGTTTTTGAATTATTCTTCGCATACTAATCTTTTTTAATAAACTCCGGATTATAAAGACGAATAATAGTGCTGATGATTGAAGGGATATTGCGATTTGGGCCATACCAACAAGAACGAATATGAAAATCGTAGAATTCTGGAGCTTGCTGGTCAAGACCGGAGTCGTCTATAGCATCAGGATTGCTGACACCCGTGACATCACGAGTACCAATAACCCAAAGACCCTCTATACGATAAGGAGTGACGAAGGCGGGAGTGAGATATAAGTTACTACCAGAATTTGATTCATTGAGGTTGGCAGAACTGTCCGCTCCATTAGAAGCTCCAACCTGTGAAGAATTTGAAAAAACTAGACGAGGATACAAAGAAGCCTCCTGAAAGAGTGACTGATGTTCCCTTGCCGAAACAATTGTCCTATCGGGATTTTTGGGGTCTAATTTCCTAGTATTAACAATAAAGGCCTTATCGCTAAAAATATTATGAACCTCACCGGCAACATTGGCTGTATCGTAATACTGACGACAATTCTGTTCACTGTATTTAGAAATCTTAATAGGGTTATTATTTAAACCATTCTGTACGCTAGCAAGTCGTTGCCAGAGATCACGATATTCCTGCCACTTCGTGGGGTCAATATTCTGGTCGCGGACTAACTCACGCTCTGAAAGATAAGAGTTGTGAATAAAACGAATTGCTTCGGCTTGAGCTTCGATTTCATTTCTGGCCATGGAAACCTCGAGAGTACCTTGAATGAGCGAAAGATTTCGATTCATGAGGCCAATCGATACAATGGTAATGATTGAAAAAATAGTAAAACAGAAAATAATCTCAACAATAGTATCGCCACGTCGAGAAGAAGTAAGGGGGGAATCCTTAGAGAGACGATTCTTAATCTGGGTAACCTTTAAATTTTTAGGAGAGTTTAACATATACATTACCATTATACGCCACTATTGGCAGGGATTATCATTACTATCGATATCAACTAGCTGAACTGCGGAAGAGTTGTTACCGTCAGCTTTAATGCGGATTGGTCGACGCCTCTTGGGGGCGAGAGGAATATCATCAGAGGAAACACATAGAGTAAAATCTTGTTTATTTTGCATTCTGGAATCTTTAAGCTCGTACTCTAGGATATTAGACGTGCCAGAAACAACTTCACCGAGTGCGCCATAAAGCAGGGCGCTACTAGCATAGGGGCGGTACTGATCAAGACTAGCAGTCTCGCAGGATTGATTAGGGGCATTACGATTGAGTTTTTCGAGCAAATCGCCAACATCAAAAGTTTGACCTGGCTGATCATAGTAATAAGTATGAACAGTACCGGAAACTGGAGATCTGACGATCATGATAGCGCCACGTAATAATTCTTGATTAGCGGTTTGTTCAATTCTAGCTTGCCATTGTGGAGTATATGAGGACTCTTGTCCTGCAAAGTGTACTCGACAGGAGCCTGGAGCACTTCTCAGAGTGACAACATTGGCAGCAACGGCCTTAAGTGAATTAATGGCATTATCACCGGTGGAATTTTCAATATTCATTTGACCGGTATAAACACGTCCAATAATGTCGTACATGTGAACTTTTGTACTAGGAGCGCCAGTTTCAGGATCTTTCTCGCCAAAAGTAATGAGCTTACCATAAATTGCACAGCGACTGCGACCAGGATAATTATCGGTGTCGGTATTTGTTGTAAGGCGTCCGTTTTCATCCCAGAGCGAGTTCAAAGTGCAAGAAAAGCCGCTGTCTTCTGTAAATAATCTAGGATTCTGCACATTAATAGTAGCTGAATAAGCACTACGGAGATAATTTGCGAGATCTGTATAGGAGTCTAAAAAACGCTGTCGATGGATATTGGTGGTTATAGTGCTTAGAATAGCCATTGCAAGAGCAGTGGAGATAGTTAAAACCAGCATGACTTCAATGATGGTGAAGCCAAAACGATGACGCATCTTTTGCATAGTTTTATTATACATGAGCATTTTAGGTTTTACCATAAACTTAAAGATGAAGACTACGACAAGAATGAAAAAAGAGTTGGATAGGGGAGGCTAAAAAGAACCGGAGCCGTAAGGAATTGATTCTAGGATTTTAGCTATAGAATCAGCTTTTTCAGTATAGCCAAGCCCCTTGTAGGCTTCGTAGGAAATACTGTAGTAGATATATTTGGTGCCGTCAAACATATTTTCAGGAATGTAATTAAAAAGTTTTTCTAAGGTCTGATTATACTGTTTGGCTGTGTTATAGATACTAAGAGAATATAGTTCAAGGAGAGCTTTTTGATCATCGTTAGTAATATTAGCAGTTTGAATTCGTTGGTTGTAGTTATCAAAAGCTTTTACAGTATTCAGGTTGCCAGCAGAGTCATAGGCATCTTCTAAATAACCTGAACCAATAACAGCATTAATAAATTCAATAGTTTGGAATGGAGTGGCGGTTTTATTGTCAAAATTGTCAATAATTCTCTTTTCACGCTCCGCAGCCATTTCATAATCCTCCTTAAGATCATTGTAAGCTTGAGATCCTTTGGTGCATCTACAGTTCACGGAAATATAGTCAGTAGGGTCAATATTGTTATTAACTGTGCGGGTTGTGGCTTTTTCGCGAGTTATCCGCGAAACAATCAGCCAGCTGGCACCAACGATGATGGCAAGAATGAGGATTGAGGCGCCCACCGAAGATAGAATAAAGATGAGGGGGTTACTTTTTCGCCAATGACCAAGACGTTGACGGAGTGCGGCAAACTTAGCTGCGCGTTCAGCTTTTTTAGCGGCCCTCATTGCAGCTCTTTGCAAGCGCTTATCGTTTAGTTCGACCTGTTTTTCTTGACGTTTTTTCTCTTTATCAGTCAAAGTAAAAGGATCAGCTGCAGAACCAGCTAGTGTCTGATTTGCAATATTACTACTGTGAAAGACTTGATCATTATTGGAATTATCCATAGTACTTATGATTATAGTCTGCGTGGGGAGAAAATACAAGAAAAGACAAAACCCCCGACGGGCGGGGGTATGGATTAAAGCGTAGCAATACGATCAAATATAGCTGTGGCAATCCTGTCGAGTTCCTGGTCAGAACTTGTGAGCTCAAATGGAAAACCATTATCGCAAAGAATTGCGCGTAACTCAGTCTTTTCTTCCTGTGAGAGGTTTTTCGCCTTGAAAGAAGCGAGAGAGCCAAATGGCTTAGTCTTGCAGACTCCTTTGACAAATCTAAGACGAAATTCCTCGCTCGGAATTGCATTAATGATCTCTACATACTTTATATCTTTAGACATAAAATCACCCCCTTTTAGAATGTCTAGATAATATATTATGGCATGTTTTATAATTTTTGTCAAAGAACAGCCTAAATTATGATATAATATAAATATGATTAAATATGATGCAGAAAGAAAAACAGTTTTCGGCCCATGTGATCTGAAGCTAAAAGGCTCACCATCAAAATGTCTACTTATTTTTGATGACGAAATTTGGGAAGATTTTGTACTTCCGAACAAAGATCTAGAGACCTTTCCGGTAACAAATGTTTTTGGTCGTAAGTTTGATACTTATCGTTATATCGAAGTTAATGGCGAAAAAATTCTCTTAGTCTATCCAACCATGGGTGCGGCGGGATGCGTCTGTGATGTAGAACTTCTGATCGCAAGCGGGATTAATAAAATAGTAGCATTTGGTACGTGTGGAAGACTTGATAGATATATCGCACAAAATACAATTATTTTACCGACCAGTGCTTATCGCGAAGAAGGGACGAGTTATCATTATCTTCCTGAGAGTGATGAAATTGGAGTGGATAAAGATGCCCTTAAAATCTGTAAAGATATCTTCGAAAAGAATAATTTTGCAACTATCGATGGAAAGATTTGGACAACTGATGCGGTATATCGCGAAACCGCCGGAAAAGTTGCTTTAATGAAAAAGCGTGGTTGCGTTGGTGTTGATATGGAATTATCTGCGCTATTAGCCTTAGCGGAATATCGCGGTATAAAATTTACCGAATTTTTAATTGGTGATGATCCGGTAGATGGTAACGCGGTTGATCCGAAAGAGCGAAGAAACGAAGATATATTTAATACCGCAATCGAGATTTTGAATAAGATTTAGGGGCATAAAAAAGAGGTCGCCCATAAGGAGCGACCCTTTTTGGTTCCTAAAAAGGAAGCAGAGGAATAATATGACTAATTTACGGTTCGGTGTTAAGCCTTTTCGACATAGGTGCTACCACAGCAACCTTTGCCACCCATCATAATAGCCTTAGTGATAGACTGTCCGTTTCGGAGATATTCATCTCTAGAGCTACGCTGATTGACCAGGTTTAGATGATCAATATTAGCTTTGATAACTTTCATTGTATTCACCTCCTTTCATGGTAATCTCTCCGCCTCCTACTGTTCGTTATCGATAATCGCTTTTTGGGCTTTCTCGACAATATAAGAAGCAAGACTGTATCTTACTCCTGAACAGACTTTTTTATCAAGATACCGTGCTTTGCGACAACCGCCCTTACAGATGGGTAGAAGTTTACAGGAAACACATTCAGAGTCTGAAAACGGATTTGTGTTCACGAATTTTGCATATCTCGAAAGATTGTGCTGTGTACCAAATCCGTCATAGATGTTCCCGATCGCTTCAGCTTTATCCATACTATGCGTGCACATAAACAGGTCTCCATCATAGTTAATCTGAAACGCTCTATCAAAATCACACTCGCAGAAGTTGTAGTTCATACCTTCGTCAAAAGAGTTCGTAGTAAAACCTTTAGATTGAGCAAGCTCATACAGTGGAGCGAGATTTTCGTAAGGTTTAGATCCTTTCTTCTCGGCGGAAAATTCTACGCCTGGATTACGACCCTCAGTATGGGAATAAACCCAACGGAAAAGCAGTACACAATTATCTCTGACAACATCAGGGATTTCGTCGAGAAGTTTAGGGATCGTGTGATAATTCTCATCAGTTAAATTGACTCGAAGAACCGTAGCTGTATCCGAATGTATTCTGGTGCAAAAATCCGAAAGATTTGCGAGAATTTTATCGAATGTTTCACCATGGTTTGCCTTTAAGAAACGATAGCGATTATGAATGTCGCGTTCACCGTCGATAGTAGCCTGAATATTGGTAATATGAAGATCTTCGCACTTTGATACAAAATCTTTATCGAGAAGAACTCCATTTGTCACGACGCAAGCTGAATATTGAAAATGGTATTTGTTAGCAAGCTTAAGGATGCCAGCAGTAATGAACTCTATGAGCCTCTTCGAAAGCAAAGGCTCACCGCCAAACCAACTCAGATATAAGTATTTGATGTCTTTTACCTGAGGCTCAAGCCAATCGAGGTACGCTTTGGCGGTCTCAATTGTCATGAATTGACCATTTTTGTTTTCAAAACAATATGGACAATCACAATTACAAGCAAGATTAAGTATTATGGTGTGCCTAAGAATACCAGAGGCATAAAGGCTGCGATACCATTCCAGTTTGTAGTACTCGAATTCATCGAAATCGTCATCGATGATAAAATTCAGATTATAAAGCATAGCGAAACGCTCATCAGATACGTCAATTGTTACCAAATTAACGGAATCGATCCATTTCTTGTTTTCGTCGGTCAGCAAGAGAATATTCTTGGTGAGACTATTGAATAAAATGTATCCTCCATCAGGATTGGCTACGGTGAGATTATAGAAAGAAAACTTTACCATAACTAATTCCTCCTTATTTTAAATGTACAAGGGATAATCCTCCTAAAGTTGTTCACGATAAAAAATCGCGAACGTAATATATACTATACTATGTTTACGCAAAAAGTCAAGAATTCCCCTGAGTTAACACTTCAAGTGCAACACTAACCAACAAAAAGAGACATCAACTATTCTTATGATAACGGAATAGAGTTTTCACTTTGGAAAATCACAGAAAAAGAATTGAATGCAAACATATATTTTGCTAATCCTTACCACTCCTGGGAACGTGGCAGGAATGAAAATGCCAATGGACTTATTCGAGATTTCTTACCTAAAGGAACGGACTTCAAGAAACTTACAAAACGAGATATAGTTGAGATAACGAATTTAATAAATAATAGACCAAGAAAGAGACTCGAGTGGAAGACTCCACTCGAGGTCTATAAGTCTCAAGGTGTTGCACTTGAGGGGTTAGAGTAGCCAGTGCGTCTTGAAGATTTTGAATGTTTTAGCTAGGACTATTGTAGTGACTTAGTAGATACCTAGACGATTCTCACGCTCTTGCTTAGCTTTTCTCCGTTGTTCTTCAGAAGAAAAATGCAGCAATATAAAAACTTTGGAGAACATATCTGTCATATTTCATCAATCTAGCAACAGCAGGGGTTTGATCTTTCTTATCACGTGCATCACTAGGACAGAAATTGCGAATAGTAAATGGGCGAACGTGGTACTTTCTAGCCAAATCATTAATATCATTAAAGGCTTTTATTAAATTATTGTGAGATAGAGTGCGTTCTTTTTCAAACTCCTCATATCCTCGCCTTTCAACCTCTCCTGGCATGGGATATCTATAATCAAGATGGTCTACTACGGCATAGTAGAATTTTCTGATACTATCGAGATCCTGCTTGGACTCTGGTTGTCCAGAAGACTCGATGGCTTGTTTGAGAGCAGCCGATCTTTCATGATAATAGTTCCCCGCTTGAGCTTCGATGGTTTTATAGGTCTTTTCTTCATCAGTTGTAAGAATCATATACTGTGCACACTCTGCCATCGTTTCAAGTGTATTATCCGTTTTCTCAAGCTCATCACCTGCAAATTCAAGCTCATCAGACAGGGCGTCTTCCCATTTTTCAAACTCGGTTTTACTCATTTTTTGATCTTCTGATTCAAGAGCCTGCCTTCGACGATCAAAGTCTCTTGTAACATCAAGAGCGGCTCGATAAAAATCTGCGGCATAATCTGTGGCATGATCAGATTCCTTATTCCAGGACTCTTTTGCAAGTTTAGCTACATCTTCCCATTCATTTGAAGATTTATATTCCCTATTAACTGACTTATTTGATTCTGGATTATTTTGCACAATAGTACCTCGCTTTTTAGATTATTGTAACACCTTATGTTAACTTCACAATTAAGTATCATTCATTTAAAAGCGCGCGAGACTGAATTGAGATTTAGTGATGGCGAATTTTCCAAGCGTTAACATTTTATAATGATAAGTCTACGTAAAACTAAGTAGTAAATATACTATAATAAGAAAAAGTAGAGGAAGGCTGCAAAAATGGAAAGAATAAAAGTCGCGAACCATAGCGAATCTCCTAATGAACAGTATGATGAGGCCGCTAGTGTTTTGAATCCTAGTAATATTAAATTTGCTGGAGATGTAAAAGAAGATATTAAGTTTCCAGATATTAAAGTTGACTGGAACGACGAATCGGACTTTTGGGATAAACGCGGTATAGTGCTAAAATGGCTGGCTAGTGTCGTAAATAAAGATGGCTCTTGGAAATATAATGTTTCCATCCCTGAAGAATGGCAGGAACAAGTGAATAAGCAGTTAGAAGCTAGAAAGCGCAATTATGAGAATAAAAAAGAAGAAAGAAGAAAGACCATTGAATGGATTAAAACATCAAAAAATATAGACATCAATCTTGATCATGAGTACGGAACTGGTCAATATTTTTCAGAATTACCAGAAGAGCAAAAGAATCCGATTCGGCAAGATAAAGAAATGATCGTAGAATCCCTTAATCCATATATTGAAAAAACTAATAGTATGAGAAGGATTGAAGGTCTATCTAGCTTAGCAGAAGAAACTTTTAGAACTTTCATGTTCAATTATGGTAATGTCATTACAGATTCGACGGTCGGAATTATCAATAAACAGATGCAAACGATTGCCAATGTGGCATACAATGACTACCCAGACGATGGTGGAATACGAGTAGTTGATGACGAATACACTAAAAATGATAACAGATTCTATCAGGAAATCTATGAAAAGAAACCTGTATTATCTACTGCTATTGAAGTGGCTAATTTTAGCGGTGATGATAGAATAATCGACACATACATGGATACTATAGTTAAGCACCCACTGCTCAGTATGTATGCCAAGATACATCCTATCGACAATAGAAGGGTGGAGGCTTACATTAAAAATGTAGTTCCCTTAATCAACAAAAAGGACACCGAAGTCCAACGATTATGGGATGACCACGGTCGGATGCTTGGTTTTGCGAGCGTTTTTTTCAAGGGTGATCGCTTTTGCGCTAGTGACTTTTGCATTCATGCATTAACATCCGAGGTAAATCCTACTAATATACAAGAACTATTGTTGGCTCGTAGGGATGTATCCGCAGATAACTATGCGACTTATGAACAAAATAGAGAAGATGCTTATGAACTTGAAGGTATCTTGATAAGCTATCGTGGCTTCATCCATAGAGAAGCTCCTGGAGAGCACGAAATATTATCGAGAATGTTAAAGTTCTATGATACAAGAAATAATCCAGAAGAACATACGAAAGCGGAGGCCAAACTGCGTGAGATTTATAAAATATATGGCCCTGAAAGTCGTGATAATTATAGTCTAGGTGATTATATGTTTAATTTGGACAATTATGAACGAGAAGAAGAGCAACGTAAAGGAAATGGATTTGGTACTGGTCGCAAAGAAATGGTAGTAGATGCCTTGCGTCGTTTAGTAAAAAATACTGAGCCCAAACTACTAGAAAAACCAGAAGTTGAAGATGAGTATTTAAATGATTTAATCCAGGATATGTATTTAAATATAAATAAGCAAACTGGTGAGGCATATGTAGACTTTAAAGAGGTCGGCAAAATTGTAGAACGGATGAACGAATTATTAAAAGAGCACCAGGGGGAAACTGGCATTAAGCCTTCAGAAGTAAAAACTCTTGCTTTCGTAGAAAGAATAGCCACATTTGCTATGAGGGGAATCAGTGAGAAGGATAGGCAAGAATTACCATTCGACCCAGACTTTAAAGAAATTTGTCGATTTGCAGAATTAACCTCGCAAAGTGGTGAATATAACGAATCTAATTTTGAGAGCTTTTGGAATATATTTAGACGGATAAGAGACTTTGGGAATAAAGACGAACTAACTGAGCACTTTCAAATGTTGTCCAGTCGAAGACTATCACAACTCCGTGGGCTACCAGAAAAAACACCATTCTTAAAACAAAAAGCCGCAGCGCTTTGGTCTGGAAACCTAAACAATGAACTTCTTGGATTAGTAGATAAAAAATAACTTATAAACCAAACTATTTAGAATATTAACAAATGATTTTATGGGGATAAAGCAGCAGTTTTACCCCCATTTTTCTTTTAAAATTGGACAGGGGGCAGCCTAATGAAAAATACTTTATAATATTTTCATTAAAAAATCGGCATAAGTGCCGAGTTTCTTATAATCTGGTGGGGGCGGTTGGGCTCGAACCAACGACCAAGCGGTTATGAGCCGCCTGCTCTAACCCCTGAGCTACGCCCCCAGGTTGTTATTAATTTTATCACAAACTGATATAATAAGATATATGGGTGTGCGCTCGAAAAAGGAACAATTCAGGATACGTTTTAATCGTTTACGTTTTTGGTTAAAAACTGAGGTCTTAGATTTTAATAATATTTTGCTGCTCTCGATTCCCTTGCTTTTTTCAGCGCTTTTAATTGCTTCGGTTGGCTCAATTGCTAAAAACTGGGAATTACAGCAGCAAATGAACGCCAAGCAGACAGAGATGGAGTTACTCCAGCTTGATGTAAATAAGACAAAATTAGAAAATCAGTATTATGCGTCTGAGGAATACCAAGAATTAGAGGCGCGCAAGTTGTTGGGAAAACAGCTGCCAGGTGAGGTGATGATTGATTTGCCGAATAATAGTGAAATTGCTAAAAATAAACACCCGAAGCTAACCTTAGATGAAAGAATTGAAGCGAGAAAACTGTCGAATTTCGAACAATGGCTGGAATTTTTATTCGGAAACAATAAGGGATAAAAATATCCTCTATGATTCCTTTGGCATGGCAAGTCAATGGGTACGAGATCATGTTTTACGTTTTACATTTTTCATTAACATGTTATAATAGTTTTGATGTAAGAGTGGCTTTGATGACCCATAATAGTGTGGGCGCCACAACATAGTTTTTTAAAAGGAGGATAAAAATGACTATGTTAAAGACCTTAATAAAGGCGATCGCAGCAGTCGCATTGATAATTTTCTTTTCAATACCGACTAATACCAAGGCGGCAAATAACTGCAACAATAAGTGTAGCTGTACTTGTAACTGCACTTGTGGGTGCAATTCGAGCTCTAATAAAGACTCTGCTGCAAGCGGTCAGATCCAGCCTGCTGGCGAAAAAGAAAAGGCCATCATGGCTGAGACAAAGAGGGTAACCGATGCTCACGCGAAAGAAGATAACCGCAAGCAGTATAGCGGTTATAAGATGCAACTTGCAGACGCTCTCGAAAGCTCTGCGAAGAATTCTGGGTTTACGGTAGTAACTAAGACCTGGAAGGCAACTGGCGGAGATTACGATGTCGTGCAGCAGGAATTCTCGCGTAACAACTGGACTTTAAAAATCCAGTACCGTTATAACAATGGATTCCTGGATAGCTGCCACCCAGTATGGCTAGCTCACAATGGCACACCGCTTAACTCTGGTGAAGAGTGGGACGGCTGGGCTTGGTCCAGTTCTCAAACACTGTATGAACTCTTAGATATGCTGTCTAAGTTATAATAAAATACAAGAGTTCAGGATTAAGGGGGTGATAATTTATTTAGAAAAAACAAGTCGCAACTATTCTCTTTTGGGCTGGCTTTTGCCGGTCCTTTTTTATGGCTTGAAGTGGTTTAATAAAAATACCAGGAAAGTCCTGGTATTTTTATTTTTATGATAATACTTTAAAGTATATAGATCACTTATATTACAATTTCTGCGAATTTATTTCTTCTTAGAAAGGGTAAGGAAACCGTTGCGTGGGTTTTCATTAACAACGCGATCTTCAGGAAGATCAACTGGAGTACCTTTTGGATTATTCTCGGTTTTTGTGAAGAAATAAATAGTCTGAGGCTTGCCACCACGGAGGGTAACCTCAGATTTATGTAGATAATAGGTGATGCCTTTACTGTTAGTGTGACTGTAGGCCATTTTTCCTCCTTTAATTGATATAGTCTTATCTTATGGTAGGGGGGTTAATCTGTCAAGGGGTTTTCAGGGATTTTATAGAGGTGAAAATTTTAATGTTTTATTTGATAAAAATAATGGCAATACGAAGAATTAGAAAACCGATGAAGCGAAGTAATATAAAGATAAGAAGGAGAAGACAGAGAAGAACGGAAAAACCGGCAAGATTGGGCGCCCAAATAGGAGAAGAGAAATCGTAACGATAGAGGGAGGTGGAGGGAATATTGGCAGTTAAAGAGGTAGTGATGTTGTCCATAGAAGGGTAGCTATTGATAATACCAGTCATACAATTAAGATAACCTGGACTATTCCATGCCCAACCGTGAGCAATGGCTTGTGGCTTGCAGGACTCCATGGCTTTAGCAAAAATATTACCATTAGGATTATTATCTCCAGTAGCCTTAATTTTATTTTCAGCTTCAGCCAACGCTGCAGTGGCCTTACGGTTATATTGATTTTCTAAATAAAAAGGGCCTGTACCAAAAGTTAGGACATTACGCCCATTCTTTTCGATAAAATTAATAACAATGTGTGAGTCCGTGTATCGCTTTAATTCGGTAAGGGTAGCTTTTAGATTATTATCAATTTCCTCCTGAGAGGTGATTTCCTTACCGTCAGCGGTTTTTCCCTGATCTGCCTGAAGAACTTTATTTTTTAAATCAAGCATCTTGAGATGATCAAAACGTAAAAAGGTTGCGGTTAAAAAAAGTAGAGGAATGAGGGCTAGAAGGAGTTGCCAGGTCTTAATCTGCTTAAAAAGCTGAGAAAGACGACGCTTCTCCTCCTGATGTTCCTTCTTAATAAAACCACCCATAAACGTTTTAATTATAGCATAACAGAAAAGCTGGCGGAGAGGTCTAGGTTAGGCTATCACGGAACCACTGATCAGCAGGACCGGCGGACATAAGAATAACCAGGTAATTATCCTGAAGAAGGGATTTTAGTTTTAGTCTAAGTTGATCGTCAAGATCGGCAGAGGTGGCGATCTCAGGATTTTTGAGAGTGGCAATAAAGTCGGCTGGAGTATAAATTTTTAGCTCAGGATTCTCACGTGTAAGGTACGTTGGGAGCCAAAAAAGCTGATCGACACCAAGGAAAGCGTCCTGATAAAGAGAGAAAACTTCGTGCTGGCGGGTATTTTGATGGGGTTGATAAACGACGACTACGCCATTTTTGCCAAGATTCTTAGCCTCTTCTTTGGCGATCTCAACAGTGGCGCGGATTTCTTCCGGGTGATGCGCATAGTCAGAATAGAGCCCGTCGGCGAGACGCTCAAAACGGCGACCAACGCCTGGGAATTGATTGAGGATGTCGATAATTTGCTGATCAGAGACTTGATGAGAGTTTGGTTGATCCGTCAAGGTCTGTTTAATAGCGTAGAAGACTAAGTTCGCATCTTCGCGACGAGCAGAGCCAGCGAGAGTGAGGTGAGGATCTGGAGTTTCTAAAGTTTGGAATAACTTAGATGAGAGCTGTGAAAGATCCGAAGGGGCGGCAGCCGGATTTGCAAAGATGAGAGATTGGCTCTGTTTTTCAAATTGAAGAAAAGCCTGATGATAATCAGATTCAGAAGGATAGATATCAGGATGATCATATGAAACAAAAGTAATCAGAGAGAGCCAGGGCTGATAGTGGAGAAAATTGCGATCATATTCGTCAGCTTCGTAGATAAAATATTGATCGTTTTTTTGATAGGAGCCAGAAGGAGCAAAATTTAAAGTGGAACCCACGATGTAAGCGGCGGGAAGTTGAAGATTTTTGGCAGCCCAAATTAACATGGCCGTTGTAGTAGTTTTTCCGTGAGTACCTGCGACGGCAATCATTTTGAGATTGAGTTCTTTAACTAGGGTAGCGGTCAGCTCGTCGCGTTTAGATATTTTAAGGCCAAGAGATTTGGCGAGTTTTAATTCGGGATGATCTTCGGGAAGAGCGGAGGTATGAACAAACCAATCGAGATGATACTTCTCGTGAACTTTTTGAAGATATTGGCCATCTTGCGCGCCAACGGCGAAGGGAATTTGTGCCTGATCAAGCTCATTTGAAATAGCCCCACGTTGTTGATCGGAACCAAAAACTTGATAGCCAGCATTTTTTGCCATGAGAGCGAGCGGCCCCATGCCGGTACCAGAGATGCCAGAAATATAGATATTCATAGATATATTATAATTGAAAATTGATTTTAACTAAAAATATTTCGTCCGAAAATACTGGATGATATTGCTTAGTTCTAAAATATTTATTGAAGTATATATAGCTAATCACATCGTTATTTTTTTCGGAAGAAATTGGAAGAACTTCAAATGTATGATCAGTTAAACTTTTATCATTGCTTTTAATAAAAAAGCTAAGTGGCTCAACGGAATTGTCGGCTTCCCCAATAAAATCGTAGCCATACAATATGTATTTTTCTTTATTAAAAATAAAGGGGATTTTCCAGAAATTAGTTGCGATGTAGGTGAAGATTGCTTGATCACTAATTATTTTTTTATTCTTACAATTTAGAAAACATGGTAGTACTTTATTGTTAAGAAAATTAATAGCAAGAAGACTATTATGAGACTTGTCTTGTTCTGAAGTCATTGATGCCTTTCTAAATCTTTAAGACAAATTAGTTATCTAGTTTTTTACGGAAGAAGTTGGTGTCGTAGGTTGCTGCACCGTGATCTCTGTAGAATTGCTGGGCAGCTTCGCGGCCTTGACCACAAGTGAACTCGAGATTTTTACAGCCTTTTTCCCTTGCCCAATCCTCGTAAGCATTAAATAAGAGGTTTCCGATACCTTTGCCACGAGCTGATTGGTCTACGACAAAATCTTCAAGATAGGCATTTTTACCAATGCCGGCACCAAAAATTACAGAAACTGAGGCCATGCCAAGAATCTGCTCGGGAAGAACAGGGAGGCCTTGTTTAACATTGCCATCTTCCGCAGATTCAACTGCAAGAAGTAAGTCATGCCAAGGAGAAGAAATGAGTTGCTCGAACCATTCTTGCGGAATTTCACCTTTATCTTTGCCACTGCGTGAAAGTTGGATGAGCAATTGACGGATTCTGTCGGCGACTGTTTTATTATATTCTGTAACTGCAATAATCTTGATCATATTTTTCCTTTACGATTAAGTAATAAAAACTAAGTTAACTAGAGAGAAGATTCAAGTGCTTGTAAATCAGTAGCAATTGCTAAAGCTTTTTGGTTGATCTTATCAGGGTCGTCACCCCAAATAGTAATACGCACGAGCTCTTCGGTGCCACTGGCACGAATATTGAGACTCCAGCCGAGAGAGTTGAGTTCGGCAGTTTTCTGATTAATAAATTCTTCGGCAAGTGGCATATGATTACGAAAGGCCTGTTTAAGGGAAGGGCTGACTGTTTGATTTTTGATTACCTGAGGAAGCTTTTGCAAGGAAGAACAGATAGAAGACAGGGAAACTTCTTGAAGAGCTTTTTGGATGGTCGATTCTCTACCTTGCTCCCGTTTTTTGGCTTCTTGCATAGCTTCATAATCTAGGATAAGTTGATCTTCATGCTGTCTTCTTCTTAATGTCTCGCTATAAATTTTGGAGATGACTAGGGCAGTGAGAACTCCATCACCCATGGATTCGCCTGGCAAAATAATATGCCCACTCTGTTCGCCACCGAGAAGAATTCCCTCCTCACGCATTTTGGCGGAGACATTCTGATCGCCAACATCCGTCATAACAAGCTCGATACCAGTATCCTTAGACCAGTTCAAGAGACCCTTGTTTGCCATAATGGTAATAGCCACCTTCGGCAGACTTAGGTAACTAGCAATGCAGGCAATCATATCGTCGCCGTCAATAATCGTGCCGTTCTTATCAACCATTAGGCAGCGATCGCCATCACCATCGAAAGCGGCGCCAAAATCAAGCTGACGCTCTTTTACTAATTGAATTAGAGAATCAAGATGAGTGCTACCGCAAGACTGGTTAATCGTCTCACCATAGCTAGGGTCGCTATGAATAACCTCCACCTGAGCACCAAAGTGTTCGAAGATTTCACGGGCAGTGACGCTAGTGGCACCATTGGCACAATCGAGACCAATTTTTAATTCCGAAAAATCAGGTTTTTCACGCTGCGAAAGCGTGGACGGGCCAAAACTTGAGAGATATTCTTTGAGATGATCAAGATAAATATCCTTGGCTTGCTGATGAAGATCTTCAGCATATTCAACGGAACCAACATCGAAGCCAGTTTCATTTTCAAGAGCATTCTCGATAGCCTGAACACCAGCTTGACTTAATTTAACGCCATATGGATATTTTTTAACAAAGGAAGAAAGATCTTTGCCGCTTGTGGTTGTACCGGTACCTTTAAAACCAATACCGCCCGGCATAACTGCCTCAAGGCCACCAATAGAATCACCTCGTTCAAAAATTTTAATACCATTATCGGAAGCAGGGTTATGGGAGGCAGTAACATCAATAGCAAGATCGTAGCTCATTTGATAAAAAGAATAGTTGATGGCAGGAGTGGGAAGAACACCAACGTTACCGTGGTCAATACCAACGGTCTCAAGTGCTTCCTCAAAATAGCGGAGAATCCACTCTGTAGATTCCCTAGTGTCACCACCAAGCAGAACCTTAACTGGACGCTCCATACCATCAGCAGTTTCACGAGCATTACCCAAATAGCGGACAATGCCGAGGGTGATGGCCTGAACAAAACCGGGAGTAAAGGCGTCTGCTTTCTGGCGGATTCCGTCTGTACCGAAATATTTAATCTTACCCTTCATAGTCTCCTTTCTATTGGTTTATCATAACACGGTTTTAGCTAATGAGAGCTAATTCAGCCTCAATGACCGAGACAATATCGAGAACGGTGCTACCTCGAGAAAGATCCGAGATAGGAGCGTTGAAACCTTGGAGAATTGGACCGGCAGAGGTAAAGTTGCCGAATTGCTCCATGGCTTTATAGAGGATATTACCGGAATTAAGATCGGGCACGATTAAGACATTAGCAAAGCCAGCAACCTTTGAGTTCGGGGCTTTTTTGGTGCCAATACGAGGGTTAATGGCGGCATCAAGCTGCAGTTCACCATCGATGAGAAGATCCGGCTGATCTGCATTTACTTTTGTAAGCACTTCCTGTATGAGAGAAATTGTGTCGTCTTTACCTCCAGAGCCAAGAGTAGAAAAACTAAGCATGGCGACGCGCGGAGTAAGAAAGTCAGCTACCGCAGGATCAGTTGAATTTTTTTGTAGATGTGCGAAATATTTAGCAGCAGTATCAGCGGTTTGGAGAGTAATATCATAAAGCTGTTCAGAGTTTGGATGCTTACAGGCGGCGGCATCACCGAGGATAAACACGGATTGACCGATGGGGCTGGCCTGATTTTCTTTAGTAAAGATAAAGCTAGCAGAAAAAGTAGGCTTTTCAAGATTACGAGGATTTTTGACACCAATAATATCACGGGCGGTTAAGATTACCCCTCTCGATGTATAATCGATACCGGCAATCATGGAGTCAGCAACCCCAGCCTTAACGGCGGCACAGGCATGTTCAAGATTATCGGCACCGACAGCTTCAAAATCGGAAAATTTTTCTTTAGCAATCTTGATAGCTTCTTGAATATAAGGGTTAGTAAACTCCGGGAAAACGATTCTGGTTTTTGACATTATTTCTCCTTTTAGGATGATTATATCATTTAAAATACCGCGTGGTGTTTTAACACGTTCAATGAATTCAAAAAAATAAAACCATTTAAAGAATAGACAAATCAATTTACTTCAAATATAAAATTCTATTATGCTAAGATAATGTAAGGAAGTAAAAGTTTTACAGAGAAATATTATGGAAATTCAGCAAAAAGAACTGATGAAAATTATTAAACATTATCGGATACAGGATAAGGTAAGTTTCATAGGTTTTCATGCGGTTGATCCAGATACAACTTGGTATTTTTTCCGCGCAAAAAATGATGATTTTTATATCCTAGAAGCATCAGATTATGTCGTATGGGTATGTGGTAATGGAGAACCGCCTAAGTATTTGCAAGCAGATTATTATGAGGATTTTTCCTACTCATTTAAGGTGAAGAGATGGCTAACAAGTCATAACGGTTTAGATAAAACAGATGAATCTGGTGATTATGAGGGTTACCTTTATTGGGCTAGCAATAGCGATCGTTGCGTAATGGCAAAAATTAAAGGTAAATTTTCAGATTATAAAATTATGAACCTTATCAATAAAATTCCACCACATAGTGAACTCGAGCTTGCAATATTTGAAAAGAGACAAATATCCTGCGAACTTATTTCGGCAGTACCTCGTCCAGCAGATCAAGATATTAATATTTTGACAGAGAAAATTCAAAAACTAATCCAAAAAGAAGTATTAGAACTAGCACAAAAAATTATTAATACCGACCAAAAGAATTTATCAGAGGAAGATTTGTCTAAATGTAATTATGATTTATTTAAGTATGTACAAATTTGGTCTGAAAATGATGGAGATAAATTTGAGGAAAATATACTAAAAGAGTTAAATAATCAAAGCTGGTTAGCATTATGTGAAAAAAGAGATTTCCCCTCGTTATTTGAAGAGCGAAATGCTTTAGTCTTTCTTTTCAAAAGATACTGGCATTTGATTAAAAAAATACCTGGACCAAAGTTTCTGCCAAGGAAAGTATTATCTTTATTACTACAAGAATTTGAGTTAAGATCCAGCGGTGAATTGTCTTTTAAGACAATGAAGGGATATGCAGAAGATTGTAAAATTTATTTATTTGAAGATGAATTAGAATGCAACTTTTACTTAATCTGTAGAAATATTGAACAAACTAATATCGACCAGGAAAAAACTTTACTTCAACAAGACTTTAATATTAATATTGCACAGTTTTATCACTTAAAAAATGATCGTGAAAAATATTACTATATCTGCAATGCATCAGAGATAGTAGTTGATCCAAATCCCAACAATGTTGATATTGATGAAAAATATTATTTTTCAGTAGCTAGAGAAGAATTTTAAAGAAGAAAGAGAAGTGGGGTTAGAAGATAAATATGAAGAGCATTGGGGAGCCCCGAGAAAAAGCAGAGAGTAAGAGCAAAAGAAAGAGCAAGGACGCGTCCATAAATTGATGTTTTTTCATGGTTCTTGTTATGTAATTTATAAGTTAGAACGAATAAAACAGCGACACAAATAATCATAATAACACCGCAGATGCCTTGTTCATAGAGAATGGCGAAGTATTCGTTTTGGATAATTTCTTTGGGGCTGCCAAGTTCAGGAAATTCTTGATACAGTGTTAGGCCAGCAGCACCAAGACCGACACCAGCGAGCATGCGTCTAAGTGAAGTTCGCCAGGAAGAGAGAGCGAGGCGGTTGAGATTTAGACGAATATTGGTTGATTCTTCAATGTAGCTGGTGAACTGAGGAGTTTTTTGAACTGAGGCGGCAGCGTCGGTATTCAAGTCTGATAAATGTAGTTTATTGGATTCGTGAGATTCGTGAGATTCGTGAGCTTCGTGAGCTTCGTGAGTTTTATTATTTTCATTAGTTTCATGAAACACTTTAGCAAGGTCAATACGCCCTAGGGAAAGCTGGCTGACGGAAGTAGAAACTCCATCAAAGAAAGTATGGCTGGTTGGACCGAGTTCGGTAAATAGACCTTGGGCTGACAACGTAAAGAAGAGTGGCAAAAAAACTACTGCAGAAAAGATGAGTGGCTGGCGGAATAGAATCTCCCGTCTGCAAGATTTTTGTTTGATGAGTTTGACAATTTGATAGATAAATAAAACAAAAACACTAACCCAGAAAGAGAAAATAGCGCCGCGGGAAAGGGTAAGATAGAGGGTGGCGACTAGAAAGAGAGGAAGACCGAGACGGAGAAAGTGGCCAAGTCTTGAAGCTAGGTAGGGGTCGGAATTTAGTTTGCTGGAGTGGTTTTTTGATCTCTCAAGGAGATAAAAAAGACTGAGAAAAATTGGGGCAAGGAGGAGATTTGCCATAAACTGCGGCTCGATAGCAAAACCGTTTGGATGAGGAAACCCAAAGACTGTTGATGTGCAGCCTTTACACAAAAAAGTAGCTTCACGAGGGACGCCAGCGATGTCCAAGATTGATTGAAGCCAGCAAAAAGCTGAAGCAAGAGTGCTGGCAATAAGAAGATTTTTATTGAAACTTTTCCCTATTTGAGTTTTATATTGTGAAATATTTTGAAGAATTGTCAATAGGGAAAGGCAGATACACCAGATGACGCCAGAGGTAAGAATGGCGCGCAAAAAATTAGGCGAGCCAATACTATTGATAGTAACAAAGAATGGGTATATTAACGAAAAAAGACGAAGGAAATGAGGATAGAGTTTATCTGTTTTATGATTAGAAGAGTGACGAGGTGCCTTATTAACGTGAGATTTGGCTTTAATGACGACTCTAAGGGAATTAATATAGAGGCAAAAATTTTCAGGGAGAGAGAGGATGGCAAAAATTAGGAGCCAGAGTAGCGGGATGGATAATTCAAAATTAGTGGTAGATGTAGAAAAAATCGGAATGACGGGATGGTAAGAAAAAAATAAACAGAAGGGTAAGCAGAGAAGCATAATTTGCTGGATTTTAGAAAGAGAGGAGGTGACGAGACCTACGGATTTTGAATTGACTTTATTGGCAGATTTTTTCGACATCAAGATTACCTTTCTTGATTAATAAGAATCTTGGTTATTAGGTGCTTTTGTGACGGCAATATTTTGCAGGAGGTATTTTTCGAGCTGCTCCTTGAAGTGTTGGTTTGAAAATTTTTCGGCAGTTTTAGAAATTTCCAGAGATGAAAGGAGGGAAGAGTGAGATGTTTGGTTTTCTTGTGAGGCTTTTTGAGGAGCTATCTTACTATCAGCAGATACCTGAGCGAGTTGATTAAACTTTTTTATCGCAGAAACAAGGGAATTGACGGTTTGCGACTCAAAAAAGAGGCCATTTTTACCGTCTTTTATGTAGTCCTTGGCGCCACCTTTATTAAAAGCAATGACTGGACAGCCCGCGGCAAGTGCTTCAACTGGTGCGATACCGAAAGGCTCTTCTGATGGAAAAATGAAGGCCTTGGCATTTTTCAAATATTCTTTAAGCTCTGATTGCGGAAGAGTAGAATGAAGTGTGATTAATTCGGGATGAGCTTTGCTAAGCTGAAGTAATTTTTGATGTTCAGGGCCATCACCGATTAAAACCAACGGCTGTTTTGACTCGATGCAGGCACTAATTGCAAGGTCGAGCCGCTTCCAACCAACTTGTCGTGAAAAGTTGATAAAGTACTGGCCGTTGTTTGGGGAGTTTTCCACAAGTTTAATTTGATTTTTATTTAATTTTATGGTGTGATAAATATTTTGTTCAATTTGACTTTTTGTGGTTTTTATTGTTTTGTATGATTTTTGGTTTATTTGACTTTTCTTATTTTTATGTTGTTCTATTATTTGATAATTCCCTTGTCTGATGTTTTTATATTCTGCGACCTCTGAGAAATTGACAGTATTTACTGGTGGAAAAATAACTTTTGCTTCCCTCTTATAGAATTTTTTAATTTCATTTTTAGCAAAATCAGAAATTGTGATATAAAAATCTGGACGTGCGGCTGCTTCAAGGTCTTTTTTTCTGAGTCTTGGTAGAAGTAATTTAAAAATGGGACGAACGATAATATTTAGCGGACCGAAGCCTGGATCTTTTTGATATTCTTCACTTTTACCCCAGTAATACTGTGTGGGAACATGACAGTAACAGAAATGAGTACCTGGGCTGGTCTTAACAAATTTAGCATCACAACCGGAGACAGAAATAACCAGATCATAGCGTGTGAGGTCGAGATTTTTAAAATAAGACTGGCGAAGAGGGGCGATAAAGCGCCTGGTGAAGGCTGGTAGAAAATTTAGCCAACCAGTTTTAACTTCGGCATCTTTAAACCAGTCAATCTTCTTGGGGCGATATTGAGAAGTATAGATGGGGGCGTGAGGAAATAAATGATGAATTTCACGGAGAACCTGTTCAGCACCGCCAACAACAGTGAGCCAATCGCAGACAAGGGCAACTTTTAGATTACGATCTTTGAATTGATGAGCGAAATCATGATTGGATTCTTTGGGATTGCGGCTAGAGGACGCTGACATTATTTGGCGCCTTTACGAATTAGAACCGCTTTAATGGTACGTAAAATGATCTGAAGATCAAAGAGAACGGACCAGTTTTGAATGTAATAGAGATCAAGAGCGCGACGTTCGTCGAAACTGATTGAGCGACGTCCGGAGACCTGCGCGAGACCAGTGAGGCCAGATTTGACAGTTAGAAGGAGTGAACGATCGCCATAATTTCTGAGTTCGCCGGGAACAAGTGCACGAGGACCAACAAGAGAAATATCGCCCTTTACTACATTGATGAGTTGGGGCAATTCATCAAGTGAGGTGGCGCGAATAAATCTGCCGATTTTTGTAATACGAGGATCATGTTCAAGAAAATCACCATTATCACGGTACTCTTTGCTAAGCTTTTCTGCGTCTTTGATCTTCCCTTCTTGCTCCATTTTATGGAAGGCAGCTTCCGGACTCATGCCGCAATAATTGATTTTCATACTACGAAACTTATGGATTTTCACTTTTTGATTGAAGCGACTAAGTCGAATTTCAGAATAAATAGCATGGGCGCTCGGGGTGGATAATTTAATTAGAAGCCAAATAATAAGCATGACTGGTGAAGCGAGGAGGAGAAGAAGGGTACCTAGAATAAGATCCATGAGACGTTTAGCAACCTTAGCACTACCAACTAGCGGAGTTGCCTTAACCATGATGACAGGCGTACTACCGATGAGTTCAAGTTCCCCCATGGAAGTTGAGAGGGTAGTTTCAGATGGAGTAAAGTAATAGTGGAGGTGATGATTAATGGACTGACGATAGACATATTCAGTTTGCTTCTCATCGGTTTGAAAAATTACATCCGCTTCACATTTCTTAAGAGCCTCTTTTAGCGAGGAGTATTGAAGCTTTTTACGATATTCTTTGGGGATAAATTGATTCCCTGCTACAACACCAACTACACGATAACCTTCTTCAGGGTAATCAAGCATTTGTGAAATTAGACGAGAAGTTGCCTTGCTATTGCCGATAATGATAGCGCGAAGCGAACCAATGCGCTGTTGTAAAATAATTCGACGGATGACCTTGAGAAAGAAACGGACAATGGTGAGCGAAAAGAAGCAGATAACCATTGCATAAAAAGCAATAAGACGAACCGGAAATAAGTCTCCTTCAAGGAAGAAATCAAAGCTGATTAAAAACATGACGCCAATAACAGAGGCAGCAAGGAGGCGCGAAGTTTCATGCCAATGAGAACGCCCTAGGAAGATTTTTTTATTATAGAGGCCGAGAATCGCTAAAATAATTAGCCAGACTGGCACCATGACGGCAACCGAAAAGGTAAATTTGAGCGGATCGGAAACGAAGTAGTATGGACGACTGTCAATTTTTGTACGAATTAAATAGGCGAACAGAAAAGAGGCAATGATTGCCAAAGAGTCACCAAGCATCAGACAGAAACGGAAAAATACAACACTAGAATCTTTTTTCATTTACAGTTATTTTACTCTAGAAAGAACAAAAGGTACAGGGTCTAAGACATAAGAAGAATATAAAAATTATTCGACAGTAACCGATTTAGCAAGATTGCGAGGCTGGTCGACATTATTGCCCTTAGCGACAGCCATATGATAGGCAAAAAGTTGGTTTAATAGATTAAAGAGAATAGGGGTGAGAATGGTGAAGTTTGTATCAATTTTAATTATCGACTCCACCGGTAAATCAAAATCGGTATCCGTAAAGACGACAACATGGCCGCCGCGAGCTAAAACTTCTTGAATGCCGGAGAGAGACTTTTGAAAGAGGAAGCCGGATTGCAAAATAACAACCTCAAAGAAGCGGTCGTCAATGAGAGCGATGGGGCCGTGCTTGAGTTCACCAGTAGGATAAGCATTTGCATCGATATACGAAATTTCTTTTAGTTTTAAAGCACCTTCGAGAGCGATGGGATAATTGACGTCACGACCAAGATAAATGGCATGTTGATAGTCTTTATATTGATGTGCGAGATTAGACATTAAAGGATTGACTGACTGCAGTATTCTAGCAATTTCATCAGGGAGTTGGGCGATTTCTTCAATATTAGGCGCAAGGAGGCGTGAATTTACACCTTTTGCTTCAGCAATGGTTAGGCCAAACATTAAAAGAGCGGTAACCTGCGAAGTGAAGGCCTTGGTGCTGGCGACAGAAATTTCAGGACCAGCGTGAACATAGGTGCCGCCATCTACCTCGCGAGCAATCGTGGAACCAATAGCATTAACAATACCAATAGTTTTAATTCCCTGCCCCTTGATTTCACGAAGACAGGCTAAGGTATCTGCAGTCTCACCAGACTGAGAAATGATCAGCGCAACCGAATGGTCTGGTATATAAGCCTGACGATAACGATATTCTGAGGCAATGACTGGCTCGATTGTAACATCTGGCAAAAACTGCTCTAAGAGATATGCGGCAGTTTGAGCAGCATAATAGGCAGTACCACAACCGACCATGATTAAATGATGAATGGATTTGAGTTCTTTAGGCGTAAGGCCGGGGCCGCCAAGATGGACGAGGTGCTCTGACTGATTGATGCGACCTCTTAAAGTTTCTTTGAGGCTAGTTGGCTGTTCCATAATTTCCTTGAGGAGAAAATGATCATAACCACCTTTTTGAATAGCGGAAAGATCGGTGAGAATTTCTTCGACCTGAGCGGAAACTGGCTGCAGATCAAGTGTCTTAACCTCAATATGGTCTTTTGAAACAAGAGCAATTTCGCCATCATTGAGATAGATGGCTTTTTTGGTGTGACCAACAAGGGCGGAAGCGTCAGAAGCGATAAGAGTTTCCTGATCGCCAACACCAATAACTAGAGGAGAACCGGAACGAGCGACCACAAGATGTTTAGGATCAAGTACACTTAAGACTGCGATGCCGAAAGTACCTTTAACTAGTTTGAGAGCCTGAGTGACGGCATCCTCGAGACTAATACTACCTGCTTGATAAAAACTATCAATAAGAGCGGCTAGGACCTCTGTGTCAGTATCTGACTGAAATTTATGAGAGGTAAGCTGCTTTTTAAGATCTTGGTAATTCTCAATAATACCGTTATGGACAAGAAAAATTGAACCAGCTTGATGAGGATGGGCGTTATTTTCAGTGGGATTACCGTGCGTAGCCCAACGGGTATGACCAATACCGAGATGATCGGAAGTACGATGGTCTTTAATTTTTTCCTCAAGATTTTTGATTTTACCAACAGCACGAAGTAAGGTGGGTTGTTTCTCTTGATTTAAGGTAACAATACCAGCCGAGTCGTAGCCGCGATATTCAAGTCGCTTTAAGCCTTGAAGTAAAAACTCCTGTGCATCTTTTTCTCCGACATATCCAACAATTCCACACATAAGTGAACCTCCTTAATGAGGGTATTATAGCACTACGTTTAAAATTCTAGGAAATATTTTTATTTTTTAAGATAAGAGCGGCGAGGTCAAGAGCATTTTTAATTGCTACATCCATATCCCAATAACGATAAGCACCTAAGCGGCCACCAAGAGTTACGTTTGGATAGCGCTCTTTTAGAAGTTCTAGATATTTTTGATAGAGTGTCTCGGATTCGGCATTATTAACTGGGTAGTAGGCATCCTTCCCTACTTCATAATCAGCTGGATACTCCTTACAGAGATAGGATTTTTTGGAAGCTAGAACTTCGGGTTGATGGATTTGATAATATTTATAATCATGAGTCCTAGTGTATGGAATATTTTTATCTGCTTCATTAATAACGGCGCAACCAAGAGATTCTTCAGTCCATTCTGCCTCAAAGTGAAGACTACGATATGGTAAAATGCCAAGCTCATAATTTAGAAGTTCATCGACTGGGCCGGTATAGATGGTTGTGAGTGTCTTAAGATCTGCTGGGAGGTCTTTAAAGCATGTGTTTAGGCGAACCTCGATATTTTCTGATTGGAGCATATTTTCAACGATCTTAGCATAGCCAGCTTTTGGAATACCTTGATATTTAGCGGAAGTAAAATATCGATTATCATGGTCAAAGTGGACTGGGATGCGCTTCAAGATTTCGGCACTAAGGTTTTTGGCATCGGTACCCCATTGTTTTTCAGTATAATTCTTGATAAAGGCTTGATAAAGTGGTTCACCAATTAAAGTGATTCCCTTTTCTTCAAGGTTCTGAGGCTCGTTGATTTGATATTTTTTAATATCTTTTTTGATTTCTTCAGTAATAAAAGCCTTCGCCTCCTCGACAGTAAAATTTTTGCCGTATAGGAGATTGATCGTATCAAGGTTGATTGGCATTGGATAAAGATTGCCATTATGGCGAGTTGAAACGGTATGAATGTAGTTGTTAAATTCGGCAAATTTGGTGATATAATTCCAGACTTCATCACTTTCGGTGTGAAAAATATGTGAACCGTACTGATGAATTTCAATCCCAGTTGCTTGATCCTTGTAAGAATAGGCGTTGCCAGCAAGATGAGGACGACGATCAATAGCTAGAACTTTCTTCCCGGCAGCAGCGAGCCGCTCAGCAACAGTGGCGCCAAAGAAGCCCGCCCCGACAATTAGATAGTCGTAATTAATAAGATTCCTTTCTAGCTAAACAACTTAAGGTAGGCGTCAGCGACAACTTCAGGATCACCTTCTTCGATAATTTTACCTTGATCGATAAGGATGGCACGATCACAAAACTCACGAACATTTTCCATGGAGTGAGTAACAAGAATCACGGTTTGACTTTTATCGAGAGAGGCAAAGTACTGATTACATTTTTCTTGAAAAGCGGCGTCACCGACAGCTAAAATTTCATCGAGAATGAGAATATCGCCGCGGGCACGGATGGCAATCGAGAAGGCAAGACGAACCTGCATGCCTGAAGAATAATTTTTGAGTTTTTGGTCCATGAAGGGAGCCAACTCGGCAAATTGAACAATGTCATCAAACATTTGGTCCATTTCTTCATTGGAAAAACCAAGCATGGCACCATTCATATAGACATTTTCACGACCAGTAAGTTCGGGGTTAAAGCCAACGCCAAGCTCAATAAAAGGAACAAGAGAACCATGGACTGCAATAGAGCCAGAGTCGGGGGTATAGATTTGGGCAAGGATCTTTAGAAGAGTAGATTTACCGGAGCCATTGCGTCCAACAATACCAAGAAACTCTCCTTTTTTCACGGTGAAGCTAATATCTTTTAAGACCTCCTGCTTGGTGTAACCTTTAATTCCCTTGAGGCGATTAAAGATGGCTTGTTTTAAACCCCAAGAACGCTCAGTAGGAAGTTTGAAGCTTTTAGAGAGATGGTCAACGACGATTATATCCTGAGAGCCTTCAACCGGCTTCTCAGACGAGGTTTTCTTAGAGGCAGAAGCCTTTTTTGATTTCTTAAGCTCTTTTTGATTCTGTTTAGACATTAGGCCTCCTCCGCAAAATATTTAGATCTCTTTCTAAAATAAATACCACCCAAAATAATAACTAGAAAAACCAGACCGAGCGGAATAAGATAAAGGAGACGATTTTCGAGATAATTCCAGGTGGTGATAGTTTGATCGGTGATAAGGAAGTAGCGTACATCTTGAATGACTTGAGCAATTGGATTTAAGAGAAAAATTTTAGCGGCAAGCGGACTGGCGCTGGCGACCATGGTGATAGGATAAATGACCGGAACTGCGTAAAAAAGGGCCTGCATAAAAACCTCCCAGATGGAGGAAATGTCACGATATTTAACATTGATGGCGCCAAGAAAGAAAGAAATACCAAGAGAGAGCAGGTAGAGTTCAAGAATAATGAATGGAACTAAGAGCCAACCAAGATTTGGGGTTACACCATTGATAATTGCGAAAATAATAACGACACCTAGATTGATTAGGAAGTTGATTAGGGCAGTGACAGTAGCGGAAACGACAATGATCCATTTTGGAAAGCTGATTTTACGTAGAAGATCACCACGAGCAACGATGGCCTGAATTCCCTGATTCGTACATTCGGAGAAAAAGCTCCAGAGAACGGTGCCGGCTAGGAGGTAGACAGGATAATGCGGGATGTTGCTGCCCATTTTAAGGATTTTTGCGAAAACTACATAGAGGATAGCAAAAAGCATCATGGGGCGTAAGACTGCCCAAAGATACCCAAGTAGAGACCCTTGATAGCGTAGTTTAAAATCAGTTTTGACGAGCTCTTTTAAAAGAATGCGGTTTTTTCGACTACCAAGGTTAGGGATTTTCATATCTTAAATTATATCATAGAGAAGTTGGACAAAAAATATTTTCATAATGGTACAATAGGCGTATGAAGACACCCCTCATATCGATTATTATTCCGGTCTACAATACGGGAGACAAGGCAGTAAAGTTACTGGATCGACTAGTAAAGGATCGTTATGAAAATTTGGAGATTATCTGCGTGGATGACGGCTCAAAAGATGATAGCTTTTCCCTATTGTCGGAGTTTTGTCGTCAACAAAAATTGACTGACTCTAAGAAAAAAATTGTACTGATTCAGCAAGAAAATGCTGGGCCTGCCGCCGCAAGGAATACAGCTTTAAAGAAGATACACGGGGAGCTGGTAGCATTTATTGATTCTGATGACACTGTATCTAAAAACTATTTAAGCGAAATGAGCAAGCTTTTGACTAATAAGAGCGTGGCGGTAGTAACTGCGGGATTTTTATATAAGAGAATTCACCAAAAGACAGAAAAAGAAATGTTCACAAACCAAATAAAGGAACGTGAAGCGGATGAAGATTATAAGACCTATATTTTGAAGAATTTGGCCTCGGACGGAAGATTATATGCCTCCGTGAACAAAATGTTTCGAGCTGAAATTATTAAAAAATATAACTTAGAGTTTCCACTTGGATGGGACTTTGCGGAAGACACAAATTTTGTTTTACATTATTTGGAATGTGCCAGACTTGAAGGGCTGATGGATTTAAAATTTTTAGCAAAACCATATTATATCTATCATTATGGAACCGAGACTAGTACCGTAGCAAGTTCTTCCCTACCTTGGAAGAATTGGCAAAGGAGTTTTAATTATCTAAAAACATGGGTGGGAGATAATCCAACTAAAGAGCAGAAACACTGGCTACTTAGGGTAATGATACGCTGGCGCATTTCGCACGCCTTAGCAGTAGCAAGAAGTAACCAGGCGATGGTGAAAAAATGGAAATATCTGAACCCATTGATCCTACCTTTTGCAAGTTTGGCGGCGAAGATTCGAAAATAAGTTTGACTTAAATCATGAATTTAAAAATATCGAACCCCAAGTTCGATATTTTTACCTTTAACTAAAATTAATTTTGGTGGTTAAGGAAGTTGATCGTATCACGCATGGCGTCAGCGACCGTGAGTTCGGTTTGCCAGTCAAGTTCTCGCTTAGCTTTGCTTGGATCAGCAAAGATTTCGGCAAGATCACCTGGGCGACGATCAGAGATGCGGTGGGGGAGTGGTTTGCCACTAGCGTCTTCGAAGGCTTTGATAATCTCAAGGACAGAAGAACCCTTACCAGAGCCTAGATTATAAACTTTGGCACCCGGAGTATCTGTGGCCTTCAAGGCAGCGAGATGACCCTTGGCGAGATCCACTACATGGATATAATCACGAATACAGGTACCATCTGGGGTATTATAATCATCACCATAGATCTGAAGCTCTTTAATTTTACCCTCAGCAACGCGCATAACGACTGGCATAAGATTGTTAGGAATGCCGTTTGGATCCTCACCGAGGAGACCAGAGATATGGGCACCAACTGGGTTAAAATATCTTAAAATCACAACTGAAAGTTCAGGACGAGCAACGGCCTCGGACTCAAGGATTTTTTCTATGACATGCTTGGTTTCTCCATAAGGATTGGTGATACCAACACCAGTGGTCATTGACTCATCGAGTTTGCCAGAGTTGGTACTACCATAGACAGTGGCGGAAGAGGAGAAAATAATTCGATTAACCTTAAATTCAGCCATACACTTCAAGAGATTGAGAGTGCCGGTAACATTATTTTCATAGTAGCGAAGAGGCTGCTCGATAGACTCAGCGACGGCTTTTAGGCCAGCAAAGTGAATGACCGCATCAAAATGCGTGGAGGCAAAAAGTTCACGCATTTTTTGATAATCGAGTAGGTCAATCTTTTGAAAGACTGGGGTTTGGCCGGTAATTTGATTAATTTTATCAAGAACAGTAATCTTACTATTAAAAAGGTTGTCGAGGATTTCGACTTGATGTCCTTGATTTTGCAGTTCGACAACAGTGTGGGAGCCGATATAACCGGTACCACCGGTGACGAGAATTTTCATGTTAACTCCTTTTTGGTGATTTTAAACTATATTATACCTGTTTTAGGGTGATTTTGCGAAATATGCGATAAAGAAAGCCCTTCGGTGTGGAGAGTAAGACTGAATAGAGACGGAGTTTTTGAGTAAGATAGGGGTTTTTTTGATTAATCATAAGAGCACGGAGTGTTTTCTCGCGGTATTCTTGATAGTATTTTTGGTCAATATGACCTGTAATTGCATTATCAATGTAGGCAAAATAGGCCAAAATAAGTGAAACATTGCAAATAAGTTTAAATTCAGGAGTTCGGAGATAGATCTTTGCTTCTTTTGCCATCTGCTCTTTGGCCTTAAGACGAGTCAGAGTCTTTTCAGTGGAAGTAAAGTTTTTAGTAATATAGGAGTTCCTACGTTGATAAAAATAGAGTTCTTCTGCTAAATATTGAATATTTTTTGCAGCGAAAAATAGCTTATAAGTAGTAAGATTATCTTCATGAATTTGCCCAGCAGGATAGAGGATGTGATTATCTGTAAATAAGTTTTTGCGATACATTTTATTCCAAATTAAAATATCAAGATCTTGCTGTTTGATAAGAAAATCTTGAGTAGCTTGCATACCGGAAGTGATTTTTGGAGTGGGAATGTGATGAAAACGATGAGTCTGATAGACTTCTTGATAGCCACAAACAGTGATATCAATTTCGGGATTTTGAAGAAGTGGAGTAATGAGTTTTTCGAGATAATCTTTAGCAATGAGGTCGTCACTATCAATATAGCAAAGATATTGACCGCGAGACATTTTAAGCCCCTGATTACGAGCAACGGAGATACCAGAATTTTGCTGAGTGTGAGATCTAATGCGTGGATCTAAAGAATATTTAGAAATAACTTCTGGAGTGCGGTCGGTAGAACCATCATCAATAATGATGATTTCAAAATCAGAGAAGGTTTGATTTAAAATAGAATCGAGGCAAGGAGCAAGATATTTTTCAACATTATAAGCTGGGACAATGACAGAGACTGTAGGGTGTTTAGACATGATCTTTCCCTTCTATGATTGGAATTAGTTGCTCTTTAACAATCTTCGCAAAATCAAATTCATTGAGATATTTTATTCTGGAAGCCTTAGCGAATTCTTGGGTAAGTGTAGGATTTTGTAAAAGTTTATCAATAGCCTTAGCAAGAGAGTGCTGATCTTTTGCTGGAACAAGAAGTCCATTAAAAGAATCTTGTACAACCTCTGGATTACCATCGATGCTGGTTGTGATGATTGCTTTTTGCAACATGGCAGCATCAATGAGGGCGAGACTGAGTCCTTCAATATATGATGGCAAGACAAAAATTTCGGCAGAGGCAACCTTGGCAAGGGGCTGATCGGAGAACCCATGATAAATAATCTGCGAGGTTTGATGCTGTTTACAATAATCAGCAAGGGGACCGGCGCCATAAATATGTAAAGTAGCATCTTGATGGTTTGATGAAATTTCCTGAAAGGCAGCAATTAACTCCTTAATTCCCTTGTAATCTTCAAGACGACCCAGATAAATGAGGGATTTTGGAGTAACTGGAAGAGCTTGGTATTCAGAAAAAGTATCGATGGCGCCATTCTTGATAGTGATTAGATTTTGAAAAGGTGGCAGCGATGTTTTTTTAATGAGCTTTTCAAAAAACTGGCGTTCGTAATCCGAAATGAAGATAATACGATCTACCATTCTTGCGACTTTTAAAATGTGCTTACCGATAAGATTCTTATACTTCTGCTCAACGTTTTGAAGAACCCAACTGCGAAAATCCATGTGATCGATCCAGAGGGTTTGGATGCCTAGTTTTTTGGCTGCAAGTGTGGCAGCGAGAAAATCATCGCGAGACTCAATGATAACGGTTATGGGCTTTAGTTTTTTAAACTGGTGACGATACCAAAAATAAAGATAAAGTTGCCAAAGAAAATAGAATGGAAGTAGAAGATTCTTTAAACCACTCCAGTTTTGGAACTTAAGGAAGGGAGCTCGCTGACAAGAAATCTTGGATTGCTTGCTACTCTTTAAAAGTTTTTCCGAAGAACTAAAGATGATCGGGTGATAAGAATGAGCTGACAGAAGACTAGAAAGAGTTAGCTGATAGGTTTCTCCGCCTCCGTAAAATTGAGGAAAGGTATTACGGATAATCACAACTTTTGCACTCGAGGATGGCTTTTTAGCGTCTTTTCTCATGGCTTAATTATAACATTAGATACACTATGCTATAATACAAGCTAATATGAAGAGGTACGATTTAACGGTGGCAGTCACTGCGCACAACGAAGGGTTGGTGGCGCATAAAACGATGAGAAGTATTCTTGAGGCAACCAAGAGACTTGAGGAAAAAAAGATTAGTTATGAAATCTTGATTCATATCGATAACGGCGACCAGATCACCAAGGATTATTTTAAGCGATACGCGAAGATGCCAAATGTAGTAATTTATGAAAACAACTTTGGCGACCCTGGACCATCGCGTAATTTCCTAGCACAAAAAGCTAGTGGCGAATATTTGACCTTCCTAGATGGCGACGATCTCATTTCAGATAATTGGCTAGTCGTGGCTTACGGAGCATTAATTGGCGCAACTGAAGAAGTAATTGTACATCCGGAAGGAATTTTAACCTTCGGTACTGAAGTAAACAATGTCTTGACTATTCAAACAGAAACCTTGCCGCGTGAGAAAGATACAATTGTACTGCTAGGAGAAAACCGTTGGTGCGCAATCCTAATGGCAAAGATTTCTACTCTTTTAAAGTTCCCTTATCAGCATCTGACTGGAGGCTATTCTCATGAGGATTATGTATTTAATGTCGAGACAACAAATGCCGGAATTAAACATATAATTGCAAAAGAAACAATTCTATTTTACCGTAGATCAAATAACTCAAGACTTTCTTCTAGTAATAATATGCATCAAATTATTCCATATTTGGACCTTTTTGATTTTGCGAAAGTACGCGAATTTCGAGCAGATTCGCATGCTGACGTTCCAGTTGAAGTTTCTCTAAAGAGAAAAGGTTATAAATTATATAAGAAAATTCGAGACAATAATTTCTTAAATTATTTTATTACACCACCAGCAAAACTGACTTTAAAGGTTTTGAATAAGTTTAATCAGAAAAACAAACTTGAGAAAATCCCGGAATTTGTGGTGAGAGAGTGGGCAAAAATTAATCCTCTTGAAACTCAACTTTATCCGTATCCATTTATCTTAAAAAGAACTCAAATTTATGATCCAAGTGACCTTTCAATAATTGGAGAAACTTATCTTAAGATTGCACAGTCGGTGACTCATGTACCTGATTATATTTTTATGGTACCTTGGGTGGTACGTGGTGGTGCGGACAAGGTGATGTTAAATATGATGAAGGCGATAGAAGAAATTCATCCGGGTTCTAAATTCACAGTTATCACTACATTACCAAATAAAAATGTTTGGGCTAAAATGTTGCCAAAAAATACCGATTTGATTGAATTTGGTAAATTGGCGGAGGGACTCCCACCTTACGAAAAAGATGAGCTATTATCAAGAGTAATTACACAACTTAAGTGTAAGAGACTACACATAATTAACTCAGAATATGCATATGCGTGGGCATATAAACATCAAGAGTTAATCAAAAATCATTATGAATTAACTGTTTCAGTATTCGCATCTTGTTTTATCCCAGAGAGTAATTTTACCTGTCGCTTCTCTTTTGATGATCCATTCATCTTTGATATTTATCCAGTAGTAAAGAAGATCTTTACAGATAATCAAACTTTTGTCGAAGAGTCGATTGAGAAAAATGCATTGGATAAAAAACTATTCAAGGTACAGTACCAGCCAATCATGGATAAAATAAAGCCAGTTCATCATGCTGAGGCTAATAAAAAAGTGAAGATACTTTGGGCGAGTCGAGTAACAAGAGAAAAAATGCCAGATATGATCAAGCTAATCGCAAACAAGCTAGATCCAAAAGAATTTCAAATTGATGTATTTGGAGCGTTTTCAGACGACGTGGATAAAAATTTCTTTGATGGAGTACCAGTAATTAATTACTGCGGTGCGTTTGATGGCTTCTCAAACTTACCAACCGAAAATTATGATATTTTACTTTACACAAGTGTGGGTGATGGCGTGCCAAATATTCTACTTGAAGCGACTGCAGCGGGGTTACCAATTCTAGCAAGCAATGACGGTGGAGTACATGAATTCATCCAGGATGGAAAGACTGGTTCCCTAGTCAAAGAAATTAGAGATGTTGATGGCTACGTAAAGAAGCTGAAAGATTTTAGAAAGAACCCAAAAAAGTATGAAGAGTATGTAGAAGCGGCACAGAAATTACTTGAGGAGAGGCATAGCTGGAAAGCATTTATTAAGAAGATGAAGGAAGACTTCTAAAAAATAACGAGGTGGAGTAAGGGACAATAAGATGAAAGAGTTGAAAATGAAGATAAAAGATTTTCTAAAAAACCACGGCGACAAGATTAAAGAATTCTTGAAAATATTTACGATAGTCTTCGCCCTCAATCTATTCCTACTCTCTTTTGTGAACCTAATTACAAACGGAACAGAGACCGACGTGTTTTATGGTGGCGATACACCACGTGTACTGCAAGATATGACCATGCAGGAAGGTCTACATTATCGAACCTCAGTACATCCATTATTTGTAATATTAACGCAACCTTTTATAAGATTACTCGGAAGATTCACTGGAGTAATTGTTGCTGCAGTAATTTTTGAGGCAGCCATCGGAGCACTAAGCGCAACATTATTCTACCGTTTTATGCAGAAGCTTGGAGTAAGTAAAAAAACCAGTTTAACTGCAACAGTTATTTTGACATTGTCCTTTACACAAATAGCCTTTAATTCTATTTTCGAAACTTACGCATTTTCACAGTTTGGCTTAATGGTGATGTGGGTTATTGCGGCTGGTTTAATTGATAAAAAACTAGAGTTAAAAGATTATGCACTATTAGCGGTCGCGGGGATTTTTAGCTTAGCTTTTACTTTAACCAATATTGTACAGTTCTTAATTTTGCTTAGCATAATTATCTTTTTAAACAAAAACGTAAAGTGTAAATTTATTAAATTTAGCTCGGTTCTCCTAGTCGTACTTTCGATCACCGTGATGTTAGCTGATATTCAAAAATCTTTTTGGCCATCTGCAAATAACTTCTTTACTTCGAGCATTAATGGCTTTTTGCTGGATAAAAATTCTGAAGAATTTACATATATTGAAAGAACCTGGAGCATTAAACGTGTAATATTCCAAATGAACACCTCATTTGTATATCAATTCGGTCTACTGGGAGGTTTAACTCTAGAAAAAAATAATTTGATAAACGTGTTGGGACTAGCAAGCTTTGGGCTTTTTAGTTTAATCAATTTTTATTACTTCTTTGCTAAGCGAAAAATCTTTAAAGAAAAAATCTATTTTGCCCTACTTTCTGCCTATGGTTTTAATTTTGTATTACATATTTTCTATAATCCATACGAAAGTTTTCTGTATGTGCTACATTACAATTTCTTAATTATTGCAATCTTGTTTTATATCTTTACGCATTTGGATGAAAAAACAAAATTTTTAAATTACGTGCGCGACTTCTTTGTAAAATACAAAATACAGACGATGACTACCTATATATTCCTACAGGTGATTGGTATTATAAAATATCTTCAAGAAGTTCACGCTAAATTTGGCTTCAAAGCAACAATGCCAAAATACATCCTAATATTAATCGTATTAAGCTTAGTAATTTTTGCGGCAGTAGTAATTAGGAAGGTAAAGTTAAAAGTAGTGGCTGGGGTGGTAATAGTTATAGTGAGCCTAGTTGGATGGGTTTCATTCTCTGGATACCTGAACAATCGTGAGATAAAAAATGTTGAAGCACTAGACAGAGCGGGGGTTGATTATAAGCCATTTTTGAGAAATGATTTTACAAAACAAATGACGAATGAGTTAGCTGAGTATCTATATGAACTTGATGTACCGCTAAGAGCTCAGACATATTTTATTCAAAAATATGAAATCAGCCACAAAAAGAATTCGGATTTCTTTAGTTTTGGCATGGGCGATCGCAAGAAGCTGATCTATAAAAAAGGTAAATTAATTGACTTACAGACTAAGCAAACAGTTCGAAGTTTTGACTTTACCCACGAGATGATTATCCCAAACATGTACACCGTGTTATTACTTGACCAGGCTGGTAAAATTACAAGAATTTATGAAGATGAAACCGGCGTACATATTGAAAAAGGACGCATGGCGAGAATTTGGGAGGACTGGAATAATTACAACCAATGGGAAGATGATAGACTTAATAATCGCGAAACGAAACTTGTTGAAAATATTACAACTGAAACTATTTCTACCAGCAAAAATAAGATTAATCTACCTAACTTTGAAGAATCTAAAGTAGGTCGAATCCTAAAAGTTCTACATCAAGAAATTTTGGTGAATATTAACCAAGGAAAACCAAGAACAACATTAATGGCAAAAACAAATGAATCTGGATTGTACCGGGAGGGTATGATGGCAGCTATGGTACTTGAAGAAACTAAGAATACTTGGCTGTTTGAAAATTGGATGAAACAGATTGGTTCTATTTACGATTGTCGCAATAAACTAGAAAAAAATGAACCGAAATGCGTAGAGTCTGCAGATAATCCTGGCCAGTTACTTTATCTACTTGGCGCGATTACTAATAATCGACAAGATTTGATAAATAAAATTCGTACTGAAGTAAAACAAAAAGCCATTGATGGAGAATTTACTGGTAAGGTTGATGAGGAAGAAATGGGTTACTATCCGACTGCCCTATTAATCAACGGGGGGAGAAAAAACAGGATTGAACTTGGATATGACTTTAATTTGGGAAAGCCTGATAAATACCTGGGATTAACTTGGTGGTTAAATGATTATAAAGAAGCCAAACATGGCAATATTGTAGATCCAATGCATCCGGCAAAAGAATGGGCGAGCGTACATCAAGAACCTGGTCATTATGGTTTGACGACAATTTTGGATGAAGCATACCCATTAACTTTTGATGGTGAATTAACCGAAGCTGAGGCGGAAGAACAAAAACTGATCAATGAACACTATAGTCATGAGAAGGGGCCAAGACTATCTAGCATTTGGCATGCCTCTGAGATGTTTCTAATGTTAAATAATAGGGAGTAACAATGAAAACTGAGAATAACTGGCTGAACTTCTACAAGAAGGTTGATAAAACAATTTTATTACTCATTTATATCTTCTTAATGATACCAATTTTGATATGGCTATGGTTCTGGTTTAAAGTATATGTAGCAATTCCCTGTATGTTGGCTGCTATCTATGGACTAGTGATATTTTATAAAAGTATTCAGACTAGAACTTTAGAGGAATATAAAAAAATCTTTAATATTAAAGTAATTACTTTAAGTTTAGTGATGATTCTGGGATTAAATATTATTTCAGGAGCAGGTGGTTTAATGTTTCAGAACTGGGATTATAATAGTCGAAATGCTTTGCTTCATGATATGGTCAATCATAAGTGGCCGGTGAAGTATGATTTTGAAGCTGATTCTAAAGAAGCGAAATTTATCGGTTCAGAGCGAGGACTGCTATCCTATTATTTGGCTTGGTTTTTACCGGCAGCGGCAGTGGGTAAAATTAGTAAGAGTTATACAGTGGCTTCACTCTTTTTATTCTTCTATTTATATTTTGGAGTGGTGGCGATTTGCTATCTGATTTTTCGATTTTTTAAGAAAGCAAGTTTAAAAATTTTGTTAATCTTGATTGCGATAACAGGAGTTGATTTTCTAGCCTATTTCTTTGACCGATTATTAATTCGTGGAAGCTTTGAATTTCCTAACATGATCAATTACATTGACACACCATTACAGATGTTCTCCTTTCATGGTTTTTTCACGTATTGGTTTTGGGTTTTTCATCAAGCGATTCCAATTTGGATTGTCACTATGCTACTAATGAATAATAAAAATATAAAACTTTTTGGATTATATTTATCACTTGCAGTAGCTTTTGCACCGCTACCCACGGTAGGTCTTTTATTAATAATGATACGTGAGCTAATAATTGATGTAAGAAAAGAGGGTTTTTCGGCGACTTTTAAGAAAGCTTGTTGTTTTGAGAATATTATTCCGGCACTAAGTGTTATACCAATTTTATTCCTATATAAACAAAACTCGAGTCCTGTGGGATTAATGTTTTCTAGGACATATATTGTTCCTCTCAGAGAATATCTACTGTCTTATGTAGTTTATTTAGTGTTTGAAGTTTCGATCTTCTTGGCAATTCTAACAAAGAAGAACAGAAGCACGGTGCTGTTTGCAATTATTTTATTAACGATTCTACCGCTCTTTTATCTTGGTGGAGGAGCAGATTTCGGCAATCGATCGACAATACCAATTATGATTCTGTTATTTATTGAGACCGTAAATTTCTATCTAGACAAGACGGTAAAGAAATATCGATTATGGATTGTTAACTTAATACTCCTATTGTCTCTCCCGACAAATCTGACAGAAATTAATCGTTCACTAGTATATACTTACAAACAAGCCTCGGTGTACCGTTTTGAGAGTGATGATTATGGTTCTCTGGCAAACTTCGAGCATAATGAATCAAAGGTTTTCATCAAGAATTTTATTACAAAATATGAAATGGGACAAAATTTCTTTACAAGATTTATACTAAAATAAGAAGGGAGAGATTATGAAGAAATTTGAGAGACTATTAAAAATAATAAATGGTACAGGATTGTTACTAATTGGCTTTATTGTAGTTGATGTACTGGTTTCAGTGATTCTCTTCTGCTTTAGGCTAAATATCTCGGTTATTAATTTTTGGTCCTCATTAATTATTACTTTAATTACCTTTACCTTGATCGGAGCAAAGAATAATAAGTCACAGATAAATAAACTACTAAGTATTGGTTTATTCATAGTAATGTTGTTTGGAGCGATTTTTGTGGCTAGCAAGATTTATGACTCCTCCTATGATGGAAATAGCTATCATAAGGGAGCGATTGGAATGATGGCACATGGATGGAATCCAGTTTATCAGACAGCGGAAGATTATAGTGATAATATTTTCCATATTCGAGGAGCTAAGATTTTTACCTGGATAGACCACTATCAAAATCTAAGTTGGATTTTTGGAGCTACAGTCTACCGTGTATTTGGGAATATTGAGACGGCAAAGTCACTGAATTTCCTATTGATTGGCGGAGCATTATTTATACTGATAAATTATTTTAAACGATTTAAATTTAAGAATTTACAAAGCATAGTCTTAGCTTGTGTAACAGTCTTTTCCCCAGTAGTGATTTCACAGTTTTTCAGTTTCTACATCGACGGAAATCTAGCCATTGCCTTCTATATCTATATTGCAACGATTAGCTTGATCACTTTTGAGCTAATAAAAAATAGACGAATTACGGTTGACCTATTATTCATCTTCTTCTTTAGCATTTGTATTTTAGCTAATCTAAAACTAACTGGTATTCTATTGATCGCAGCTGGTATTCTACCACTGGCCATCTATTTGACTATCCTTATGGTACAGAAAAAAATTAAGGCTGCCGACTATTATAAGTTGTTTGGAATGACAGTATTTTCGATACTTTTCTCAATCTTAGTGATTGGAAGTACTAGCTATGTAAAAAATACGCTTACGATGAAGAACCCCTTCTATCCACTACTTGGCGATAATCGCTCAGATATTATCACAACAATGCAACCTGCGGAATTAATGAATAAAAATCAGATTGAAAAACTATTGATTTCTGTGTTTTCAAGAAGTGATAATGTGCAGTTATATTCTTGGAAGGCACTTGAATATAAAATTCCACTAACTTGGAATAATGAAGAGATTAATAGTCTCAATATTACGGATACACGAATTGGCGGTTTTGGTATTTTCTATAGCTTTATCTTCATCTTAAGTATTGCAATAATTCTTGGTTACTTGATTACTGTTTTAAAAAATAAGAAGAAGACTGGAAGTGACGAGGCTATATATAAAATTATTATTAGTTGCGTCTTAATAAGTATTTTGCTTTATTTGGTATTACCTACGGAAAACTGGTGGGCTCGATACGCACCAAATATTTATCTACTAACCCCAATAGCCTTAGCGATCATATTAGGGCGAATGAACCAGAAGCCGGAAGATCATCTTGCGAAGATATTATCAGTAATGCTTGTGGTAACTATTTTCTTAAACCAATTACCATTTCTATATTTCAGAGCGATTACGCCAGGGAGTAACCGCATAGTTAAGACAGAGTTAATGGAAGCGAGAGCTTATGTTGAAAAGAATCCACAAAGTAAAGTAGTAATTAATAATCACTATATGGGCGTATTCTATAATCTTTTGGATCATAAAATCGTGAAGGCAGACGGAAGTAATTTTGAGTTTCTAAAACGAGAAATCGACGACGAAGCAAAAGAAAAACATCCACATGTTTTCTTCTGGGGGAGAGCTTTATATTAAAATAAAAGCCCATGTGGGCTTTTATTTTTTAGAAGAGATAAATTTGGATATTAGTTTAAGACCAAGGACTAAGTTGATCCTTCTTAACAAGAAATGATTCTTTTGCTAAGAGTTTTAGTGGAGTGTCACTTTGATTATCTGAGTAGAATTGATTGATGGAGGCGTCTTGGTACTGCTTTTTAAAGCGAAGAACTTTTTCTTCACCACGACAGTTTTCACCTGTAATCTTCCCTGTTTTAGGATTCATTTTAGTACCAATTAGAGAAATCTGAAGGCGATCTGTCATTTCTTTGAGAATGAACTCTGGTGATGCTGAAATAATAAGATCGTCTGGCTGTTTCTGCTTTAGGTACCATGGTTTAATTTTGGATTGATGTTGATCCCAAAAATTACTCAGGTCTAAATTATGGATGGATCTTAGAAAGATAAAGAAACGCTGCTTAAATTCTTTACGACTAATAATTTTAGCCTTAAAAAGGAAAGCTGAAAAGACTTGGTATGGGAGATAACCTAATAGGAGCGGCTCCTTTCGGACTTTATATCTCCAAAAATCTAAGGAAGCATCACCGTCATAGATGGTTTTATCAAAATCATAAACATTCATATTAAAGCCTAATGATTACCATTAAATAACCGACAAAGATAAGCCCCATAAGAGCAAGGTGTTTATTCTTCATGATAACATCAGCTGGATCACCATATTTATCCTTTTCAGCAGTGTAGATGTAAGAAATCATCAGAATAATGAGAAGAGGGACGCTAATGAGATAGAGGTCACGATGAGAATTATTAGCATTGATGCACCATTCAGTATAAAAAACAATGATTAACATCAAGAACATATTCATGATAGATTTGAGATAATCAGCATTGTATTTTTTAAGAACAGCTCTGGTTTGACTACCGGTCTTGGTGATTTCATTATAGCGTTTTGAAATACCTAGATAAAAGGCGCCGGACATAACAACTAGGTAGAGTAGGGCGGAGATGGCAATATTAGTGAGACTACTACCAAGGAAGAGACGAATAAGAAAACCCGAGGCGAGAATAGAAACATCAATGATTGGAATGTTCTTAAGACCAAGAGAGTAAAACAAATTAAGGAAGAAATAAGCTACAATGAGCGCAATAGAGACCCAAGAGAAATGAAAAATTAATGAAATAACAGTGGCTAAGATCAGGAGGACAGCTAAGGTAATCCAGGCCTCTTTTTTAGTGACGGCACCACTGGCCAGCGGGCGATTTTTCTTAACTGGATGTAAACGATCTTTTTCAATATCTTTATAGTCATTAATAATATAAATTGAAGAGGCAACCAAACAAAAGACGAAGAAGCCGGCAATACAGCTACGAAAATCTTGAAAGGTGAGGTTGCGAAGTCCAAAAATTAATGGAAGAAAAATTAGAAGATTTTTGATTGAATGTTTTGGACGAAGAAGCTTGATGATGTTCTTAATTTTTTGCATATAATTCCCTATTTATGACTAAAAATTTGATAAATGTTTTCAGCAAGAATTTCTGAAATATCAATAAAGTCAACTTTAGTAAGTTCGGGTTTGACGGTGAGGGTATTGGTAACAATAATTTTATCGATGTCCTCTTTACTGAGGTTTTCATAAGCATTACCACTAAAAACTGGGTGAGTGGCCATGACACTAACATGGTTTGCACCTTTTTCTTTGAGAGCGGCGGCAGCATGACAAATGGTACCTGCGGTATCAATCATATCATCGATAATGATAATATTTTTATCTTTGGGGTCACCAATAATATTCATGACCTTGCTCTTATTTTTAACGTAACGGTTTTTATCAATAATAATAACATCATTACAGTGAACTAGGTCGGCGATCTTGCGAGCACGCTTAACGCCACCAGCATCCGGTGAAGTAATAGCAAAAGAATCTTTTTTATAATGTTTTTCGATATAGTCGGCAAATTGCTTTTCTAGGGTGATATTTTCGATGGTCATATCAAAGAAACCTTGAGTTTGGGCGGAGTGCAGATCAATAGTAATAACGTGATTAACGGCAACAGAATGTAAGATATCAGCGATAACTTTTGAGCTGATTGGAGTATTAGGTTCGGCCATACGATCTTGGCGGGCATAGCCAAAATAAGGGATAACTAGATTAATACTCTTGGCAAAACCACGTCTTGCGGCATCTGCTAAAAGTAAAACTGGAAAAAGATGCTGGTCGATAGGAGGATTGGTAGACTGAATAATAAAGACGTCTTTCCCTCGAATATCGTCGAGAATTTGAACGTGAACTTCTCCGTCACTAAAAGTATCCGAAGTACGGTTTGCTAATTTAAGACCAAGGTTATCGGCAATTTTTTGCGAAAGAATCTGGTCGGTTCCGGATATTAAAATACAGTTTTTTAAGCAAGATTTATCTACCTTCATCATGGTTTAATTATAGCACGATAGAGAAAGAAGAGTGGGTACTAAAGAAATGTTTTCTCTAAACTCCAGATCTGAGCTTTATTGGTATTGGACCATTTATCCCAGATCTGAATCTGTGTACCATAATAAGCAAGAGCACCATTAACATCTAATGCTTTTTTCTCATCACAAGTAGTATGGAAGAAGAAGCCACCATCTACTTGTTCAGCTTGCCAAATTTGTGAACAGTTGTTATTTCTTTCTGACAGGAGGAAGACTGGCTCATTATTTGAAACGTTGTTGAGATTGAAACTGAGGAGCTTACCGGAAAGGCTGCTTTTAATCTGATATTTATTGTTACCTAGATGTTTGATATTCCAGATCTGGGCTTTGTTCTCTTTGGACCATTGGGAATAGAGTTGGACTTTGGCAAAATCTGCTGGGCTGGAGAAAGCAACATCAAGATAGAAGTTTGGATTGAGGGAGGTTTTAATATAATAGTTGCCATCTTCAATGAGGGGCTTAATTGGAGCGGGAGTGGAGGCAGGCG
>CAUVQU010000002.1:0-77780 GCA_963554175.1 uncultured Candidatus Saccharibacteria bacterium | reverse complement strand
GCCGCCTTAGCTCAGTGGTAGAGCACTTCCATGGTAAGGAAGGGGTCTCGAGTTCAAATCTCGAAGGCGGCTCCATGAGGAGAAAAAACAAATAGAACATTTATGTTCTATTTTTATTTCGACGAATGGGACGACTGTATTTATACTAGGCGGCTCCATGAGAAGAAATAAAAAAGAAGAGTTCGAAGAACTCTATTTTTATTTTTAAAATTTAAAACTTAGAACTTGTTCTATATCATTGAGATTTCTCCGCTTAGTTATTTTTGCAATTTTTCTTGTATCGCAGTAATAAATTGTTCATGAAAATTAACATAGAGTACTTTGGCTCGCTCTTGAATTGATAGTGATGGTGCAACGGCAGCTTGATCTGCAGAGACCTGCTCGATAGCCGTCTGAAATTTTGTGCACATGCGGTCGTTATATGACATACCGCCATTTTCATCGCCATACCCTATTACATCATTTACTTTTTCTGTTAAGCGAGGTGGTTTGCCTATACGTTTCTTAATTTGCGGATTCTCAGCGAGTATCTTGTTTAAAATTCCAAAATACCCGTCAAAATTACCATTATCAATATAAAATACCATTGCATCGGCACGATCCGCAAATTGATTTATCTTGAACTCGTACGTAAGCCCAGATTCTCTGCAAGCAGATACAAATTTGCCAGCAATGTCGTAAGTATCCATCGGTTCAGCATTCAAATAAAGTCGTCCATCAGCACGAATCGGTTGTTCTAACCCAACTTTTTCATTTTTTGACGAATAATAGTTCCAGCCGCCTCCGCTGTTGTGGTTATAGGTCAGGTGTCGTATTGCAACGTTAAAGCCGTCATCATCGCCATCAAAACAATATGTCAAAAATTCAGGCATATTTTTCGGATCATTTCCACTTATCAGATAATTATGTAATTTTTTGAGCGATTCGAAGGTTTTTGGATTCTCTCCATATTTTTTTACCGCAGTCTTTCCGTTCATGTTTAGAAGATTTTGTTTCCATTCTTCGAACATCGATGTTTCAAATTCAGCGGCGGCCCTAGTTCTAGTTCCTCTGATATCAGGATACCATCTTTCGGATTCACTTTTCATTATCTTTCCATAGAAATCATTTTTCTTCGTCAGGTCTGAATGAATATATGCTACTACCGTGGAAGCGACTATATCGGAATTGTCTTGCGGTTTTTCAAAATTACGCCTTTTGTCGGAGAAGTCTTTTCTTTGTATATGGTCGTCAAACGAAGGCATTTGTCCCGGGATAGTCATATCGGATATATCATCCGTCGTCTGATTGAGGTTTCTAAGTGTATTAATTACCATATTTTTTGGATTAAATTATTTACTATTAATTTAATCATATCATAATACACTCAAAAATCAGCCCGATTACTGCATATAGCCGAAACTATATGGAGGACTGATTCATACCCTTCACCATATCATACTACAAACCAAAAAAAGAAGCTCCTGCGGTAGGTACCTTCGGCGCCGTGCAAGAACTTCGATATACCCATATTATCAAATTAAAGCAGAAACGTCAATAATTTGGCCTTGTTTTGTGATCATGATTAATTTTTTAATCTATTTTCTGAGTCTAGTCGCATTAACTCAGAACCTTAATAGGGATTTTGACATATTTTATTTTTGTATTATAATAAAATCAGAGCAATCTAAGATGCTCATAATTTTTGTTTTGTTATTTAAAACAAAAAGTTCCTTACCAATAGGTTTATTCATTGTGATTATGAAAGGGGGTGTATGGATTGGATTTCGTACATTATGATTTAGGTTATCTTGTAGAAGGTACAACGGTTGTCGTTTCTCTTGATGTTGCTGCAAATGTATGCGTCCTGGATTTCGCTAATTTTATGTACTACAAAATGGACATTTCGTTCATGTATCTAGGTGGGTATATTACTCGTAGCCCGTACTATGTTGTCATCCCACGAGGTGGATTCTGGCATGTCGCCATCGATTTAGGTGGATATGAGGGGCGTATCGGTTCGAGTGTCGAGATTATATCGCCAGAAAAAATCGAAGTTGGTCTAATTTTTATGGGGTATCCCGCTAAGAAATACCCGAATAGAAAGAAGCCTCACGAATTTACCGATTACTTATTCGGTGGTGCCAACGGCGTACCAGATGGACCTGGACACGGCCATGCGATCATTCAAAATTCAAGTGGGAATATTGTGTTTTTAAGAGAACCAAACACTGAATATATCACCATCTGGGATAAAAGCATATGCCCATAATTCTTGGAAACCATTTTATTGAGGAGTATTTTATACTCCTCTTTTTTATGATTTAATTTCAAAAAGCGAAAACATCCCAAATAAATATTTAGAAATTTCGTCATCCGCATAACTTGCGATTTCCAAAGTTTCAATTCTTCTTGGGATAGCCTCTAAATTTTCGAATCCTCCCTCACGATAACACTCAAGCTCAGCCTCGACACCATGATGTGAGTAAGTATTCACTAGTAGATATTTTTGATTAGTCGACTGATTTTTGATAACCCAGAAGAATTCACTCTCACCAAAAGAGTCTTCTCCTTCTACTGAATATCGGCCTTCTGGCATTTGATATTTTGAAATAACATCGCTTAATCTACTTTCGCTCATTTGCATAATTGTAATGCTCCATTTATTCACAAGTTATATATTATATAGTACATCCATCGTAAAACTACAAGTTACTGTCTAAGTTAAAAAGTATACACAACTTTCGTATGAAGAACGAGTAGTAATTGAAAAATTGCGCAAAAATTCAAAGAGCATTCACGAGATAGTCAAAAACCTAGGGCGCAATGTTTCAACAATATCCAGAGAACTTAAAAGAAACCAAATCTCCCAAAGAAAAGCACGAGACTCTCCGTGCTTTTTCATTTACAATACTATTGCTCTAAAGTCTGCATATTTATCGGCAAAAGCGTCTTCAATTTTCTTACCAGTTTTCTTAAGATATTTTTTCACTAAATAATACCCTAGTGAATATCCGGCCCAGCGGGGAAGTTCATTGCTCCCATTGAAGAAGATTGTGTCGTAATCGTAATAGTTTAAATCCAGCTGACTACGAAGTTTTTCAAGAATCTTTTCATTTTCCTCATCACTTCGTTCCAGAATAGTTTTAATAAATACTGTTTTTTCAGTCCGATCCTTAATGAATTCTGCCTCAAGATAAGTTGCGATACCTTCGCTAATCACTCCGTCAAATAGCGAGTTGATCCACTCGTCGTTTTTACCCCAACGGGCCGCGTGACAAAGTTCATGCGCAACCATCTCGGAAATCAGGCTTTCAGTTGCTTTTTCTTCATCTATCGCAAACTCAATAAAGTCATTAGTTCGTGTGCGTCCGCCAACTCCATCTTCAGGAATGATAATATCATATAAGCGATTTGTGACAAGCAAATCAATATCCCAATCAATTTTTAGTTTAGAAAATGCATATCCCTCGGCAGCTTTAACAGCGTCTATAATCATCTCTTTATTGTTAGAAAGACTACCATTGGCTTCTGTAAGTAATACATTTACCTTATCCATGATTGTAATTATAACGCAATTAACGCAAGTAACCAGTATATTATATACTTATATTTAACCTTAAAAAACATTAAGAAAACATAAAAGGCAAGGAAGAAAATAATATAGTTTTTTGCTCTATGAAGAGAAAAATAGAATAGAGGTATTCTTTTTTTATTTCAATAAATCAGATATCTATGTACGAAAAACACCAGGCAACTAGCACACCCGTAGGGACTTATTTTTACGATATAATAAGACTATGTATATATAATAATTCCGACAACAATACACCCTGCAAAACCTCCGGCACACGATTAATATTATGATTGTAGTGAGCCGACTTCCTACTTTTTCCTATTCCACCAACGTTTTTTATCTTCAATAACTTTATCAGTGCCTTCATTACCATCGGTGCATTCAATTTTTTGCATAGCCCCAATATCACCATCGGCAACTATGGATACCTTTTTATGAGTGCTTTTATTTTCGGCAGAAACTTTTAGAATACCATCGCTATCAACCAAAAATGTTATCTCAATCTTCTGTTCTCCATTTAATTTCGGGTCCAAATCATTAACAGTTATATAGCCAACTGATTCATTATCCTGCGCGTTACTACTCTCACCCTGCACGATGTGTATCTTTATACTGGAGCTATTCTTATCCGTTGTCGTAAAAGTTTCTGTCACAGATGTAGGAATTGTGGAATTTCGTTTTATCAACGGCGAGACTATACCGTCATTCATTTCTACACCAAAACTCAGTGACGTAACATCCAACAATGTAACATTCTTAATATTACCAGTAAGCACTCCACCTATAATAGCCGCACCCATAGCCACAGCCGTATATGGATTAATATCACAAGACGGTTCTTTTCCGAAATATTCTTTGATTACTCCTCTAAATATAGGCATTCTAGTCATCCCGCCGACCAACACTACTCTTTTTATACTTTTCTTGTCAGTGCACGAAGCGTCCGCAATCGCTTGTTTAATCGGTTCTCTCATTTTGTCCAATAAATTGGCGAAGATTACTTTTAGATCCTCTTGTAATAAAGTGCTATTATAATTTCTCAGTCCATCTTTTGTTTTTAGGAGATAGGGAATATTGATTTCAACTGTTTTAGATGAAGATAAATCTTCTTTTGCCATCTTAGCCGCCTCTAGTATACGTCTCCTGGTCGAAGAATTATTTTGTAGACATCTACCATATTTTTCTGCAATGTCACTAATTATGTGTTTTGCGATAGCGGCATCAAAATCCTCACCCCCCAGCATCTTATTACCACAAATTGAAAGCACATCATAGACACCGTCTCCAACCTCAAGAATTGATACGTCCAATGTGCCACCACCAAAATCAATCACCACCATCTTTCCGTCAAACTCGATCTTCTTGTCCTTAAGAACAACCCGTTCCGACCTTAGCATGCCATCCGTAATCACTGTCTCTTTTTGGTAAATTTTCTTAGTGTCCCTCGCAAGCATACCATAGGTTACGGCAGCAGCCGTCGAACCGTTTATAAATCTTTTAATTTTTAGACCCGCCATCTCGCCAGCCTTTTTAATAGCATGACGCTGAGATATATTAAAATATGCCGGGATGGTAACTATTGCCTCCTTTATTTCTTCATTCAAATAATTCTCAGCAATCTCTTTCGCTTTTTTGAGAATAGCAGAAGCAATAAGTTCAGGACTATATGTTTTATTGTTAGACTTTACACAAACTACCCCATCTTTACAGACAATCTCTGGATGATTTTCAGTCACATAATCGCCTGGTTTCAAACCCAATAATCGTTTAATCCCAAAAAATGTTTCTTCCGGATAGAGAAGTGATCTCTTTTGCGCATCACGCCCGACCAGGAATTCACCATCGTCTTTTATGGAAACTATCGAAGGAAAACTCTCATTCCCGTTTCCGTCCGGAATTACAATTATTTCATCACCATCTGCATATGCGACAGTGGTATTAGTTGATCCAAAATCGATTCCGATGATATGAGACATTTGTTTACTCCTCGTAACTTCTTTCCAAATCGTCTGCCACTATTTCGTCCAGCGATTCACCATTTCCATTCATCCACCATGTCCAGCCATTTGACGAGCCACCCACAACAAAACACGACGCCGCCGAAGGTGTTTCAAAGATATTAATATCTTCCTCAAGCACCACCTCATCATACCATCCGCACTTTCTGATCTTGTCTTCGAACATAGGCTTAACTCCCTCAAGCGCATAAGGAAAGATTCTCGACCCCGCCATCACGATAAAACGTGGTTTATCATCAATTACTTCAATGCGCATTTTCGCATCGATTTGGTGTTTGTTCTCCCCCTTACCTTTTTCGTAATTTATATAAAAAATTGTTTCACAAGCAAGTCTGCCCGCAAGAATCCGACGATAGTCATCAGTTTTCTTTTTTACATCAGCTTCAATTTGCCTCTCACGCTGCATAGGCCCAAACCAAATTTTCGAAGCCTTATACGCAAGATTCTCCGCACGGCTATTAATCTCGGCCACGCCCCAGTTCTCAGCATCCTTAAAATCATCATAAACATCACGAGTCAACTTCCAACTAGATGATTTATATTGTGGAAGTTTTACGGCAAATGGATCATTGGAATTTATAATATTATCCGTCATATTGAGCGGCGTCAGATTCCCGATCGTATGTAAATATTCACCATGAATCTCGCTATAATTTTCACCAAGCCGCTTCTTCCAGTCCGCGCTGAGGGTTTCCGGCATAATATGTTCAATCGAATCCGGTCGCCAATTATGATGATCATTGGAAATGAAATTCTCAAGTTTCCTCTGTACATATTTATTATAATTTTTATAGAAGTTATATTTCTTGAAAGCTTCCATAAAGTCATTGTCGTTTGGCCAGATATCATACGTACGATAATTTGAAAGTTCAAACCTAATTTGATGGTGGTAATCATCTTCTTTGGCGCGCTTCAAGTTATTCAGAAGACTAGTCGAGCTAATCGTATTAAACGCACCGCTTGTTAATGAACCAGCAACGCGTGCACGAAATGCCCAGGACTCTAGAACCAGCAACGCACCCAATAATTCACTAGAACTAAAGCCAATCACAGCATCATCATCCGCTTTTTCCAGCAAGAAAAGTAACAGTGGAGACATGGAAGCCGTTTTGAGTTCTCTCAAGTCCTCAAGACAAAGAGAAACTTTTTTATCAAAATCCTTCGCCCTCATCGGATCCTGTATCCATCCATAATATTTTGAATAATGCGCAAGATCCCTAAGCGCCGCAATCGCTTCAATATTGTTTTTAGAAAGATATTTTTTAAACTCGGCATATTCCGTATTTTTATTTACGTTATCGCCAATTTTCATAATTAAATATTTATTAATGAAGTCGGAAATATTCGCATCGCCAATACCTTTTTCGATAATAAGCCAATAGTCCTTGTAATATCTTTCTTGTTCTGAATCATCAATACCGAGCAGCAGATAATTTCTAAGTAAATCAGCAGTAGACAGTGGCTTGCCGGTAGCGTTGATACTCTCAAAAATAATCTGTGGTGACTCCGTGCGTTCTTTATTTTCATTTAATTTCAGATCCAAAGCCACAACTTCAAGATTATTAATTGCATTTAGAATATCGTCAGTTTTAACACCAGATTCACGAATCAATCGCTTGAATGTTTTGTAGTTTCTACTCGCATTACTATCTGACGACTCGTCAAATTCACCGTTAATAATCGACTCATAAATATCTCTATCAGATTCGATCTGTTTGAGCTTCACTCGCTCCTTAGTGTCACTATTTCGGTTTAATAGGTAAGTATTTGTAATCTTAGATCGCTTAACCTCATCTTCCTCAACATCACGAATCGCAGCAAGAAGCAGCATAGTCGTCGTGACTCTCTGTTGTCCATCAATGAGAATGAGCTCAGAGTATCCTGCCCAGGCATTAGTTTCTTTAGCGTAGAATACGATATTCCCAAAATAATGGCGCTTGCCAGTCTTCATGGAATCAAGTAAATCCTCAAATAATTTGCCGCACTCCTCGGCACTCCAAGAATAATTCCTCTGGTAGACAGGAATCACAAAAGTCTTATCCGCACTATTTATAAAAGACAGAATTGATGTTGCGTCTGGTTTCATAATATGATTGTACCACTTAAAGTCTAGATCTTTACCTATCTCGTCAAAGATAGACTTGTTATAGATTTGATTTGCTCCCTAACGTCTTTATCAGTAAAATTCTCGAAGCTACAGAAAACTGGCTCAGTCATGTATCTATTCATATTCATATATAGAAATTCGCCTTGTTTGAGATTTACCGCATCGGGTGAGGATATTAATCTTTCAGACTCTACTTCATCTAGACAGTGAAAAATCATTCTGGTATCCATATAGTTTAGATCAAGCGTAGTAATAAATTCTTTTTCACGTCTTTGCGTCGAGAGTATTATGTGGGTATTCGTATATCTGCTGAGTTTTACAAACTTTAGCAGGAATAAAAACATATCTTTTGTCTCAAACACCCCTCTTTTGAATAGATAGGAGTATTCATCAATTACGAAAATAATAGCAGGGAAATTCTCGATCGCTTTTTTCTTATCATCACTTTCTTTAATAATGGCAACCCTACGTTCATTTTCTGCTAAAATCCAGTCCATCATTTCACGGATTTCTTCCGGTTTCGTTAGAGGATCTTTTATTAGACACGGCAAGCCTTTGTAGCTATTAAAAGATATTCCTATTGTATCGGCGATAATGAATTGAATTCCGTCAGAAAAATATTTCGTAATAAGTTGCGTAAGCATTCGATTAATTAATACTGAGCGCCCATTGCCACAAGTTCCAGCCATAAGAGTAACCGCTTCTCTTGGACCAAATGTATGAGTTATTTCATTGCCGTCCTTGTCAAGTCCTAAGACAACTGACGGATACTTGTTTTGACTAGCATTCATAGCACTATTATACCCATAAATTACCATCACAGAGCTTTTTAATTGTGCCATCCTTAACATGGAATCCCTGTAATCTTAAACACTTATTCTCGCAAGAAAAAAACATATCACCTATTCCTAATAGGTACTTTGCAGCGTCTTCATTAATTAATTTTTTTGAATCATAAGACATATAAAATATAACTCTTGTTTTAAAAAGCTTATTCAACATTTTATAGTTTAAGTCATCATGGGCTTTATAATTATCATAGATGAAATAGCGAGGGCTTTGCGATGCCATAATAATATAAACATTGAAAGCAGGCCCTTTTTCAACAATAAACTCTATTTGGGTATGAAACCTTTTATTACTGATTGCACAGTCAGCAAATTCATCAATTACAACTAAGATTGGCTTATGTTTTACCTGCTCATTGGTCTTTCGATTGGATATTACATTTATTACCCATGTTAGTGCATCATTAGCTTTATCTACTGAGTTTGCAAAGGGAAATACCAAATACTTAAGATCCTTATACAGGTCAAGTTCAACTGCTTTTGTATCGATTAGCACTAACCCTAAGTCTTCTGGCTTATTATTGAAAGCTAACGAACAAAGAATCTGATGAATAAACATTGATTTGCCAGAACCAGCACTACCACACACTAGAATATTTGAGGTTTTATCAAGAGAGGAGTAAAAAGTTTTTCCGTCAAGATCTAGTCCTATGGGAAAAATTATTTTGTCTTTATAATCACCCAAGTGACTTATAACATATGACTGAAAATCCGGGTATAGACGTTTTATATGAGGAACCACTATCCCTAACTTCTTATCCGTACGAGTACACCTTATAGCTGAACCACATTTTAGATCGACTGAGAGTCTTTCTTCAAAACTTGCCAGAATATCGTCGTCAAACGAACTATCAAGAATCGTAAACTCATATTCGGTAAACGTAGGACCAATATTCGCGCCAACAGCTTCAGCATTAACACCAAAATCTCTGGCAACTATTAGGATTTGAGTAGCAATATGAGAAACATCTCCTGGGTCAACCATTTGTTCAGATTGCTCACTATGTTTAGGATTGTTCACTAGCCTTAATCTCCTTTGCGTTCCTCATGAAATCAAATTTTATCCCCTCACAAGCTCCAGCAACTTCTCGTAAGAATTACATACACCATAAATACAGTCACCATTGCTAATTTTTGCAAAGTGCTTCCTGGCGCACTCGATCTTCGCCTTCTCGATCCCCTTAACTCCGACATCTAGCTGCCCCTCGTTCACCCCCTTTGTTTCCGCAACAAAATAGATATGCTTCACGCCAGCTTCGTCCTTAAACGCGATCGCCCAATCTGGGTTATAATGGCCCATTGGCGTATCAATATAGAACTTCCTCGGAAGCTTCACGTACACTTCAACCGCCTCACTTTTATCCAGCTCCTCCGCAAAATTCTTCTCGATATCCGAATCATAACGAAGCTTATCGTATAGATGATGATTTGGCGTATCAATCAGATTATTTCCATATTCGCCCATAATATCGCTGTTAATAAAAATCTCGCCGCCATCCCACTTTTCGTTCAACTTATCGTACTGAATATGCTCAACCACTGTTGAAGCTTTTTGTTCGTTAATTAATTGAATTGCATTATGAATAAATTCTTCTGGGTTCGTCTTAAAGAGGTTAAATACGATTGGTTCGATTCCGGTAAGGATGTCCGCAATAGCTTTGCGCGTCAAACTTGTACCGCCGTCGTTTTGCGACTTCGATAGCTCGGAGAGTAGATCGTATTGAATCCTGTCGTTCACTAACTCAGAGATAGTGATTGGCGTGCCAATTCTATTCTTATACATCTCAAGTTTATCTTTGCCAGCAGTTTTCAAAAGACCCTCAGTAATAATAACCTCAGTTTTAGTCACTCGTAAATTCCTATTCAGGGAATTAATACATCTCTCAACAAGTTCACTCTCATCAAATTCAACCGTATAATAAGTTTTCTCATTAATCCGGTTCCATAATTCCTTAAACTTCTTTGACGCAAACTTTTCTGGATTAAGATTAAGCTTCTCAGAGCGGCGTGCATTAGTTACAAGCTGCCCCCTCTTTGGATCATAAATAGAAGCAAGAATATTCTCAATATTCTCCGCATATGGCGTATACAAATCACCAACCGCCTCGCGAATCTTCTGTACCTTCATCTCATCATTTAGTGCGTGATAATCTTCCGTTAATTGTTTAGAGATCCTATCAACAAGTCCAGCCATTACTAGTCCAGCATAAATATCAGCTGCTGCATTGTCGTCAATAACAGTAGACCTGGCGCCACTCTCATCCTGTAAAACTCTTCCGATAAATAGCGAGGCTGAAGCATCTTTAGGACGCTTCGCGATAATCTCATTGAATTCACTCTGTAAACTGTTCGCAAAACTTTCGTAGCTTTCATTAGCAATTACTGTCAAAATATTTATATCATGCACCAGACTCTCACCGAGGACCTCTGCGTCCTGACGAATACCGTTCTGATCTACGCAAAGTCGGAGACCACGCCCAATTTCCTGACGCTTCTTAATCTCAGCATTAGATTCGCGAAGTGTACAGATCTGAAAAACATTCGGATTATCCCAACCCTCACGGAGAGCAGAGTGAGAGAAGATAAAGCGAACTGGCTCTCTGAAGTCGAGCAGACGTTCCTTATTCTTCATAATAAGATCGTAGGCTGATACGTCGTCAGAGCCGCCATCTTTACTTTCCTTACTATCAACTGCGTGACCTTTATTATTAATCGAGAAGTACCCTGCATGAATTTCTGATGGAGAGAATTTCTCTAGATAACTGCGAAAGTCGGCGTCCTCTTCGAATTGAAGCTGTTGGTTCAGATAAATATCTATTGCTTTTCCGAATTCCTCTTCGAATATCTTTGCATAAGTTCCTTTTTGCTCACCATTTTCATCGTAATATTTATATTCGGCTACTTTGTCAATAAAGAAGAGCGAGAGAACCTTAATACCTTTCTTATAGAGTTTTCGTTCTGTCTCAAGATGCGACATGATTGTTTCACGAATTTGAATGCGGCGTAAATCATCTGCACTAGTTTCACCGATAACTTCGCCCTCGTGAATACGAATACCGTTTACGAAGTCAACATAGCCTTCCTCGTCACGAGCATTAATCTCTGAGATTTTGTATCCGTCATGATACGCTTCAAGCTCACCGGAGTGGACGTAAATGTCATCGCCCAGAACAAGCGTTTTAGTTTTGCGAAGGATTCCGCCACCTGTTTTTGTGCCAAACTCGAACACGACAGTTGCAGTCGGCTTCTTATTCGGATAAGTATTAATCTTCTGGAGATAGAGATATCCATTTGTTGCAGTTCCACCCCTAACAGTAATACCTTTGACAGTAATTTTCTTTACGAGTTGTTTCTGGTATGCATCGACAGCATCAAGGCGGTAAACTTTATTAAAGTCTTCGCGATGCGTAGCGGAATAATTCAAGAAGAATAGTGGATTGAATTTTGCAATGCTTTCGCGAGTTACGTTTGCATTTCTATCTGTACCGAGCACACTTTGCGGCTCATCAACGATAATGATTGGCTTTGTCGCCGCAACTACATCGATTGGTTTGCGAGAGCGGAACGAATCGAGTTGCATATAGATACGACGAGCGTCGGCGCCACGAGCGTTGAATGCTTGTGTGTTGATAATCATCACATTAATGTTGGAATCTTCGGAGAACTGCTCGAGTTCGCTTAGTTTAGAAGAGTTGTAGATGAAAAAACGAATGCGCTTACCATAATCTTCGGCGAAATGATCTGCTGTTGTCTGGAAGGTTTTATAGACGCCCTCGCGAATCGCAATACTCGGTACCACGACGATAAACTTGCACCAGCTGTACTGTTTATTAAGCTCATACATTGTCTTGATATAGGTATAGGTTTTACCCGTACCGGTTTCCATCTCGATCGTAAATACCAGTCGGCCATTGAGGCGTTCTATCTTCGCATTACGGGAAATATTTTGCAATCCTTGGACTTCATGGAGATTTTTAATCAACTGCGCGTCTTGTAGGGAAATATCTGCGTTGCCAAAACCTGCTTGTTCGAGCTGGGCGAACACTGTTCCATCTGCATCGCCTTGGTCCACAAGGAAGCGGTGGTCGGATTTGATCTGGCCAGTGAAGATATCGCAAGTAGCTTTAACGGCGTCCTCTTGGAATCTTTGATGTTTAAATCTTAGCTTCATCTTTTCCTCCTCCTATGCGCTTCGCTTCTTTAGTTAATTCCTCTACTGCACGGTCAAAATCGCTTTCGTAATTCTCAAGTTCTTTTTGTCGATACCTATCATATTCGGTATCGGCTTTTTTGATAGCCTCTTCATGAGAAATTTTGCCGTTGTCTAGTAGAATCTCGCGACCGACAGATTTTAGTTCCATATCCAGTCGCTCTTTCCAGTCGTTCATCGTCATAACTTTTTCGGAGATCGCTTGAAGTTCGGCATAGTCAAGAAAACGACTGACGAGCAAGTTTAGGATATTTAGCTCATCTTCCTTAAGATAATTCTTTGCAATATGTGTATCAGCTTTTGTAATATAATCGCCTTTAAAATTGGTCATACCGATCATTGGTTTTTCGCTATTGACACGATTATAAATAACTTCAGCGGCGGTCTGTTGATGGACGGCATAGTGCATTTTGTTTTGAACCGTGGCAAAGAATTTCTTTGTTGTTTCAGAATTTTTGTCATAGTCAATCGAAGTAGCATAAATATCGGTTACTTGCTGCCAGAGGTTACGTTCACTGCTTCTAATGTCGCGAACTCTCTGCAAGAGCTCTTTGAAATAGCGGCCACCGTTTTGTTTGAGACGCTCATCGTCTAAGGTAAAACCTTTAATAATATATTCCTTGAGCCTTAAAGTCGCCCATTGACGAAAAGCGGTAGCAATCTTCGAGTTGATACGGTAGCCGAGAGATATAATTACATCGAGATTATAAAACTCGATATTTCTCGACACCTCTCGCTCTCCTTCATTTTGAACTGTCAAAAATTCTTTGACAGTTGCGTCTTTTGCAAGCTCTTTCTCATCGAAAATATTCTTCAAATGATAACTGATAAGTTGCTTGGTTGTCTGGAACAACTCAGCTAGCTGCGTTTGGTTTAGCCAGACCGTTTCATCTTTAATGAATGCTTTAATACGAAGACTTTTATCTTCCCCCTCATAAAATATGATCTCACTATTTTTATCACTATTCATTAGATTACCTTGACTCTCGTATCAGGACTAATAATACGGAAGTGTTCAGAAAGATTAATCTTTGCGGCAGAACCAGCAAATGACGAATCTTTGAATGCGGCAGTCAGTGCTTTGAGGTTTGCGATTTCCTTAATTGTTTCTTCTGGGATATTGTCATCGAAACAAGCTACAAGACCGGTACCCTCATCGAGGTAGCCATAAAGATATACTGTATTTTCGCCAATCTTACGTGTTTCGAGTTTGAGGTCGAACGGAAGAGCGGAGACGTAAACGACGCCAAAGAGTAAATCGAGTGGCGTGCGGTCTTTTTTAATATTATCAATGGAATCAAAAATATCTGTCTGCCCAATTTTACTTAATGGTTTACGTATGCCGTCTTTTTCATTATTGCTATCTATACGCAATAAACGGAAGCCTGTATCTATATCAGCGTCCGGGTGCTCTTGCATGATCTTATCTCCAGCACGACGGAGACGCTCGGCGGTGATTTGATCAATGGTGTCATATCCAGCTTTTTTAGCTTCAGATTTTTCATCAGTTTTTTCATCAAGCTGCACACAAATGTACTGACGCTTTCCGCAATCTTCAGCATTTAAGTCCATAACTGCATGACCAGTGGTGCCAGAGCCAGCAAAGAAGTCAAGAATTACATCATCTATGTTACTTGCTTTATTAATGAAATATTTTATTAAATCAACTGGCTTTGAAAAATCAAATATCTTCTTGTCGGCAAATATTTTTTTCAAATCGTTAGCAGCCTTTTGGGTTCCACCATAGACATCATGAGATAATATACTCCTCGGGACTAGCCCGTCTGGCAGCTCTGACAAAAAACGCTTAATACGTGGTACATTACGTCCATCAGAACCAAACCAAATACGATTTTCAGACATTAATCGTTCCATCCCAGTTTTATTAAAAGACCAGCATTTGCCAGCAGGTGGATATATTTCCTCGCCATGAGGATTAATGATTGGAAAAACAGTCGAATGTGAAAATGTTGGCGCTAATAATGGACCAGAAATCCATTTTCCTCTAGGGTCATTGTCTTTATTTCTAAAACTATTCAGATTATCTTCACTTCTGGTATCTTTTTTTATCACAAAACTATTTTTATCTTTAGCATAAAGCAAAATGTATTCATGATTCGCTGCTACATATTTATTGTCATTCTTAGGCGCTTTATGTTTTTCCCAAATAAACGAGCAAATAAAATTATCTTCCCCAAAAATCTCATCACATAACTTCTTTAAGTTCGCCTGTTCATTATCATCAATCGAGACAAATATAACCCCACCTTCTGTGAGTAAATTTCTCGCCAACTTCAATCTCGGATACATCATCGAAAGCCAATCAGAATGATATCGGCCATTAGTCTTTGAATTTTCGACATACTCGTCTTCGGAGATAATTACATTACCATCAGAATCCATAGAATCATCCTCAAAGTCGGCTTTTTTAATCGTAAAGTTGTCGTGGTACACAAAGTCATGACCTGTATTGTATGGAGGATCAATATAAATCATTTTTATTTTACCGAGATATGATTCTTGGAGGAGTTTTAGTGCGTCAAGGTTATCACCAACAATGAGCATGTTCTTTGTATTGTCAAAATCTTTGGAGGCTTCCACGCCTGGACGAAGAATTTTATTAATCGGTGCACCAGCTTCAATAATGGACTTTCGCTTACCAACCCAGGTAAAGTTGTACGACTCATCCTTGTCGTCTAGTTTGCCCAATGCTTCGCCTAATGATTCAAAGAACTCGCGACTACTTTTCCAGTCTACGCGATCTAGATCGACTTCCTCGACGTTATCCATAATATTCCTCCACAATTAACTTTATAAATATCCTTACTATAAGTTATACCACGAATCCCAGATCTTGTGGTTCGAGAGGGAAGAATAATTTCGATAATATAACCGCTCCATTTCACTCAAACCTCATGTGCTTTACGTCGTTCTGGATTTTCATTTTTTACTATTTGCTCTCCTGGCCACAAGAAGCTTGTATATCCTTTCTCGCGTCCATAGATTGCATTTTTCTCTTGTTCATTTTCGTTAACCGACTCCCCCCATTCTCCTGCATAAAAGCTTATTTCTCCGACAGTCACTTCAGCACCTATTTGATCAGCAATATTTCTCAATGTCTTTAATTGACAGTCAAAGTTAGCGTACGCCCTATACGCAATACTATTCTCAATTTCCTCACTAGATAAACCAGAGATTGCAATTCTTTCCTCGTCAAGTAAATTGCTAAGTATTTCACCTCTAATTGTATCTTTTTCTTCATTACTAAGAGACTGCCAGTGTGCTTCCGACCTTTCTCTTAGCTCAGATTCACTAAGCCCTTTTCCTTTACTCATAAAAGGAGCGGGGCTTTCAACGGTTTTCCTATATGGATGAAAACTAATAACATCAATTAATTTAGTATCTTTTACTAGCTCATCAGTAACTTTTCTGGCCTGAATTTGATCTATGACTTGTTTTGTAAAATCATAATCATAGAACGCAGTGCCAGTCAGTGATAATTTAATATCAGGAAAAGAAGTTTTTAAGGCTTTTGCAGTCTCAAAATAAAGATTTGCATAAGCTTCCGTATCAACCGTGTCAGCAAAGGCTTCAGTTTTAAATAAAAAACCATTACTTTCGTGACTCATATTACATTCATTTCCAAGCTCTAAGACTAACCCCTTTCCAGCTTGTTCAGAATATCCACTTTGCTCCACAAAACTACGGCACAGCAAAATATAATCCGATGGATTTTCTGGGATATTACTAGTCAGTTTACCATCTTCGCCTCTATGTAGTTGGTTCATAACAACCAACAGCTCTGATCCAGCAGCTTTCTCTCTAATTTTTCTAACCTGCGACATTACGTCGCTATCAATACAGAATCTGTTTTCGCCCTTTTCATTCACAAACTTTTCTGAATTTGCTACCGAAAACGCCGACCGTGGAGCATGTGGATTGATCCTCAATTTTACCCCCTCTGGTACCTTTGCTAAAGTATCATCCAGTAATTGATCTTTTAGAAGCTCTTCATTTATTGCCTCCTGTATTCGCTCCGCTGGCTGCCCAAGTCGCTCTGATATTATGTCTATATTTCCGCCAGAATCTAAAAACTCTTTAACTTTTATAGCTTGCGCTCTTCTTTCTGGCCAAATAATAAGCTTGCTGTCGATATTGTAGCCCAAAACATCAGGATTCTCAGCCACCATATTAATTTCATAGTTATGTATTTCTTCCAGATTCTTCATTTCCGTATTTTTTGGCAATCCTTCAACAATATCACCTCTAAACGGAGGAAAATCTGGCCAATCATTATTATTTGATGATTGTGATATATCCTCTTGAGATTTATTCAATCTTTCCATATCATCCTTGTCTTTCTCTAAAATCCGCATACTTATCAAAGAATGCCTCCTCAATCTTCTTTCCAGTTCTCTCTAAATATCTTTTTACTAAATAATATCCCAGCGAATATCCAGCCCAGCATGGAAGTTCATCAACGTTAATCTTGTTCATATTTTTTTCTCACAAACTCTAACATATGCCTTGCCGACTCTGGATCATTCCTATCGACCCAGAAAAAACTCTCTTCAACACCACGCTTTCTTAACTCATTCCGTTCATACTGAGCGATATTATCATCAAACCAAACAAATGGGGTATTAAAATCAATCGCCTCAACTTTTGAGTTTATCCAATCGGTCTGATTAACACTCTTGCTCAGGCGACCGATCAATTCTTTATCAAACTCTTCCGAAAGCGCCCGCGGCGCGTAATTAATCTCGTCACGACAGTAAGTAGTAAGCCAATATACAACACAATTATCCAAACAAAACTCAAGAAACTTTTCGATATCCTCTTTTGGAGATGCACAACCTTTTAGTACTCCATCTACATCCAAATAAATGTTTAATATCATATTAAAATAATACTATAAATCTCAAAAATAAATAAAATGGCTATTTTTACTATCAGTATTTCAAGATAAAAAATACCCCCAGAAATCTGGGGGTAAAAAAGTACAAGCTAGTTTAAGAAGACAGAACGGCTAACTACGAGTTTAGCTTCCCGAAGATGTCTCCGAAGAGCTGCCCAAGAGTAGTTCCAGATCCATCGTTAGATTGTTCATCACAATCTTTCTCAGCATTCGCTAAACTAGTCTCCTCGCGATGGAACAGTCCCCAGCCCTGCCCAATAGATGGACAGGAGCGTGTGCTAACCAGACCGGCTTTACCAAGGAATTGCTCCTCGATGCCGTTCTGGATCTCCGCTACGCGCTCAAGCTGTGCCTCGGTTAAAGTTTCTGGTCTATAGATGACCACAAATTTGTGAGGCGCTGCCGTGTAGGCGTGAGACCAGTAAAGCACCAGTTCTCCTGGAAGAATCTGATTCCATATATGGTCACCTTCGTAGCTCTGATGGTAGCGCTTGGAATTACTTCCGCACACCATGGTGTCTACGAAGTCGCATTCGCGCTCCATACCGTTCGGACCGATCACCCAAGCCTCGCCGGCGTTAGTTGCGCCGTCACGATGCCACAGGCGGATATTGCTTGGAAGACCGAGCTCCTTAGCTTCAGCTTCGGCCGCTTCCTTTTTTGCTTTAGCCTCAGCTTCGGCCTGAGCTCTGCGAGCTTCTTCCTCTGCCTTAGCTTTCGCCTTGGCTTCAGCTTCGGCTTTCTCACGCAGAATATCCTGATATTTCTCCTCATAAACAGGGAGATCAGCCTTAAACTGCGCGAATCCTTCCTCAGAGTACTTGTAGGATTTGCCGTCTGTCTTAATTCCTACGCTAACAACGTTACCATAAAATCTAAGACTAGAATCTCCCCAAGCATCTTTTCCTTCTGGGAAGGAGTATCCCTGAGCAGCCTCTTTGAACTGTGGCTCCCAAGTTGCCTTCGCTTCACGTATTGCACGTTCCGCTTCAGCTCTTGCAGCTCTATTCTCCGCCTTAGCAACCGCTTCCTCAGTGTAGAGATGGCGGATGGTGCAAGCACCCCAACCAGTCTCTTCTATAACAAAGAAAGTCTCCCCCAGCTGATATTGGGTTTCTCCACAAGCTTTAAGACGAGAGTTTATAGCCTCAAGTTCAGCTATAAATATGCCCCTCGCCTGGCGGCTTGCCGCCTGCTCAGCTCTCTTCGCCTTACACTCTTCCAGATCGCTCTGGATAGTGTCATGTGCCGCGAAGAGAGCACCAGTATCGACTGCCGCGTTGTACTCTTCGGTGTCCATACCGAAGTAGCCTCCTTTCCAGGAGTAAACTTCAGTATAACCGGAGCAGCAACGACGGCCCGTTTCAGTACGCACATATCCGTCAGGCTCGGTCACACGCGCAATAATATGCGCCACTGGGCAGCAGTGCATACTGCTGCCGTTCTGCCATAAAATCTCGGCTCCAATCGCCTCGATCTTGCCGAAGCCACCACGGAAACCTCCGCGAGCTGTGATAAGCAGGATGCGCTCGTCATCGTTCTTTCCGCAAGGTATCAAAAGACGTGTGCCCTTCTTGGTGTTTATCACCTTGGAATAATCATCGCTCATTGCCTTATTATCGGCAAGGTTAAAAGAACTAAACCATGGTGTAAACCCACCCGCTACTGCGAGGAAGGCATTATATCTTTGACCCGCACCCCTATAAGGGCAGGGAACGGAACCTCGCTCCAAGCCCATGGCTCAGGGCGGTAACTGTTTGTCTTCTCACTGCCATACAAAAATTTCAACATAATTTCTCCTTCTATATATCAGAGCTTTGTAAATTCAAGGGGATTTTCCCCACTCTGATTTCCACTTCCACGGCGACACTATCGTCCCGCTTCAGGTCGCCCCCACTTTGTGAGTAGCGCTAAGTCCACCGTCAAGATAGATTTAACGCCACTCACAAAAGAGAATTATGCCTTATCCTAGCTAATTATTAAGTTTCTATCACCACATCATAAAAGTGATAATCAATATTATTCGTTTTTTCCTTAGAATCTACGAACTTCTATATTATAACATATTCTTATAGATTTCTCAATACTTCGTAATAGCTCACAACCTTTGCAACAAAATCTTGCATAAAAATAAGGTAGCTCTTAAACTTATTTCTAGGAAAAAACAGTTATCAATAAAAATCAAGGCATAAACTTTGCGTCTCTTGCCTTAGCATTTAGAACAACCCCCGAACAATCGGGGGTTTAGTAGTCTAAACTTCATGTTTAGTAGTCTAAACTTCATCTTCTGTTGTCGTTAGGAATGCCTTTATTAAATCTTCGTTATTTGTAAAGTCAGATCCTGCAGCTAGGTGCTGCTTAACTTTATTATTGTAAATCTCTAAATTCATTGGCGTAAAATAATATACCCCACCGCCTTCCTGGTCTATCCGCTTAAAGGCAAAATGGTCATCTTTTTGCCTTGTTTCCGATGCTGTCATAATGCGCTCATGCGAAGTATCATACCATCTAATTATAGAGATTTCTTGCTCGCCCATTCTATCGTGATCTATAGTTACGTTTATGCCAACTAAGACCGTATCGTCATTGGGGGATTCAATATAGTAAACTGGCTTTGGCAATTTTTCCATAGAATCAACCTTTTCTATATTATTATCTTTACCATTAATATTCTCATTCCCTGAGTGCTTCATGATACTTTCAAATGATCTCATCTTTTTACCTATATTATGTTAATATTATACTCTACATCCAACCATCAACCGATTCCGATGGTGGTTCTGGGGTTGGAGTTGAAAAACTTTCATCCCAGTTTCCCCAATCATCTGGCCAATCTTGCCATAGCTCTGAGGATGGTGTCTCTGGTGTCGTCTCTGGTTGTGCCTCTTGAGGTGATTCCTCTGGCGACTGGTTGAATACATCCCAATTGACATTAGAATCTGGAGCGACCTCTTGAGATGATTCCTCTGGCGACTGGTTGGATACATCCCAATTGACATTAGAATCTGGCGTAGCTTCCGAAGGCGGAGTCTTGTGTAATACGACAACTTCTTCTATGGGTTTACCGTTTATTTCTTCTAGGCCCATAGATCGTAATTCTGCAATTATTCCATTACGTTGACTGGAATCTACTTCTATGGATTCAACAAACCCAGCACCGATACCAGTTCTAAACATCTGTTCATTTCCGATTGAATAATTACTGTTAGGATTTGTAGTCTTATCAAAGATAGTATCTGGAGAGAGTCGCCAAGCAAAATAATCATCATCTGTTGAGCCACATGTGTCATAATTATAGGAATACCAATCTGTGCGATCGAAAACTTCGGGCTTAAATACTATCACTGCACCGCTCATTTCTCCTCTTTGAGCCTCATTGGCAATTCTCGTAAAAACGCTGTCTGCTCCACCAGTATCCATATCAATAGTGGACGACATGCCATTCCTCATGACACCTCTAGAATATCGTTCAGTCGTACACATCAACCCCTGTGTTAGTATTCTATAAATCGATCTAGCGCTCTCAGTATTTAAGCGATGAACTGCGCGAACATCTCTGCCATATTTTTCAAGGTATTCTTCATGTTTTCCCCTCTCTACGAGTGTTGTATAGCCAGGGAAGACTTCTTCGCGATATAACTTTTCCGCTTGCTCCATCTGCTCAGGTGTTAAATCTCCAGTAATTACATGTTGCCATTTATAGCGAGCCATCTTATATTCTCTTTCCGCTTCTTCAGGGACTTCGCCAAGCGCATCTGGAATACCTAAGTCTTTTTCTAAAATTTCTTCCAAAATTTGTTCCGTTGCTTCGGGATCCGTTCCAGATGGAACTTCAACCTTAACTAAACCCATAGCCGTTCGGACAAGATGACTACTATTGTAATCATAGGTAATGCCGTTTTTAGACGAGGGGTCTGCAATAAATATTTTTACTCCGCCTTTTTCAAAAACGGACGCACCGCATAACTCATATGAACTATCAGAAGACGCATCTTCGTAAGTAATTTTTCCTCGTCGCAAAACTGCTCCACTTGGCGTGGTAATTTCAGTTTGCGTATCCTCTCCTTCGCCTTCCGGTTTTGTCGCCAATGCTGTCAGTACTTCGGTTGGAGCCCGCAGTTTAAATCTAAATTCCATCGTACCGCGATCTCTTTTGTTTATTACATCGATTTTTTGCCCTTCGATATGATCATGATCGCATACAATTTCGGTTCGGGGACGAACTACTGTTTCCCCAGTACGTTCCATCTCTTGACCGCTAAGTATTCTGATTGTTTCACTTATGCTTCTTCTCGGTCTACGCTCTCTAGATTCTGGATTTGATGGTTGCTCTGGTTCTGGTTTTCCATAAGTCTTAGCTAGATATTCACGACGTCCTAGCAATCCAGTCAATATCCTATCACGATCTTTGCCTTCTAGACCAGACTCATCTACGATAGCTCTTATATCTTCAGGGCTCAACTTGCTAACTAGTTCACGCGCTTGCTTACCAATTTCGTCTTCTGTTATGCCTGCAAAAACTTCTCCAGTGGGGCGTCCTGGTACACGCATTGACTGTAGCTCTGGAATAGAATTTGGCAAATAAGCCTTGTCTCCACCTTGTGCCCGGAAAATCAAAGAACCACCATTATCTATACGGTAAAAACCATCCTCTCCTTGAACTATATTGTCGTAGACAAGACCGACAACATCCCAATTGGCTAGGAACGCGTCGGCAACAAAACCTTTTTGGACATCCTCACTTCCGCCTTGAGCCTCTCCACTAACCGTCGTAGCCTTTGGCACAGCTGGCGAAGCGATAGCTTCACGACCGTCCAATTGGATAATTTCTGAACGTACCGCTTTAATCCCGAGTTTTGCATAAACAGCATTAGCCACGAACTCGGCTTGTCCTTGACTAGGATTTTCATAAAACTTAACATAGAATCTCTCGCCATTCGGTTTTTCATACCAACCACCCTCATTAGAGCCTAGCCGACCACTTACTTTTGTTAAATCCCACTTTTTGTCGCGTTCAATAGTACGCGTAGCAAGTCCAGCAACGCTTTCACCGCTAGGCAATATTACACCTTCTTTGTGTAAAGTCTCTATAGATGCCATCAAATCAAGTTGAGCATCACTTTGGTTAAGTTCCAAAATAGGATTTTCTCCAGCAGACTGTTCCATGCCAGCTTCTTCCATAGCACCTTGCACTACTACGGACGAAACAGCTTCTTCAATTTTAGCAGCTTCTGCTTCAGTGCGAATACCATCTTTGTCGGCGGCGGTAATTGTCTCTTTCGCAACATAAACAAGTGCATGATCTGTCATTTTCACTAGTTTTTCGCTACTTTGTATTCCGAACTTACTTTTAATAAAATCTTTGACACCTTGGATTTTTCCAAGTAGTTTTTCCATCTTACTGACAGGTTTTTCATGAATTTCTGGGCCAGCCAGCATGTCAGCCACTTCTTGACCTACCATGGAGACAGAAGCTTTACCTCCTTGAAACTCAACATCTTTCATAGCCTCCTGCCACTCTGTATAGTTATCATTTGGCTGGCTATCGTTTTCACTTTCGTAATTTGATGGATATGAATTATGGTTCATTTTTTAGTTTTCCCGCGCCTAATAAAAATGCGACTATTTACTTAGTCGCTAAACCATAGTTATCCCTTGTAGAGAATTATCAGCGTAAATAGCCGCAGTTTACTCTCTATAAGTAGGAATCAACTGGATAATTATGATTTACCATTTCCATTTTACCATTTTTTCGCACGGAAAATAAGCTTTTCATCTAAATTAGCCCCTCAAGTACAACAATAACCAACGAAAAGAGACATCAACTATTCTTAGTCCTGTTAAAATTAAATAACGAATTTAATAAATAATAGACCAAGAAAGAGACTCGAGTGGAAGACTCCACTCGAAGTCTATAGGTCTCGAAGTGCTGCACTCGAGGAATTAGGGTAGCGTAGCGTGATAACCACACCGTATAAGTGCGTACTATTTACATACTAGCCCCGACACGTTCTCTTAGGCTATTAATTTTAAACCGCAAAACATCATCACAATTTGGATTTCTTAGAATTGCCGTCTGAACCTCTCTTTCATCACCAGCCAAATCATATATTCTGCCAAGGAGTCTAGTTGAAGCACTTGGATTATTGGCTATCACCATTAAAGTGAATTTGTCGTCATTTCCAATATCTTCAATTGTCTGCTCCAAAATCGCCGGAGAAATAGCCTTATTACATAAAGCCAGCGTTCTAACATTAAAATCCTCATCTCTAGCTAACAGATTCAAATTATACGATTCAATAGCTGCAACTGCCATTTTTCTTTTTGTCTCTTTACTACTAGACATTATATTTGAATCATACGAATCTAGCTCATTCTCTACCGAATCTATAGTCTCATTCAATTCATCCAGTATATGTCGTGGAGAAAGTTGAGTCTCAATATCATCTAAGTATTGTCCAAATTCATCGTAATCAAATACCTCGCCTGTTTTCTCCTCTCCCCATTGCGTCCCCAAAACTAGTTTTTCATTAACTACCTCCATAATACTCCCTTCTTAATCAAAATGTTTCCTCTATTTGATCTTCAATTTTACGGATCAGTGTATCCGACAGTTTACTAACATCTTCAACCCCAACTGAATTCTTACCCCACGTACTTGAAATAGAGTCAGCGGCACCAGCTAATCCTACTCCAGTTATAACCATGTCACGTTTAAATTTACTTATTACCGATTGAATCGAACCAGACCCAGATTCACCATCAGTCATAAAATATACAAAGTTATATGGTCGATTGAAGCTATCCGCGTAATCCGCTACACTAGTACACGCAGCGTTCAGTGTAACAACGTCTGGCGTACTTTGATCGGCACCAAGTTGCACTAATCTTGATAGTTGATCGCCATACAGTTCTTGATCAAATGTTTTTAAGAAGGTATATTCATTTGGGCCGCCAAACGTGACTATTTCTAGTGGTATATTTAGTCTACTAGCTACTTCTGTCAGAGCAACGGCTGTCTTCTTTTCTTCTTCAATAATGTCGCCACTACAAGATCCAGAATTATCGATTATTACACTCCAGACGAACTGAGGTTTCTTCGGGATCGATCTACGTTCGAAAACTTCTGGTTCTATAGCAGTTGCACCAAGGGCTGTACGACCTAGTATTCTACTAGTCCACCCACGCTGTAAACGATTACCTCTGCGTTGATTTTTTTCGTATACGTATTCGGTGTCCATTTTAAATTTTTCGGTAAAATAAGTTACCAAATCGTCTGTGAAAGCCCTTGTATCCTCACGATAATCTATGTATCTACCCAAAGCCTCACCAGATAATCCTGATTGCTCACGATAAATTGACTCCAACTGTCTTTGTTGTTGCTCTTTTATAGCCTCAAGATTATCTATTGATTCAACCGTGTCTGGCTCTATATCTTGATCATCTATCTCGTATTCCCTAAAGCCACCTTGCTCGGATTTCGCATCAGAAAATGAGCTTTCTAGCTTCTCCTGAGTTTCTTGTAGCTGGCTAAATAATTCTGCCAAGTCTATGTGCTCAGAATGATTATCTGACATTGCATCATTGGATAAGGATTCCGCAATGGCCTTGGATAAAGCATCCGTCAGTGCCTGATTAATCTCGCTACTCTGTTCACTCATCAAGGACTCTAAATCGCTAAGCATATCAGATAACTGCTTTTGCATATCACCCAAATTACCCATCTCCGTGCCATTCATTTCGTCAAAGCTTTCAGTGTCACCCATTTGTTCCATGTCGCTACCAGACATTTGGCCCATTTCGCTGCCACTATCAGATCCATTTTGATTATCTTGTTGCGGCCCCTCGCCGATTTCGCCATTCTGGCTTTGTCCGTCAGTGTCGTTATTGGATTCTCCATTACCATCCACATCTGATTCCAGTAATTCATTCTGACCGTCTAGATCATTTTCCGCTTCTTGTTGTTCATTGAATTTAGAACCAAGACCAATCACATCATATAGATAATAATATTTCCTGTAATCGTGCTGGCCAAATTCGTTTAGGCGATTGAAATAGATACCTGTTCTTGGCGCGGAATCAACCGATCTCCAAATAGCCGGCATTCCATTTCGATACAGGTGTCCCCACTCTATGGCACCATCTGGAACTGATTGAGCCCTTGCACCATTACCACCCCTATACCAAAATCTACCTAACACGTCTGGAAGATTAAAATTGAGTACCATGCCATTAGATTCAAAATCCCCATAACCTAGTTCAGGGCAAGTATTTTCAATAAAGTTTTCTCCGGCTTCCTTGCCATAGATAGTAAAACTTGGCGTATCGTGTCCATGAAGAATCATTTTTTCCATCATTTCGTCCGTAAAGTTCGGGTTACAGCTTTTATATTCCTCCATGATAAAACGCATCGTGCGAACATAAGTGACTGTAGTAGATTTACAGAATTCTCGAAGATTCTCAAGTAGTTTCAGTTCTTTTTCATCTAAACTCGACTCGTCTATTCCAATTTCATTAATTTTAAACTGCAAGTTTTCTAAGTCGTCACCGGAAGCTTTTTCAGGATTCTTCAAATCATCAAGAAGCGATTGAAGATTTTCAAGCTGTTCCTGAATCTCTTCACTTTGGTCTATACGATCTTCATTGTCTTGATTTTCCTCACTCTGACTATCAGAATCTAGACTGGATAACTGATCAGATAGTTCATCCACCTTTCTCCCGATCTCACCCAAAAGAGAATCACTTACAGAAGCTCGTTCATTTTGCTCCTCCGGAGATAATACTTGATTTTTTTCAATAATGTCTAATACTCTTTGATTATCAAAAGCACGCACCGTTTGTTCATTACGGTTGATCCGTTCAATATTATTGTTCTGATTAAGATTAACTTTCGATTGATCTTCAGTCTCAGCTTCACTCGTCACATTCGAATCTGATACAAGCTTAGCAAATTCTGGCCATAAATAATCTCTCACTAGCTGCACCCTAATCTTCCCAGAAGACGTTCTGACAGCCTGTTCAATGACGGAGCTAGTTTTATTAGAAAATGCGGCCCTTACGTCATCAGAAAGATTACCATCGGCAATATCAAGCGTCGTAGAATCCACTAGTCCAGCGATATTTAAGGATTTTAATAAGGTCATGTCTACGGCTTGCTTATATTCAAGATCTGAACCTATGTTTTCAGCGATACTTTTTACTGGGATAATTTTTTCATATAGTGGTCTGAAAGCAGCTGCAGGATCGTCCGAGATTGAGTTCCTCATCTCTAAATAGTTTACAGATGCCTCCTGCACAGCTTCAACTAATGGCGAGATTAGTTTATAATTTTGGTTATTCTTCTTACACCATATCGCAAGATCTGCTTTTTCGCCGTCGATCGAATGGTTAAGATTTCCAACTTCATGACGAAGTTGTGCATTTGTTACTGCACGTTCTTCTGACAGGATACTCTCTGGATAAATTACTATGTTTGGTATATCTTTTCGAGGATTATTTTTGCTTACGCCTACCCCCCAGCTATCCCCCATTATGCCGCGTATTGAAACCTTTCCTCCGAGACCACTCTGTTGAATCTTTTCCGATAGGCCATAGGCTAGAAAAGGTATCTGCTCATTGATTTCCCTTATTAAGTCGACTCTTTTTCGATCCTGCTCAGGCGAAGATATCGAAGACTCAACGGTGTTTTCACCTTCCAGAGTATCAAAACTAAACGGATCGTTTCCACCCACTCGTTCATTGCCACTTTTTGGCAATCCCTCATGCATAAATTAGCGAACCCCCTCTGCCAAGATTGCTTCAATGGCATTCTTGTCTTGTTGACCTTTGCGATAGGTTTCGGTATGTGGTAGATAAGTCATCGCGATAGCATACTGCGCAGCGTTCCATGGTGCTTTCCAGCCCGGCAGCCGTGAAAGATCTTGCTGCCAGAGATGGTTCTCGGAATAATATCTTGTCGCTTCACTCATTCCACGTAAGGATATATCACGTTCCATTCGAGCATCGCCAGTACGGGTTTTGTATGCTTCGACAGTTTGTCTTGTACGATTTGCAATTAGAACCATATTTTTGAGGTCGCGTACAATTTTCACAACTTCTGGCGAAACATCGGCTTGACCGCGACTATTCACGACGCGATCCCAAATCTGTACGAATTGTGCATCAGAGTAGCCTTGCAGCGGCGAGATGTTATTCTTAAGGATTAATGCTTCATCATACGTAAAGGTTTCTTCACCAGTATTACGATTACGTTCTTTAAACGGCGGATAACCCATCGTCATAATATTAGAACGGTCGTCGATAGTTTCCGGCAAATCCTCAACCCCATTATAGTCTGCTGGATTCATTAGTCCTACAAACATTACACCCGGAGCCGCATGTATTACTTGATCATTTAAAAAGACTGCCCGGTCTCCATCAAATAGGGAATTAAAGAATTTTGCCACATTTGGTCGCAATAGATTTATCTCATCTAGCTCAAGAATAGAGTTCTGAGTTGATATGGCAGTTAAAATACGCGTCGGCACCTTAACTACTTCACCATCAGACAATTCAACGCCATATGTCAAATCCCGCTCTTCTTTGTCTGGTGAGCAAGCGTACCTGAACAGAGGTCTTTCAGAAATTGAGGCATAATGATCTACCAGTTTATTTTTACCAGTACCTCTAGGACCTACCACCACCGTCATGCCTTTGGCCGAGAGTTTTTCCCATGCTGGTGCCTGTTCATTGCAAACTAATTCATCCATATAGGCATTGTTACCTACGCCCATTTGGCGATTTAAGAGTTGCGCAAACTCGGCAAATTTCTTTCTAATAAACGGTGTCATCTTATAGTTGTGATCGATTGGCGGTATGAATTCCGTCTGGCCAGGATCGACTTCTCTTAAATATTGAAGTGTAGATATTATATCTGCCACTCTCTCGGAAAAATCCTCTACATCCTCAAGCTTCTCAGACTCTTTTTCGGTAATCCGGGAAGCAATTCCTTCTGGGGTAGTAAATGAATCTATCATATCAGCTAATGCAGTGGCACGTTGATCATAATCTGGACTATCCGGATTAAGTCCTCGATACTCAGAGGTAGTATTTGCTAATTGTTCATAAATTGAATTAAATGTCTTCAGTTCATGTCGCCCAGAGAGAAGAGTATCAATTGACTCAAGTCTTTCATTTTTGGCACCTTCTATAAAATTCATTTTTTCGCCAGGTTTTGCAACAGTAGTTAGACCATTCTCATCTTTAACAAATTTAACCTCTGAAAATTTCTTTCCGCCAGACATCATCATCCTACTAGGCACTGCCTCCCATTCTTTCGTAGCATGTGATACTTTTGGCATAATCGGTATATAAGTACCGTCGACCTCAAAAAATTTTGCTCTTGGTTGTTCCTTTATTATCTCTGAGTTGCCAAAGTTTGATTCATTGGTTATATCTATGTTCGAATTACCTAAATCCGATTCATTAACCCTGTCTGTATTTGAATTGACCCTTGATACAACTCTTTCCTGCAAAATACCAGTAGAAGACTGTTGTTCTCTTTTGTCGATCATCGACATATTTCTTAACGTGTCCCAATTCGTTTCCGCAGGCATAGTAGATACACTTAGGGTTTCCTGCATGACGCTCATATTAGATAAAGCGTCTTCAAGTCGTTTTTCAACATCTTGCTTTGATTCGCCAGCTTTACTCACCCAATCAGAAGGAAAAGCACGCAGCCTTGTTAGCAAATTATTGGTTCGAGTCATCCTGTTCTGAATTTCTGCCGTTGTTGGTTCTTGTTTCTCAGTCTCCACCTTAGATCGTTCAGGACTATTATTCATGACTGCCTCCGTTTTCTACCTCATATTTTATTCTTTTCAACAACCCTTCAACCTCCACTGGTTCAGAAGGATAATAGATCGTTAATTCCGTTCCATTCATAACCACTCTTAGATGCCCATCATAACCAGGGACACCGAATAAGAACCTCCCTAAGCAATTAATTTTTATCTCATTTCCGACAGCATCTTTTCCTATTTGCCAACATTCTATTGGTAGATTATAATCCTCTAGTTTTCTTGCAATCTCATGCAGCCAAACTGAAGCAGTAGCACCGAGACTCTTCTTCGTATGTATTGCTATTGTTTTATCTAATTTCGGGGAAATATTATCAATAATTATCATCATTTAGTCCTTTCCTTAATTAATAAATCCGAAGCTAAGAATGGATATAATTTAATTTCGTCTACACTAAAACCAGCTTCAGTAGCACGTAGAAAAACGTCAACATCTAGATTGTTTGATGCCAAATATAATACGTTTTCCATAGTATTAAATTCCGCATATTTATCTTCTTTGTTTAATAGATATTTAATCCTGGAAGCACGTACAACATCTGCACCTTCCGCTGCAATCTTATGCAACACATCATCATCAAAATGCTCAATAGCTTCTCTAATCCTCCATGCCTCAAAACTACCTCTCATGGAATTCTTTAATAGTTTGACTTTGTCGTCAAAATTTAGATTATTTTTTTCATACGTTCTCACGATATCGTTTTTATCACGATCAGAATTTATGAATACCTCTTTATAATCATTAGCTAAAATTCCGTATTTATATAAATCAGCTATTTGAATCTCTGTATATTGCTTACCATTGTCAATAGTACGTAAAGTACGAATGGAAGATTCTTCTTTGTCTAGTTCTCCTCGCTTATTTAAAATAGCACTAACCCTGTCAGATAGCTCAAGGGTTTTATCAAAATCACCATCAACAATACTACTAAATTTTCTAGATATCATATTAAATGTACCTAGATTAACCCCTCTCGCTAGTAAGATATCAGCTTTCTTTAATCCCAAAGATGTAATAGCATTACAATAATCTAAAATAAGCTTCTCATGTCCACCTTCATCATCAGAAAGCCGACATAGCTTAGTCGCTCGATCTAATATATCAGAAAAATCAGTAATCCCCTCAGTGGATAAAATTGACCTAGTTTTGTTCAAAACCCTCAAATCCACGTTTGCATCCATGGCGCTTATCGCTTCCTCTAATGAAAAATTTTTAAGAGTAGAAGAAAATATACTCTCCACTGTTTTAAAGTAGTAAGAATTTATTATTCTCTTACTTGCGAGATTAATCAATTGATCAGTATCTAAATTATATCCAAATTGATTAGCAACGCGACTTATTTTTGGTACAAGGGAAAGATTTAGCTCATTATCAAGAAATCGCTTCACATCAGTCATCGGAAACATTGCAAGTGACTCCTCTATCCACCTAGTATCTTGCTTAGACATAGCTTCCAGTTCCGAATAGCTTAACTTTTCACCACTTTTAGACAACCTTCCAGCCAAACGTACCATATTTCGAATTGCATATACATCAAGATTATCGTCATTGCCATACATTCTCCACATGAGATTGTCAACCTGCTCTGAGTCGTTCAATACTTTCTGGAATATATCACCAATAGCAAGCACATAGATATCATCAGCGGATACCCCTTCGACCATTCTCTTATGCGATCGTTTAATTACCCCTAAAGGAGCATCGTTAATCCAATCAAGACACACACTATACCTAGAAGGTTTGACCCGTACATATTCCTCCGAGTCATTATCCCATTTTTGTTGATCAACTTCCAGCTGAAAATGAAGATCAATCGCTTTTTCTGCTAACGATTTCCGTTTTTCAATTCTTCGTGAAAGTAGTTCTTGTCTCTTTTCAATATCAGAGAATAATCCATCTAACGTTCTATTCTCGAAATATTCAATTTGGCTCGAAGTATCAATAGTGACTTTTCGAACCTCTTCTTTCCGTCGCTTCGCAAAAACGTCTTTACGTTCTTCGCTCCGAGTTTTATCGATTAGCTTATTATATTTATGATTAATCCTTGCGACTTCTTTTTCTCGCCATTCCTCTTGTTTCTTTATCTCAAACGCATTCTCTTTTACCAAAAATGCCTCTTTATCGTCTTTAGACAGTTCTAATATATGCTTCACTCGACCTTTTAACCGCGCACTTTCAGATTCAAACGACTTACGCTTCTGCGAATAACCAGATTTACCGATAAAGCGTTCTATATTCTTTAAATTAGAATAACTGATTTTTTGCCGCATTCCTCGAAGCTGTCTTTGAGCTCCTTCTCCTAACTGCGCCCATGCTACAGATTCGTGGAATCTTGATACATAAGGAGACTCTGGCCCTCTACCAGGATCATTATATCCCAACGAATCAGCGAAAATTTTAGCAACTTTGCGAACAGTCAAATGCTCCAATTCTTCCTCATTCAATTCCGAATTTCTTTTAGCAATCTTGTCAGCTATATCCCCATACTCATCGATAATCGTCTCCCAAGAACCTATGCGTGTATTAGTAATACCAGACCAGTATCCGTTGATCTCAGGAAAATCTGGTGTTTTTCTCAAGTCATAATCCTTTTTTATATCCATAGCAATTTTATATGCACCGTACTCTGGAGTACCAATCATTGCCGATTTTAATGACGCCCGGTTTAGTCCGAGTGATATATCCTTTACATTAGCCTCAGCAGGATCAAGCAGTCGTTGAACCTTAACATACTTTCCTGCCAAACTATTCCACTTATCATCCCAAACCCTTGCTGTTCCATTAATAAAATCTTGTTGGAACTGCAGCCGTTGTAAAAAATTATCATAATTTGGATACTCTAACTCATTATAAAACAGTCTGACTTTATCAGCCAAAGACGATTCTAGAATAAACCTTAATTTTTCTTTTTTATCATCAATCTGCCTATATTCTTCTAATAGATTTGGATTACCATTCGTATTTTCGCCCAAGAAAGTAAATAATCCATTAAATTTTTTAAACACTTTTTCAGGCGAGATAATCTTCTCATCCTCAAGGTTCTCTATATTAAACCCGCCATGATCCTTAAATTCTTGTCTTATAGCCTGCCTATCTGTAGTTTTCTCGCGAACATCGAGTATGGAAGTACCGACATGGCCTAAATTTCGCTCAATTCTTCTTCGATTATACTTATAAGGAATTTCTGGAACAGATTTTTTTCTTCCGTCAATAAATCTCTCTCTAACTTTTTGTTTTTGCAGAGCATGGGCTACGAATGTCGCCACAAATATGTCATCGTCCTCTTTAAAGTCTTCCCAATTAATTTCAGTCTCAGTATTCTCATTATTCTTAATAATGTCTGCCTTTGATTTATTGCCACTCTCCATATTTTAACTATAGCATAAAAACTTTGGTTATAATTTCTATTTTTGATTCTCATTTCGTTTAATCTTGACAAAATAATATTCCATGCTATAATATAACAATATCGTCCACCATAGAGGAGGTGATAGCATGCATGACGATTTGATCTTTGAGGTGTGTAGTGATTATACTGAAGATGATCCTCTACCACCTAAAGAATCCCCTCTCCTTATAAGAGAGGTTGGTGACTTTGAGCTGAGATTTTTCTTTAATCCCAGCAGGTTCAATATCAAAAAAATTGATATTACAACCTTAATAACCCATTTGTCGCTGAGAGCTGGGATCAGCAAGCCTGATCTAGATAGGCTCCAGTATGGTGAGATTGTAATCAGATTAAATCCCATCATCATGGGCAGGGGGGACGTCGAGTATATTAAGAATCTTTTTCTTGAATATTTCGACAATTTAGCACCAATCACTTTTTAAGTCATGGCTCCACATTTAGGTGGGGCCTATTTTTTCTTGTGTTATAATCTGCATATGACGGAGAAGATAAATAATCCACCGCATAGTAATGAGTACTATACTGAAAATGAGAAAAAAATAATAGCCATCGAAAAGGCGGTAGAAGCCGACAGGCCTCGGTTAATCGACTTTATTGGAAAGCGCTATTATAACAAAGAATATATAGATAAGGCTAATGAAGAATTAAGCGATAAGCTTAGATTTGAACGTGATTCCAGTGACGAAGCAGGTAAACTTGCCGAGTGGGAATTTACCTACGCACTCAACCATGGAGAAACATTGCCTGGTTGCCGCGCAAGTCTTGCCTCCGAATACGACGATCATCTTAATGGTATCGATATCATCTGTAAACTTAGCGATGATATCAACAAAGCTCCTCATGTATTTGGCATAGATATATGTACCGCCACTTTGCCTGACGCCGTCAGTAAGAAATTTGCTCGTGGAGACCATACGAGAGGCGATATTCCGTCAGGATGTTCTTTTATTAAATTTTACAAAGATAACAGTTATGTGGCATGCATGAAGGGTGTGCCTAGGTTTATTCTAGGCGCAAGCCCCCTCTTCGTTGGTCACCAAAAATATCTTGATAATTTTCACCTGGATGAAGAAGGTTCAGTTTACCATACCCCCGACCCTGACCTGCAGTTCAATATTCTATCTAGCTTATTCATACAGTCACATAACCTAGCCAACAAACTACGTAATGAAGTTAGCGGCAAAGATGAGATTATTAATCGTGCCATACAGACCTGTGATGCGGTTCGACTCGCATCTGCCCACGCATTAAATAAACTCATTAACTTAAAAGAAGGTGAAGATTTTATTAGTAATTTCAATACTGCACTTAACAAATTTCGTAAAATAAAAGTAAACGGCTATACGGATGAATGCTACTACAATATATTGAATCAAAGCCTAAAACGTCAAGAAAACTAGCTGAGCTTTGATTAAAAGTTTAGAATCATTTATTAGTCAAACTTATTCATTACATTAAAAAACGGCCAGAATATTCTGACCGTTTAAGATGCTAACAAGATCTAAGAATCAGCTATTGACTGCCTTTTCAGCAAGCCTAATAGCATCCTCCTTGGTTTTAGCAACTGCAAAGAATCCAGCCTTATGGCAGAATACAGCCGTGCCTACTCCAGAAGACTCTATAAGCTCTTCATCTTTCAGCCCACGCCAGGCATCTGGAAATGGTTTTCTTTGCCCCATCATATCTTCTTTTGATGGAGGGATTGCCTGTATATTCCAGTCTCCGTTTGTAGCAGGAAAAACTGCGAACAACAAACTTGCAGCTTTCGGACTGTCGGTATTAAGAACTTCTTCAAGCCAACCGCCGATAAACTGATCTATTACCAAAATAGGTCCATCGACAGTCTTAATCTTATCTGCTACCAACTTGCGGCCACGAATAGTCGAAATCGCCACTTTAATTTCACGCACAAGAATTGCGATCGCTAAATCACATGCTCTTAAAAAACACATGTCAGCATCTTCATTCTCATCCCAAAGGGAATTGCAGGCGGAAATCACCGAGGATACAGACATTGAATCCTCCTTCTCTCCTTGTCCATTATCTCTCGCATCGATACCTCGAATCAGCGCTTCGTCGACTAAGGAAACTACCTCTGCAGTCATCACATCATCGATTGGCCTAGTTTTAGCCATCGATTTTACAATCGATGCACCATACTCACGCCAAATTAGCCCTGCCGATGAGTAGCTAATTCCATCATCACGTATTTCAGAGAAACTCTTCTGGTGATGATCGAAACGTTTTCTGAAAGGATCAAATTCGCCACCGACATCATAAACAATGGCTTTTGTATTTTCTATAATCTCCTGGTCGCGCGTCCTCAGAAGCTCGACAGGGAATAATATAGACAACATAGCCGTTGCAAATACCTCATCGGCATGATGCGGTGCCACATGTGTGATCGAATTTACTTTCTCACTATAAAACTTATGAATATTTATCATATACCCCTCCTTTTTAATGTCCAATTTGTTTATAAATACATAAATATTATACAATATAATCATATAAAGTTCAAGCTAAGCATTAAGAGTGCAGTTCTTCCAATAAATATGAAAAGAACTCAATAAAAATACTGCGACAAGTTAATGACCGCAGTATCCAAAACATAATAAATATTTTAATTCTTAGTTATATAATTTTTCCAAGATTATTCTTATCTGCAGCCCAAGCTATAGTTGAACCTTCACCAGGTTGAAAAGCAGCAATCCCAGCCACTTTACCTCGGTAACCTGCAGCAATAGATGCTTTCAACCAGTTTGGACCTTGCGTAGAAATAACTACAATTGCATCCTCTGGCAGTTTCGGTACTGTCATTGATTCGAGATCGGCTGGAGAAATTGGATTATTAGACACGTGTGCAGTATTATGCACTACATAAATTGGCTTACCATCCATCTCACCCTGCTGCCTTGGTTCCATCCACCATTTCGTATCCAACTCCTCAGCTTCAGGTAAACTCTTTACCGAGACAAATCCGTCCGGACTTCGCAAACGAACATCCGTGCTACCGGCCTCCTCAAATGCCATAGCTAACGCAATGGCCTCCCAAGAATTAACTGGTCCGCTCAACCACGCCGGCTGCGCATCATAACTAAGCGCTTTCTCATAAATTTGAGGAATCGCCGAACGCAATATTTGCCTATTCTGTATTATCTTCTGCTGCCCATCGAGGGTATTTATGGTTCTCTCGATAGTTTCACTTGGTAAGTCCTTAAACACATCTGAAATCGATAATTCAAATGGATTAGCATTTTCGCCCTCGTGAGCCTGCTTATAAGCCACATTCCCCTCAACCATGCCAGTAATCAAACCCGCTACCTGATTAATGGTCTCACGATCAGCAGCCGGCTCCCCCCTTTCGAGATAATGTACAGAGCTAACTATATGGTTTTCTCCGCTTTCCACTGGTCGCTGAATATCTTTTTTACCCTGATAATGACTATGCAGTTTTGCAATAACTTCAATATTGTTTTCTTCAAAGAAATCACGCCATTCCGCAACCTTAGAAAGATCACCAGCAAGGATAATTGCATGTGTCGCCCCCTCAATCATCTGTGCATTCTCCTCACTTGTTCGACCACCCACATCAATAATCATCAGTGGTCCTTCCCAATCATTGATCTTCTTTTTGCGATCAGCCACATATTCTGGAGTGAATTTTCCTTTTTGTCGCAATTTTACCACATCAGGATCATCATAATGTCGCTGCAACCAAGGCCCCTCGCCATCTGGTGCTGCACTAAACGAAAAAGTATTATCTTTATCAAGATTTTGGGTTAGAGCCTCAATGAACACCGACTTTCCCGAATGTGGAGGTCCGCCAATTACGATTTTTATACCTTTTTTCAACTTTTCCTGTCTTGCAGCTAACCTCTCAGCCGTATCCATGACTGGTATTTTTTCATTTACCAGCTCTTCCGAAGATTCCTTTTCCGCCTCATCCATCGATGACTCAGGAGTCAAATCCTCAAAATTCATTGACTCTATAGTGATTTTTCCAAGATTATAAGCTGGATTAGCTGAGAGAGGAGCCTTATCCACATCTATCTTTTCATTATATTCCTGAATAGGCTTCTCATCTTGAGACGATCGTACAAAATCCGCTCCTGGAAAAGTTTTATCCATCTTAATTTATCCTTATTAAGTATTACCTGTTTCAAATATAACACAGAAACCACTTTTAATAAAAAGAAAAGCCTGGACATTCGTCCAGGCAAAAATACCAATATTTAGTTGTAGGGGGGGAGCAGAGCTCTTTTTTGGTCAGCGTTTATTGCGGATTGTCCGCTAGAATTAAGGGCGAACCTTAAAATTTCTATTATTACGCTTTCCGTAGGAGATGCTCAGTTGCTGAGCTGCTTAGACGAGGGCAAACCTCTTGCAGCCAGCTATACGACCATCAGCGTCACGGACAGGATCACTTGTAATTAGTAAATCGTCAACCCTGCGCCCAACTGCCTTAGCAGCGTTTGCAGTGATTATACTAACCACGTAGTAAACTCCTTCCTCAAACTCTGGCAGATCCTCTGGTTCACCAAACTTCATGGAGACAAGCTCCACTCCGTCGATCTCGCCTATATGCTCTGCAGTCTGCTTAGCGCGGGCAATGCCCTCGCTCTCGTAGGACTTCACAATAGTTCCGTCCTCAGCGCAGATGTTGATTGTATGAGGTGTCAAATTCTTAATTGTAGCCATGATAGGCTCCTTTCTAGCGGTCTCTGCCGCTCTGGAAATTTTCCGAATCGGTCGGATACCGCCCTGACACCAAGCTCTTTTTTCGCAAGGTAGGGTGGCTGAATATAATATGCTCAATAGTTTTACTACTGTATTATATTCACTCATCCCACCTTGTGATTAAGGATTTACATCTTCATATTGGTCTTAACGTTCTTAAGCTTTTGTCCGGTTCTTTTGCCGTTCTCAAGCTTATGGTCATATAATAACATATACATTCTTTTTTGTCAATACTTTTTATAATATTTCCTAGTAAAAGCAAGCATAAACCTTAAGTAACTATCTAAAAAACATTGTTTATTTTTCAAAAACTCAGAACATATATTCATCAAAAAAACGTCAAATTACTTCGACGTTTTTATAAAATACCACTTACGCCTTATTAATCTTATCTCTCATCTTAAATTTTAGATATCTCAGCAATATTGCCGCCGCAATAGCCACTACCGCAACCACACCATTTAAGAACCAGTTCGTCTGAGGGGTCGTAGTTTCATTCTTTAAGCTCACATCCTCTTCACAATGACCAGTCTCCCTGCCGTCCGCACCCCTAGCACATCTCTCATCCTTACCAGAAAATGTCTCCTCGAGGGTTTCATCGCTCTCCTTATCTACCGCCTCAAGACTATTATTATTCTCGTCCTTTACCTCAGTTGCCAATCTGATCATTTTCTCATTTTCGTCCATATTACTATTATTATAACACCTTCTTTATACTCTCTTTATCATCCTTAAAAAGGCCAGCCGCACCTCTTCGTCATCTATAAAATCTTTTGCCTCAAACAATTCATCACGCACAAATTGATTATAGGTCGCAACAGTCATTGGCGTAAAATGATACATTCCACCCCCTTCAGGCTCAATCCTTTTAAAAAACAGTTCACCATTCTTCATCCACACCTCACTCGCAGTCATTCGTCGCCAATAGACAGTGTCAAACCACTCCAAAAAATATACCCCGCCATCCCCCAGATTCCCATTCTCATGTTTGTATCCATTCTCGTGACTGCCAATACCTCCGCCAACACCCCCAGCCACATTCTCACCATCACGAGAACTCCTCTGAATCTTTAACCCCACCGCCACGAGTACCGACTCATCCTGGTCCGATTCGACATAATATACCTGCTCCTCAAAATCTCTATTCATGACTCAAAGTCTCCGCTACTGCACTTCTCAGTGCCACTGGTTCCCGCGCCACAATCACCTCTTCAATCTTCTTTCCATTCAACTCGTGCAGCCCCCTTGCATGTAACTTCTCAATCATCTCCTCCCTAAATTGAGCATCCACCTCCACCCCCTCAATATATTCTGCCCCAATCCCCATCCGAAACATCTGCTCATTATTTCTTATATAATCTCCACTATTTGCCACAAAATCAAATACTTCATCAGGCGACATACGTTTTTTGAACTCACTTCGATCAGTCGACCCATAAGTATCAGAGGAATAACTATACCAATCCGTGCGATCGAAAATCTCAGGCTTCAAAATCAATACAACCCCTCCCAGCTCCGCTCGTTTTTCCTTTCCCATAATCCGCGTAAACACATTATCCGCTCCCCCAGAGTCCATATCTCTCACCGAAGAAAGTCCGCCTCGCATCAAACCTCGAGAAAAACGCTCCGTGGTGCACATCAACCCTTGCGTGAAGACCATCTTCACATCTTCGGCCGACGCTATACCCATATTATGTATCGCTCTCAGATCATCACCATATTTCTCTAAATATTCAAGATGCTTGCCTTCCTCCACTAAGGTTGAATAGCCAGGGAAGACCTCTTTTCGCTCAAGTCTCTCTGCACGTTCTTTCTCCTCGACAGACAACTCTCCCTCGATCTTATACTGCCACTTCAAACGTGATTCCTTATATTCTTGCGCCGCTTCCTCAGTTACCTCGGAAAGTGCATTATTTATCCCAAGATCTTTTTCTAAAATCTCATCAACTGTCTGCTCAATTTCTATCGGATCCATTCCAGCCGGCATTTCAATTTTTACCAAACCCAGTGCGCTTCGCACTAAACCGCTCTGGTTATTATTCGTATAGATCGTCGTCAGCCGTCCTCTTGCGCGCTTTGTGGGGTCAGCGATATAAACCTTAATATCACCTTTTTGCAGCACAAAAGCCTGACAAAGTTCTTGCGGCCTCTTATTGTTTACTCCTTCATAAACAAATTTGTCCACATATATCTTCTCATCCGCTCCCTTCGTTTCACTCTCTGCTAAATTCAACTCTTGTTTACGATCTTCGAGCTCAAGATATTTTCGCTTCAATGCAGCAATCAAGCTACTATGATCTCGTACCTTCAATCTTACCTCTGTTAACCCCACATCCGACTTATCAATAATATCAATCCGTTGCCCTTCAATATGATCACGATCGCAAATCACCTCAGTCCTCATCCGTAGCACCCCCTCATAAGACTTCTCCAACTCCTGATTTTTTAATCCCTGCAATGCCTCACTTACTGATACTCGTCGACGCAGCTTCGCAGTTTCTCTTTTGTCATTTTCATCGGTATATTTATTAACCAAATACTCTCTTCGTCCCAAAAGCCCCTGCAGCACTCGCTCACGCGCCTTCCCAGATATTCCTGATTGGTTAACAATCGAAAGAATATCTTCTGGCTGTACTTTCTGTACAAATTCTTGCGCCTGTCTTTGAATCTCCTCTTCAGTTATGCCACTAAAAACCTCCCCAGTTTGCCGCCCCCGTACACGCATTGATTCGAGCTCAGGAATCTCCTTCGCACTAAATTCTTTGTCTCCACCCTGCGCCCGAAAAATTAGTGAGCCTCCATTATCGATCCGATAAAAACCATCTTGATTTTGCACGATATTATCATATGTCGCCCCTACAACATCCCAGTTTGCCAAGAACGCATCCGCCACAAACCCATTCTGCACATCAAAACTCGCCGCTTGATCTACTGCCGCTACTGGCCGCGCATCCTCAACTGCCGTCGAAGCAATTGCTTCCCGTCCATCTATCATTACTCTCTCAGTATGCGCCGCCTTAATACCAGCCTTTTCATAGATCGCATTGGCGATAAATTCCGCCCGCCCCTGATTTGGATTTTCATAAAATTTTACATAATATTTTTCACCATTCTGCTTCTCGAACCAGCCGCCCTCATTTGAGCCAAGTTTTTCACTAACCCTCTTTACGTCCCATATCGGAGGCCTTAGTTCTTCATCCACCGTCTGACCCACCACTTCGTGTGTGTAATCGTTCTGAAAAATCTCATTTATCGACTCGGCTACATCAGATGCAGCCTCGTTCGCTCCATTACCATCATCAACTCCCGGAATCTTGATTTTTTCTTGGCCAACACTCGCTCCATATAGACTAGATAAATTCGCCCCCTGTTTTCCAAGCAGACCAAAAAGCCCAGTCCCCGCCTTTTTAGATCCAAATTTCTCTGCTAAAAAATTCTTAAAAGTACCGAGTATTCCAGGATGCTTTAAAACCTCACTTGTTTCTGCCTCTGGGGTCGGTGGAATTAAAAACTCATTATCACTAGATTTAAATGTCTTTGCTCCCTGAAACTTCACCCCCTGCATCGCCTGCTGCCAATCTGTCGTTTCTTCTTTATCCTGCTCGACATTAGCACCGCCAAATTCCATACCTCGACTCATCCCGTCATACCTCTCTGCTTTTTCTCTTATTAATATATCATACTCAGAGTTTTAAACCTTACCATAAGTCAAAATCTTAACCAAACCTAATCTTACTCCAAAACTGAGATCTTGCCCAAAAACTACCCCACTCCAACATTGACAATCATATACTTTATGGCATAATATATAGTATGCAGACTTTGTCTGTAAATACAAAAAACGTCATATATGGCGAGAACCTTAAAAAGAGGATTTTTCTAGAGCGTCCCTCTATTAATAATCTCTGTTTTAAGAATTTTTCCAAAAGGGGGAAGAAAAAATGACAAATAATCTTTATACCAACAGGGGATATTATAGTTTACCAGCCAGAAAAGCCGCCGACTTGCAGTGCCTAGATGAACTATATTTATCAAAATCTGCAGAAGGACATCTCGAAAAGTATTACCAGACACTTCCTGAGATTATCTGGCAGGGCAGGCGCACCGCCTATCTAATCGACCGCGACGAAAACTACATCCGCAAAACTCCAAAGTATTTACTGGAGCTTGCCGCCGCACTAGATAAGAAAGGATATTTACGTCACGACTTTGTGGCCAACTCCTTTACTATTAACCTCTTATACATGACCGTTCATCACGATCTCATGAGAGAGGAACCAGTAGTAGTAGAGTTCGAGGATCTCTGCAAGATCTTCAAGGATGATCAAACTTTTTCCATTGACTATACGTTCGGAAATCTGAGCTACGAGACATATCAGAATCCGACCACTAGCCAATGCCAAAAGATCCAAGCAGGGATCAAAGGCTGCTTGACCGAGAAAGAGTTTCAGGTCATCTCAAAGTGGTATGGACTCGAAGGTAAGGTAATGGCAGCTTGTGAGATCGCAATCGATCAAGGCGTCTCATCCAACAGGATCAGACAGACTGAGGACCTTGCTATTCGTAAGATCCGCAGTGCCAGAGCGTTGCCTTCTATTCTCAAGCCTTCTGAAGCTCAGACAAAGACTGTTGATGATATCATCGACAGACTAAAATCCTTAAGGCAAAATCCTCTCTTCCAGGAGGAATTTGCTCTAAGACAAGAGCTCAGAAAGATCACCTTTACTCCGTACGAATGCGCGGAAAAAGCAAAGGAGTTCTTAAGTGGCGAGGTGGAAGATCAGACCGAGATAGAGTGCCTAGACCTAACGACACACACATATCGAGCCCTGAGGAGAGCTGAAATTTATACCATCTCGGATATTATTAATTATCCGTACATGGATTGGCTCAGGATCAAAAATCTTGGTCTCAATTCGATCAGAGAAGTAGAAAGCAAGATGCAAAGGTTTGGCTATCCGACCTTTAGGATCTATCCTCATCCATGAAAATAACCCCGGGAAACCGGGGTTTTTAATTTTACTTTACTCCAAAGAAATCTCTACTGATCCATTCCAGAGTGCTCACGATATAACTTTCGCTATAATCATGATTCGCCGAAGACACTACAATCTGTACTACACCTTGACTGAAAGCTTCCTCACTAGAAACCACCATCATCAAATTATGTGACTTCAGATCAACCATTGCTTTGAAATGATTCCAATCATCAGTGGTGTATAGATCCCCGTAGCATACCGCAGTATACCTCATATCGATATTCACTGGCCTTCCAACCACTGGCGCCCATTGAATGGTAAAGAAAAAGCTTCTATGCGCCTTATTCCAGTCGATTGTAAAATCATTGAGTCCTTTGTTTTCTGCCATAACAGAACCCCCTTTCGTAAATGTGCGTTTTTTGGAAACAGGGTCATTATAATATAATTTTGAACATATATCAAATAATCTTCTAAATTGACAACTTAGCATTAGAATGTTATAATATATAAGCTCTAGCAAAGAGCAGTATCTTAAAAGATTCTACCACCCCCTTGCATTTTTCTGCGGTTTAATCTGTCTATTAAAGATTGGTGGGCAGGCTAAACCGCGGAATAGGCCGCGGAAATATTTTTAGAAGCGGCAACAGCCGCAAGGAGGTCAACATGACAAGAGAAACAAACCAGAAAACAGCAAGAGAAAGCCTTAAAGAAATTGGATTCTTGGTAACAAAATATCCCCTAATTAAGGCTGAAAGGGAGGGGTTACCGTATCAACTTAATCTCACCCATCTGGCAGAACATCGCGAGGGTGAGTACTCAGTAAACAACGGTACTGTTTGCTGGGTGATGGACGGCGAGATCTACGCCGCACCGTACACCAGGAGCCTGGTACAGCTACTCGACCAGGCTGGGTTCAGGAACGAATCGTTCTACGTCCCATTTTCAAACGGCGACCTACCATATCACAAAACAAATGAATGGCAGGAACTCTGTGATGAGGCGAACCGCTTAGCTCGAAAGCAGTTCGAGAAAGATTCTGAGGTTTGGTGTGACGAACACCATATCGGCTCCATAGATGATCGTCTACTAGAATCCTGTCTCAGGGTCCCACACGGCGGTATCCCAGTTGAGGACTGTGGGGTATATTCAATATACTATCCACGTCTCAATGAGACCTGTGTGGATATTGTAGCCATTAGTAGCCTTGGCAGCTATAGTTACAATGCAGGTAGGGTAGTCTTCGTCTACCGCGACGGACACACCTATCTCTCAAAGGATCCGGCCATTATGGATATCCTGGAGAAAGCTGGCTATAGAAAGCAAGATTTTCTGGTACCACTTAGTGGTCCAGAAAAAATTACCGATTCCTATCTAAGATATCTTTGGGATAACATCCCAGAAGTCTCCAGATAGGATTGGAGCTCCCGTTTCAGAAGGTAGAATCTATTTTCCCCGACCATTTGGTCGGGGTTTTCCTTTTTGAATAATAAAAAATCCCCCCAAAGTTGGGGGGTAGATTGAGATTATTTTTGATACTTATTTAAGTAATCAAAATTAACCTCAATATAGCCGTCCGGATAGTAGTAATCCGCTCCATCCTTAGAGACCGCAATAATCTCGCGATTATTTAAGTCCTTGATAGAAAGATAACGCCCATCCTCTTCTACCTTTACAGGCAAAGAAGGGAATTCAGCTACTATCGGATTACCGTTCAGCGGCTTATCCTTCCAAATCCATGACCCGTAAGTGCATGTACCGTGGCCACTTGGACAGATGCTTTTGACTTTAGAAAGAAAAAGCACCAATCCATTCACAAACTCCACCTTCGCAGAGTCTGCAATCTCGAAAGATTCGTCATCTGCCTCATAGTCATAAGCTAAGAAGCTGATCTTCTTCAAGCATTGCATAAACTGTTCCATTTTACATCCCCTCCTTTTCAGTCAAAGAGATCCAGCCCGTTCTGCGCTTGCTATTATACCAAGCCGAGAAGCCGTACTCCTTATATTTTTTTATAATAGGCATACACGGATCAAGATCCGCTTTACAACGTCCGGAGAGCATAAAACTCTCTCCTGATCCGTCCTCATGCATAATCTTATGTACCCTAAAGTCCTTGATCGGTACTTCAAATGCCGCACAGCACGGATCATCCTTCGGGGCTGAATACCCCAGGATGACTTTAAAATCCAGGTCAATCTTGATCTTGTCGTGCAAATACTTACACGCATCGAAGATCCTGTCCCTGCTAGGACCTCCGCTGATATTAAAACGAACGGTCTGACTATCTAAGATAGTCTGGTTACTTTTTCTCATGGTACTCATACAAGTACCTCCTTTCTTAAAGAACTACCCAGCGCATACACGGCCTGGGCCTACCTCGTTTTCCACAATTGGACGAACTCTAATATTAAAACATAGCAATCCAATAATGTCAAGTAATTAATAGTTATCACATAGCGAACAGGAAAATATAAAAAAGACCCTCCATGAGGGCCTTTCAGGCATTCTATGGGCATTTTTGCGGGGCGGGCCACCCCATGCGAGAAGCACTCTCGTCTTATTTCTTTGTCAGATATTCTTCTGCCAAAGAAAATTCAACGAAGATTGGCTCAACTCCGTCCGGAAGTCTCGCACAAATATCATCAATACTGAGACTCCTGTTTCTGTTTCCAGCAACGATAACGTCTGCCATAATGATATTTGGCAACCTCTGGTCAGAGTCAGTCTCGTAGATAATCTTCCCCTGGAGCTCCAAAAATCTACCGAGGGTAGATTTCCAGAGCCTCCAGCAAAGATCCAGACCGGGCGTTTTTCCATGATGCGAGGCGTTTTTTCAAACATCTCCTCGCAGAAATCCACCTCTTCTCTTGAAACGAGTAGTACAGTCTCACCTGTGCCGCTCGCTAAGATCTCTAGGCGGCCAGAATCCACATCCTCCGAGATCTTTACTTTCATCGGCCCGTCCTTCGGACGGCAGGAAAAAGGTCTTTTAGCGTCAGACCACTCCCAGACAACTTGCCCAGAACCGTCTTCCGCCTCCTTGACGGTAAGATTACTGCCATCAAGAAAGACCAAAATAACCTCTTCCTTCTCGACCGGGTATGGTCTGACCATCTCAGAAGTAACAGGACTCTGCGCCCATTTTTCTATAGTCATCCCAACAAGAGTCTTCATTTTCAACTCTACCATTTTTACCTCCTTCTGCGGCTCTTACCGCAACAAAAAAATTTGATCGCAGAAGGAATTTTCTGCGACTGGTCATATCGATTAAACTAGTCGACATAACTAGTCGCAAAAAACATAGAATACTACCTTAAAATACTTAATCTGCTAGAAGCAATAATTACATAGATATCATAACATAAAATACATAAAAAGTCAAAAGACCCAGCACATCACTTCTGGGTCTAAAATTAGATTTAGTAAAAACCTTAAGCTCTTAGAATATTGCATATTCAATAAATAAATCCTCACAAAGTTCGGATTCCAGAGAGTTTGTATTCTCCTCGAAAATCAATTTCTTCGCCACTTCGACTTTCATCACTACCAAGATATCTCTTGGACGAAGATGAATTTCTGTCACTTTGTTTGTTATCCTTATCGGCATCCTCAGCTTTTTCCAAATCGACATGACTAGTTCATCATAAGTATCATCGAAGCACATTACCACTTCACCACAAACCAATCTATCCCAAACTTCATCAACATTCAGCTTTCTCCGTCTAATTAACAGCCTCTCACTGAACATCACGTCCATAATATCAGTTCCAAAATAATATTTTGACATATAGCCTCCCCTCTCTTCCATTTTCATGGATTCAAATTAGAGTATCTAAACTAAATCTAATTATTAATGTGCGCCTCACGGTTATCCATACCATCTCAACATATTCTTCATACTTTGTCAATAAAAATACCCCTAGATTACTCCAGGGGCCTAAAATATTTACCAACTAAAAATTATTTGCCGACAAGAAAATTTGCCAGTCTGCGACAGTTCGCGTCCCCCTCAAGCTTCAGCTGGAGTTTACCACCTGCTTGCTCAATTAAACGTTTACTCGCCTCAACCTTACTCTTAAAGCTGCAGTTCATTAACTCATGAAAATCTTTTTCATTTTTTGGGTCATAAGATGCCTTTAAAATAGCCTGCACCTCCTCAAGAATTTCTGAATCGAGAGCTTCTGTCCCTTCAAACAAAAACCAAAGTTTCTCCGGCAGCTCTGTACTAGACAAAAGCCTCTTAATGCGTTTACTATTTACTTCTCTAGTTTTTTCTGCCGCCTGTCTATCCTCTTCGACGACTATGTCGTGACGTAAAGCTTTCAAACCCTTGTTTGAATACTCGTACGACAAAACCTCACTTTCATAACCAAGGTATCCATCCACTTCCTTATTTGGATTTGTTACATAAACCTTGTCGTCACACAGAATTGTCCAGCCTATCTCCTCAAGATCACTAGACAATTCTTCAAACTTAGGTTTGAACTTCATCTTATCGTCATAGGTAGCCTGTTTTTCTTTCTCAGCACTTCTAATATAAACCTGTTTCTTATCCAAATAATCTTTTACAAAAGAGATATTTGCGCTGTTATATAAATACTGCGTATATCCCAAAGTAAAGAACATTTCTCCAAGCTCCAACTGGTCTACAGAATATGTCCCCCACTTACGTGGCCTAGAAAGCTTCTTCAGCTCTTTCTGAATCTCCATCAACTCTTCCTCATAGAGAAATTTATCCTGCTTTGATTTCTCAACGGCCTTTTTTCTTTCTTCTATGATTCTGGTAGCACGATCTAATTCTTCCTGCTTTCTATGGGAAATTTTCTCACAGTATTCTGGAGTCTTCACATTTTGAGCTTCCGATTTTTCAATCTTACAAATCTCACCATCAAATTCATCATCGTGAATCACATAGCGAAAACCAACTGGCACCACCCAGAAGTCAAACCCTTCGCCACCGCCGTTAGACGTAGCATGTCTAAAATACAGCACATCCTTGATCTGATCCACCTCTGATGGCTCTCTGCCCCTAGTGTGATTATAACTACCACCCCAGCTAACCTTGATAAGGATATGCTTTGCCAAAACAGCATCCATTGGCCTAAAACAAGCATCACCTTTTTTGGAAACCCAAAAGTCCCCAAACATAAAGCTTGTCCAGCCATTGAAGTCTATATTCATATTGGCGGGCACTTCATAATCCTCGAAAAATTCTAGAGGATTCATCGGCCCATTACATTCATTTAGATCAAATTCTTTATCGATCACAAAACAAATATTCGGGTGATATTTTCCAAATTCATTAATTAGAAAAGTAGTTTCAGTTTCAAAACACTTTTCATTCTCGAAAAACTCCTTCACCTCTGCTAAGCTCATCAATTTCTTCATTTTTCTTCCTTTCTCCTTTCGGACCCAATGCCATATAAGATTAAGAGGTTTTTCCTCACATTGGTAGTACCGCTTCTTTTAAGCAGCGCCAAACCGATAATTATATAAAATCACCAGTTTAACGCTACCTAAAAGATAAGAAAAAAAGAGTTCGTTGGTAAATTCTTAAAATACTCCTTCCACTCTCGTGTTCAGCCCTAAAACTATATAATATATATTACGCACTGTCAAGGCTAAGCGTTTTCCATTTAGAACCTTTTTATGCTATATTTAAACCATCGGAACTATTCAAGGATAACTATGAAACAACTTTTTACAATTGATGCAAAAGACTATGACCCCAGCTGGCCAAAATCTTACCGCCCCTCCGTTCGAGGAATTATTATTAGTAATGATAACCTTATTTCTCTTATTTATAGTCAAAAATATCATTTCTATAAACTTCCTGGCGGCGGCATCGAAGAAGGTGAAAGCCACCTTGAAACACTCATTCGCGAAGTTGATGAAGAAACTGGCCTCACCGTCATCCCAGATAGTATTCAAGAATTTGGCGAAGCCTTGAGGATTCAAAAGTCAAGTACCCTGAAAGATACTATTTTCGTTCAACAAAATTTTTATTATATTTGCCAAACTACTGACCAGATTCACTCTCAGCATCTTGATCAAGACGAGCAGGAAGCCGATTTTATTTTAAAAACAGTCAGTCTCGATGAAGCCATTGCCACCAATCAAGCCTTTATCGCCAACTGCCAGGGAACGCCTACTGAATGTAAAGAAGAAATGGTAATTCGTGAATGTCGCATCCTAGAGTTGCTGAGGGATAATCAATCAGCTCCGAAAAACAACCTCCACACCAAATAAGTAGATTTTATTTTCCTTTAAAAAAGGCTGGATAACTCCAGCCAAATTTTTAAGAAGAAATTGCAATCTTTACCAGCGTTAATGCTCCTGCCAAAGTTTTTGCTTGCGCTAAAGCACCGTTAGCTTCGCAATTAATCGCCTCGGCCACCCCAGTCGCCTTTACCAACTGTGCTTCCTTTAATCCGCACCAAGCTGTAGGTAACTTTTTTCTCTTGCATCCCAGATTATCTCTTGAAACCGAGACCGCCTGTATGCTCCATTCGCCATCAAGATTGGGGAAAACGCAATATAGTAACTTTTTCGCCTTCGGATTAAAAGATCTCAGTATATACTCCTCCCAGCCACCAATATACATTGGCAAATATAAAAATTCCCCCTCATTATGCGCAACCATATCTTCAATCTTGCTTTTAGCCTTCACTATGGAAATCACGCGCCTAATCTCTTTTTCAAGAATTTTTTGCGCAAAACCAACTGCCTCTAAGAAGGCTTCGTCAGGATCCTGGTCCTGATCATCCCAGTTTGGATTGAATAAATTGATTGCTTCTGATACCGACATCTCAATTCCACTAGCTAAGCAGCCTTGGTCTCTCGCATCGATACCATGAACCAAATCATGGCTCACATCCATTGTGGCTTCCACAATCAACTGCAATGGGCAGTCAAACTTGGACAATATTTCCATACTATAGTGACGCCAGACTAATCCTGCAGTTGAGAGCTTTGTAAAATCACTATAGTGCTCCTCGAAGCCCTCTTGATGATAATCAAAACGTTTTTTGTCTGCTCTGAATTCTCCCCCAATACCAAGCATCACCAGCCCCTTCGGGCCACTCTTCTTAGCATATTGAACCAGAACTTGATCATTAGTGCGCAACACCCGCACCTTCTTCAACATCGACAGCATTGCCGTCGCAAAAACATCCCCGGCATGATGTCGGCCTGAATTAGTGATTACATTTGCATTCTCAAGGTCCGTCACCGTAGTGACACGATTGTGCATTTTTCTCATTTTCTTCTCCTTTTCAAAGAACAATTTTTGAAGCTATAGCTTCTAGATACCGATATATTATAATATAAATCTGAATATTGTCAAAAATAGCCGTCCTATACCACAACCAAACATTTTATGTTTAAATATCCACAGGGAATTATTTTATCAATGCTTGATCAAACTCTACCAAAACAAGACTCGGCAAACACCAACTCTCGCACTTACATTGCGATTGATCTTAAATCTTTTTATGCCTCAGTCGAATGCGTAGATCGCGGTCTCGACCCCCTAACCACCAAATTAGTGGTTGCCGATATTACCCGTACCGACAAAACAGTCTGCCTTGCCGTTTCTCCCGCCCTTAAAGCTCTTGGCGTTGGCGGCCGTGATCGTCTTTTTCAGGTCTATAAAAAAGTACCTAGAGGCTCTTTTATCATCGCCCCTCCCAGAATGCAAAAATATATTGACGTAAGCGCCTCTATTTTTGGTATCTATGCAGAGTATCTTGCTCCCACTGATATTCACATTTATTCTATCGATGAGGCCTTCCTTGATGTTACCAGTTACCTTCAGACCTATCAGATGACCGCCCATCAACTCGCTCGCACCATCGTTAAGGATGTTCTAGGGCACACTGGTATTACCGCCACTGTTGGTATTGGCGAAAATCTCTATCTCGCAAAAGTCGCCATGGATATCGTCGCCAAACATTTACCGCCTGATTCGGACGGCGTACGTATTGCCGAACTCACAGAATATTCTTACCGTGAAAAACTATGGACGCACACTCCACTCACCGACTTTTGGCGGATTGGCCCAGGCTATTCCAAACGACTTCAAAATCTTGGTATCTACACCATGGGCGATCTCGCCAGATATTCTCTTACTGCCTCCGCTAAGCTCTTTAAAGTCTTTGGTGTGAACGCCGAATTACTCATCGACCACGCTTGGGGCTATGAACCAACCACTATTTCCGATATAAAAAACTATCAGGCCGCCAACCACTGTCTCTGCTCTGGACAAGTTTTACACCGCCCTTATAACCGTACCGAAACCATCACCATCATTAAAGAGATGGCCTACAGCCTTGCTCTCGATTTAACCCAAAAAAATCTTTTAACAGATCAAATTATCCTCGACCTTGGCTTCTCCGGTCCTAGCCGTTCTTCATTTGCTCACGCTTCTAAAAATCTTCCTCAGAACACCAGTAGTGCAAAAATAATTTCACAAGCTGCACTGGAAATCTATCAAAAAATCATGCCAAATCACGCCATGGTTCGTCGTGTCGGCATCACTGCCAATCATATTTTATCTAGTCAAAACAATACTACTGAAACCACGCAGCTCAACCTTTTTGACTCTCCCGTAAAAACCGAACAAGAAACCGAACAAGCTCTTCTCCTTCAGAAAGCAACCTTAGACATCCAAACACGTTATGGTAAAAATGCCCTTATGCTGGGTACGAATTTTCGACCTGAAGCAACCATGCGTGAACGTAACCAACAAATAGGAGGTCACCGTGCCGGCTAATCAGCAAAACCCCGCTTCAAGCACAGAACTTTTTAAAAATCCTTATCAAGATATTCTCTATCTTCCTCATTTCAAAGATCCCACGCATCCCCCACTTAGTCACTCTAAGCGTGCCGCTCAATTTATGCCCTTTAAATCGCTCAATGCTTATGAGACCCAAATTGAACAAAAGTTTGACGATTTAAACACTCAACGATTAGAACCATTCATTGATTATTCAGATAGTCAAACCGAAGATTTCGATCCAACCGATTAGTAACCAACCTCTCTCCATTATTTCCCTAGAGTTCTTTTCTTCACTTAGTTTACAAAACCTAATTTCCATGATAAAATAGCCGTAATTATGTCAAAGAAGAGTAATACAAAACGCAAACTCGTTGGTCTCGTATCTGAAGAGTCTGGTATCCGTGCCTATTACACTAAGAAGAATACCATGAATACCCCTGACAAGCTCAGCTTGAGAAAATATGACCCAATTCTAAGAAAGCACGTTGTTTTCGTAGAAACCAAGAAAAACCTCGGTCGCAACGAAGTTAAAGAAAAGAAGCGTTAGAATAATTTCAGAAAGTCCTCTCATCTAGAGAGGATTTTTCTATGGTATAATAGGGGAGATGAAAAAGGGAACCGACCCAACCTTGGAGGTTATCGTTGCAACTCATAAACTTTACACGATGCCCGACGACCCGTTATACCGGCCGTTATTAGTTGGCTCGCATTTTTTTCAAGCCGAACATTCAGACATAAAATTACCTGACAGCTTCTCTTTTGATAACACTGGCAAGAATATTTCCAAAAAAAATCATAACTATTCCGAGCTCACTGGCCTCTATTGGCTTTGGCAAAACCAAGCGATAAAAGACCAAGCTCCAAATTCATTCTACGGTCTTGTTCATTACCGCCGTTTTCTGTCAAAAATAAATCACAAAGAAATACTCACCAAAGATTATCTAAAGTCTCTTCTCTGTGAGCCAGGTAAAAATATCAAATATGATATAATTCTCCCGAAAAAACGTAAGTACTACATTGAAAGTCTATATAGTCACTACGCTCACACCTTACATATTGGGCCGCTTGATAAAACTCGTCAAATTATCCAAGATCGCCATCCAGAATATCTCTCCGAGTTTGATCGACTCAAAATCCGTCGCTCCGCGCATATGTTTAATATTTTTATTATGCGCAAAGAAATTTTTAATGAATACTGTAATTTTCTCTTCGATGTCCTCATGAATCTTGAAAAAACCCTTACCAAAGCTGAGATCAATCAACATGATGAGTTTCACGCTAGATTTTTTGGTCGTATCTCAGAGCTTCTTCTTGACGTCTTTCTCTATACTAAATATCCCGACCTCGACCAAAAAACCAATATTTTAGAACTCAAGATTATTGAAACTGAACCCGTCAACTGGTGCAACAAAATCACTAGCTTCTTGCTTGCCAAATTCTTTGGCAAAAAATATCATAAAAGCTGTTAGATATTATGCAGAATCAACAAGTAATCTCGCATCCACTCATCTCCGTCATTATCCCCATCTATAATGCAGCCTCCTTTCTCCCGCAAACCATCGACTCCGTCCTGAGTCAAGACTATCCTAACCTTGAAATCCTTCTTCTAAACGACGGTTCAACCGATCAATCAAAACAGATTTGTGAGTCATATATTACAAAATATCAAAATACTAAAAATAAAAATCATACAAAAAATAACCGTCATATTCGTTTCTTTAATCTCCCTCATCAAGGAGTCAGTCGCACCCGTAATCACGGACTAAGAGAGTTTTCTGGTAAATATTTTTGTTTTCTTGACGCCGACGACTTACTTACCCCCACTTTTATTTCCGATCTTTATCTTTTCGCGACTGAACATCGGCTAAAGTATGTCAGCTCCACTTACCAACGCCACATTTATTCCTCAGATCAAAAACCACCTCTCACAGAAAAAACAACCCTTCCTTTATCGTCAAGTTTCCCCTATAAAATCATCCCCACTTCCGACTTCCTCAAAAAACTACTTGATCTCGAAACTGGATATAATTTCTGTCATATGAAGCTTTTTCATCATAGCCTAAAAACTACTCTTTTTGACCCAGATCTTAAAGTAGCCGAAGATGCTCTGTATAATTTTACAATTCTAAAAAACTTCGACCAAGTGGGAATCTTAGAAAAACCTCTATATATCTATCAAGTTCACCCACACTCTACCGTCCGCACCTTTACCAAAGATTACGCAGAGAATTATCACCATGCCTTGCAAAAAATTAGTACCTATCTTCATTTTCAGTATCCCGATCTTTTTCCACGCCTCGAAAAATCACTTCAGGCTTTTATTGCCACACACCTCTTCTTTATCCTAGTGAATTTTTGTTGCCATCCGCAGAATCAGCATCCAAGAAAAACCCTCCGAGCCCTATACAATATTCCTCTTTTTTATCGCGCCATCTACCTTGCGCCACTACGATTCTTCTCACCGCCAAAAGCCTTTATTTTATTTTGTTTTAAGTTCCGCCTTTTCTTGATTCTCCAGCTAATCGGTCGACTCCGCGCAAAACAAAACACATCCAAGTAGTCAAATCTCAAGATATCAAGTAAAATATACCTGTGAAGTCAATTCTACATATTACCGAATATGTTTTGAAAAAACTTGCCAGCCTTAATTCTGACTTTCTTTTTTATCTCGCTGCCGCCACATTACCTTTTGAAAACTTCATCTTTGCCCCCTCCAACGGTTGGGCCACCATTACGCCACTCATTCTTTTCCTCTACGCCATCTTAAACCTTTATTATTTAAAATCATTTTTCCCTAAGCTACGCCCCATCCTTCTTTTTTTTACTAGCTTCACTATCCTGGGAACCATCACCTGTCTATTCTATAAAGGTCGGATAGATGATTATCTATCTGCCTATATCCCAATTAATTTAGGGCTCGCCTGTCTCACTAGTTTTCTTGAATTTTATGCAAAACACAAAAAATCGGATCTCAAAAAACAACTTAATCGTCTTGCCTCTATCATTATTATTACTTATCTCGCTAGTCTCATTATCGGCCTGCTCGAATATTTTGCCATTAAATATCACCTAACGTTAGTCACAGATCTTTTTAATTTAATCTTCAAACGCAACTATCTTGCCAAAAACCGCGTGCAATTTTTCTTCACCGAACCCTCATTTATCGGCATGCATCTGTTTGGCATTTTACTCCCCCTCTTTTGGCTGACTCGTCGTAAAGATTTATTATTTTTAATTGTCCTATACGCTTATTCCGCCATCCTTTTTGGTGCCGGCGTTCGCATTATCCTTGATATTTTAATCATTTTAGTCATCCTCGCGGCGCTCTATCTACCCAAGATTAAAGAAAAACTTTTTCTCCCCCTCACTTTTGTGGCCTTTCTCATTTTTCTTACAACTATTTCAGCCGTTAACGGACGTTTTCATAAAATCTTCTTTGGTTTTCTTGGGGCTAACCCTGAGACCACCATCGATTGTACTTTAGAAAAAAATCAAAATACCGAAGAATGTCTCCTCCTAGCTAGGCAATCTGGAGTTAATTCAGATGGTTCATTCGCTAGCCGTGTTTTTCGGATTAAGGCTAGTCTCTTCGGTTACACCAAGTCTCCACTCGGATTTTTTACTGGTTTTGGCCTTGGTAACTCTATCTATCCCGTCCATCTCGGTCATGCTCAAGCAAAAAAAGACTATAAAAGCACCTATTTAAAAGAAGTCAACGATCTAGAAAATCCAAATTATCATGACGATAGTGTTTCATACTGCCTATATACACGTATAATTAGTGAATTTGGCATCATAGCTCTTTTTCTCTTTATCTTTTATCTAATATATCTTGCTAAAAATTCCAGACTCGCCTTTCGCTATCACTACCTTCTCATTATCTTCTATCTTTACCTTCAGTTCGAGTCACTCAGCTTTTATGCAATCTGGCTCTTCATTGCCTCCATGCTAGTCACTAAAAAAGGGAACAATGATTAAACTCAGCCAAGTAAAGAAAAACACCTTTTGGCTTGCCATCTTCCAACTAGCCAAAATGGTTTTTCCATTCCTCATCCTCCCCATTCTTACTCGCCGACTCTCGGTTGAAACCTACGGCAACCTGACCTTTATCAAAACCGTCATGAATTTTTTACAAATCTTTTTGGATTTCGGTTTCATGCTCTCTGCTACTAAAGAAATTGCCAAAATCAAGAATGACACAAATAAAATCCAACAAATCATGGCCGACACCCTTCTGGCCCGTCTTCTTCTTGGTGGAATTGGGTTCCTCCTAATAATCATTCTCAGCTTTTTCTTTCCCATACTGGGCCATAATTTTCTATTCACCATCACATCCTATCTAACCGTCTTTCTCTCAATCTTCCTCTTCGATTTTCTGTTTCGCGGACTCGAAATTATTCATGTCATGACAATTCGATTCATTATCATGAAGACAATCTCCTTCCTCTTAACAATTTTCTTTGTCAGACAAGATCATCAAATTATATTAATTCCACTATTTGATATCCTCTCCTCAGTCATCGCCATCATCCTAGTCGCTTTTGAGCTTCAAAAAAGAAGCTTCAGACTGATTCGCCCAAAATTAAAATCTAGTATCTATAGTCTAAAAATTAGTCTAATATATTTTCTCTCCGACGTCTCCGCAACGGCTTTTAACGCTATCAGTACAATCATTATTGGCTTAGTTTTTTCTTCAACCGAAGTAGCACTCTTCGGCGTTTCTATTCAAATTATTGGCGCTATTCAAGCCTTGTTGGGCCAGCTCTCCAGCGGCATTTACCCCATTATGGTACGCCAAAAAAGCCGAAAGTTTATTCAACAAATTTTCCAAAAAACCATCCCACTTGTTTTTCTCTTTACAGGTCTCATTATCATTCTACTCCCCCTTGTCCTTCAGGTGCTTGCTGGCGATAAATACGCAGCCGCCCACCCTATCATACAAATCCTTGCCATCACTATCTTTTTTAGTTTTATCAACACATTACTTGGCTGGCCTACACTTGGAGTCATCAATCAACAAAATAAAGTCACCCTCTCCACCATTATTTCCACGGTCTTTAATTTCGTCTCACTTATTCTTCTATATCTTTCTAGTAATCTCAATTTATATTCCGTCGCCATTACTCGCGTGATTACTGAAATCATACTTTTCTGCATTCGGCTCTACTATTACAAAAAATATCGCCAAAATCTTCATCCATAAAAGTTATTACCTATAGCTTCAAAAAAAATTAATTTAAAAATACAACAAAAAACTAACCACCCAAGAAAAATGACCATAAAAATACTCGACCAAGTCGAGTTTTATATTCCATTTTGGCAGGGGCGCACGGAATCGAACCATGATCTACGGTTTTGGAGACCGCTATACTAACCGTTGTACTACGCCCCTAATATCATTATTATAACATATCCAGTCCTTCATACTATGCTTTTCTCTATAAATCCGCTATACTTAAAATAATTCTTATGCTAAAACATAAATCAAAAGCACGACTCGTCGCTCGTCGCAAAACTCCGACACACCTCTCCTTTCATCTACGATTATTTTCTAGTCTAGCCTTCTGGATTACTCTCTGGTCTCTTATGTTTATCTATTTTTTCACCATTGACCTACTCGCACTCATCTTTGGTGAGCGCCTTATTCCGCGCCTGCTACTTGATACCGCCAGCCTTGTTAAAGTCTGTACTATCTTCACTTGTTTTCTCTACGCGTCCTTTTTCGCACCAAAAGATTACCTCCTTCGTTTTGCTCTTCTATTTACTTTTCTTGCAGACATCATCCTACTATATAACAATATTTCACCCATCGGCGTCATCATTTTCTGCCTTGCCCAATATCTTCATATCTCACGCTATGCAAGCCTCAATCCAAAATTATTTATTCTTTGGTCAATCATTAATCTTCTTATCCTCTCCTTTACTAGGGCCACCTTCACCGAGCCGCTCTATGGTGTCGCCTTTATTTACGCAAACACCTTATTTCTCAACCTTATTCTCGCCCACCGTTGGATTAAAAGGGAATCACCAAAATATCGTCGTGCGGCTCTCTGTAATTTCTTTGGCTTCGCCCTCTTTATTTGTTGTGATTTAACGGTTATGATTTCGTATTTTGCTCGCATCCACATACTTCCAGAGTTTCTTTTTGCCCCAGCTAATTTTATTTGCTGGCTTTTCTATTTTCCATCTCAAATTCTCTTAACTAACTCATCGATGATGACCACCCCTTATTATGCCCCGTTTGATTCAAAGATCAAAACCATTGGTAATAAATCTAAACTAGTTAAAAATTTATAAATTGTACCATCTCTTACTTCATGCTATAATACTCACAATATGGAAAGTAAAAAGAAGACTAAACCGCGTGCAATTCTGGTTTTCGGTGCTCCATGTAGTGGAAAAACTACCTTTTGTGAGAAATTTTCTCAGAGATTCAAAGCTCCTTATTACAATCTACAATCTTTACGTGAAGAAGCTGACTTTACCGAAAAACAAATTCATGTCGTACTGGAAGCAATTTCAAAAACAGGACAGAATATTATTATTGAAGGAGGCCTTGATACTGAAAACGAACGCAATGCCGTCCGCAAACTCCTCAAGATCTGTGGCTATAATCCCACCCTCGTTTGGATCCAAACTGACATTAATACCATTAAGGCTCGCCTTAAACTTAAGTTTCGTTCCGTTGCTCGCGCCAAAGAAGAATACGATTCTCGCATTCGCGCCATGGAAGCTCCTGCCGAAACCGAAAAGCCCATCATTCTCTCCGGTAAGCATACATTTGACACACAACTTTCACACGTCCTCTCTCAACTTTCCTAGAATTAAAATCCGCCCATTTTCTTTTTACGGAGCCACTTATGCTTAACGATCCAGAGTTTGGTGAAGTTATTATTCGCAAGAATTCCCGTTCACGTTCGGTTAGTTTTTCAATTTCCACTTCTGGTCGTCTTCAGGCCACAGTTCCAAGTTTTGCATCCGATTTAGTCGTCAAAAAAACTCTGGAGAAGATGAGGGATCAAATTCGGCAAAAACTAAAAGTTAAAGACCCTAATACACAACGTGCGCGTGACCTCAAGAAGAAACTACTCACAAAACAAGCCAAGGAGTACTTGCCTTATCGTCTCGAGTATCTTGCTAAACGCTTTGGCTATCATTACGATAAGGTAGTCTTGTCTCACGCCAGTAGTCGTTGGGGCTCCTGCACCCACCGTAAGACCTCAATTTTTTCCCCGACCACTATCACTATTTCACTCAATATTGGCCTTATGCAAGTTCCTGAAGCTCAACGTGATTATGTTATTATTCATGAGCTCGCACATATCAATCACCCAGATCATTCCAAAGCCTTCTGGGCAGAAGTTGAATCTCACGATCCAGACTATCGCGCCCACCGTGAATTACTTAGTACTCACAGCCCAGGAGTCTAATCCTTGCCCTCGCGCTAAGACGCGTCTAAAACCTCTTTTCTATTTAACTGAGAGATTCTATGTTATAATATAGCCTATGAAGGAGAATCAAGATTTTCTCAAAATCCTTGACTTAAACAAAGTACACACTAGTGTGTTTGAGCGCAAGTTTATGTATCTTTCTGATGTCATTGATCCTATTTATCGTGAATACGTCATTCGCCTTGAACGTGCCGGTTATACTCTTGACCTCGACGTACTGCGCCCAAAACATCAGGTGGAAAATTTCCTTGCCTTAACTAAAATTATTGTTTCTTATCTAAACCACGTCTTAAAAACTCCACAAAAGGGAAATATCATTATTTCCATGAATACTGCCGGAGATACATTAGCCGATATCAGGCCTATCTCAAACTTCATCACCATCAAAGATGACTCCACCATCATCACTGTTGAACAGCGAGAGCAGTACGCCATCCTTGGCGCCAAAGTCAAATCCCGACTCGGTTTTGGCACTACTATCCAGATTCCCATTACCGAACCATACGATAAGTTGTAATTTTATATAATTATTGTATAATATCAGTATAGGTAACTCCAAAAACTCCAAAATTCTTTGGGTTTTTGTTAATTCACTTCGTACTTTAAAGGAGGAAAAGTATGAAAAAGTTTTTTTTAGCAACTTTATTAATCATCAGTATTTGCAGTTTCGTTACCCCAATCACCTGTTTTGCTGCCAACAAACAAACCGCAGCAGCCGAAGAGACCGTCGAGGCCCTAGTGCCACCGCCACCATATGATCTCAAACCAGAATCAAAGGTGGAGATTGCCTCTACAAAGAAGGAGCAGAAGGTCACTTTATCTCCGACCAGCATCGAATACGATGTTACCACCTTCATCAGGCCAAGCACTCTGGCGATCACGGATTTTTTAGGACAGTTTGTCGCCTATGATCCGGACTACGCCATCTTTGTTGATAAGGAAGCCCATTGCCTAAGGCTTGCACGTAAGACCTTAAAACCAAAGGAGCCAGGTATTCAATCCGTCGTTATCTCCTTTGCTGACGACAAAGATTTCATCGGTGAAGACAATCCAATTGCCATCACCATCATCGGCGTGAGACCAGGCGGTAATCCTCATAAAAAATACAAGAGGACATTTAAGATGCCTGATAACTGGGGTAGTCGTATCAAGATCGAAGGTTACGATGAATACCTCTATGTAGCTGAGTTCAACGTCTTACATCAGCTCATGGAGGCTCTAATTAGAGACCCTATGGGTGACGACCCTGTTATCTATCGTGACTACTACCGTGATTTTAGTTACGAAAGATATCAGGACTAACATACTTACTCAAAAAAACGCTCCGCAAGGGGCGTTTTTCTACAGATTCATATTTTATTCATCCAGCCTTCATTTACTATTCATATTTTCATCTAGCTTATGTTATAATCAAACTATTAAGGTTGTTGGGAGGAAAAATGCGATTCAAGAAGCATTATTCACATAAAATTTTTATCTGTATTTATCTTTTTCTGTTTGCTATTTTTGGCTATTTTGGCATGCAGCCACATAATGTCGAGGCAAACTCAAATCTCATTCTGGAAGCACCCAAAATCAGCCTCAAATCAGCCATTAAAGTTTTACAATTAAATAACGACTACACGCTCACCGCTCCCGACCAAATCGCTGGCCTCTATTACGCAGCTGAAAATAACACTTTTATCATCGGTCATTCATCCACAATCTTTGGCAGTCTTCATAATTTAAAACTCAATGACCAGATTAAACTTGATAATCACACCTACAAAATTACTAACCTCTACATCCAGGCCAAAGATAGTATTAGTATGTCCAAAGTCCTTGAGCCCAAAGCCATACCCACTCTCACCCTTATGACTTGTCATGGAGAAAAAATTGCCGAAAATGATTATACCGAAAGACTAATTCTAACAGCCGAATTAGACAGCTAAGAGGATCGCTTTAGCCTCTTAACCCATAATATATAAAAATCCCCAACTTTGGGGATTTTTACACGAAAACTTAAGAGACTAATATCCTTTAATTAAACGCACCGCAAAGCCGCCACCAGCTGCTAGCCAGATATCTAAAAACTCGCCTCTTTGAACAACCCTCTTCTCAATCATAATATCCAATGGATTCTCGAGGTAATCACACATTTCACCATCACGATAAATATAAGCGGTATATTTTATACCTTCCTCTAAAAACTCCATATTTAAGTTCACTCGTCTCGGTTCTTCGTTGGTTACCCCCGCCACATACCAATCATCGGAATCTCGATCTTGTCTTGCTACAACATAATATTCTCCAATTTTCCCGAGTAGCGGAATCGTCATCTGCCAATTAACTGGAACTTTCTGTAAAAATTCAAAGACCGCTGGTTGCTTTTCATACATCTCTGGTCGATCCGCCAACATCTGCATTCCAGAGTAAAATACCACATAATAGGCAAGTTGCCTGGCAAGAGTTGTGTAAACACGCTTCGCTGGATTCTTTAAATCAAAAATTCCAGGCGTATAATCAAAGGCACCACATAACATCCTTGTAAAAGGCAAGATCGTTGCATGATTTAACCTGATCTTTCCACCTTCATATTCTTGTCCCTTCGCCCCCTCTCTTGTCAAAATATTTGGATAAGTCCGCTCAATCCCAGTCCCCTTAATTGGTTCATGAATATTCAACATAATCTGATATCTTGCCGCTAACTCTACAGTCTTCTGATAATGCAGTACCCCAGCCTGTGAGTGATGATACTCCTGTTTTCCACGAATTAACATCTTTGAACCAGTATACCCAGTTTTCACATAATGAATACCATTACTGACAAGATAAGAAAACGCACTTTCAAGCTGCCTTTCATAATTATCAATCTGCCCAACCGTTTCATGCTGAGCGATCAGCTCAATATTACATCCCCTACTTTTTTCGGAGACTTCTTCCATATTAAAATCAGCCACTGGATGAAGGTAGTCCGTAAACTTACCATCCATTGACCACTCACCACTCCAACCGTTATTCCACCCCTCAATCAGAAGCCCAGATACACCGAGCCTTAAACAAAAATCCAGGTACTGTTTCGCATGTTCAGTAGAAGCACCGTGCTTCCTACCTTCCGCCCAGGTCCACTCGCCAACATACATGGCCCACCAAATTCCTAAAAATTTCAATGGCTTCACCCAACTAAAGTCTTCTTTTGGCGGATTATTTAAATTTAGAATCATTCGGTTCACCGTCAGCTCAATCGCCGAATCCGCAATCATGATTACACGCCAAGGAGAATCAAAGGGAAGATCAACATAGGCTTTCACCCCATCAGACAGCGGTGTAATGTCTGCTTGAAGATGTTTGTCCGCATTCATCTTCAAGGTCATCGAACCATAATTATAAAGTGCCGCCTCGTGAATCGCAACGTATTTATTGTTATTAGTTTCCACCGTCAAAGGTGTATGCACCGAATCTCTTAGCTCATAAACTGGCCACTTTTCATAATTCAACTCATACTTAGTTGCTTGATAAGCTGGAATCCTCCAAGCCTGACCGTTTAAATCCAAATTAAATTCTGTTAGCTCATCCATAATTATAATACGTTGAAAACTTGGCTGCGGAGGTATCTCATATCGAAAGGCCACCCCCTCATTAAAGACTCGAAAACGTAATGAAAAAAGTCTTTGCTTTTCCGTCGTCTCCGACAAATAAAAAACCGTTTCATTATATTCATTATGAATCTGTTTTTCCTCACCAACTATCGGCTCCCAGACTGAACTTTCACTCTTCTTCTGTGTCCGCACGAGTACCAAATCTTGCCCTAAATCATTTTCTCCATGCAACTTAAAGCCAAGACGAGATTCCCGCACTAATACGTCATTATTCTTTCTTACCTCATAATAAATTCGGCCATTTGCTATCTTTACTCGACATTTAACGTTTTTATTTGGAGATTCAACATCAAAATGTTTTTCTTTAGACTTTCCACCAAAAAGTTTAATTTTAAAACTCATGCTTAAATTATACCTCAACTTAAACTTATGTTAAAATAAAAATAACCATTAAACGTTTAATTGGATGATATCTATGACTTCCAACAGCACACCTTACCACAAAATAAAAACTAAGAAAATCAAACAACCACATCAAACTAAAACTCGCTATCGTACACCTTTTTTCGCTATAGTTTTTGGCTTTATTTTTATCGTTCTCAGCACTATCACAATATTTAAAAGCCTTTGTCATAAAACCCAAACCTACCTTCTCGATCAATCCACTTGCTTATCTAATCTTAAGTTGAATTTTTTAGATCAAGGCACTATCTGTAATCAGCTGGTAGGAAAATTAAATTTTTCCGATTTTGAACTCCAAGACAGTCAAGTTTTTAAATTACCTTCAGATCCGAAGAACTATCTCGTGGCCAAAATCGAATTACCGACCACCGACTTCTATAGCCCACTAGTAGACCTATCATTGGACCATTTTGACGACAAAGAATTTATCCAAGAAAATCATATTACTTTTATTTCTACAGAACAATTAAACCCCACTATTAAATTACTCAGCCTCCAAAATGATTTTTATCTCGACCACCAAGATTCAGGAGCCCGTTTTACCATCCTGCATATTACGAGAAAAAATACCGATAATTCTATGGGTCAAACCAAAACCGAAGCCATCCACAATCTTCTTGCTAATATTTTTTCTCAGAATCAACCGAAGAAACTAGTTTCATTCGCCGAGACTGGCGTCACCGCTCTCACACGCCGTCTCACCTTAAAACTCAACCAGGTTGAAAATGGAACATATTTTGCAGAACATATCGCCGACTTCTTAAAATCTAAGACTTTTACCCATATCAGTAACGAGGTTAGTTTTAAAGAAGGTTGTCTCGGAGGTTATCAAACCATGACACTCTGTGCCGACTGGCGCACCCTCGACACTATTAACACAATTGGAACTGATATTGTAGAGCTTACTGGTAATCACAATAATGATACTGGTACCCAAAATAACCTAGCGACCATTACTAAATATCATGAACTTGGACTAAAGACCGTTGGCGGTGGTGAAAACCTTGAAGAAGCGAAAAAACCGCTTGATCTTAACCAGTCCATTCGTCTCCTCGCCTACAACCATTCTACCAGCAGTATCGCCAATGGCCAGATTGCAACAGATACCACACCAGGCGCTAACCCCTATAACGAAGAGCAAGTAAAACAAGATATAGCTGTCGCCAAAGCTGAACAAAAATTTACTATTATTAATATTCAATACTTTGAATGCTATGCCTATCCAGACCAGTCAGTTGCCTACCCAACCTGTGACCAACCAATTCAGAACCAAAAGGAGTTTTTCCGTCACCTCATCGACCTTGGCGCCGATATGGTTGTCGGCACTTCTGCCCACCAACCCCAAACTTATGAACTTTACAACCAAAAACCAATCTACTATGGCCTAGGCAATCTTTTCTTTGATCAAATCTACTGGCCAGATACTACTCGTAGTCTCATTCTTACTCATTATTTTGATAATAACAAACTACTTCAAACCCGCATTTCTCCCACCATTTATGATGATACTTTTAGACCCCGTTTACTTGATCACGCTGAGGCTCAAAACTTTTTAAATCGCCTCATCTCTGCTTCGCCAAAAGGAAATTAATAATATTACAAAGGAATTTATGCCACCAAATAACTTAAACCAAAAAAATATTTTCACTAATACCAATACACCTCAGAATGCAACTCCACCTATGAATGTTCAGCCACCAGAAGATCTTACCCCTAATGAACTATCAAAACATAGTATGCCGAAATTTGGTAAAATCCTCCTTATCATCATTTTTACTACCTTCGGAGTAGTCGCCCTCTCATTTGGTATTGTTTACCTCATGAAGTATCTTAATGAAAAAACCGCAAAACCTGAGCAAACCCAGCAGGTTGTAAAAAACTTTAAAAAAATAAATCTACAACCCACCCTTGATCGCTGGCTCGCCACGCAAGTCAGCAAGAAAAACAACAGTATTCTCATCTACGACCTTAACAACCAAGAGATTATTGCCAGAAATAATGATTTTACCCAAAACAACAGTCTCGGGGTTGAAAATCTCTTTCTCGCCTATCTTACTTATACAAAAATTGAACAGGGAAACTGGAAAAAAGAAGACCTCCTAACTGTTGGATCTGAACAAATCTCTCGTGATAACTGTCTTACAAAAATTCTTCAGGACAACCATCAAGGTTGCACGCTCGCCCTTATTGCAGACCTCGGCGAGGATCGTTTGAAAGATTTTCTCAAAGATCAATCATATAGTAATACTAACTTTTCCTCTCATCTCACTAATACCGCAGATCTTTTAAGCCTAATGAAGCGATTCAAAGATCATCCCGATTTTTCCGATCAACTCTGGCAAGATCTTAAAACCAAGCTAACCCCAGTCAATGCCACAAAAAATCCCTTCCTGACTGGTTTTTCCAAACTTAATACTTATGGTGTTTTTGGCGCTCAAACAAATGATACTACTAGTGCAAATCTAAATTATCCGATTTTCAATAACGTCTATTTTCTTGAGACTAAACAAGAAGATCCTACTGATAGACATGTCTTCGCTCTCATCTTCCTAGCCTCCGACATCGACGCTGCCTCATTAATTGATCTCGCCAAATCCATCGAGTCCACAATCCTCGAATAATCTCAGTCCCTAGGCCCTCATTTTCATATAGACAAAAAATAGACTCCGATAAGAGTCTATTTTTATTTTTAACTGAATTATTCAGCGTCGTTCCAACGTTGAATTGCAGCTTTAATTACTTCTTTCGCAGATTCTACACCCTCAAAGCCTTTAACTACGGTAGTGCCAGGCTTCTTAAGGTCCTTATAGTGGTTAAAATGGAACTCGATTTGCTTAATTAATTGCTTTGGCAAATCTTCAAGTGTTTGATATTTATCACCATTATTACGATCATCAGCTGGTACACAAATCACCTTGTCATCTACTTCATCTGAATCAACAAACTTCATCACACCAAGCACGCGTGCTTTAGTGTAAATACCAGTAGTAAGTGGCTGGTCTGTTACCATCAAAACATCAAGCTCATCACCATCCTCGTCAAGTGTCTGTGGAATAAAACCATAATTACATGGCTTAGCAAAGGCTATTGGTTCTACACGGTCAAGCATAAAACAAGCATTTTTGCGATCCCACTCAATCTTATGATTAGAACCGGTTGGAATCTCAATTACTACATTAATTTCACCGTCTTCAAAGTTTCCTGGGGTCAAGATTTTATTAAAATCTGCCATAATTAAACTCCTATTTAATTTTTCACTCATTATACCATGCCACCTCTTTGCCGTAAAAATATTTTTATGATAAAATAGACCTATTATATGATTCTCTAGGCGCTAAGTCTGCCCAAAATCAACACTTTTTAATAAATCATTTAACAAATCAATAATTAATACGAGGCTTTATGACAAAACAACCCAAGAAAAACCCCAAATATAAATCAACCATTGGACGCACCCTTCACTACTTTTTAAAAGCCAATAAGAACTACAAGTGGCTCGCCCTTGGCGTCTTCATTGTTACCCCTATTGTTATTTTCGTACGCACCATTCTCGCTCCACTTGTTGTAGCTAATATTATCGATATTCTTTCTTCCGCTAGACCAGAAGATTTCATCAACCCTGGCAACATTTTCCAAATTCCGCTTGTACAAAAAGTCCTACCGCAGGGTATTTTTCTTATCCTCTGTCAATTAATTGGTTCAAGCATACTCGGCAATCTACGTGTCTATCTGGTCTGGAAGATGGAACTTCTCACTATTAATGACCTTTCGATTCAATGTTTTGATACTATCAATAATCAATCTATGCAGTTTCACTCTGATCGCTTCTCCGGTTCTCTTACCGCACAGGTTGGCCGTTTTACGAGAGCCTACGAACGTTTTGCAGATTCCATCGTATTTAATATCGTTCCTCTTATCGTCACTTTTTCATCTATCTTTATCATCCTGATCAATCGCGCGCCTGCCTTCGCTATCCTATTAATGATCTTCTCGGTCATCTTCGCCATCGTATCTTCAAGAAGTTTTAAACGTATTGGTGAATGCAACGAAAAAGAAGCTGCCGCCCAAAATAAACAGACCGGTCAACTTACCGATTCAATTACCAACATCATCTCCGTCAAATCCTATGCCCAGGAAAACTACGAACGTGCTCGCTACACTAAGTTTCAAGCCGAAACTTTAGCAGCTGGTGAAAATTCCATGCGCGCCACAATCCACCGCGATATGATTTTTGACTCCATCTTTCTTCTGATCGACCTTATTATGATTGCCTTCATTGTGGTTGGCGCCCCTGTTATGGCTCTCCCTGTCTCTACTGTGATTCTTATCTTCCAATTCTCTCAAACTATTCTGATGAATCTTTGGGATGTCAGTAGTATCTTCAAAAACTTTACCCGCGTCTTCGGCGATGCTCATGAAATGACTATCATTCTTGATACTGTCGACACCGTAGTCGACGAAAAAGGTGCTAAGAAGCTCATTGTTGATAAGGGTGGTATCACTTTCGATCACATCACCTTTACTCATGCCGATGCTAAAGAGAGTATTTTTGAAGACTTCAATTTGGAATTAAAACCTGGCGAACGTATTGGTCTGGCTGGTCTCTCTGGCTCTGGTAAAACCACCCTCACCAAACTCTTGTTGCGTTTTGCCGATGTTGACAAAGGTACAATTAAGATTGACGATCAAAATATCCGCAAAGTCACTCAACACAGTCTGCGTAAAAACATTGCTTATGTTCCTCAGGAGGCCTCACTTTTCCATCGCACCATTGCAGAGAACATTGCCTATGCTAAACCTGATGCCTCTATGGAAGAAATTAAACATGCTGCAAAACTCGCCAATGCTGCTGAGTTCATTGAAAAGCTCCCTAACGGCTATGAAACCATGGTTGGCGAACGTGGCATTAAACTTTCTGGAGGACAACGCCAGCGCATCGCCATTGCAAGAGCTATTCTAAAAGATGCGCCAATCCTGGTTCTTGACGAGGCTACCTCCGCCCTTGACTCCGAATCTGAAGCCCTAATCCAAGAGGCTCTACTTCGCCTCATGCATGGCCGCACCTCTATTGTGGTCGCGCATCGTCTCTCTACCATTTCTAGTCTCGACCGTATCGTAGTACTTGAGAATGGCAAAATTATCGAGCAAGGACCGCATGAAGAACTCCTCAAAAATCCAAAAGGACAGTATAAGAAGTTCTGGTCACGTCAATCTGGAGCCTTTGTCGAAAAATAAAATGGATCCTATTACCACACCAAGACAGCCACTAGCTGAACGCATGCGTCCGCAAACTTTGTCTGACGTTTTAGGACAAGAACAAATCATCGGTGATGGTAAAATTCTAACCGAAATCGCCAAAAAGAAAGAGCCCGTCAATCTCATTTTCTGGGGCCCACCTGGCACTGGAAAAACCACCCTCGCTCGCATCCTCGCTAAAGAATTTGCAGCCGATTTCATCGAACTTTCTGCCGTCACTGCTCACAAGAGCGACGTTGAGGCAGTCGTTGAACGTGCCAAACAAAACTGGAATCTCAAGATCCGTACACTTCTTTTTGTGGATGAAATCCATCGTTTCAATAAAGCTCAGCAAGATGCCTTTCTTCCTCATGTCGAATCTGGCCTAATCACCTTAATTGGTGCCACCACCGAAAATCCTAGCTTCGAGGTTATTCCTGCTCTCATCTCAAGATCTCGAGTTATCGTCCTAAAGAACCTGGACGAATCAGCTATTCTAAAGATTCTAAAACGCGCCACAGAAAAAGAGGGAATTAATAAAGAAATTCCAGATGAAAGTCTGGCATTGATCGCGAAACTTGCGAGTGGCGATGCCAGATCAGCCTTGGGCGATCTTGAAATCTGTCTCTCTTTGGGTAAAACTATTACCCAAGATCTCATTCTTGAAGCTGTCGGTAAAAAAATCATTAACTACGACAAAGACGGTGACTACCATTACGACACAATCTCCGCCTTTATCAAATCCATGCGCGGCAGCGATGTCGATGCCACATTATACTATTTAGCACGTATGTTAGAGGGTGGAGAAGATCCAAAATTTATCGCTCGCCGTATGGTCATTTTTGCCTCCGAGGATATTGGACTTGGTGGCAATGGCGCACTCGGCCTAGCTGTCTCCGCCTTTCAAGCAGTCGAACGAATTGGTATGCCCGAATCTGGCATTATCCTTTCTCATGTTGCTGCCGCTCTAGCCAAATCGAAGAAGGACCGCAGCAGCTATGACGCCTGGAATCGCGCTAAAGAGCTAGCGAGAAATACCCGTAATCTACCAATTCCGCTTGGTATCCGTAATGCCCCCACTAAGTTAATGCAGGATCTAGGCTATGCCAAGGGATATAAATGGGAGGCCGGTTTTCACCATGACGTCAGCTACTTACCAGACGAGATTAAAGATCAAAAAATTTATTTTCCCACCAAGCCATAGGTCTAGCCAAGAATCGTATATACTTTTTGTTTTAGAACAGGCACTACATCTCGCTCGAACCATGGATTCTTTGCTTGCCAACGAAAATTTAGCGGGCTAGGATGCACAATAGGAAAATATTTCGGTAAATATTCCTGAAAACATTTTACCGTTTCAGTTAAATTCTTTTTTCTTGTATCTTTAAGATAATACTTAATTGCATACTCACCTATCAAAATAATTAACTTAATTTTTGGCATCAATTTCATAATATCCTCATGATATTCTTCAGCGATAAACTTCCGCGGTGGTAAATCCCCAGTTTTTCCTTTACCTGGATAATAAAAATCCATAGGCATAATTGCGATTTTTTCTGAATAAAAAGTCGCCTCATCTATACCCATCCAATTACGCAATTTTTCTCCAGACTTATCCTTAAATGGAACTTTATTCTCTTCAACTTTCGCTCCAGGAGCTTGTCCAATAATTAGAATCTCTGCATCTTCAGAGATCTGAAGAATTGGCGGCACCCCGCGCAAGGTATAATTTGCGTTACGTGGATCACTCTTTAGTTTATTGATTATTTCTTCCATCTTTTCCAACTCCATTTCTATAAACTAAACAACGAGATTAGTTAGAATTATATTTTCTACATTATAGCACCCCTGTGTTTTTCTAATCATTTTGCTATAATAAACGCATAAAAGGAGTAAAGCTATGATTTTTATTGTCATCATCTTAATCGCCGCCCTCATTATTATTCCCGGCGTCAGAATTATTAATCAATACGAACGCGGTGTTGTCCAACGTCTTGGCCGTTTTCGTAAAATCCTTGATCCAGGACTTCATGTCATTATCCCCTACATTGATACCATGCGCAGTGTTGATGTCCGTACTACACCAATGGATGTTCCAAAACAAGAAGTTATCACTAAAGATAACGTCACAGTAAATGTTGATGCCGTCGTTTATTTCCGTGTAATTGATGCCAAAAAAGCTGTTTTTGAGACCACTAACTATGCTTATGCCACCTCCACTTTTGCCCAAACCGCATTACGTGATGTCACCGGTAATTTCGACCTGGATGAATTACTCTCAAAACGTGACAAAATTTCTAGCCAGATTAAAGAAATCGTTGATATCCAAGCCGATAAATGGGGAATCGATATTGAAAGTGTCAAACTTCAAAATATCGAACTTCCTTCCGACATGAAGCGTGCCATGGCCAAGCAAGCTGAAGCCGAACGTGAACGTCGTGCTGCCATTATCTCTGCTGAAGGTGAAAAGGCTTCTGCTGCCGCTGTTGCTGAAGCTGCCGAATTACTTGCAAAAACTCCTGGTGGTCTTAATATTCGTACTCTTCAGACTCTTGAGAAAATCAGTACTGATCCATCTCAGAAGACAGTCATCCTTCTTCCGACCGACCTTGCCGGCGGGTTAAAAAATCTTCTCAAATAAAAAATGCTGTTTCATAAAAATAGTGCCTGGTGGCACTATTTTTTATTCTAAAATTTCAACTCACAATTACTGCAGTAATAACGGTAATCTTCCAAACAACATCCACCAAGCCAAATTCTCCCCTCCGCCTCCGCTTTTTCCATCTCTTCATCCATCACAGGCATCCCATAGATAATTCTTGCCGTATGTTTGTTTCCACATTTAGGACAAACTGATCGCAGCTTCTCAATCTGCCGTTTTCGATCTTTTTCAAGCATCCGATCGACCTCCACCATCCTTCTTAATCCAGCCATTTCATCTTCATCAAAAAATTTCTCGACCTCATAAAGCAAAGCTTTCCTATTTTGGAAAAACTTATATAAAAAAGTACAGAATATTTTTACCTGCTCACTCTCCCCCTCCTTAATCCATTGCCTTAGCTTGTTCCCAAGCGACAAATACACATAATGCCCACCACCTTCATAAAATTCATGGAGAATCTCATCATACTTGCTCCCCATGTGAAGACTAAAACCCTGCTTGATCAATTGATCAATATTTGGCATTTTATAAACGTCTTTAATAATCGGCCTTGGCTCTATTTTTTTGTCGTATATAATCTTAATCTTCATCAGTTATCTAGATTATAATACTTTATATTCTTCCGCGCGGGAAATAATCAAATAAAACATGATTTCGTTTAATAAAACCATCTACAAGAAAGACATCCGTCAACGACTAGAGGATTTTAATCCAGAAGACCAATTATAAATATTTTGTAAGATTATCTCTCTTATGCCGTTTTCATCGTTTGTCATTTTTATTACGAGAGCTACGTGGGAGATAATTAAAATACTATGATGAATATAAAATACGAATTGTGTGAGATTTGGCAGCAAAATATAGCTCTACGAAAAAACGCTACATTAAGCTTATCGCCAAATGTGCTATCCATATTCGATGAATCAATATCAAAATCATAGTGGGCGCAAAAATTAAGTTATAGAAAAACTAGTTTTGATGAAATGCCTAAATAAAAAAGGATTACCTCATTACTACTCATTGCCGAAGCAAGAAAACCCTAATGGAGAAACCATTAGTCGCGTAGGCTTGATGAAGGCTACGGCAAAATATATTCTATACAAGGGAGATGAAAGAATTATTCTGGATTAAGATTCTAAACTCAGACGAACATAAACAGCTAGAAGAAGAAGTTACGACTAGAATCGGAGGACTCGACAAAGTTAAACAAGGCTTGGAGCGAAGTCCTATAAATAACCCTAAATCCGCAAAGGATACTAGCTGCAAAAGAACGCCGGTTTTTTGATAATATTAAAGTGTTAGTAGCCTAGATTCTTATACTCATTGTGATATAGTAATATAAATACTACTTAACGGAGGAATTAGATTGTGGCCACCCCCAACACCCAGTTAGTCGATAAAGAGAGGAGTATTCGTGCTATTGTCAGAAGCTCCATTCAATCTTATGCGTCTGGTTTTTCAGATAGACATCTTTCCGAAGTTTATGACGACGAAGGAACGATTAATATGAAAATTCACAACGTCTTCATTGCTGTATTAGGTAGCGACATTCAATATTATTCTGCCCTATCACGTTCTTTGGACAGTTCCCTTGGAAATATGTTGGAGAAAATGGCGATTACGATAGCTGAAATTAGCTATGAAGTATCGCAGCATGTAGAAGGGAGCATATACCGCGAACAAACAGAATATATAGCTGATATTCTAGAGGAATACAAAAGACATGCAAAAACACCGTCTGTTTCAGACTATCATGGCATTATTTTAAAAAAGTCCGCCAATACGATTAATAAGAGGCATGAAAGTGACTATTATTTGCACGACGAAGAGACGGGAATGCATTATCTTATAGAATTAAAAATTGGCGGAGATCTAGATAACAAAAAAGCACGTTCCGAAAAGGAGGCTCTTTTAGAACAATACTGCATACTAGCAAATAACATCGGGAATGAAGAAAAAATAAAAATTTATTTCGCAACAGCCTACAATCGTTACGGCGAGAATAAACCTTGGAATCAAGGACGCGTTTTGCAATTCTTTAGTCAAGAAGAGTTAAAAATTGGACGTGATTTTTGGAATATGATCTGCAAAAGCAATAAAGGATACGAAATAGTACTTGATGAGTATAAAAAAAATGCACATTTCATTATAGACGCGTTAAATAAAATCAAGGAAGCATACCTATAGCATGCAAAAGAAGTCCGTAACAACAATTAAGAATGGCCTTCTTTCTTGTGGAGATAGCCGCAAATTAATAAAAACAATCCCAGATAACTCGATTGACCTCCTTTTTACCGACCCGCCATACAATATAGCTAAATATTCAACTGGAAATATCAATTTACCAGGACGCACCCCTATGAATAACGATTTAGCCGAATGGGATTTGGTTAATTTTAATCCTAAAGAATGGACTGAAGATTTTCTACGGGTGTTAAAGCCAAGTGGTAATTTATTTATATTTACTTCATACAATCAAATCGGAGAATGGCACAAAGAGCTAGATGTTAAATTTGATACTAGCCAATTCATGATTTGGCATAAAACAAACCCAGCTCCAAAAATATTTAAGTCCGGTTTCTTAAATAGTTGTGAAATGATATTCTGTTGCTGGAATAAAGGGCATAAGTGGAATTTCAAATCCCAAAAAGAAATGCACAATTTCATAGAGAGTCCAATATGTATGAACCCGGAACGAGTTAAAGACCCAAAACACCCTACACAGAAACCGCTCAAGGTACTCAAAAAAATTATCGAAATTGCAAGTGATGAAAATGATGTAGTTTTCGATCCCTTCATGGGCGTTGGGTCTATTGGTGTTGCAGCAAGAGAACTAAACAGAAAGTTTATTGGTTTTGAATTAGATAGTAATTATTTTAAGTCGGCAAAAAAGAGAATAATATTAGAGAAGACTAACAATGAATAGACTGAAACCAATAATTAAGTGGCCTGGAGGAAAAGAGGGGGAACTCAAGATAATCTTGGAGAACATACCAAAAACCATCAATAATTACTTCGAACCTTTTATTGGCGGTGGCTCAGTTTTTATGGCGTTGGACGCTAACAAATATTTTATCAATGACAAATCAGTTGAACTAATTAATCTATACAGGAATATCAGAAGTAATAATTCGGATTTTCTAAGATGGTCTGAGATGATTTGCAATTCATGGTCGTCCATGAAGATATTCGTTTCTAATCACAAAGAATTAATGCGTATTTATAAAGAATACCGAGACAACTCAATATCAGATGGGGATATCCACAAGATGCTCGACAACTTTATAAATAACAATGCCAGTAAAATCGAATCAGTTTTGAGCGAAATGTTCAAATGGCATAGAAATATTTTGGTTGAGGAGTGCTACAAAAACCTCAAAAGAAAAACTGCAAGAATGAAAAAGATTGAACAAGAAAAAGGTAAATTGCCAGATGGGGATATAGATGACAATATCGAAACGGCATTTCTAAGCTCTCTATATATGTACTATCGTTTTATATATAATGATAAAGGTGTCTGTCGTGAATCTCCTCTCTCTGCATCTGTTTTTCTATTTATACGTAATTATGCGTATAGCGGAATGTTCCGATTTAATTCGAACGGAGATTTTAACGTTCCATACGGAGGAATTGGGTATAATTCTAAAAACCTAGAAAGTAAGTTAGATTACTACAAAAATACCGACGTAGTTGATAAGCTCAGAAAAACGAATATTAGCTGCAAGGACTTTGAGGATTTTTTGAAGATGTCGGAACCGCAAAAAGGAGATTTTGTGTTTCTAGATCCGCCATATGATACGGATTTTAGTACTTATGACAAAAATAGCTTTAATAAAGATGATCAAAGACGATTAGCTGACTATTTCTGCAATGAATGCAAAGCGAACTGGATGTTAATTATAAAAAACACACCTTTTATCCTATCATTATACGAAGATAAAGGACTAAACATTCGTTCGTTTGATAAAACATATTCCGTTAGTTTTATGAATAGAAATAATCGTAATACCGAGCACCTTTTAATCACGAATTATACTAACTGTCCTACGGGCACCCGATAAAACTCTATCAGTTTCGCCATTACCAAAGGTCAACTCTTGACACTCAGGACAATAACTACTCTTGATAAACTCACACGTATTTTTTTAATAATGTGAGCCAGTTTTATATGTTGACACCGCTGATAAGACAGCTCCTGAGAGCGAACAATTCCTCATCTAATAGAGATAAGCTAATTCTCTACCACATATACTACACGTATTGATAACCTCGTTTTCCTTAATAATCACCATGCCAATCCATTTTTTTGCAGGTAGTACTACAAAATCCGAAGGATATTATTGCTCAAGATGAAGTATGCAAAAAGTCGTTTCGTACCTATATGTTAAAAAACGACTTTATATTTGTTATAAACCTAAATCCACCATATGATTCTATGGTGGATTTGACTAAAATCTCAACTGGCTGGGGATGAGGGATTCGAACCCCCGAATGGTGGGACCAGAACCCACTGCCTTACCACTTGGCGAATCCCCATCGGTATTCTTATCATATCATATTTTTAAAAAAATAATCCCATTTTCTCAAAAATCACTTTACAAAAGTTAAAATCCTCGCTATACTCCTATTGACAGTCTGGTATCAGACTATTTTTTATGGAAGGAGCAAATGGCAAATATCACTCGTATCAAAGCCGGTGAATCTAAGGAGAAAACCTCTCCCAAAAATCGAGCGCCGGAAAAAAATCATCAGGAAAAATCCGCAACCGAAACTACAAGTCATACTCAACAAACGACAGTTTCAACAGCCGACAAAAAGCTAACCAAGCTTGAGAAGGCACAACAAAAATACGAGAAGAAACAAGCAAAAAAGCAGGCTAAGTTAGAGAAAAAAGCTAACAAAAAGCCAATGCCAAAGGTTCTTCGCATCCTAACTGCTCCTTTCCGTAAAATTGGTGGTTATTTCCACGCTTCTTGGCAAGAACTTCGCCAAGTTCGCTGGCCAAATCGTAAAATGACCTGGAAACTCGTTTCCGCCGTCATCATCTATACTGTCATCTTCGCAGCATTTATCATGTTGCTTGACGCAGGTTTCACTTTATTATTTAACAATCTATTGAAATAGGAGAATAGAAAATGGCAGTCAACCGTTATGACGACACCCTAGCATGGTACACAATCAGTACCTACAGCGGCTACGAAGATAAGGTCGCAGAATCAATCAAACAGCGTCTCGATCGCCCTGAGTTTCAGGATAAGATCTTAGATGCTATCGTCCCTAAAGAAAAGCAAATTGAAATCAAAAACGGTAAACGCAAGATCGTTGATCGCAAGATCTTCCAGGGCTATGTTCTTGTCCAAATGCGTCTTTCTGATGAAACTTGGTACATTATCCGAAACACCCCAGGCGTCACTGGCTTTGTTGGTACTGGCACCCAACCAACTCCAGTTTCCGAAAAAGAAATCGCAAAGATCAAGAAACGTATGGGTGTAGAGGATCCAAAATACTCCGTCAACTACGCCCTTAACGAAGTTGTCTCCATTACTGACGGTCCTTTCAAGGGCTTCGAGGGAACTGTTGCTGAAATCGATTCCACCAAAGGCAAACTCAAGGTTATGGTTTCCATGTTTGGTCGCGAAACGCCAGTCGAGCTTGATGCTCTTCAGGTAAAGAAGATCAGCTAAAACAACTTTCTAGACTCACTATAAAATAGAGCACTTCGGTGTTCTATTTTTCTGTCCAATATTTTAAATAAAGATATTGATTATAAAAAAACAAACCCTATATTCTAGTTATGTTAAAATATAACCATATACATTTAATTTGGGATCTGCCTTATGCCAATAACAAACCATAATCAACTTAATCATAACGAGATAACAGACCAAGAAAATAATATCAATACAACTGAACAAAACGTTCAGCATCTTTCTCGTCTTCAAAACGAAATCGGATCCAAAGTCCTCTCTCTTGTTAACTTCGAATCTAAGCATAAAGACATTGTTGAATCCTCCTTCAATAAAGCTCGTCAAAACAAAGAAAAACTCCCAGGTAAAAATAACGAACGCAGAAACTTCGCCTATCTCTCTCGTCTGGATCGGATCATCGAAAAACATGGTGATAAAGCCGAACAAAAAATCTGGGAAGCCTCTGCTGAGAATGTCGTTATGGATTATGAAGACATCCCAGAATCCTATTGGAAACAACAGGAACAAATTTTAAGAGACAATGGCCAAGGTAGAGAATTAAGTGAATATGAAAAGGAGATTCTCGCTGAAGATCTCATCGATAAACAGCGTCAGTCTATCACTTCTTGGACTAACTATCTAGGAGATAAAAACTGTCCATATCCTACTTGGTTCAAAGTTTATGCTTTTGATGGTATCTCCAAGATGAGCAATACTCTCAATCTTGATGAAGCAGACTACAATAGACGCGACAATACTACAGCCTTAAGCTTCCCAAAACTTAACGCTGAAATCCTCGCCAAAGTTTATCGCCAAATTAACAATTTTTATGGTGTAGATAAAGAAGACTGGCTCTCTAAGAACTCCGATGATGAAAAACTCATTTCTCTTGTTAAATCCGCCAACTTCCCCAAACTTTATGCTAAAGAATTAGTAGAAACCAAGGTTATCCTCAAAACACCAGAACGTACCGAAGATGTCCATGGTGATTGGTTTGAATATAAGTTAGGCGATGAAGAAGAAATCGCCAGCCTCGCTGAAGGTACCCACTGGTGTGTCGTGGATCCTAATGTTGCACATAATTATCTAGTATACGGACAGTATAGTAACCCCGGAGAAGATGGTGACTACGACGACTATGACGATGAAGATTATGAAGATGATGATCAAGTAGAATCCTATGATCATGACAATATTAAAGTAGAAAAACCTGAAGCCAAATTCATCATCTTTAGACTAGAAGACCCAAACTCTCCTGGGATCTTTGCTTCCAACGGTTCTGCTTCCATTCGTCTCGACCCAA
>CAUVQU010000001.1:0-111700 GCA_963554175.1 uncultured Candidatus Saccharibacteria bacterium | reverse complement strand
GCTTATCTAAAATATCATTAACGTCGATACCTTTTTCGAGAAGAGTATTGAGGTTTTGTGCGATGTCGCTACTTTCCAGCTTATCTAAAATATCATTAACGTCGATACCTTTTTCGAGAAGAGTATTGAGGTTAGCAGCAAGATCACTACTACTGGCATTTTTAAGGATACACTCAAGCTTTTGCATTAACATATCTTGAACTAAAGCGTCTTTATTATCACTTTGCAATAGTCTTGATAAATTATAAAAATTTCTTAGTTCTGCAATTTTCAGATCGGGACCCCCGTGAGTATCTAGGGTAAAAATTTTACGATCATTTTCATATAAAAATGCGTATTCATCAAGAGTGAGTTCTTCTCCTTTTTTTGCTTTTTCTTGTAATCTAATGAGCTCTTTTTTGTCCCGAAACTTTTCCTTAAAATGTTTATCTGGATCAAGTGGATACTTAAAAGCCTCCTGTTCGACAATAGGAACAAGAGAATCTTCAATGGCTTGACTACTACCATTCAATAAACCTGATACTTCCGCCACTCTTCCTTGCGTATCAAAGCGAATAGAAGCACAGGCGGTTTTCGACATTCCATCTATGCTGTTTTCGTTTTTCAATTTAAAGAGTTTAAATCTTGCTTTATTGTATTTAATAGTATGATCGTTGGTTTCTAGATAATACTCCCCCATATGTTCACTAGCAATACACCAAGGTGTACCTTGAGAGGCTTCGGCGAGTTCAGTCTCTTGCCCAGGAAGAAAGTCAAACCATTCACCTTCTATGTCTTCTGTACGTTCAGGTGTAGGGATAGGCTTATAGATTTCATTAAAAAAATGCGTGTAAATCTTGCCAAAATTTCCGGATTTCACAACTGCGTTAAGCTGATCATCGTCAGTATGCTCTGTAAACCATTTCTCTTTATCTTGCCCAAAAAAATCGTTAACCGCATCAAGTGTAAGAGCAAGAGCTGCTGGGTTAACTTTTGGATAGGGAGCGATGGTGGACTTGTCACGATTTTCATATTTACCATATTTGTGATTATATGTACCCATTTTGATAACACTATTAAAGGCATAGATCTTGAACCAAGTAGGAAAATGGGTTTCTTTATTACTGAGATATTCCGTCCAACTGTTTATGGAATCAATCTGATTTTGGCGAAGCCTTTCACAGTCTTTATTCATCTCGGACTCGGTATATTCGGCAGGTGGAAGACCTTGCTCCTTACGGTTCTTATCAAAAGTCTCCTTAAGTATAACCCAGGTATTATCTTTAATATTCTCTTTTTCAATAATTGGGGCAAAGTTTTTGATGGATTCTTGCCAAATTCTCTTTTCAAGTCTATTACCGCCACGCTCGATAGCCAGATCGAGACGATCAAGATAGGCATAATTCTTTCTATCTTTTGGGTTTTCGCCAGGGATTTTTTCGATTATCTTCATTGGTTCGCCGATTGTAAGTGCTTCTTTTTTAGCAGCCTGCTCGGCCTGTTTTTGAGTTCTTAAAGCCTTTTCATAATACGGAGTAACCAAAGGTTCCTTCGTATCTGGAGTTTTTCTTTCCTGAAAACTAATAAGTGTGAGAACACTAGAATAGATGGCATTTACTCTTTTTCGCTGAAAATCTTTTAGTTGTTCCGCCTCATTTTTATGGGAATCATAAACTTCCTGAGGATTATCCTCATGCTTTGATGATAGGCCTTCATGATTTGACATAATTAATTCTCTGTTTTGTTTATTTTGTTTATGCTTATTTTTTATCCTACAAGTATTTTGTGGTTCTGTCAATTAGGAATAGAGGTGATGAATTAAAAATCATCTGGAAAAGGGTCGACCTCATCATATTCTATATCGTCGCTGAATGGGTCAAAGGAGCGATTAGATTGACTCATTCTAGGCTCAGAATAGAAGGGAGATCTACTACTCGAAGAATCCGAGTAGTCAGATCTACTACCGTAGGAATCAAAATGGCCTAAAGATTGGTTGCTGTAAGGATCGTAGCCTAACTCAATTAGAAAACGTGATGGCATGTTATAACTACGCTGGCCGTTTGAAAAACGGGAGCCGGCGTAAGTTAAAATAAGCAGCTTTCTCGCCCTAGTCATTCCTACATAAGCTAGACGACGCTCCTCCTCAATTGACGCCTCGTCATCAGAGCGAGAACTTGGGAAAAGACCCTCTTCAAGCCCCACTAGGAAGACGGCTGGAAATTCAAGGCCCTTGGCGGCATGGATGGTCATGAGAGTGACGAAGTTGGTCGAGGTCTGTTCATCGGCGGAAGACATAAGGCTGGCTTCAGCAAGAAAATCCTCGAGAGCGTCAAATTCACTGGCATTACCAATCATGGTATTGAGGTTTTCGGCTCTTTCATCACCAGTCGGGGTACCATCTCGAAGAGACTCAGTTAAACCAAAATAATGGATAGCCTGCTCTGTAATTTCAGCCGGCTTGAGTGATAGATCAAGATCGCGCAAGAAGTTCTGCAGCCTAGCAAAGCTATTTTTGGCTTTACCAGAAAGAGTGTCAGAGAGACCAGTGTCAAGTAGGGCGTTATTTTTCCCTTGTGCGGACTGATCATAGCCTTCGGATTGATTTAGGAAGGTGTGAATTTTTTCAAGACTGGCTGGACCAATACCTGATAATAAATTGCGGCAAATTCGATCGAGACTGATGCGATCATGGAAGTTAACGATCAGTTTTAGAACCGCCAGAACATCTTTGACCTCCTTGCGATCATAGAAGCGCACCCCACCAATGATTTTGTAGGGGATTTGATGAGAGATTAAGGCTTTTTCAATAGCGTAGGATTGTGCATTGGTACGGTAAAGCACGGCAAAATCAGAATAACTAGTAAAATCTTTGACTAGCTCTCCATTTTGCATGATGGTTTTAGAATTTGCCAGAAGATTGATGATTTTTAAGGCAACATAATTTGCCTCGGCAGTTTCATCCATCAAAGACTCGATTTCAATCGGCTCGCCGTCACCAGCCGTAGTAAATAATTCCTTGTCGGTCCTAGTTTTATTCTGATTAATGATTTTCTGACTAGCCGTCAAAATATTGCCAGTACTGCGGTAATTCTGCTCCAGCTTAATAGTCTTAGCGCCTGGAAAATCACGTTCAAAATTCAAAATATTCGTAAAATCTGCACCACGCCAGGAATAAATTGATTGCCAGTCATCTCCCACTACACAGATATTTCTATCTTGGTTAACTAAGGCCTTAACCAAACGATACTGAATTTGGTTGGTGTCCTGATACTCATCAATCAAAATATGCTCAAAGCGATTTTGCCAGCGTTCACGCACCTCACGGTGTTTTTCAAAAAGATGAGTGACTTCTAACAACAGGTCATCAAAATCTAAGGCAAAGGAATCGCGTTTTAGCTTCTCATAACGAGCAAAGATTTTAGCGGTTTTTACTTGGTTTGGGTAGTAAGCTTCTTCTTCATATTCCTCTGGCGTCTGGCCGATATTTTTACAATGAGAAATGGTACCTTGAATAGATTTTGGTCGCAGACTTTTGTCGTCAATCTTGAGATCCTTCATAGCTTGTTTAATAAGAGAGATCTGGTCGTCAGTATCGTAGATGACGAAATTCTTATCTAGCCCAGCGGCTTGATGTTCGATACGCAGGATTTTGACGCAGATTCCGTGAAAAGTCCCCATATAGTTCATGAAGCTACGAGGAGGATCAGTAAAACCGTCAAGATTAACATCTTGTCCCAGTGTGGAGTCAGAAGCAAGGAGGGCAGTGTTATCTGCAACGATGTCGTCGGAAAGTTGTGGAGTAAGATAGGCGTTTGAACGAGATTGCTGAAGTAGCCTCCATAAGCGCTCACGCATTTCCCTGGCAGCTTTGTTAGTAAAAGTAACAGCTAGAATACGCTCTCCTGGAATGCCATGAGAGATTAAATTAGCAATGCGATGTGTTAAGGTTTTAGTTTTACCAGAACCGGCGCCAGCCAAAATCAAAAGTGGCCCAGTTAAAGTTTCTACTGCTTCTTTTTGAGCAGGATTTAGTCCCTCCGTAAAAATATTCATGTCTTGATTATATCACTATAAGTTAAGTCAATATTGTGATTAGAGACTGGGGTCTGCAAGAGAAAGGCGACGAAGAAGAAAATCAGGATAAAGCAAAAGGCAAGTAGGCGACCACCAACACTCGAATAAAAGAAGTAGCCGATAATCAAGAAAATTAGGAAGATGGTGATCGGAAGGTTGAGGATAAGAAAATGGAGAGCGGAGTTGCTTTGATAGAGATTTGTGTTGGCATGACTTATGGAAATTAGCTGGTGATAATAAACTTCAACCATGGGCGAGATAAAGTTTGCAAGAACTTGAGGGTGGACCGAGAGACGCTCCTTTGAAAGTAACTGGTCGATTTTAGCAGCCATACTATTGCTGATCTGAGTCTTGATACTATTAAAATTATCTTGCCCGGAAAATCTGAGATCAAGAAAACGGTTTAGGTGTGTGACATAAGCTTCTTGATTAATACTTTGTTCTAGAATTTCCGTGAAATAATCGTTGAGATATTTTAACTGCATAAAAACTATGCCTTCCTTGAGATCGGAGTCTTGAAGTTGGCTGATTTTTTTATAAAAATCAGTAGTAAACTGCTCAGAGAATTCCTCAGTTTTTGCCTGAGTATTATAGTATTTTTCCGTCACCTGACGACGAGTGCTTGTGACTAGATTCGAATAGTAGCCCTTCTTGCTGGCAAGATATTTTTTGACATAATTAGCATTCTGTTCGGTCTGATTGATTTGACAACAAACGCCCGCGAAGATCGCTGCAATCAAAATAAAGCTACTAAAGATAAGTTTAGAGATTTTGATTTCAGAAATAAATTCCTCGATATTCTGGAGTTTGAATACCTGTAACATATGTCGATTATAACATAAGCTAAATGCCGGAGACTGGACGAATATCGGCGCCAAGGTGATTGAGGCGCTTGGCAAAATTCTGATAACCACGATTGATGGAATAGACATTACGTAAAATCGAGACACCAGGAGCGGCTAGCATGGCGATTAGCACTACGACGGCAGGTCGGAGAGCTGGAGGAGCGACAAGCTCTGCAGCGCGCCAGTTGGTTGGACCTTCGACATAGACACGGTGAGCATCAAGCAGTTCAATTTTGGCGTTAAGATTTGAAAGATAAGTCGAATAGATAGCACGATTCTCGAAGACCCAGTCATGAATGAGTGTGCGGCCGGTAGCCGTGGCAGCGATTACACTAAAGAAAGGTAGATTATCAATATTGAGACCTGGAAATGGCATTGGATGAATCTTGTCTGTTGGTGCAACGAGATCAGATTTATGAATCGTTAAATCAACGAGACGGGTTTCGCCATTAAAGGAGCGGTATTCCTCTGAACGGTCAATCCGAGCGTGCATGGTATGAAGTACTTCAAGCTCGATTTCAAGAAACTCGATAGGAGCACGACTGATAGTGATTTCAGATTTAGTAACGAGGGCGGCAGCGATGAAAGACATTGCTTCGATCGGATCCTCACTAGGATAATAGTCGACATCCTCATCAATTTTTTCGAGACCCTCAATTTCAAGAGTAGTTGAGCCGATTCCTTCAATTTTGACCCCAAGTTTTTGTAAGAAGAAACAGACATCCTGCACCATATAATTCGGAGAGGCGCCAATGATAGTGGTCTTGCCCGGATAGAGAGCGGCGGCCATGAGGACGTTTTCAGTTACGGTGTCACCACGCTCAATCAGAACAATGCGTTTATTTGATGCGCTTTGAAGTTCAGCCTGATTCACAGTTGCCTCATAAAAGCCAGCATTACATTTGGCATCGACTTCAAGTCCAAAAGCAGAGAGAGCCTTGAGGTGCGGGTCGACAGTGCGAGTACCTAGAGAACAACCACCAGCATAAGGTAGCTTAAAATTTTGATAGCGGTGAAGGAGGGGACCTAGGAACATGATGATGGAGCGGGTTTTACGAGCGGCATCAAGATCTAATTCATCCATTTTTAATTCGCGTGGTGTAATAATTTCAAGATCCCGACGACGGTTGAACCAGCGGCACTTTACACCAATTGACTCGAGAACTTCGATAATACGAAAGACTTCTTCGATACGAGCAACATGATGAAGTACGGTGCGACCACGATTTAATAAACTGGCGCATAGCAAACCAACAGCAGCATTTTTGGAAGTATTGATGGTGATGGTGCCACTCAAAGTGCGACCACCATTAACCCGAAAAGATTGAGATGAGGAGTCATTAATAGAGAGGATCTGACCGCCGAGAGCTGAAGAGACCTTCTTGATCATTTCAAGCGAGGTGTTCTGATCACCTTTTTCTATGCGGTGGATAGCAGATTGTGAGGTGCCAATCATATTCGCGAGTTGAGCCTGAGTCAGGCCCTTTTCGCGACGCATATTCGAAACAACTAGACCAATTTCCTCTTGATATGTGCGTGGTTTTGCCATAATTCTCCTTTGTAAAATATTCTTGTGGTGATATTTTTCGATGCCAATAATAGCAAGTTGGGGCTTAATTTATTTCTGCTTAGCTTGATAACCAGTGACGACATTATTGGCGTGGACCCAACCTTCGACAGAGCCGCCGTCGAGATACTCACCAGTGGTGGGGGCGACACGCATAATACCGCCTTCTTTGATATATTCGTCGATTGGATCGGTTACTAGATATTCCTGATCGAGGGGACCGAAGTCATGAGACTTGACATAATTAACAACACGACGCAGAAGATCGCGAGACATAATGTATTTACTAACATTAATCATATTCGAAGGAGCTTCCTCTATGCTTGGTTTTTCAACAACATCAACAAGCTTGCCATCTTGGACACTGAGCACACCATATTTGTCGACTTTTTCGCGAGGAATTTCAACACCTAAAATAGCTGACTCGTTTTCACTTTGCAGTGAATGAATAAGAGATTCGGCGGCAGATTCACCGTCTGGATTCCAGACAAAATCGTCACCCATAAAGACAAGGACTGGCTCATCAAGATTATATTCCTCGACAACTAAGGCGATCGGAACTGCAGTGCCATAACGACCGGCTGGATCTTGAGTGGTATAGTGAATTTTGACGTGATCTGGAAGAGTCTTTGCAAGAGCTAGACGATCAGCCTTACCACGTTCGACAAGATAGTCATTTAAAGCTAGATTATCGCGGTAGAATTCCTGAACCTGGCAGGGCTCAACATTACTGATGACCATATAGATATCGGTAATACCAGCTTTGATTAACTCTTGCACCGAATAATCGACAAGAGGTCGGTTACCGACAGGAAGCATTGATTTTTCAATAATTTTTGTAATTGGAAGGCGGCGAGTGCCCCATCCAGCTACTGGAATGATTGCTTTCGTAATCTTTTGCATAATAGCTCCTTTATTCCCACCAAAAAAATTGTCTTTTTTCTTTGCTGATTATATCACATAATGAATATTTTACTAGAATTTTTATGACTTTTATACTCAGCAGAAGCTAGATTAGAGGCTGGCGCCAGGAATCTGGAAGGTCAGAAATACCAAAAAGCTTAGCAATGGTTGGAGCCACATTAGATAAGCCAGCATCCGCGAGCTGCTGTGGCTGATATTTCTTTTGATTTTCGGTATTGTCATAGAACCAGCATGGAACAGGGTTGAGAGTATGCGAGGTCTTTGGCTTTTGAGTAATTGGATCAAAAACTTCCTCAGCGTTACCGTGGTCAGCGGTGATAATCATCATGCCGCCGAGTTCATCAACCTTCTTAGCTAGACGAGCAAGCTGAATGTCAATAGCCTCCATGGCAGCGATAGTTGGCTCTAGTTCGCCAAAGTGACCAACCATATCACCACCCGCATAATTAATACGAATAAATTGGTATTTAGGTTTGCCTGATTCGTCGGTTTCAGACATTTTATCTAAAACTTCGTCAGTAATCTCAGCTGCTTTCATCCATGGACGTTCGTTGAATGGCCTGGTATCGGATTTAATTTCGAGAAAATCTTCGCCTGGCGCTTTATCGTAGCTATTACCATTAAAATAATAGGTGATGTGACCGAACTTAACAGTTTCGGCGACAGCAAGCTGATTTATATGATTTGCAGCAAGAAGTTGATTGAGCGGATTTTTAATAGTGATCGGGGTAACTAGACAATGCTCCGGAAGATGAAGGTCGGAATCATATTCGGTCATGCCAGCAAAGAAAACATTGAGGGGACGATTATTTTCGGTGCCACGGTCAAAGCCATGGAAATCTTGCTCGGTGAAGGCTTTGGCGGTTTCGATGGCGCGGTCTGCCCGAAAACTATAGAAAATAAAACTATCGCCATCCTTAACTAAGCCAACTGGACGATTTTTATCAGGTTGACCATCTGAATTTGCTTCTGTAATAACAAAACTTGGGAAGTATTGATCTTGCAAATTGGGGTCTTTTGAGCGGTTTTCCTTAACTGCCTGCATAGCGGAAGTAAAATACTGGTCAGCCCTACCATAGACCATGGCATCCCAACCAGTTTTAACAATACTCCAATCAGTCTCATAGCGGTCGGCCAAGAAAAGCATACGTCCGCCACCACAGGCGATTTGATAATCAAGAGGCAGGTCTGAGATGGATTTTAGTTCAGTTATTTTATCCTCGAGAAGCCGAATGTAGTGGTCTGCAGACTGAGGTGGAACGTCACGACCGTCTAAGATAAGATGGATGCGAACTTTTGTTATTCCTTCTTTTTGCGCCTGCTCTAGCATTTTAAAAAGCTGAAAGATTGAACTATGAACACCACCATCAGAGAAGATGCCAGAAAAATGTAGAGTGGAGTGATTTTGCTTGACATTGTCGATAGCGCCGCGCCAGGCTGCGGTTTGCCAAATAGCGCCAGTATTAAAATCGTCCTCGATTTTAGCAATGCCCTGCTTGATAATTTGACCGGCACCAAGAGCGTTATGTCCAACCTCAGAGTTGCCCATCTGTCCCTTTAGGATACCGACGGCTTCGCCGGAAGCCTTGAGAGAGATCCAAGGGTATTTATCAAAAAGCTGATTGATGAATTCAGAATGAGCCTGCACGATGGCATTTCCATATTCGTCGTTTCTGAGGCCGACGCCATCAAGTACAGCTAAAACAATTGGTCCATCATAATGTAGATTATTCATGATTTTAGTATAGCATAAGAGGGTTAGGGTAGAGGATTCTGGATAAAACTCGGGGCTTTAACAGATTATTGAGGTGACTAAAATTTTAGAATGTCGCATTTATTGACGTCGATTCCGATATTTTGATATAGCTCCGCGTGATTGGCTGAAACAATATCCTGTGGTTTAAAGCCGAGCTTATTAGTGATATCATAGATATCTTCTTCTTTTTCAACCTCTATTTCTAGCAAATATCCAAGTTTTGGCCAGTGGTCGATGGAGAGCTTGGCGCCATGATATTCATATTCATCACGGGTATTTTCTTGATAAGAACGGTGTTTAATGCCGGTTTTTTCTAAGATCTCTAAAGTAGTCTCAAAATCAGAGACCTCAATCTCCCACTCTTCAGTGCCAGAGAATGAATCATTGCTAAGTTCTTTAAAGGTGAGAGTGGTTTTATTGCCATCAGTACGTAGGCGCAACCAACGATGAGGAGCGCCTATGGCTGGATCAAAAACGTAACGCCGAAAATTGTAGAAGCCAAGTGGTTTAGCGCCAATGGCAAGAAGTTTAGTCTTTACCTCTTCTGGGTTAATATTTGGTATTCTACCTTCAATTTCGACAGCCATATTTCCTCTTTCTTTTATAATACTATTCTAATTTTACTCTATTTTTATTTTATTTATAATTCTTTCATCTTATGAAATAAACGATGTGAAAGAGTGCGATAAATATCTCTCAACCCATGCGGTGTGCTATAATCTGTACAGGCCCGAGTGGCGAAACTGGCAGACGCGCTAGCTTCAGGTGCTAGTCTAGTTCCTAGGTGCAGGTTCAAGTCCTGTCTCGGGCACCAAACCATTTAAATGGTTCCGTGCTAGTAAATTGAACGGCTCCCTATATCTGATAGTGAGCCGATTTTTGTTGTCAATTTCGAGCTTCAAGTAGAGCTTTCGGGCTAAAGCCTTACTGTTCATTATTTCTTTCTTTTGTCTTAGCGAATTGCGCCATCTCTTGCACTGTCCAATTATCAAAGCAAAACTTATTCGCGTCAATGCCGAGTTCTTTGCAGGAAACTACGACATTCGCTTTTACTTTTTTAGCGAAATCCCTGTCGCTGTTCATCATATAAGGAATTAAGCGAGTGATACTGTTAGCTAGGTCTGAATTGTGGACTTTCCAAATTAACCCGATTTTTGTATCCGACAAAGTTTTCTGTAGAGTTTTCTCATCGATTGAATTTTTACGAATATCAACAAGTGCCTGGTTAAAGTTAGACAATATGTCCTGCCATAATTTATTTGGATCTTCAATTTTTCTATCGCCATGTATATTTTGCTGGCGATCATACACGACTTTTTGACAGATAAATTCTCGCAATGATCTCTTCCGGCCATTCAACTCAACCTGGTCATCTTTATGGGATTTTACCCAATCAATGGCAGAATCAGTTACACCTTTCCAGAGCGCTTTAGAACGAAGCGTGTTATAGCTTTCCTTCCCAGTTTCTTGAGGCTCAGAACCATAACCTATCCATCCATCGATTTTGCCGGTGGCTTTAGGAGGCTTCCCCACCTTTCCAAATAAATCAGGTTTCTTATCTCGCGCCGACTCCAAAACGCGCAGATTATCTTTTAACTTATCAGTTTCACAATAAATAGTAATCGAATCACTACGACCCACATTTGAATCATCGAATTTGAACTCAAACGGGACATCTTGATCTTGATATTCATCAACTAACGACATCGCAACATCATATAAATCACTTTTTGGAACATTCAGATAAAATCTATGTCCAATATGCTTGCCATCGACATCACGCTTTTTGCAGCCATTTAAGCCATAGGAGGTAATATACTCCCAGCCGCCGCCTCCGGTGTTTGAAATATAATCATAGCAATATTTGTTAATAGAATCCGACAAATCATTGCGCCCGTTTTTTTCTGCAAATGTCTTTAGATGACCTACATACTTCGCTTGCGGATAACTCAATATGTAATTTCGCATAGTCCAGAAATCTTGCTTCACGGCACCGGTAGATAACATCTCTCGATATTCATCTTCAGTTATGTTTTCTAGATTTTTTCGCCATGTATTGAATAATTTTTCATGAAACTGTGCCTTGCTTGCCGTATTAATATCCGTATCGCTCGTCTCACCCTTAGTCAGCATAGAATAGATCTTGTCACCCGCACCCCCAGGACACATTGTCCTATCTTCGGCTGATTTAATTCTAGCTGTTATGGCGTCTTGAATCAATTCATCAGTCAACGGACTTTCCATTTCATGATAAATTTCACTCATAGAGCGTTCACGGACTGTGATTGTTTCAGCTTTTGGTTTTCTAGCTTTTCCAAATTCGCCTACCTCCTGTGATATTTTCCCCCAAGAATTTTGTTCAGCGACATTATTCCGACCTTGTTTTGCAACTTGACTAAGAGACTCATTCATATATATCCTATCTTTTTAACCCCCATAAACCTCTCCTACTTGAGAATTACACTAAACATTAGAATTATGTCTGTATTATATCAGATTTTACTCCTGTTTTCTATGCCGTTGGCATTGGTAGCTCTTAAGAGAGCCCTATTTTTTTGCTTCAGTCAATAATTTCGACACGTAGACCGATTTCAAGGCTTTGTATTTTTTGCGGTCAAAATTAGCTTCTTTTGCAAATTCGTATTTTTTCTTTAAATATTCTTGTGCTTTTTCTGGGTTATTTTTAAGAAAGTTACGTAAAATAATAAAATTCTCATAAGATTCTTCTTTGATCGGACAAATATGAATATGAAAATCACCCTCACCCGTTTCTTCTTTGGTACTTGCTAGAAAAATTCGATCCTCATGGCTGTCATGACCTTCAAAATATCCATTTTTTGTTAAAATGTTTTTTATAGAAATCATATCTTCGTGTTTTGGGACTCCGATAAGAATATCGATTATATTTTTGCCGCCGATAAAAACGGCACTACTGCCAACATGTTCAATTTTTATGTTAATAGGCAAAAGTTTGAACAAGCGACACTTCTCTTGTATAAAGCGCTCGATAAGTTTTGAGGAATATTCCTTTATGATAACAGACATTTATTAAGATTGTACCATACCATAGTTTTTATGATGGTGGATTTAATCTATTCGTCTATAATTGAAACGTTTAAGTTCTGGCGAGACATCATTATATGTCTTACCAGCTAATAACCCACCGGCAATAAATTCTTCCTGAGTTACATCAGCCAACGCTAAGCCAGGCGTTTTAAAAACTAACTTCTCTTGCACTGTGTTAAACTCAAAGTCCATTAATACAAGACCTTTTAGATCCTCAACAAATACATCGATTTCTGCCATCTTGCCTTCAATTTCTATGTTGTATCTGTCCTTTACTACTCGCTTTTTACTGCAACTCGACATAGCAATAAATTCGTCTTTTGTAAGTGGTATTGTCTGTTCAATCTGTTCGGAGGCATTCCCCTCTGCGACTGGCATTTTCTTAGTTATTTCGTATTTATCACCTTTTTGACGTAACCTTAGATGCGAATGTTCTGGAGTATCTGGAATATAAATATCGACTATACGAGTCGGCGTGACTGTTTTAATATCTTGCGGCAGTTCTTTTACTAAAAATGTAAGCTCTAACTCTAATTCTTGATTCATATTTCCTCTTTTTATGATTCTAAACCTTTTTAAAATATAATTACATGATTTTTTATACCGATAAAAATGTTATTATAATTATAGCGTTAAGTGAATCAGAAAATGTCACTGACGCACTATAAAGATTAAGCAGAACACCGTTGGTGTTCTTTTTTAGATATAAATTAAGAATTTTTGGGAGGTTGTATGAGGAATAAACTTGATTATAGGTTCGTGGAGGGGTACTGGCTTGATCAGCAACAGATAGCCAGTATCGAAAATGATACGCAGAATACCTTGGTGATCGCAGGGGCTGGGACTGGCAAAACAACGACAATCATCGGAAAGATTAAATGGATTTTAAATAAATGGAAGCTAGAAGGAGAAAATACTTCGCCGCCAAGAATTTTAGCCGTATCTTTCACTCACGCTTCGCGCGTCGAACTTGAGCAACGTATTTTAGCTGAAATCCTGCAAGATGATTTGATTTTTAAAATATATCACCCAGCAGATTTCATTGAGGTAGAAACCTTTCATAGTTTAGCACTAAAGATCATTAAAGATAAGCTCCATGAGAGGCGACTTGAGGAATCTGGATTTGAGTCGTTCTTAAAATTATCGATACCAGACCTACCGGAAGAAAAAATTGAAGATTTCGCTCATCTATATTCATTGATGCGTAACTACCACGTCAATTTTACTGAAATTAAAGAGGAATTACAAAAAAAGTTTCGTCATTTTTGGCAAAAGGAGGACCTGAGGCAAAACCTTGCCCAGCTAGAGGAATTAGAAATTCTTACCGATCAATATGAAGAGCATCTAGAGAAAAATCACAGTATTGACTTTGCGGGACTCCTAGAAGAAGCCATGGAACAAATTAATCCTATATACGCTTACGATTATGTAATTATAGATGAATATCAAGATATATCACCACTTGAATATTTATTAATACGAAATTTAAGACAGCGACGGCCTTTTAAGTTGTTTTGTGTTGGAGATGATTGGCAAACAATTTACCAGTTTGCAGGCAGTGAGATCAGTTTGATTTTAAATTTTGAAAAGTGTTGGGGTGAGACTTCTAGATTCAAAATTGAACAGACCTATCGTTTTCCGGAGAAGCTAGCGAAACTCTCTGGAAAATTTATCATGAATGATCACGCACAATTAAGAAAACAGATCCGTGGAGTACTGGTTTATGATAAAGATCAAATTGTGGAGATTAATGGCCCTTCTGAGAGAACGGATCTGAATTCCCTTTACTTTTTCTTCCTAAATATGCCAGAGCATGCCAGTGTTTTCCTGATCGGACGTTACAATTTTGATATTAAGAAAATATCACGATGTGAATTTTTAACATTTGAAAAAAGTGAGGAAAAAGTATCGATCTCTATGCGGGAGAGGCCTGATTTAAAAATAAGTTTTTTAAGTGCACATAAATCAAAGGGGCTGCAGGCAGACTATGTACTTATTGTTAACTGTCGTAACACAGTCTTAGGCTTTCCAAGCAGGATGAAAGAGAATGATATTTTTCACATAGTGAGAGAAGTGGCTATCCAGAAATTAGAACGAAGAAAAACGAAGAAAAGGAGGTGCGAGAAGTTTAGTGAGGAAAGGAGATTGTTCTATGTAGCGATGACAAGAGCTCGCAAGAGGATTCTTTTCTTGACGGTGCAGGAGAAGGAGTCGCCATTTATCCTAGAACTACGAGAGGAGGAGGAATTAAATACTTATTACTTAGATTAAAGACTTAGAGAAAGGCTTATTTCTTGGGAGACTTAGAACTAAAGGTTGTTTTGACGCGCCTTTTAGCTTCTTTTTGAGCATTACCTACGTGATGCATGGCGGTGTGGGCAAGACGACGACTTAATCTTGAGGCTTTTTTGTAATAATTGATACTGAAACGCTTAATTTCAGCAGTCAGGTCAACAGTTCCACCCTTAAAAACTCCTTTGATATTTGAGATGGCAATTAGAGACAAAAGGATATCGGCAACAAAAATTATCAGAAGTAGACCAGAGATAACTAAAAGAGATAGAGGATTTAGAGGGGCAAGAAGACGAGAAAAAAATGGTTGGATAAGATGTAAAATGAAGATACTCCCCACACCAAAGCCAATCGAGGTCTCGAGTGAAATACGGCCATTGAGATGCAGGAGTGAGGCGGTCGTATAGTCCCACCAACGTACATTGTAAATTTTTTCCAAAACAACAGAGGTAATATATTCAATTAGGTCACAGATAACAATCATTAACAAAAATTCCAGCGGCCAAGACAGACGAAGGGGGCCGATCAAGAGTACGCAAATCAAGGAGCCGACACCATAGATGGGACAAATAGGGCCAAAGAAAAAGCCACGATTTTCAAGTTTGCGCTTCATGAAGTAGGTCCAAATGCATTCAACGATCCATCCCCCAAAAGAATAGAGGATGAATAATAGAAAATAATAGGCGAATTGTAGAATAATTGGTTCGATCTGACTGCCGAATAGGTTAGAAAACATTAGGTTTATTATACCTTAATAACCTATTAAATAACAGAAAAAGCTACTTTTTGTAGCTTTTTCTATCTTTATCGTCAAGAATATAAGACTAGACCTTATTGATGACTGGAATAACAATTGGAGTGTGACCAGTCGCATCGTAGAGGATTCGAGTGATATCTTCCTTAATCTCGTCTTTTAGAACTTTGAGTTCAGGGTCGGAGGAAATTGATTTTTCAGTCTTTACGCGAAGGTAGTGACGGATTTTACCAATCAGCTCCTCGGAGTTGTCAAGATAGATAAAAGCGCGAGATACAATGTCTGGAGTCTTGATGAGGCGACCGGTTTTCTTACTGAGAGTAAGAACGATCATAAAGATACCTTCACGAGAGATGTGAATACGATCCTTGACGACAGCTTCATGCACTGGCTTATCAGCATCGTCATAGAGCTTATTGCCAACATGGATGCGACCATTTTTGCGAATAGTTTGGTTTGGTAAGAGCTCGACAATATCACCGTCATCGGCAACAAGAATATTGTCGTGAGGAATACCAACCACATTTTCTGCCATCTCCGCATTATGCTCCATCATGAAGAATTCGCCGTGATATGGCAGGTAATTCTTTGGTTGCAGGCGGGTGACAAAATCAACGTGATCTTCATAATAGGCGTGACCAGAGAGATGGAGTGGGCCAATATTGGTGAGGTGGGTTTTGCCGTTTTGAATAACCTGAGCACCTTCACGCAATAATCCATCAACGGTATTCACGACATGAGGTTCGTTGCCTGGAATTGGATTTGAGCTAAAGACAATAGTATCAGAAGCTTTGATTTTAATAAACTTATGAGCGCCACTAACCATGCGATTAAGTACAGCATTCAACTCACCCTGAGAACCAGTACAGACGATAGTAACTTTTTCATCAGGAAGCTTAATAATGTCCTCCATCTTCATGACGGTATCTTTTGGCACTTTAATACATTTAGCGCGAAGAGCGACTTCAATATTATTAATCATGGAGAAACCAGCAAAAGCAACTTTGCGACCACGCTGGTAGGCCTGCTCAAGGATCATGCCGATACGATTAATCTGTGAAGAAAAACAGGAGATAATGACGCGACCATTAGCATAATGATCCATTACCTTACCAATATTGTCACCAACGTCATATTCGGAGTGTGGGTGATGACCCGGAGAATCAATGTTGGTTGATTCGTTAATCATGAGAGCAATTCCCTCTTTCTTGACGATTTCATCAATACGTTCAAAGTCAGTTTGGCGCTCGATTGGATTTGCTTCGGCACGCCAGTCGCCAGAAAGGTAAATCACGCCATTTGGAGTGCGAATCACGAGAGCACAGTTACCTGGAATGGAATGAAGAGTATGAATAAATTCAACGCTTAAATGTTCAGAGACTTGAAGCTTCTCATGCTTTAGTGGATCAACAACCTGATAATTCATCTCAGGAAGATCATCAAGCTCACTCATCTGTTTTTTAATCATGCCGATAGTGAAGTCGGTGGCATAAATAGGGGTGAGTGGACTGAATTTTGGTAACAGATGGCGACAAGCACCGATATGGTCAAGGTGGGCGTGAGTGAAGAGAATAGCCTTGATTTTATCCATATTGTCTTCAAGATATTTAATATCTGGCACCATGTAGTTGACGCCTGGATAATCCTCGCTGGCAAACAAAACGCCCATATCGATAAGAATGATCTCGCTTTTATATTCAATGGCGGTCATATTTTTACCGATACCAAATTCACCTAGGCCGCCGATTGGAATAATACGAACTGCTTCAGGATCTGGACGAGCCGACTTGAGCTGAGCATTTGTAACCTGAGTACCGTTATAACCATTAAAACGGGATTTATTAACTGGAATACCAATGATGTGCTGAGTGGCCTGCGCATTAACATCTTGGGAGAGCATGCGTTGGTGATGTACCATATCACCACGCCTGGTGGAGACAGAGAGATTAACCTTGCGGTCCTCGGCTTCAACATTCTTAGTATTCTTATTTGTTTTAGGGGCTTTATTTTTATTGCCTTTTTTATTCCTTTGCTGATCTGAGTTCTTAGAAGAGTTTCCATCAAAACCATTTTGTTCATTTGAGAAGTTTGACTTCTTTTTAGAACGAGCAGAATAATCCTTGCCGCCTGGTTTAAAGTTGCTGTTAAAATTACGTTTTTGTGCCTGCTCAAAAATGACTGCAGCGCCAGTAGTAACTTCGGTTGACTCAGAGATTTTAGTACGATTTTGATTCTCTTCAAAACGACGCTTGATTTCGGGAAGGCGCTCTGCTTGCATTTTCATGAGTCTAGCACGTCTTTCTTGTTCTTGTTTATTCATGTTTTCCTCTTTTAATAATAAAGACTTACAAAATTAACAAACAAAAAATCTCTTGAGGTATTTCTTGTTGTGTTTAAAAATAAGTAAGATTAATTATTTATATTATAGCAGAGTAGACATGATTTTACAAGATTTTGACGACGATAAGAGTTGATCATTGGAGATTTTATGATGATAAGCTGAGGCTTGATGATAGATTTTCTACCTTCTTTTAGCTAATTTTAAGAAATAAAATCGCTCAAGATTGCCATTTTTACCAGCGAGAGTATTATCACGCTTATTAATAATAAGGAAGCCATTATTCTTCAGCCAAGATTCAAAATCCTTAATTATACTGCGACGAATAGCTTCGTTTTTAATAATTCCATTTTTTAGTTGAAACGTCTTAGCTTCAAATTGCGGTTTTAACATGACGAGAAAATCAGTTTGAGAGGAAGCGAGCTGATCCTTAGCGTGAATTAAGACCTGTTTTAAGGAAATAAAGGAGACATCAGCGAGGATGGTGTCAACTTTAATTTCACTTTGATTCTTCGACAACGAGTCACGAGTGACCGAAAAAATATCAGTTTTTTCTCGTAAATCGATACGCGAATCAAAACGAAGTGGCGCCTTCATTTGTTTGGTCCCTTTCTCTATAGCAATTACTTTTTTAGCACCGCGAAGTAATGCATATTCAGTAAAACCACCGGTACTAGAACCGATATCGAGGACGGTTTTACCTCGAAAATCATAAGAAAAAGCCTGCGCCGCCCCCGCAAGCTTATTCTCAGCTCGTGATACTGGCATACGATTATGCGTAGTTTGCATATTCATATGCGATTTTAAGTCTTGATCACGTGATGGGCGCATCTTATTTTTGACGCTCACGATAGGCGTAAGTTTCCGTATCAACAGAAATTACATCGCCAGTCTTAATAAAAGCTGGGACCTTAACCACGACGCCAGTCTCAAGAGTAGCATCCTTCATGACTGAAGTGGAAGTATCTCCTTTAACGGCATTTTCGGTATAAGTGACTTCAAGCCAAAGATTCTTAGGAAGAGTAAGGTTGATGGCAGAACCATTATAGAACTGGATATCCATCTCGTCACCATCTTTCATAAAATCCTTGGAATCGCCAACTAAATCATTCGATAATTCGTATTGTTCGAAGGTGGTTGGATCCATGAAGTAGAACTTATCATCGTCCTTATAAAGATATTGAACCTTTTTAGTGGTGACCTCTGCTGGCTCAATTTTTTCTTGGCCTTTGAAGGTCTTTGGAATGAGAGCGCCGGTGATTAGGTTCTTAACACGAACGTTAACAATAGAACCGCCGCGTCCCATAACTTTTTGCGAATACTCAATAACCTTGTATGGCTGGCCGTCCAAGGTAATGAGAACGTTTTTCTTAAGATCGGTTGGACCGTACATAGTTTTCTCCTTTTAGTTTGCAGACACAAATGGAAGCAATGCAAGGTGACGAGCACGCTTGATGGCAACAGCTAATTGTCTTTGCTGCTTAGCAGATAAACCAGTCTTTGAAATTGGTTCAATACGACCGTAGACGTCAATGTAACGTTGCATAGTCTTTACATCACGATAATCGAAGTAAAGATTTGGATCATTTTTAATTCTTTTCATTTCTCTCAAAACTCTCTCTTAATTAATTTTTAGAATGGAACCTCACTGAGGTCGATAGGCTCATCTGGGATATCATCAGGAATGATATCGGCAGATTCATCACTACTACTTGGAGCATAACTTCTGGAAGAAGAACCTTCGCCTGCACCACCTAAGAAGTTGAAATCTTCGACAACGATTTCGGTGGCTGAACGCTTTGCGCCAGTCTTATCTTCAAAGGCACGCTGAGAAAGACGTCCGGAAACAAGAATGCCGGTTCCCTTCTTAGCGTATTGAGCGATAATCTCGCCAGCTTTACCCCAAGCAGAACAGTTGATATAGGAAACTTGTTCCTTTTTCTCGCCGTTCTGAACATAATTGTAATTTACTGCTACAGAGAACGAGCAGACCTGAGTGCCACCAGATGTGGCCCTAAGTTCAGGATCGCGTACTACGTTACCTGTAATGATTGCCTTACTAAATCCCCGCGCCATAAAAACCTCCTCGTTTTATTTATTCTGCTGATTCTTCAGTATCTTTAGTCTTCTCTGCACGAGCTTTGCGCTTAGCTTCAAATTTAGCTTTGCGTTCATCGACAGTGACTAAGAGATAACGTAAGACTTCGTCGGTGATGTTAAGGGTGGAAGAAATCTTAGCAGGAGCCTGAGCTGGAAGCTCAAGTTCGTAGAAGTAGTAAACTGCGTAATCTTGCTTGTTAATAGAATAAGCAAGGCGCTTCTTACCTTCGTTGGTTTCCTTAACGATTTTACCGTTTTGTGACTCGATTAATTTATTAATCTTGTCTAGGGCTGGTGTTAGATTCATTTCCAAATCAGGATGAATCAACACAGTAAGTTCATACTGTTTCACTTTGCACTCCTTTGGTTAAAGCAAGCACACCTCTTGTCGCTTGCTGAGCTAATAATGATTTAATTATATCAGAGCAAGGTGATTTTTTCAACTAGTAAGGGATATCGGATATGCTGTTTACGCCTTTTTATAAAACTTATGCTACAATCAAGAAAAAGGAGAACGCATGGATAGCGAAAATAATCTAAGTCAAGATAATACCATAAATAATAGTGATTCCTCTCTTGATACTAATCAGATGGATACAGGATCATCCGAGAACATGACGATAGCCAATGAATCTAATGCCTGGGTCGATGCATCGCCAGAAAACACCCCAGAGATGGTCGACGAGACTGAGGAGCCAGTGGCAGGCCAAGAAGATACTTTCAAGACCACAGAGAAGTCTGCGGGTGGACCAGAGCAAGAAGTAGCTAGCCCCAGCGTGCAGCCTATGTCAACTTTCGAGACGCCTACAACACAGCAAGTAGCTGCAGAAAAGAAAAAAATGTCACTAACTCCACTTTTTGCCTTAACTACGGTCGCAGCAGTTGGTGCGCTTGCTTATACTATTATTACAAGCCAAAACCAGCGTCAGCAGCTGTATCACGATCTTTCGGTCTCGAAAGAAGAAACAAAGAAGGCTCAGGAAACCGTAATAAAACTAGAAGAAGCCAGCAAGACTGAGCAGTCCATCGCTAAAGAAACGAAGACAACCGAAACCGAAACAAAAGAAGTAAAACCCACTCAAACCGTCGTCAAGAATGCTGCCTATGACATAAAATTCCAGCAGCTACTCGACTTGATAGACAGAAGAGATCCAATTACTAGTGGCCAAATCTTTACAAATAAGGCTGGTACCTACCTTTATGCATCACTACAGGCTGGAGGTGGCGGTAAAGAATTCTACCGAGAACTACCAAATGGAGACTGGAAGTTTGGGTTTGGCGCCCAGATGCTTACAAGATGCTCAGAATTTTCAGCTGAGATTCGTAAGATTTATCATGATGTCGAAAGACCAGACGGTCAAAAGAATTATGACTGTATGAGAGGCAACGACATGAATGATACTGAACACCTTTGAGATTTAAATAAAATATAGCTTCAAGGAAGCTATATTTTTTATGGTGTTTTGACGAAGTTGATAGATTTTGTACGCTGTTTTTGAGCCACCAAGATCTATCGTTATAATCTACCTATACGTTGGCTAGTTGATCAAAATCTTCAAGACTCTTAATCATTACTTCGCGAGGCTTATTGCCATTAGCAGGGCGCGATTATGGTTTTAGGGTGAAGTAGCCTGGAGTACCTGGGGCGTCGATACGGGCGTAGGTTTTATTGACCCTACTACTATTATATGTAGTACCATTACCACCAACTAGGTGTGTAGCTCCATAAAATACCCCTGTGCCTCCACCCTGAATATTGTTATTTGAGAAATTTGAGGAAGCATAGATTGTATTAGCACCAATTTGCGTAAACATTCCTTCAATATATGGTCTCCCCTCAGTACTAAAACTACTAATATCTATTACGCCACTTCCTTGATTCTTCATAACACCACCAAACATAGAAGTCATCTGTTTAACCTTCCTCGTATCAAAAGATAAGACACTGAAATTACTTAATTCACGATCGTTGTTGAACATAGCACGCATGTTTTCTACTTCCGATGTATTAAATGACGAGATATTAAGATTTTTTAGTCTCGTCATAGCACTAAACATGCCTTCCATATTTTTAACTTTGGATGTATTAAAACTTGATAAATCTAGGTCAGTCATAAGTGAATTATACATAAACATGGCGCTCATATCTTTAACTTTGGATGTATTAAAACTGGAAAGATCTAAATTTAATACTGACGTATACGCAAACATACCAGTCATTGATTCAACATTATTCGTTGTAAAACCAGCTAGATTTATACTCCTTAATAGAGGAAGGCTTCGAAATAGACCTTCCATCGTTAGTATTTTGTCGTTTTTCCAACCTGATACGTCTATATATGTAATACCTGTACATCCCAGGAAAATTCTATCCAATGTAGTATTATTCCTTACATCCCACCCGGATAAATTTAGTGATGTTAAAGCAGTTGCATTCATAAACATAAAAGATAAATTTTCAACACTACTAGTATTTATATTCGCGAAATTTATATGTTGTAATGCAGACACATCCTGGAACATGGCTGACATATTTTTTGTCATCACAGTATTAATACCATCCAAATCAACTGACGCAAGGTTAACACTTGTGCTTGTGGCTTTCATGAACATTTTTGAAGCGTCTTGATTCATATATACGTTATCCGCATCACTCCACCAATATACAGTAAGATCTGCTGGGTTATACCACATATAAATTGGTCTTGTTGAATCAGCCGTCGATACAATGGTCGCTTGCCATAGGTTAGCAAGTGGTGTATTTGATTTTTTAAAGTTTTTCGCATCTTTACCTGGATTTATAGCGTTTAGAGTAGCATTGAAATTTGGTCCTGGAATAAATATTGCGTGCGTTGGCACCTGATTCGTAACAGCAGTAAAGACTATCTGCTTAGAATAAGCTCCAGAGGATAGATCTGGGGAGACTTTAACACCAAAATCAATATTAAGGTTATTCGATGCTGGAGTGGCGGAGGTGGTGTTCAAAATCTCAGCAGGGGCGCTGGCTTTAGGAATTGGGTTAAATGCCGTGGTGGCGAGAGAGCCAACGCGGTAGCCCCAAGTTTTGCCAGAAAAGGCAGTAGAGAGGAGTGGTGAGGAGATGGAGGCAATACTATCGGAAACACCAGAGTTGGAGTGAGCTAGACTGGTAGCCTCATCGACGCTCGAAATATAAGTGGTAGCACCAGTGGCGTTATCAGTCTGGATATTGACAGTAACATTGTTTGTCTTGAAGGCGGAAGAAGAGAGTTCGGACTGGTTGAACTGAAAATCGACATTTGGGGTGGAGGTGGAGATATTGAGATAGGTGGCTGGGGTGTGGAGGACACTGGCAAAACTAGGACTCTGCAATAAACATAGAGAGGCGAGTGACGCAAAAAATGCGAACATAGCAGTAATTGTTCGCGCGCGTTTTGTACTGAGAAGATTTTTGAGGCGCGCAAAACCTGGAGATATTGAAAATTTGCAGGCGAAATTACCTGAGTTTTGTGTTTGTTTCATGATATGTACCTTGTTAGTGTGTTTATTTTAGCATAAACGGAATAAAAAATATAGCCTTTTTGGGCTATATTTATCCTTGGTTGGTACACCTATCCACCGGAGATTCGCTTATCTACCAGTGATTTTATGAATTACAGTGTTTTCTATCCGCCGGCGAGCTGGTCGAATTCATCTAGGTTTTTAATCATCACGTCGCGAGGTTTATTACCATTAGCAGGGCCAATCACACCAATTTCTTCAAGCCAAATCGCTAGACCAGAGACGAAGCCATGACCCTTACCAAGATAGGTTTGCAGCATGGCGGTAGAGAATTTACCTTTCGTAAGCGTAATTTCAATAGCCTTACGAACGACAGGATCATTTGGATCATATTTACGACCAAGGTCGCCAAAGCCGCCACCATCAGTTGGGCCGATTCCTTTGATCTGAACGGCTTGAGAAATGACTTCATTATTATATTCAGGAGCACGCTGTTCACGAAGGAAGTTTGTTAGTTTTTCAACATCACTATCAGAGGCATAGGCACCCTGAATACGGCGAGGTTTACCCATCATTTCGGTGGTCAGCATCAGCATGTCACCTTTTCCTAGCAACTTCTCAGCACCGCCCATATCGAGCATGATACGAGAGTCAGTATTATTATTTACGGCGAAGGCAATACGACCTGGAACGTTGGCCTTAATCAGACCTGTAATAACCTTAACTTCAGGACGCTGGGTAGCAAGGACAAGATGAATACCGGAAGCACGGCCTTTCTGGGCGATACGAACGATGAGTTGCTCGAGGTCTTTCCCTGCTTGCATCATGAGGTCCGCCATCTCATCAATCACGACTACAATGTATGGCATCTTACCGCCATCATGCTGCTGCTCGTTATTATCCTGATCGGCAACGGTCGCAGTCTTCTTTTGTAGCTTCTCGTTATAATCTTCAATTTTCTTGACTTTTTCTTCAGCCATTAAAGTATAGCGACGCTCCATTTCGTTAACCGCCCACTTCATGGCTGAAAGGGATTTTTCAGTGGAGTTGATAATTGGCGTTAAGAGATGTGGGATGTCATTATATTGCACCATTTCCACCTGCTTAGGGTCGACAATGATTAATTTCATATCACTAGGCGCATTGCGATAGAGGAGTGACGAAATTAAAGTGTTGGTCATAACAGACTTACCAGAACCAGTAGTACCAGCGATGAGGAGGTGTGGCATTTTGGCAAGATTAGCAATAACTGGATTACCAGAAATATCCTTACCAACGGCGAAAGCCAGTGGATTACGTTCCTTTTTCCATTCATTGCTCTCAAGAATAGAGCGAAGAGTAACATCGGCGGGGCGGACGTTTGGAATCTCAATACCAACAAGGCGAGTGCCAGGGATTGGAGCCTCGATACGAACCTTATCGACGGCAAGGTTTAGGGCTAGCTCCTTGTCACGAGCAGCAATTTTAGAGAGAACGACGCCAGTTGGTGGTTGAATTGTATACTGTGTAACGCGTGGACCAACATTGGCGCCATCTAGCTTAACCTCAATACCGAAGTCCGAAAAAGTAGAATTAATAATGAAGGCATTTTGCTGAATATTACCACCGTCAGGAGGGTTTTGTTTCTTAGATAGAAGGTCAGTGCTTGGCATTTTCCAGTTTGGATCAGAGACTTCAATCAAGGCACGTTCCGGCTCAGCCTCAACTGGTTTATCCATAACCGGTCTTTTAACTTCAATTTTAGGTGTCGATTTTAGTTCCTCTGGAGAGACCTCAACACCATTAGCTTTGATCTTCAACGGACCAAGTGCGCCAGCTTTAATCGCGTCATCAGCTTGAGCTCGACGAGCCACACGCGCATTCTCTGCATCTTCTTCACGACGGCTAGTCTTGAAGAGATTGGCAAGATCACGAAAGACAGCAGCTGGGGAAAGCTGCATAATAAAGATAGCGGTAATAAAGATTAGAACAAGATAGATAAAAGCCGCAACGCTTGGATTAAGAATTTGCGTAACAAGACTATTTAGCCACTGACCTAGAATACCGCCAGTTTGGGCTGAGGCAGTGCCGTAGGTAGGTAAGCCAAAGAGTCCAGAAAGCCAGAAGATCATTAGAAATGAAACGATCCAGATGACGGCTGGAAGACGATTGTCAGTACTGCGAAAGATTTTAACTGCTAAGTAGACGAGGATAATAGGAATTGCAAAAGTAGCATAACCAATCAACCAGAAGCCAAATTTATGAAAATCATTAAGAAGCGTGCCACCACTACCGAACCATGTCATGACAAGGACGATGGAGATAGCGATCATAAGAATTGCTGAGACTTGACGCCAAAAACCTCCTGGCAACTCGTGCTCGGGAGCTACATCACGAGGAGATTTACGTCGACCTTTTTTACGTTTTACCATAGACAGATTATAGCATAATAATTATAGATAGACGGCGTAAGTCTTTTTAGTTTTAAAAAATTATATTTATGATATAGTGTGTTTATAGGAGATATTATGTACGATACGGATGGAATCGAAAATACAAATAATAACAAATCAAAACATCAAAATAACCGTGGCTTGAAAATTGTGGCTGCGGTTTTTTGTTTAGCGACAATTATCAGTTTATGTGGATTGATATATATGAATACTTCTTTTTCTGGGCAAGTAAATAGACTAGAGGGAGAAGTTAAGACTACAAAGGAAGAGTTAGCAAAAGCTAATGAGACGGTCTCTAAGTATGAAGTAGCAACTGGAACCAAGGCGGTTGAGGCGGGGACCGAGAATACTAAAATTAAAGAAATTGTAAAGCCGATGGCGTTTGATGCCAATATGGAAGCGCTTAGAAATAAGATCGAAAGTGAAACTCATCTTATGAATGGTGAGGTAATCGAAGAGGGGCTAATCGAAGAAGATAATATTATTCTTCAAATCCGAAAATTCGCAACCGATAGCAAGGCAAAATTTCTATTTGCCACTACACAAGTCTCACACGAAGTAAAAGTGAAGCCTAATAACAGTGCTAGGAGTCAATATCTTGCCTATGGAGGCCCATCTACGGCAGTCTATTATAAATCCTTACCGAATGGCGATTGGAAAAAAGCAGTTGACGGCAATGGTATTCCAGGATGTGATACAGTACCACAAGAAGTAAAGGACGTTTTAAAATGGACAAATCAGCGACCATTTCAGTCTTTGATTTTCTGTGTTGGGGAAGGAGGATCCGAGAATTACGGCAATTTAGGACTTTAGATAATAAAAATATAAAATTAATGGAGAATCCACATGGAGCAAGATAATATAGAAATCAAATCTGAAATAGAACATAAAACAGGCAAAGGAGTGAAAGCCGCATTAGTGGCTCTGGGGTTATTGACGATCATATCAACCAGTGGTCTAGTATACCTAATGTTCTCCTCGAATAGTCAGAAAAACCAATTAGAGAGCCAGGTAAAATCCGCAAAAGAGGAGTTAGCAAAAGCTAATGAGACAGTTTCTAAGTATGAAGTGGCAACTGGGACCAAGGCGGTGGAAGAAAAAGTTGAGAATACAACTGTAAAAGAAATTGTAAGGCCGATGAGAATTGATACCAAAATCGGAGAGATTGAAGAAATAGTAAAAAGAGAATATATCAAACAAACAGGCTTGAATGATGATGGGTTACAAATTAAGAATAGTTGGCCAACCGTATCTTTTGACGCACTGTATACCACCAATGATGCAAAATATTTAATCGCAAGAGTAGGAATCAGGCAAATGTTTGAAGTAGCTAAAAGTGATAGAGAAGGTGATACTCGAGTTGAGAGCGGATGGGGAGGTTCTACCGCCATCTTCTATCGACCAATTCCAAGTGGTGAATGGAAGAAAGCTTACGAAGGAAACGGGATCCCTACATGCGACTCTTTTTCTGAGGAAATCAAAAACGCGTTAGGAAACCAAAAGGATCTAGAGGGTAAATCAATACTATTTTGCTGGGATCAAAATAAAACTGAGAATAATGGGATAGTTAGCCTCTAGTTAGAAATTAACTATAAAAGAGACCCAAATTTGGGTCTCTCTTTACGACTATTCTTTTATCTAAATTACTGCTCGACTCGGCGCATGCTGAGGGAGAGACGACCCTTATCGTCAATAGCTTCAAGGCGAACTTTCACTTCATCGCCAAGATGCAGTGCATCCTCAACTTTGTCGAGGCGCTTCTCTGAAATCTGTGAAATATGAAGCATGCCGTCAACACCTGGCAAGATATTCACAAAGGCACCAAAGTCTTTAATGTTTACAACCTTACCCTTATAGATTTTGCCAACTTCAGGTTCTTCAACGAGGCCCTTAATCCAGTCGATAGCGCGCTGGATTTTCTCGGGATCAGCACCTGAGATTGTGATTAAGCCGGAATCTTCAATATCAACTTCTGCTCCAGTTTCCGAAGTAATTTTGTTAATCATCTCGCCACCTTTACCAATGATAGCGCCGATCTTGTCAGGATTGACCATTAATTTCTCGATGCGCGGAGCATATGGAGAAAGCTCTGCACGAGGGGCGGGGAGCACGGAAAGCATATGATCCAAGATGAACATACGACCCTCATGAGATTGATTAATAGCTTTCTCAAGAATGTCGATAGGGAGACCGTGGACTTTCATATCCATTTGAAGAGCGGTGATTCCCTGCTTAGTACCTGTAACCTTAAAGTCCATATCGCCAGCAAAATCTTCAGCATCCATAAGGTCAGTAAGAACATGTGGAGTTTCACCATCAAGCATGAGACCCATAGCGACACCAGAGACTGGACTTTTTAGAGGAACACCAGCATCCATTAATGCAAGACAGGATGAACAAGTGGCAGCCATAGAGGTTGAACCATTTTGAGACATAATTTCAGTGACAGAGCGGATGGCGTATGGAAAATCTTCTTTAGAAGGAAGAACTGGAATGAGAGCACGTTCAGCTAGATAACCATGGCCAATCTCACGACGTCCCGGAGAACCAATACGCCCAGTTTCACCAACGGTATAACTTGGGGCATTATAATGGTGCATATAACGACGCTCGCCGTCAGTGACTTCCATAGTATCGACAACTTGGGCATAGGAAAGAGGAGCCAACGTCACAATATTCATGGCTTGAGTAAGACCACGAGTGAAGAGTGAGGATCCGTGAACACGAGGTAGAATTGAGACCTGAGAGCTGAGCGGTCGAACTTGGTTAAGCTTACGGCCGTCAGGACGTACGCCATCCTCAACAATGGCACGGCGAACCTCATGATGGATGGCTAGTTCATAGGCATTATGGAATTCAGTTTTCAAACGAGCGTCATAGTCAGCGATTTTTTCTTCTGGAGTATCACCTTCGCCAAGTTCGAGGGCAAATTCTGCATCCATTTCATCTCGCAAGGTATCAGCAATACGCTTACGATCTAAAACATTACCGCGAATTTTAGTACCAGTTTGACCATCTTCGCCCTTAAAATGAGTGCGGGTCCAGGACTCAACCTTATCAGTAATTTCCTGGTTTGGCAGGCTTAATTCGTAATCTTTTTCGACAACGTCAAGTTTATCACGAAGTTGTCTTTGAAGATCTAGGGCTGGCTGAACATTTTCAATAGCCCAGCGCATAGCATCTATAATCACATTTTCTGGGACTTCGTTGGCTCCAGCTTCCACCATGACTACTTTCTGATCCTTAACAGCAACCACTAGGTCAAGATCAGACTGCTCACGTTCATCTTGATTTAAGAAGGCTTTAAATTCACCATTAACACGACCAATTCGAAGACCAGCAATTGGACCATCAAAAGGTACGCCAGCATTTAATAGAGCTGAGGAAGCGGCCAACATCGCAATGACATCTGGGCGGAAGTTTGGATCCATAGAAAGAACGGTGGTAACAACTTGAACCTCTTGACGATAACCTTTAGGAAAGAGAGGGCGAATTGGGCGATCAATAAGTCGACCAATCAGCACAGCCTCATCAGCAGGTTTGCCTTCGCGCTTAATAAATTTTGAACCTGAAATTTTGCCAGCGGCATAGAACTTTTCTTCATAGTCGATAGAGAGTGGGAAGAAATCTTGAACGACCGGCTTCTCACTAACGACAACTGAACCAAGCACGACAGTATCGCCGTAGGAGACGAGAACAGATGAGGTCGTGCGAAAACCGACACGATTGACTTCAATTTTAAGCTCACGTCCACAAAAATCGGTAGACACACTAAATGTGTGTTTACCAGTAGGATTAATTATTTCCATTTTTTCCTTTCTCGGGAAAACACCAGATAACTACTCTAGTAAGCCAAGCAATAAGCTAGAGAGAATCTTATACCTAAGGCTCTAGGGGACTTATCCGCCGTCTTCCCTTTTATTGTTATGTATTAATTGTATCATGAAAAGCTATTTAAAATGCCTATATCATTGAATATTAAGAAATTAACAGCTGAGAGCTACTGTTTTGAATATAGTTTTGTGTTTTTCATGTTTTATGTTATAATATCCTGCGTTCGGTGATTATCTAGACACTAGACTAGAATGAAAGGGGGATAGATTTTTAGATCACCATATTTGAAACCATTGTGAGCTATAGCTCAAGCACATTTAGAGAAAGGATCGTAGAAAAATGACAGATACGATACGTAACATTTTTGATTTTGAAGGGTTGATTCCGCCCATGGATATTATAATCCAGCTGAAGGGATTCGAAAATAACTCCTATATAATACAGGAGGAACAAGAAAAACTTTTTTGTTATCAGCTAATCGAGCAGGTTTTTGTACCTCTGAGAAAACAGATTCGGCTTGATAGTAATATCGACCTGGTAGTAACAATGGTGAACACCGGGGTTATAGGGCAGAGGAGAATCTCATTCCACTTCAATACGGCCGACGTAATTTACTTCCAGGAGAAGGATCTCTATCAAGTAATTACTCGTCGAGAGGGCGTAACTGGTAATATCTATGAACTCATGGATGATGCCAGATTTGTGCGCATGCATTATACTCACAAAGAGTATTACGACAAGTACAGAAAAGAAAACAGTCGTAATCAGGCAGCGAGTAATCCGATGAGGAAGAAGAAGGTGATCAGAAAGATGAAGCGTCCTAATATTGCAGAAATTAACGAGAGAATTAACATCTCAGTACGGCGTTTTAGGGATGCGATCAATGACTATATTGATACTACCTTCGAGGAAGGAACCGAGAGGCCTGGAATCGTCGGAGTCTTCACAAGGAAGAACCCTACATAACGCTATGATCTGATCTGAAGCTCCACCGCGCGTGGGGCTTTTTTAAAATAAACTTGAAGTTAAAAATTTCAGATTAATATAATGAAGAAAAAATAATATAAGACATCAAAAAACCCACTGGCGTGGGTTTTTGAATTTATTTGCGGAGTCCGAGTTTTGCAACTGTGCCTTTGTAAAGGTCGAAGTTGGTTTTCTCAAGATACTTCAAAAGACGTTTGCGGCGACCAACCATCTGCATAAGTCCACGACGAGCCATGAAATCATGCTTATTGACCTTAACGTGCTCGGTTACTTCTTTGATGCGCTCAGTTAGAATAGAGACCTGAACCTCTGGAGAACCAACGTCCTTTTTGTCACGGGCAGTAGCAGCAATTGCCTTAGCTTTATTCTCTTTTGTAATCATATTGGGTGAATTATACCACGCGACGATAATTTCATCAAGGGTAAACAGATGACTTTTCTGTCAAAATCTGGCTAACAAGGTTAATATGTAGTAATTTCTAATTCCCCATCGATATATTCACCAAGAAAAACTTCGCTTATGGAGGCAATTTTTTGCTTTTTAAGTTCTTGATCAAGCCATTGTTCATCCTTGCTAATCACCTCAAGGATGTCATGATGTAATTGACCGTCGGTAATAAGTGGGAATTTGGGATTCTCTTCGCCGGCATGGACAACAATGAGCTGGCCGTTTTGTTCTACAACAGCGCGTTTAACTTTCTTAGAAGAGTAAATATTATTGGTGCGAAGCTTAAAAGCAACATCATGGGCACTGAGTCCAGCCTTCTTGCAGTTTTCAATATTGATTTTACCATGATCAATAATAATCAAAGCTTTACCATCAAGAATTTGTTTAACTTTGACATTATGGGTTTTAATAAATTTAAGAGAAAGAACCAGGATACACCAGATAAATAAAATGCTAATATATTCCAAGATTGCAATTTGCTTATTGTAAATTACACCACCAATGATACCACCAAGTACGTAGTTTTGGACCTGATCACTGGCCGAAGATGGAGCAAGATTCCCTTTACCGGTAACATTAATAACAAATATGAGAGCCAAGAAGCCGATTAGTAGCTTGATAGCAATCAGGATAAAATCATCCATATTTTCCTTTCATTAATTATTATTTTCACCCATAAAATCGGACAACTTGGCAGCATTTTCTATCTGGTAATCGCCAACCTGAGTACGACGGAGAGCCGTGAGATAGGCACCAACCCCCAGAGCCTTGCCAATATCTTCACCAAGAGTTCTAATGTAAGTACCACTCGAAACATGGGTTCTGATGACGAGTTCAGGATAATTATAACTAAGAATTTCGATAGCATAAATTTCAATTTGGCGAGTGGGCATGGAGACGGCTTCACCACGGCGAGCTAGTTGATAAGCGCGTTGGCCGTTAATTTTAACAGCGGAAAAAACGGGTACAGTTTGCGTGATTTTTCCGACAAACTTTGCAACCGCCACTTTTACCTCATCAATCGTGGGGATAGTTTCGACATGCTGAACAATAATTTCGCCTTCGGGGTCACCAGTGGTACTAGTTTTACCAAGACAGATAGTTGCCTCATACCATTTATCGAGCTTTAAAAACTGATTTGATAGTTTGGTGGCTTTATTTGCAAGAAGGATTAATAGACCGGTAGCAAAGGGGTCAAGAGTGCCCGTATGACCAACTTTCACCTTCTTCCCTACCTCCATCGAAAGACGACGACGAACTCTTGCGACTGCACCAAAAGAACTAAGTCCAGCTGGCTTATCTATAAGGATAATATCCTGTAATTGTTGGCTATCTTGAATATTCATTACTAATGATAATAGTGAAAAATAATAGGTCTGTCAAAATTTAATAGGTGCCCGGAATACGAAAGGCAGAAGGATCGACTGGAGTGGTGGGCGCTTGAGGGGCCGGTGAGGGCTGAGAAGTTGGAGCTGGGGTGGACTGAATTGTCGGGGCTTGAGGAATTTGAGGAGTTGGGGTAGCCTCCGGAGTAGACTCAATTATCGGGGGAGTTGGTAGGCCATTAGGAGCAACCGGTGGCAATGGCATATTAGGAACGGTCGGCTGCATAGAGTAGCCATTCTGGATTGGGGTAGGCTGAGCTGGTACCACTGGTGCTGGGGCTGGAGGTAAGAAAGCTTCAGGCTGCAGAAAATCTGGAATAGGAGTACTAGTGGCCGGTGGGGTGGCTTGGATAAAATCTGCCATTGGGTCGGCAGGGGCAGCTGGGGCTGTCTGAGAGACCGAAGGCGGTTGGGGACTCAAAGATGATTGGAGGTTTGATGATAGCTGCGGTTCTTGAATTAGTTGTAGATCTGGAGTTGGCTGCAGTTCTGGATTTGTCACAGTTGGCATGGTCGGAATGGCTGGAGTTGAATATTCTGGGATAGTATTTGTATATTCAGGGTTAGGGTAGTTGGTATTCTGTGGCATAGTAGGCATGGCTGGAGCCGACAAGGTGGCGATATTTTGACCAGGAATATAGTTTACAATTGGCTGCTGGCCAACAGAAAGAGGATGAGCTGGGGTTGGTTGGGGATTTGACACTTGTTGTTGTGACAGCGACTGATTGATGTAGTCACCTTGGTTAATAAGACTTTGGTAGCCAACTGGGTTTTGGATGGGTGATGGCTCAGCGAGAACTTCATCCATGAGCCGACTCATATCTTCCCCGGATTCTATGACAGGATCAGAAATGGTATGACCTACAATATCTGGACTGGACTGGAAGGGTAATGGGTTAACTGGAGGAAGTTGAGGCTGCATTGAAGGGGCCGAAACTGGCTGTTCTGAAGGAAGCGGCTGAGCGTATTGCTGAGGTTGGAACTGAGGAAATGGTTGAGGTTGTGACTGAGGTTGAGATTGGACTTGCGCCTCAAACTGGGGTTGTGTCTGAGGTTGCATTTGTGGCTGTGGTTGTGGTTGTGGTTGGAACTGCATAGAAACCTGCTGGTTGTCATAGGTTTGTGGCTGAACTTCTGGCTGAACTTGAGAAAACGGCTGGACTTGAGGAGTAGCCTGAATCTCTGGAGCAGGTTGAGCTTGTGGGGTAACTTGGATTTCTGGAGTAGGTTGAGCTTGTGGAGCGACCTGAGTTTGTGAGGCGACTTGAACTTCTGGAGTGACTTGAGCCTGCGGAGTTGCCTGAGTCTGTAAATTAGGAGTACCAGCAAGATTATTAGTTTCCTGATCTGTGCTGGTCATGGATGCAGTCATACGGGCCAATTCATCCATCACATTGCCGGTAGTAAGTGGAGTGACAGAGAGGCTTGGCTCTTCGCTTGGAAGATTTGGTAGCTGAGAAGTCCCGGAGGATGTTTCTTGACTATTCTGAAGATTAGCAGTTTGAGCGAGGTTTTGATTAACGAGCTCTTCAAGTTCCTTGAGGCCAGTATCGGGATTATTAGAATCAGAAACAGCTGGAGTATCTACCGTAGCTGGAGTACCTGCGGTAGTTGGAGTATCTGAAGAGACTGGAGTCTCTGAAGTAGTAGGGATGTCTGAAGAAATGGGAGCCTCTGAAGTAATAGGGGTGCCTGAAGAGATGGTAGCCTCCGAAGTAGTAGAGGTATCCGATGTGGCTAAGTTTTCTGGAGTAGCTGGAGTCTCTGGTTTAAGGATATTAGCAGAGATTAACTGTTGATCGGCACCAGCCTCCATTAATTTTGAGGCGACAGCCATAGTGGTTGGCTTAGTACGATTGTTGGAAAAGCGCTCTGTGGCAGAGAGAATACCCGTTAATAGAGCGGTTGCGACCTCTTGAGAAAGCTCGGTAATTTCAAGTTCTTTAAGTAGATCATAAACCATTTCACAGACGGAAGATTTTTCGGGATCACTCCACTCAAGATCAGCAAAACGACCTGGTAGGCCCGAAGTAATATTAATTGCGCTGGCGTCATGCATGATGCGACCATATTCTGAAAGTGCGGAGTCGATTTCAGTGCCAGCATTAACGTTAAAGACAATCACAAGGTCAACGTTGTAGTCGCCATAAGAGTATTCGAGATCTTCCTTTTTAACCTGTCCCTTGTACGGAGTGATATAGATTTTCACATAGTCGCCATCAAGTTTATAGGTGAGATGGTCGGCTTTGGATTTATTCAACGCAATAATAAAGTCTTGTAAGCTACTGGTGTCTTTTTCAAAGGTTTCTTCGGGCTTTAGAAATTCAAGAGCATTTGGGGTCTTGCCAGAATAAATAGCCGTGACATGCTTCTTCTGTTGGTCTAAAACGATGGCGAGAGCAATAGCAGCAGACATCTCGTCGAGATTGGGGTCCTTAGAGAGAGCAATGAGAATATTTGCGCCACGCTGGATCTTTTCAGCAACTTTTTCAGGTATTTGCTGTGGATCGATGCCAAAACCTAAAGAATCTGGTCGCGGAGCTTTAGTGCTTGAAGAAGGACCAGATTGATTACTGGTAGCATTTTTCGTATTGTTTTGCGCGCTTACATCCATTGTTTGTGTTGACCTAATTTATTTAAATTTAACATAAGAATTATATTTTGACAAGCAAAGAGAAGGCAGAACGGGACGGATAATAGAGGGAGTGGCCTAACTTTTAATAGCGTGGAGCCAGTTCCCTTTGATAGACAACTTCCGCGATACCAGAACGCTGAGCCTGCCCGACTCCCCAGTAATAGGCGTCAGAGCGGAGGTTAAAGATCTCGGCTGGAGCAACGGAGCCATCGCTGGAAATGGCATAATATCCACCTTCATGTTTGTCATATCTAGTACCAAGAACACGCTGATCGGCAGGAATGCCAGCCATTAATCCACCGCCGTGGTTTGCACCACCAGTGCGTTTTAGAGTAAGACTCTTGGCAAAAACTGGTCCATTAAAGATGATGGTTTCAGAACATTGCTCGGCAGATGGCTCGTTAACATCACTACAAGTATTAAGGTTATTAGAAGCATTATCTTCGTCCAGAATCAACCAGGCGTCGACGCGATTAACCTTACTTAAGACATTAATGTTCTTTGCGAAAATGAGGATTTGTGGAAGCTTAGTGATTGATTCGGTGGAGACGTCGGTGTAAGCAGCCTGTTTGGTGGAGGTTTCGTATTGACAATTATTACCACCAAAGGCAGAATAACAGAGATTCTGATCAATTGTTAGCGTACCATCAACATATAGTACGAGAGTGTTATTTTGTTTATCGGCAGTAGTGATAGTCTTATATAGCGTGTCGTAGGTACGGAAAAGAGTGTCTGTTGCCTTAGGATTATGATCTGGCAGTTGGATCTGCGACAGATTGACGTCACCTCGAATATAGGTGTTTTGTAGACCTGTATCGTGTGTGGTGATTTTTAGACTACTATTTTTAGCAATGTTATCGCGATACCTCGCTTTTAGGCGAGACAGTAGGCCGGAAGGTAGTCCATAAACTCCAGACTCTCCAATATTTTTTCGGTTTGCAATAGTAAGGTTGTAGATATTGTTTGATGGATTAGAGCCGCCGGTTGGTAGGTTATAATTATAGCCTTTTTCATAGCCCAAAGAAGCACCGGAACCAAAACCATAGACACGGCCACCAGCAACTACGTGGTATTCATCCCAGGAACCAAAGACTTTCTCAGCGGCACTTGGATAAGATGAGAAGCTTTGCCCAGGAGTTTTGCGACTGACGGCAGCCTCGATTTGACCATTGGTGAACATACCGCCACCCCAAACTTGGAAATTTGGCTTTTTAGCAATTGTTACACAGGAAAGATCAGAAACATTAAATTTAGTCTCATCACCGCCTGAAATAGCCGGACCTGAGATATTGTTATCGAGAGTATTGGCTGTAGTGTTGTGCGAGGAAGCTGGCCAAATGGAGGTGGCTGTACAGTATTTATACCCCACATATTCACCGTTATCTGGAACAGTGCGAGAGAAAATATCTGAATCTTGATCACTACCATTGTAATTACCTTCCGGATTCATTACACCCTTAACTGCCTTGACTAGATGACAATTATCAGAACCATAATAGTGACATACATCTTGATCGGAACGGTCACTACCAGAAAGCGTATGAAGGCTGGTGTGAGGCGGAATTAATAACTCATAGATACGGAAGGTTTCTTTATCAGAGGTGTGGGTGGCGTAAGGATTTTTAGCGACCATGGTATTTGCGCGAGAAAGAATGTGGTAAGAGCCACTAATATTCACTCGCTCACCGCTGAAGACCACGTCGTCTGAATCAATAGAACTTGTTACATAGGTATTGAAGTTATATGGAGTAACAACACTAGCCCCAGTATAGCGATCACCGTAGTCTCTTGAGGCGATTGGATAGTAAATAGAGCGCGGATTACTTTTATATCTCACTTTACTACCCTCTTCACAACTTCCTTCGCCAGTACATGAGTAGCTAAATGTACCCCAGGACGTGCCTTTGAGGCTTGGAAGTTGACCAGGAGTGATGATCTTATGATTGCCAGGATGACCCACAAGGTATGGATCCGTATCTTCAGTAATACCTACAACGCCTTGGTCATTATAGTTCCCTTGCGCGTCTTTAGCACGGAATGTGCCAGCATTCTCAAAAGTTTTATTAGTTTGCGTGTCACTAGTAGCAGTATTAGTGCCACAACTACATTCACCACTAACCTTAGTAACAGAGCTAACCCAAGATCTTACATCATTATAGGCGATACCCTGAGTAATTTTATTACCAACTTCGGTACTACTGCCGGTTTGATTTGCCGAGTTACAGTTCGAGACACCTGAAGCAAAGCCAGGGATCTGGAAACCATCATGAATGGCACGATTATTATTTTGAGTAAAAATAGTATTATCACATGAATATGAGGGAGATGGAGAGTCCGTTGGCGATTCGGTATAGAAGCCATAGTCTGCGGAAACAATTCCAGCTCCCGTTATAGCATGGGGACTCTGGGTCAAGACACTTCGTTCATTGCCGTCGGCAAGAGCAGAGTTTTTGAAGAGATAACGATTATCTTCGTTATTATTTCGCGAAGCATAAAGTCTAAATTTATTTGCGATACTCGGCGAATCGGCGGTGATAGTATAGTTCTCGGTATTTTTAACTAAGTCATGGCCTACGCCTTGTGCTGGATAACAGAGGGCGTGCCTAAAACGAATAGAATCGCCAGGTCTAGCAAGGACAAAGGGTTGCCATTTCTTATAGTTCTCCGTGCCAGTATAGGAGAGATTTGTAACTTGAGAGATTGCGGCGGTATTTCCTTTGTAGGAGGAACCGATGACACCTGGGACCAGGGCGTTACAAATATCAGGACCCTTTGGCGTACAAGTTGGATCATCGAGAGGACAGTCTTTCCTTTTATCTCCTCCGCTGCAGGTAGGATCGGTATTTGGATCACAGTCTGGTTTTCTATTTTTATCACAGGTTGGATCGTTTGGATCACAACCATGTGGAGGCTCACCATAAGAACAGAACCAAGAAAATTCACCGTCACGCCACGTAAGGTCATAGCGATTTGCATCATGTCTAAATTGCTCAAACGCAGCCTCAGCAGCATCATATTCAACGTGATATGTTCCTGCACGATTCACATATTTTTCGTGAGGCTTAAGTAGGTTATTCCCTACAGGAGCTTTATTCCTATATAATGGAAACTGAAAATACGCAAACTTGTTTGGACCATAAGCCGTTCCTGCTGGAGTGAAGGTGGGTGCATTATTATAATACTTATGCGAAACAAAGACATAGACTCCTTTTGCTTGCCCGCAGCCACGAATCATCTGAGAATCACCATTATAATCTAAATGTCTGGCACTGTCTACATCGATTACTGGTATACTGCTTCTAACAGACTTATATGATATATTATTGACGTCTAGACCTGGATTTTTAGTGAGCAACTCTTCCATTGAAATATGTACCCACTCGCCGCCGCCACCTTGACTGTTATCTTCCCCGCCAGTATTCCAGCTACTATAACAAATCGTTCTAGGACCTCCTCCACACCCATTTATCGGGGCAGAAGTGCCACCAGCAGCACCACCAGTACCACGTTCGGCAAGAACTCTTGAAGCAAAGAAGAATGAAGATAAAAAGGCAAACAGCAAAAGGAGGAAAAAGTTTTTGTAACTGCCCTTAGCAAGATTAATATTCATACCCTAAAAAATGCCTCTTTATTTGCTTATTTGTTTTAGTATATAACCTAAAGCGAAATTGGTCAATTTAAAAGCGCCTAGTATACTAGGCGCCATAATAGACTTTCCTAAGAAGATCTGGGTCTTTAATCATTCCTGAAATCCTGATAATAGATGAGACCAGTAAAGCGATCAGTTGCATTCCAATCACTAATCTCCGCATCCTTGGCATAAGGGTTCTGGATATAATTTCTCATTATTTTCTCCAGCATATCAACCTGAATAAGGTACATATAGCTATCCTCAGACCCAGTTATCTTTACCGTTGGCTGAGTATAAAGTTGATCAACATCTATATAACCATTCCAATGAATATAACCTTGACCATCATGATAGTCTTTGGTTATAAGTTTTGGAACACGATTCTGGAGATATCGTCCATTTGAACTGACATATGATTTGTCGGCTGGGAAGAATAACCAAAGGCAAAACTCATCTCCATCTGTAGGAACATAGGGTGGATTTACTGCGTAATAATTTGTGAAGAACAAATCTATTTCAGTGATTATATTGTCCGTCTTTTTATAATACCTCTGAATATTGATCTGTGTAACCTGATCCTTCTTTCTTGCCGGAAACTGCTTTAAATATCCATAGATATCAAAGCTGCCATCTGTTCTCCAGAATGGCTTGGTCGACCATAATGGATAACCAGTATCTGGATTGATTTCCGGATAAACAAAAGGCTCAGTTCTCATCTTCAGCCAGCGTGCATCACTAGTAGAGTGAGTAGTTTGATAGACGGTCTTATCCACCTGTACCTCAAAGTTACTAGTAACGTAACTTGGATCCTTCGCTACGCCGTCAGGTCCGAGATAGTCAGCTCTCGGAAAAACGGTCATCGGGTTGTCCCTGCCGATCTCCTTTTGAGGTTGATTTGCCTGATCTGTCGGAGTCTGATCCTTTAAGCCGGCATGTGCCTGCTCGGTCTGATCTCCTTGTCCTTGAGAAGAAGTTTCAGAAGAAACTTGTGTTTCGTTCTCTTTCTTCTCGTCTACCTTAGCCTGCTCCTCAACTGCCTTTGCAGCAGCACCTGTAGCATTCTTTTTTACGACACCTGCATATGCTGGTGTAGCAAGTACCATGCTTACGCAAAGAGCCAAGCTTGTTGCCATAACTACTAGATTCTTCTTCATAGTCTTTTTTCCCTCCTTTTCAAAGAACCCTCGGGGCCTATTCCCCGTAGTTGCCGCGATTTTACAATGTTCTCTATATTTAGTCAAGCATAAAAATTTACAAGTGATTTTATATTGCCTTTTTTATAGAGACTTTCCTTAAATTAAGATAGAATAGAGATATGCCAGAACTACCAGAAGTTGAAACAATTCGAAGAGGATTAAATAAATTTATCCTCAATAAAAAAGTGTCCTCAGTAAAAATTTTGTGTGATAAATCCTTTATTGGCCCGAAGGAAGTAATATTAGGCCAGAAGATTATTAATATTCGACGCTTTGGAAAAGCCTTGATTTTTGATTTTGAAAACGGCGTATCGATGATGGTGCACCTAAGAATGACGGGCCAATTAATTTTTCGTGCCAGCGGCGAAGAATCGGGCCGAAATTATCTAGAGATGATTGAGGCGGGAGAATTTAAGACTACTCTATATACAGAAAAAAGCTTTGCTGGCGGACACCCAAATGAAAGCTTTTATAGTGAGCTACCGAATAAGCAAACGCGGGTTTTATTTGAGATTTGCAAAGAGGACGAGGCGAATTCGGGCGCGAGCCAAGCTATAGGAACTCTATATTTTAACGATCAGAGAAAATTTGGGTTCTGTAAGGTAATTGAAACCAGCGAGGTGGAAGCAGATAGTTTTATTAAGAAACTCGCCAAAGAACCATGGGTGATGAGCGTGGAAGAATTCAAGAAAAATCTGATGCGACATAAGAATGCCGAGATTAAACCGACGATTCTAGACCAAAGTGTGGTGGCAGGACTGGGAAATATCTATGCAGATGAGGCTTTATATATGACGAAGATACACCCCGAAAGGCTTACCTCGAGTCTTAGCGATACAGAAATTGCCGAGCTACTAGAAGCGGCTGGCGTGGTAATGCAGCGCTCGATCGATTCTGGTGGCAGCACAATGGCAACCTATGTCAAAGCGGACGGAACGAAGGGTAATTATTTGGAAAAATTTGCACAGGTATTTCGTCGGGAGGGCGAACCCTGCAATCGTTGCGGAACAGAAATTATTAAATTAAAAGTGGCTGGTCGTGGCACACATATTTGCCCAAACTGCCAGAAAAAGTTTTAAATGATTTATTTAATTGATGGCGATGATCGCAAAAAATCAGAGCATGCAGCACGCGATTTTTTAGGAACAGATATTGAGGTAATTGATGCTGACAACCTAGAAAAACAGGATTTGGTTTCAATTTTTCAAGGCACAACTCTTTTTATGGAGAGTCGCCATATCTTGATTAAAGACTTGAGTTTGAAAAAAGAGCTATTTTTAGAGCTTCCGAAGTTTCTACAAACTGAACATCAAGTAGCGATTCTTGAGCAAAAACTCGACAAACGCAGTGCGACTTATAAGGAACTGGCGGAGGTGGCTAAGGCCGAGCCCCAGAAGATCAAGATAGAGAGCTTTAAACTACCAGAACAAGTGGATACCTTTTTGGTTTTTCGAGTCTTTGACATTGCCTTAACCGACGGAAAGAGAGCGGTAAAAATAATGCGCGAGGCGGAGGAAGATAATAATCCTTATGCAACAATTGGTGCTTGGACGAAAAAGGCGGTTGACCTTTTTGCCTCTAAAAAGAATACAGAAAAAGAGCGCAGAATTCTAAAGCGGCTGGCCGAAATTGATATGTTATTAAAACAGACTAACTTCTCTAAAGATCCTTGGGTTGTTTTGGAAAGTTTTTTGATTGAATTATCAAGTTTATAATAAATAGACACAGAGTGTAGGGGGTAAAAAATAGGATCGCTCGGATCCTATTTTTTGAATTATTTTGCAGATTTTTTGACGGTCTTTTTGGCTGCAGGTTTTTTGGCAGCAGCTTTCTTCACAGTCTTTTTTGGAGCTTCGGTAGCTTCAGTTTTTGCAGCTTTTGCAATCTTTACTAAGTTTGCTTTACGACGAGAAGCGGTATTTTTCTTCAAAAGACCCTTCTTGGCGGCCTTATCATACTCAGACTGAGCTTTTGAAAGATTTTCAGGAGTAGGATCAGCCTTGAAAGCCTTAAGAGCGGCTTTAATAAACTTTTTAATTTGTTGATTCTGCGCAGTGCGTTTGACTGCTTGGCGTGCTGCCTTTTTTGCAGATTTGATAATCGGCATTAATTTAATTCCCTGTGATTTTTAATAATATTCTTTTGACATATTATACATGATATTTCAAGATTGTAAAGAAAACAGATTATTAGCTATAATGCTAGTATGAATGTAATTGAATCACTTGTACTAGGTTTGACTCAAGGTCTGACCGAATTTATTCCAGTGTCATCATCTGGGCACTTAGAGATTGTTCAAAAATTATTAGGTGCTGGGAGTAGGGCGGAGGATTTTCATTTCTTTTTAGAATTGATCAACTTTGGCACACTACTTGCTCTTTTAATTTATTATCGCAAAGAGATTCTAAAAATCTTTAAACAGGTTTTTGTAAAACGCGACCTACATATGGCATTGAATCTTTTAATCACCTCCATTCCAGCTGGAATTATCGGCCTTCTATTATCCAAGTTTATTGAATCACAAAGCTTCTTCTCAAGCCTCACCACGATTGCGATTGCAATGGGCACGGTCGGGCTGGTGATGATTTTCGTAAATAGCCTACCGCACCTTTCAGAAACTGATGAAAACAAATTACCTCACCATAGAGCTTTAGTAATTGGTCTAGCACAAGTATTTGCTTTAATTCCAGGCGTTTCGCGTTCAGGTTCAACCATCATTACAGGACGTGTGATGGGAATGAAATCTGAGTCAGCAGCAAAGTATTCCTTTTTAGCTTCCCTACCAATTATGCTGGCAGTTTGCGGAAAGTCACTAATTTCAAGCTCGAGCCGCGCTTATATTGGGGCAAACTGGCAAATGTTACTGCTTTCAAATTTCATTGCTTTTGTCTCAGGCTTGATTGCATTAAAGGTCGTGATGAAGTTCTTCAAAAAAGAGAGTTCGATTCCAACTTTTGGCTACTACCGTGTTATTCTAGCTTGTATTTTACTAAGCATCGTACTTTTCTTTTAAAAATTGATTTTATTGCTTTTTGTCTCAGGCTTGACTTAAAGAATGCCTAAAAAATCTACACGATTTGTGTAGATTTTTTTATTGCTCTTTTATAATACTCGAGTTTTTCAACTGCTATTCTAAAACTCTATACCATATTTTAATCTTCGTCTTCGATAATCTTAATGTGAGCATCTTTGAGCTGATAATCATCAACAAAGGATGGAGAACTCATCATGAGGTCGATACCAGAGCCATTCTTTGGAAAGGCAACAATGTCACGGATGTTTTTATTATCATTTAGGACCATAAAGATACGCTCAATACCAAAGGCACAACCAGCGTGAGGAGGAGCACCAAATTTAAAGGCGTTAAGCATACCACCAAAACGCTTCTCAACATATTCGTGGCTATAACCTAGAATACCGAAGACTTTGTACATGATTTCAGGATTGTGATTTCTGACAGCACCAGAACAGATTTCATAGCCATTCATCACCATATCGTACTGGTCAGCTACAATAGCAAGCTTCTCTTCATCGGTTTCAGCAGATTCAAGAGCAGTAAGTCCACCTTTTGGCATGGAGAATGGGTTGTGGCCAAAGTCGAGCTTATGCTCACCGTCGTTCCATTCGTAGAATGGAAAATCAACAATCCAACAGAGAGCAACGATGGAGTCATCCTTGAGATTAAAATGATCGGCAAAAGCGATGCGAAGTTGGCCAAGAATTTTATTGACCTTAGCACGGTCGTCCGAACAGAAGAAGACGGCATCACCATCTTTGGCACCAGTGGCTTCTTTAATTTTGGTCAGCTCCTCAGGCTGCAAGAACTTAGCAATTGGACTTTTTTCAGTACCATTTTCGTACATGATATAAGCAAGACCAGAAGCACCAAGTTTACGAGCTTTCTCTGTAAACAAATCGATCTGAGAACGAGTGAGTGAAGCACCGTTTTCGACACGAATAGCTTTGACGCATGGACTCTGAAAAACTTTAAAGCTGGTATTTTTTAGAACTTCGGTGAGTTCGATCATTTCCATACCGTAGCGAAGATCTGGCTTGTCGACACCATATTTTTCCATAGCTTCTTGGTAGGGAATACGCGGGATATCTTCTGAGAGAAGTTTTTTGCCAGCAAAGTCAGTAACGAGAGACTTGATGAGAGGCTCAACAGTTTGCCTGACGGTTTCGCCACTGTCGACAAAAGACATCTCGCAATCAAGTTGATAAAAATCACCATAAAGACGGTCGGCACGTGGATCTTCATCACGGAAACATGGAGCAATCTGGTAATAACGCGAGAGACCACCAACCATGAGAAGCTGCTTAAATTGCTGAGGAGCTTGAGGAAGAGCGTAAAAGAGTCCTGGCTTCAAACGAGAAGGAACGAGAAAGTCGCGAGCGCCTTCAGGGCTGGAGTTGGCGAGAATTGGAGTGGTAACCTCGATAAAATCATGCTGGTCCATGTAGTTTCTAAGGTATGAATAAAACTTAGCGCGTCGTTTTAGAGTGTTTTGCATACTTGGACGACGGAGGTCAAGATAACGATACTTGAGACGAAGCTCCTCGCCGGATTCTGGACCATCATCGTGGGTATTGACTGGGGGAGTATCGGAGCGATTAAGAAGTTCCATGCTTTCGACAACAAGTTCAATGTCGCCAGTTTCAATGTGAGGGTTTTTTAGGTCGGCGGCACGCTCACGGATTAGACCAGTGGCAGAAATCACAAACTCATCACGTAAAGTCTCGGCGAGAGCAAAAGCTTGCTGATTCTCTGGGGTGATAACGAGCTGAATAATTCCCTGATGATCACGCAGGTCAATAAAAATTAGGCCACCATGATCTCGGCGGGAATTCACCCAACCAGCAACGGTAACGGTTTCGTTTATTTTAGTCTTCAATTCTCCAGTCAATATTCTCATAAAAACATAATATCATATCTTGGGAGAATAGAGGAGAATAGAAAACGTGATTAAGACTAGCTGCTTCCATTTTTCATATAGAGTAAACAATTCGTAATCGTATTGTATATAATAGCATGAAAAAATACCACTTCGCTTGAAGTGGTATTTCCCTTACTTACTATTCACGGATAAAGACATCGTCTTTATGAAGTTTGACCCTTCGGATTAGTAAATAATGAACTCTTGCCAAGGGGCAGGAGGAATTTTCGACTTTTTGCGCGAAGATTCACGTTTAAGTCTACGCATAAGTAAATTTCTTACTCCGTTTAATTCTATTGCTCACGACCGACCACCCACCTCGTTAGTCAAAATACTCTAGAATGACTTGTGGAAAAGAGCAATACCTGAGATTTTAGCAGAAGTGTGCAAAAAATGCAAGTTTTACAGAGGTGAGGATGGGAGCAGTAGTGAGAGTTACCGGGCTTCAACAGATTAGGCTTATGTTTTTGCTTTTTATACTGTTTCATGTAGTCGGTCTTTACAAAGTGTATATTTTTATGTTATAATATACCACATATGGAAGAGATTAATTTAAGGGATTTGCTCAGCTATTTTAAGAAGCGCCTGATTTTGTTTATCGTAGTGGTACTTTTTGTGGTTTCAGCTGGAACAATCTATTCAGTATTTATATTAAAACCAGAATATAAGTCACAGGCAACAGTGATTCTTAGTTCTGATAAGTCCAAGAACACCGTGCAGAGTGAAATCAATGCAAACAAGAACTTGATTGATACTTATACGGAAGTTGTAAAGTCGCATCGTGTGCTTGATCGCGTAAAGAGCGAGATGCAGATTGAGGACACCTATGAGCAATTAGTGAAGAAAGTAACTGTTGCATCTTTGAAGGATACGGAAATTATTAGTATCTCGGTAGTGGACCTCGATAAAAACCATAGCTATTCCCTTGCCAACAGAATAGCCGATACTTTTACGGACGAAATTGGCCAGATTTATAACGATAAAAGCGTCAATGTGCTTGACCGTGCAGTTGAACCACAGAAACCATATAATGTGGATATTGTTAAACAAGAGGCTATTTATACAGCAGCCGGTATTGTACTGGCAACTGCTGTCATTTTCTTAATGTTCTACTTTGACCGTACTATTAAGACTACTGAACAAATTGAACAACTCTTCAAACTTCCTATTTATGGTAAAGTACGTAAGCTTGAAACCGAAAAACAGAAACAACAACGCAAGAAGCGCGCCGAGAAGGCCGCAAAATTAGAAGCCAAGCAGGCTGCAAAACTAGAGAAAGAACAGCAAAAAGAGGCCAAAAAGGCAGAGAGGCTAGCTGCTAAACTTGAGAAGCAAGAAAAAACCAGTAATGAAGAACTTGGTGTTGATTATCAGGATGGCGAGGAGACAAGTACTGAAGAAATGCAGTCAGCACAGAAGTCTGAGGCAGAAGTGAAACCAGTGGTGGAAATTAAGGCAGTTGGCCGCAAGATTATCGCCGAGGAAAAAGCCCTGCAAGAAAAGCTAGCCGCAGAGGTGAATGAAGAGGATGAAGACGAAGCTGAGGTCGAAGAATTCAACGAAGAGATGCTAGATGAAGATTCTGAGTTGGTACTGAGAGACAATCCAAAGTCTAAGGTCAGTGAAGACTTTCGTACCATTCGTACTAGTTTATACTTCTCCCTAAACAAGAAGGGCTCAAACGCAGTTTTGATTTCCAGTTCCACGCCAAACGAAGGTAAGAGCTTTATTGCTTCAAACCTAGCTGTAGCTTTTGCGAAGACCAAGAAAAAAGTACTACTTATCGACTGTGATATGCGCCTTGGTCGTCAGCATGAGATTTTTGGCTTATCTAATAAAGAAGGTTTATCAAATCTTTTAGCCGAAAGTAAGTCAGGAGAGTACCGTAAATATTTACAAAAGACAACTGTTAAAAATCTCTCAATTATTACTCGTGGCGTGGTACCACCAAACCCAAGCGAATTGCTCGATTCTTCAAATATGGAAGAATTACTTGAAAAGGTGAAGCAGAAGTTTGACTATGTGATTCTTGATGGTACGCCAATTGACGGTCTTTCCGACTCATTAATCTTAGCTAAGAAAACTGATCGTTTAGTACTTGTAAGTGCTGCCAATATGACCACAATTGAAGACCTCCAGAATTCAAAGAAAGCACTTGAATCCATCGAGGTAAAAATCTCTGGCGTAGTACTAAACCGCACCATTGATGAACGTCGTGGCGATAAATATAATAAATATTATAATTAGGCCACTCTATGATTGATTTACACTTACATATTCTACCCGGAATTGACGATGGGAGCGGATCCATCGAGGAGAGTGTAAAGATGGCCAGAAAGCTAGCGGGACTGGGATTTAATGGCGTATTCTGTACTTCACACTACATTGCCGACAGTCCACAAGCAGCTGACAATCAGACTAAAAATCGACTACGTGAGAAACTTCAGGCCGAGCTTGATAAGGCTGGCATTAAACTAAAGTTAATGCCAGGTAATGAAATCTACATTGATCCAAAAATGGTAGACTACTTAGCCAAGGGCAAAGCTTCTTGTCTAGGAGGTGAACTAAATAGCAGGAAGAAACACCAGCACGTGTTATTTGAACTACCTTTTTATGCGGAAGTTTCTTATCTTCGTGATATCATATTTGAGTTAAAAGCAAAAGGCCTTGTGCCGGTACTTGCACATCCTGAACGCTATTTATTTATCCAGAAGAAGAAGGAAGCTATCTTTGAGATTGTAAAATTAGGGGTCAAATTGCAATCAAATTATGGAAGTATTGTTGGTCAGTACGGTGGTAAGGCCAAAAAGATTATGAAGTTTCTATTAAAAAACTGCCTGGTGAGTTATCTTGGTACAGATATTCACCGCGCAGAAGGCTCGTTGTTCCTTAAATTTGAGAAGGCTGAAAAGAAAATTATTAAGTTGATTGGCGAAACCGAATATCGTAAAATTATTGAACACGGCGACGAGCTCGCAAAACCGTTCTTAAATAATTAGAGAAGGCCAAGAATGCACAGCCAAAAGAGGCGCCAAGCGTGTCCACTAAGACATCAGTAAATTGACCACTGCGCCCTGGGACAAAGAGCTGATGAATCTCATCGGTACAGGCATAGAGAAAACTAGAAAGAATGGCTAGAACAAAAAGTTGTAGGCCATTTTTTTGTGGAAGGATTTGACGATAGAAAAAGTAGAAGAGGATGCCAAGGATGGCATATTCGGTGAAATGAGCAGTTTTACGAACGATAAAAGTAAGGGCACTAGCATCAAGTCCTGAGGTGTGAGACGAAAGGTTTGGGAAAACCTGATGAAGGACCTGGATGATTTGGCTACTCTGGGCATTGGAAGAATCTGAACCAAAGGATGACATGGTAAAGATGAAGAGCATCTGAAAAATTAGAAGCAGCGAAATGAGGAGCTTGGCGTGGCGCTTAAGAAAATCTTTCATGGACTATTTGAGATATTCTTGCAGTTTAGCTTTGGCGCGGTCGACAGACTCTGGATAAGGATGCCAGACAAAGTGTTTTGGCTCTTGATAAGTGAAGGTGGAAGTGATATCAGCCTTACCATCCACATCGATGAGCTCGGTTTGCCATTTGGCAGGACTTGTAAGTTGTTTTTGAACAAGATACTTAAGGTCGTCACTGGTGAAATTAGTTTGAATATTTTTAGCAATCGAGGCAAAAATTTGATCAACTTTACCGAGAATATTAGGATCATGTTGAAGCTTGGCAATGAGGGCGGCCAAGATTTTTTCTTGATTACGACCACGTTCGCGATCACCACCAGCCCAACTAATCGAGACACGTTCCCTAGCAAAATCGAGAGCCTGATCACCATTTAGATGGTACGTACCTGGTTCATAATGACGTCTACCGTGATAAGTATTGACGACATACGGGATTGTAATGTCGACACCGCCAAGCTGGTCAATAATGGAAGAAGTGGCGTCAAAATTAATGCGAGCATAATAATTGATTTTGATATTATAGAAATTTTCAATGGTATGAATGGACTCGTTGACGCCATAAAGACCAGCATGAGTGAGTTTATCTTTTTGTCCGTTCATGGCGAGAGGGACATAATAGTCACGCGGAGTGTTTAGAACTAGAATTTGATGCCTGGCGGGATTAAAGACCATAATCAGATTCACGTCCGAACGAGCAGTATAGGGCAAGGTGTGGTCACGATTATCGATGCCACTAATATAGACCGTAAACGGAGCATCGAGAGAAGTGTTTTTGGTGGTTTCGATGGTTTTTGGCGTAACTTTCAGAGTCACTTCCTGCAAGACGTGTAGCTGATTCCAGATTTCCTGGTTGTTATCCTTGAGAGACTCGAGATTACCATTCGAAAGAAAGATAGTTCGAACAGAGGATGCTTCTTTAGTATTGTTTTGATTTATGAGGGCGGAGGTGAGTGAGAGCGTGTCGGAAAAGCCAAGATAGTCGGACTGTGTGAGAGATTTGGCCAGAAGACCCTCGCGCGAGGAAACGTCGGCTTGTAAGTATTGCTCAACAGTTTCCTTGTAGGGGTCGCTACTTAAAATACCGATACGAATAATCTCACCTTGGCCAGTTTTCGCTAACGAAGAGGAAGCAAGGGTGATGAGACTATATTTTTCCTCATAGGTCTCGTTTTTGCCGATCTGAGAGAAATAGTCATTGTATTTATAGAACACAAAGGAGAGTGCGATATTGAGGAGGGTATCCAGAATTAAAAGGATAACGAGTAGGATAATTTTTCGGCTGATGATGATTAAAAGAGTAATTAAAAGAAGGTAGAAGATAACGACAAAGCCGAAAAGGCGGATCGGTAAGACTTGAGACTGGTAGAGAAAATAGAGCATGGCGAGACTGGAAAGAGCAGCGAGGAGCTGGAAAAAAGATAAGAATGGTCTCGATTTTTTAACGGGTTTTTCTTGTTTCATGTATTAATTATACATCTTTTGGGGCCTTAAAGCGATTTTAAAGAACATCCCGATAAACTATAAGCATCATAAACGAAAGGGATAGAATGAAAAGTTATGATGTTAACCTAAACGAAGATGATGAAATTTTAATTAAGAAAACTTTAAAGAAGGAGAAAAGTATGAAAAATAAGAGCCAAAACACGAAAAAATCTAAGAAGTCTAAACAGATGGATTTGTCGGTGAATGAAGCTCTTATTTTGCAGCAGGTTTACGAAGATGGAGTGGACGACGTGGATAATATCGTGGATCAGGCCGGGATGCCGAAGAAGGTGACGATGAATGTTCTGACGGAGCTGAAGTCAAAGGGGCTTCTTACAGTGATCCAACAGACCTATGGTAAAATTCTAGTAAGCGTAACTAGCCAAGGAAAGAAACTGGTGAATGTGATGTGGCCAGAAGCTGTGACGTTTGCGTATTAAACATATATTGCAGCAGAAGCAAAATTGCCAAAATCTGAGCGCGAGTTGCGGACTTTGAGATGGATAGAAATTATTTATGAAGATTTTAATCATTGAAGATGACAAAGAAATTAATGAGGCGCTGAAAGAGGGGCTGGAAGACGAGTCCTACGCAGTAGATTCCTGCTTGGATGGTGAGGATGGCTATCATACGGCGATGGTGGAAGAATATGATTTGATCATTCTTGATGTGATGCTTCCCTCAATGAATGGATTTGAGGTCTGTCAGAAGCTACGAGCCGAGAAAAACACGACACCGATTCTAATGCTAACCGCAAGAGGACAATCACAGGATGTGGTGAAGGGGCTCGATTATGGGGCTGACGACTACCTGGCGAAACCGTTTAATTTCGAGGTTCTGCTTGCTCATATGCGAGCATTACTGAGGCGCCCAACCCAGAAACTAGACGAGGTGCTGCGGGTAGAAGATCTTGTACTTGATCCAAGCTCAAAAACTGCCTCGCGTGCGGGAGATGAGATTAAGCTAACCACTAAAGAGTACGCGGTGCTGGAATATTTAATGCGAAATGAAGGCAAGGTTTTATCGAAAGAGAAAATCATTTCGAATGTCTGGGACTTTGATGCAGACGTGTTGCCGAACAATGTGGAATTATTTATTATGTTTTTGCGTAAGAAAATTGATAAACCATACAAGCAAAAACTGATCCAGACAGTGCCGGGATTTGGCTATAAGATCGTGGGTGGGAGGGCGAAATAAGCTGTTTTGAATTCTGATATTCGCGGAGTAGGACTGAGTAAATTTGAAAATAAGTTAGAATAGAAGTAATGAAAAAATCTGAAGTAAATCGTTTGACCTTGAGCTACCTTGCGGTAATCATGACCCTGTCCTTGATTTTTACGGGGATTATTTATTTACTTTCGACAGCGAGCTTGAATAGGCCACTCCTGCCAAGCGAAGAAGAGAACTCAAGTGTCAGCGTGGAGGCGCCAGAATTTGGGGAGCATTCTTTTGAGAATACTTTTCGCAAGCGACTGGAGAGGCGAGACAATACGACACGGATGACGATTATTTATTCCCTGGCGGGATTTAACCTTGGGATTTTTGTGATTGGGGTTTTTGTGAGCCGAAGTTTGGCAAAATTAACCTTGGCGCCAATTGAGAGAGCGATGATGAAGCAAACCCAATTCATCTTTGATGCGAGTCATGAATTGAAGACGCCACTAACCGCGATGCTGGTGCGAAACGAGGTGGCGCTGAGGAAGAAAAGTTTGCCCGAGGAGAAGGCGCGCGAGGTAATTGAGAAAAATATTGAAGAGATTTTGAAAATGAAGGAGCTGACCACCTCGATGCTGGGCGTGGCGCGAGAGAATGGGGAGCCCGAGAAGTCGACCGAGATTAGTGTGCCTGAGTTTTTAGCTGATCTAAAAGAGAAACTGGCGCCGGTGGCGAGAGGGCGAGGAGTGAAGATTGAGACGGAGATGAATCTTGGGAAAAATCTGCGGGCGAGTGTGGCGAAAAATACGCTAGAGCAGATTTTGACGATTTTTGCAGATAATGCGATAAAGTATTCGGGGGAGAAGATTATTTATTTGCGGGCAGGGCGACGCGGGAAAAATGTGGCGTTTAGCGTGAAAGATAGCGGAGCGGGGGTGAAGAAAGAGGACCAGAAGAGGATTTTTGAGAGGTTTTATCAAGTGGACGCAGCGAGGACCAGGACGGAAGACAAGACGAGTCATGGACTGGGACTGGCGATTGCGAAGAATTTGGCGGAGCGACAGGGGTATAAAATTGTGCTTCGAAGTAGCGAAGGGCGCGGGGCGGAGTTTGAGGTGGTGGTGTAAGGAGTATAATAGTTCAGTTGATTTTATTTACAAAATCCAAGTATAATACCAATAGAGAGCGAGAAAACTTAATTAATAATAATGTGGAGGAATTAAATGTCGGCTGAGATTAGTATTTTTGATGACATTCGACACGACGACACAAGTCGTGAGTTTTGGAGTGCAAGGGAGTTACAGAAGATTCTGGGATATGCAAGTTGGGAAAATTTCCAGAACACCATTAGGAGAGCTAAAAAATCCTTTGAAATAAGCAAAATATCTGGATACTATAACATAAATGACCATTTTCGTAAAGTCATGAAAAAGGTCATTATTGGCAGCAGTGCAAAGAGGAAGCAAGAAGATTTTGAGCTATCTAAGTATGCTTGTTATCTTATAGCTCAAAATGGCGATCCGGATAAGCCAGAAATCGCACAAGCACAAGCATATTTTAATATTCAGACTTTTAGACAAGAACAATTCCAGTCGATGTCTAATGAGGAGAAAAGACTACATGTACGTACGCAAGTTATTGACAATAATAAAACTTTGTTTGATTCCGCAAAATCCAGTGGTGTAAGGAACTTTGGAAAATTTAATGACGCGGGATATCGTGGGCTCTACGGTATGAACGCTAAGGAGCTTGCTTTAAAAAAGAATCTTGGTAAAGATAAGATACTTGATAGGGCTGGAACAACCGAACTGGCAGCGAATCTATTCCGTATTACTCAAACCAATGATAAGCTCCAAAATGAACTAGCAAGTGGCAAGACAATTGGAGAACAAAAAGCAGATTCAATACATTTTATGATCGGTGGCAAGGTAAGACAGACTATAAAAGATATTGGCGGTACGATGCCAGAGAATCTTCCTCCAGAAGTCCATATCAGGGAGATTGAAAAGAAGATGAATAGGAAGCTTGGGGGCGGAGAATATGAATATAAAGATCTAAGTAATTCTGTAAGTTAGATAGCCGATGATAGGTTTCTGCAGCTGATCAGTGTGTCACTATAGCTATCCCTAAACATACCCCCGGTGGTGATACTATCACCAAGAGTAGTATTCGATATAATAGTTTTTTTGATTAATCACTCATAAGAGATATCCTATCTATTCTTAAAAAACTTTTCCAATACGGATTTTTTGTCAAATGTTTCTTTTTCTTTACTCGTTAAGGCATCTGGATAATCTTTAAATAGCCAATAGATTTTTTTGTTTATCGAAAGAAAAAATATGGTCCCCCATCCTATGGAATCACATATGTCATCATTTGTGGCTCGTTTCGATTTTATGTCATCCCCAGAAATGCCATGGAAAATTGTTCCCCACCAAACCTTATCATTTGGTTCTTCTTTTATTCATTCGATATAGCCATCTATTTCCGACATTATATAATCCTCCCAGTTTTGTCCTTTAGCTGACTTTTCAGCGATATATTAATATAGCCAAGTATATCAGAAAAGCCTTTTATTCTCTCGAATTGAATTACTTTACTATTTGTTTACATTGACAGAAAAAGAAACTTCGATTCTTGCCTCCCATAAGATCCAGTACGCCATACCTTAATCTATTTCCAATATTATTTGGCCATAATCCCCTAATAATTTCGATAGTAATATAATTAAATCTATGAATATTAACAAAAATGCCACGCCAAACTCCGAATCCTATCTATCTACTGAATAAATATGACTTAGTTTCCCCATATTTATATTTATAAATATCTGTTGCTATGTATACTTATGGAAAAAATCAATCATTGTAGCATTTTTTAGTAATTGTTCTAAGAAGAGTCGTGACTATTTTATCGACTTTCAGTTGCAGCTCTTCCGTCCAAATCGAACTTTAATAATATAATCTTTAGTCCAGATATGAGTCTGTGGTTCTCCGATTTATCATATAACTTCTGCGGGCGCATTGAGCAGTCCCCACTGTAATTATAAGCTATACATATTGCCTCTAGCCGTGTCATTAGGTATAAAGAGGTGGTTGGATGGTATAGTATTTCATGTCATCCAATTCGACAAAAATCTATCACGGACTCATACCTGCACAAAAAACAATGTTATAGTCCTCTAATAATTTCGATAGTAGTATGATCGTCGTCTAAGATCTCATTATTAGCTAGTTTTACATCCGTAAGACCATTACTCCTAATAGAATCATTATCTACTCCAATAAAAAAACAACCACAATATATTTGTGTGGCCGTAGATTTATATTTATTATACCAAACTTATGAATATAAAAATAAAACACTAGTAATACAATAAAAGGATTAAAAGACAAATTAACTTCATACCTATTATGGTTAAGCTTTAACCTATAAAATAATGCTTATTCTATCTTGACTATTAAATAAATTATTAGTATACTATACACAATCTGAGGAGGTAATCTCAGAAAAATGCCACGGCTGGCATGGAAGCAAAGCTTTAATAAAAGTTAGTTAAGTCCTGTTTCGATATGAGGCGTAGGTTCCAAACAGCCGTCTAGCAACTAACGCTAGGATAAATCGCCTAAGCCTCATATAGGTACAGGATTTTTTGTTGGCTTGCCACTATAGCTATCACTAAGACGGTATAAATGAATCAAGAAGAAGGAAATGATGAAAAAATATCTATTATTCATAGATGAATGTGGTGATCCATCACTTGAATCAATAAATCAAATTTTTCCAGTCTTTACTCTAATGGGCATGTTGATATCAGAAGAAGAATATAGAAAAATAAATCTAGAGATTGATAATTTAAAAAGAAAAATCTTTGGAACAAATAGAGTGATTCTGCACAGCAGGGATATACGTAAATGTGATGGGAGCTTTGCTGTACTTTTTAACCCAAAGGTGAAAAAGCATTTTTATCGAACCTTAAACGAAATTTTAATAAAATATAATTATCGACTAGTTGCCTCTGTAATTAAAAAAGAAGATTATCTTAACTCCTACGGTAGAAAAGCAGACGATCCATATGAACTTGGACTGACATTTTTACTAGAACGCATTATGTTTGATTTAGATAGCAGAAATGGATTTGCTCAAGTAATATTGGAGTCTAGGGGTAAAAAAGAAGATGCTATATTAGGCGAAAAATACAAACAACTAATTAAGTTTGGAAGTAGACAGATATCTGCAGGACGCTTTTCAATCCGCTTTGACCACGAAGCAACTTTTAGAAGTAAAAACATGAATGATAATGGTCTGCAGGTCGCAGATCTATGCGCATACCCGACTGCAAAACTTATATTAACCGGAACAGAATCATCATCGTATATGGTAATAAAAGATAAATTTAGAAAGTCCAATAGGGGAAAAGTTGAGGGGTATGGAATAAAAATTTTTCCATAAAAGTAATAAGTCTCCCGAAGGAGACTTATTACCGATTGGGGACACCCCAATCCCTACACACATATTACCATATTAAATAGTAAATGTCTATGTTTTATTGTATTTTATATAACATATATAGCACCATTCTCCCTCACTCCTTATGCTTGCAAACTATAGGGATTGTTGTGAGGTTATTTTTTAATTATTAGTTAAAAGAATTAATTTATCTATCGTATTCTGTATTGGCTGTTTACTTCTTTTCTTTTTCATCTTTGCCGTTCTGAAAGAGTGAATCAACTCCAGAGCATAAAGCAACAGAAATACCAGAAATAATCAATAAATATAGCCCAAATTCAATTTTTGCAGAAGAGATCACTGCATTGGAAACATTCTTGGCAATATCCCTGCTACTATTATCTAAACCATAGCTATTTTCGTTAATACTACTATTAGAGACATGCTTTGCGGTTTCAATCTTATTATTAAACTCTGCAATTTCTATAAAAATACCGCAAATTATTACTAAAATACCGATAAGAATAGTGGCGACCTTTACCTTTTTATCTATTTGTTTAGTCTTATCTCCTAAAAGTGATAGCAGTAATGGAATTACCAATAATCCGGCAAAAATAAGGCCATCACCGGAAGCTCCATTTACTGTACCGACAATAGGGAGACTCACCCAAGGCATAAAACAAGCCAGTATACCAATACCTGCCGAAATTGCTATTGCTATTCTTTGAGAATTAATTTTTGACGATGTTTCTTGCATAAAAGACCTTTACATTTATAGTACTAATTACGATTATAATACCATCTTAGTAATTTATATCAAGCTTAACCGAGTCAATCTCAAATATCAAAAAATCCCCATATTCCTTAGAAATGTCTGAGTATTAGCACGGTTAACCACCCCCTCAAAGACTTTATCACCGTCGATATTAAGAATAAATGGTGCAGATTTCATATCGTCAATATAGTTATAGTCCCCTAATAATTTCGATAGTAGTAGTATAGTAGTATAATACTACAATTTTACTTACAAAAAATTTTCCCTGTTAATGGAAGATTTTTTGTTGGTTAAGCATTTTAGTTTTTTGCCGTCTTTCTTAGAGAGTTATGATATTAAGAGTAGTTTTTATTATACTTATACTTATTTTCTATTGGGAGAGTCAAGCCTGGAGTCCAGACCCTAATTTAAATAAGCCATAGTTAACAAAAAATAAAACCTCCTAGTCCCGAAACAATATCGGGGGGAGGTTTTAATGTTTATATATTACCACTAGAATATACGAGTGTCAAATGAAATTAATTGATATAATTATCAAACTTAAAATCCCTCAAAGAATCTATTATCTGGAAAAACATAGCTAAAGTTAATGCGCGAGACAATGATAATACAATCATGAATATGTAACGTTATTTCCTAAATATGCCAAAGATTGATATTTGCAACAATTAGAGTGCGGTCACAAATGTCAGGAACCCGAGTACGACACCAGCAAAGTTTGGAATAATGAGGATATAATCCTTTTTTGGCTCCTTGGTCCAGCCATAGATGACCCAGATGAGACATGAAATTGAGGCAGTGAGTGGCTGCCATGGCTGAGCTTTGTTGCCACTGAGATTGGCGAGGATTTGTGGGATGTAGGTTATAAAGACGAAAACTCCAATAAAAGCTCCAACCGATCCGACAATTGTGTTGATTTTTTGTTTGTTCATGATTTATTTTCCGTTTAAGGTTTGCGGTTAATATTTTAACATAGATAGTGGCTATTCTTATAAAAAAGGCTCGACATTCCCAATGTATTTTGGATTAAGACAAAATTCTTTCCTCTTTTAACTATTTCCTTACTTAGCTAAACTCTTTTTGATACCTGAAGAACAGATGCCTTCAGTACACCCAATTCGGTAGACCTCTTTACCGTTTTCTTTACACCATTTTTCCATATTCTGCCATCGTTCTGCAACTTGATCCCTAAACTAACCTCTCAAGTGCAACACCTTGAGAGGTTAGAGTAGCAATCTTAATGGCTTGAAACGACAAAATAGCACAAAGATGGATTAAAGAAAGGTTGTATTGAACATTATTAGATAAGATCAGATCTAAATAATAGATCTTTAGAATGAATGGGGTTATCATGTATTGATAAATGCATGATAATAGTCAAGAACCATATCTTGCGACCTCTATTATAAAAATACTAAGGCTTATGTTTATGATAAAAATAATCTATATATGAAGAACCATAAACTTGAGTTAATGTCTTAAATAAAATATTAATATCTTTAATCGTTGAATTTGTCATATCTTGGAGCGAAAGAAATATAAGAATAGATAATTCCGCTATTAATGCATATTGATGATCATGAAATTTTTTTGGACTAGAATTAAGAATACTTAAATTTATTCTATTAGTTCCGCTTTCAGCTTCTTCTAAGAAGTATTTCAATATTTGCTTATAATTATTCATATGGACAAATGGATGCCCCATAGAGACGACTCTGTCCTTAATCGTTTCACTATCAAGCGTGACAGCCATTGAGCTTTTTAAGTATAGATTTTTGCGATGAACATTTGCTATAACATTTATTCTATCATCTAATTTTGAGCCTTTAGTATAGTTTTTGTATAATATCTCATCTGAACACTCACGGTATTTTGTAAAATGCTCAAAAAAATCTGTATCATAAAAACATAAACAAAAGATTTTACTTTTTTCTATAAAGTTTCTTGATATAGAATGATATTGAGAGTCAAAACCTACAAGTGTTAGATTTCTAAGAACTATCAAGTCATATATCATAGCACGCAATAATATAAGGAATGAGAGGTTATATTTAGCATCATATTTCATGTTACCAATTACTATTTTTCCTGCCATAAATTCATCCGACAAATATCCATACAGAACAACATAGCTTATAATACTCAAATCAAAATATCCTACTACTTTTTCAATCTTCTCATTATGACTAGATGTCCTAGGAATAGAATGCAGGTAAGATGATATAGATGAATAGCAAATATTATATCTTTTAATAATTTCATCTTCAATCTTAGATTCTCTTAAGATTTTTAAATACTCTGATATTGAATCACCTAAAAAGGCTGTTTTTCTTCTATTTGTTGCCTTTATTTTTTTATGCTTCATATTTATTACTCTTATCTCATATCCTAAAAACTTAACATGAATTGATCTTTTTTGTTTTTCTCTTTTTACTTGCCCTGCTTAGACTTAATAACTTTATTAAAGTACCCTAATATATACGAATGCGATTTGATGGCAACCGAGTATATAATGTATGAGATTATGGTTAGTATAAATGCAATACTATTACTGAAAATAAGACTGTATATAATAAACAATGCTGAAAAGATTATATTATAAAACAGCTGCTTAATATTTACAGGTAATTTCATCTCTTTGGATAAAATTACTTCACCAAGTATACTTCTCATACATACTGCAATTAAAATTCCAATTACTACAAGATTAATATCCTTCAATACAAACACAGAGATTAAAGATAAGATTATACTAATTGTCATAGAAAACAGATTAATTTTTAATAATGTATTTTCTTTTCTTAGCACTTTAAAATATGTATTATTTAACATCTGGGTTTTTCCATCAAAAATACAGATTGGTAGAAGAATTGCTAAATATGAGAGACTTTGAGAATACTGCGGAAGCCATTTTTCCAAGATTATTTTAATTGGAATATATAGTACGTATATTATTGGGAGCAGAGCGTCAAGGTATAAATTAAACTTATTATATATTTTTTTTGAAACTTCCGCGTCCACACGCCTTAAAGCTGGAAATAAGACTATACTTACTTGAGATATGAACAATAAAAAGAAGTTAGTTAAAGACAGCGCTAAAGAGAATTTACTAAATGATTCTATTCCCCATGCCCTATCGACAATAAATCTCCCCACACCCAATATTAAAAGGCTTGAAACACTGGAGATGGTTAATTTGATACCTATTTTAGCACTTTCAAGAGTTATTCTTAGGCTTTTTATGATCGGGTAGGGTTTTATAAAAATAATATCCTTAGATTTTAAAATACTAAAGACTAATGCACATGTAGTTGTAAGGATAAATACAGGAATATAAATCAAGATGTTATTTATCTTAAAAACTAACGCTATAATAATAAAAATCAAAAAAAGAATTTTATCTATTATGACCGAGGCTGAATATACTTTAACAAGATTTGTTGCCTGAAAAACATAACCTAGGTACCAGTTCAGGTTGGCGATAATCATATAGACACCTGTAGATACAAGTATTATTTTTCTTATACTATCCATGGGGTAGATATTTAATAAAATTAATATAGATATTAAAATAACTACCTGAATGGCTAGAAGCGTATAGAATTGTGTGGAGATATTTTTTTTATCAAGGTCTTCATATTTTACACCGCCGGTTTTTAAATACATACCATCAGTGATACCAAAATGAAAAAAACCGGCATAATTTATATAAAACAAAAATAATTGCCAATAACCAAAGTCTTCAATTCCTAACATTTTAGGAATCAATAACGACATCATTATACTTAAACACATAGAGATGCCTTGAGCAAAGAATGAGTACAGCAGATTACTAAGAGCAGTTTTCTTTAGTTCTTGGTTCATTTTTGTCCTTTAATATTTAAGTAATGCTTTCTAATATACATATTTATTTTATAGTAAGGCAACTTAAATTTAAATATTCGTTTTAAGAATCCAATCCTCCATATACTCTTTTTATAGTCATGGATTAGTTTCTTAGGATTTAAATAATAAATACCTCTTTTAGGTTTTGCAATATATAACTTCTCATCATCCAAAAAGACCATATCCCCAAACTGCTTTGCAATATTAAGCGATGGATTTAAGAAAATATCAGCTAATCGCTCAAAGCTAACTGAAAGATCATCGACAAGATAGTCAATTAATCCGCTTTCATAAAATTCCTTAACAAATTTAATTGCTGAATCTTGGAGATTAATAATATTATTTTTTTCTTTTAACCCATCATATTCATATTCATAGAATTCAACACCATATTCTTCATTACTATTATACCTTTTCACAGAGCCATGCCGACCTAAAAACAGCATTTCAAAGATTGAGTTAAAATTATGTTCCATTAGAAAATAGTCATAATTTCTATTCGTTTCAAATATAAAACCACTCATCTTCTGGGTACTCTGATAATTCTTCCTGGGTTCAATCCCCATATAGTAACCGTATATATTAGTATCTAATTTTAGCTTTTCTAGCGCGTGCTGGATATTCCCAAACCATCCGATATCAACGATTGCCACGTTACCGGTAAAATTATGTATGTTCTTATAGTTTATAAAAGATTTATATTCTTTAATTGAATTATCGATAATAAGCGGATATAGTTTTTGGAAGATCTCGATATATTGTTTTCTATTTAGGATATTAGAGAGTTTTTCCTCTTTTTCAATTTCTAAGTTGGAACTATCAAGAGCACTTTGATCATTCAGTAAATCATCTAAGCCAATCTTCTTAAGCAGAGATTTTATTTTAATGTCTTCGCTTAGATGCATGCAAGAGAAAATATCATGAATATCCGCATATTCTTTAAGCGACGGAACAATAATAGCCCTCCTGGAGGCATAAAAATAATCACTTTTTATATTTTCTTTATTTATAATATCAAAGGCTCTCTTCATGATATATCCATCTCTGGATAAGAAAAAAGCCTTATCTATTTTATTCTCTTCCAACTCTGATAATAGCCATTTTGAAAAACATAAAAGTAGTGGACCAAAATAATCAAAACCAATACTAGAGAATATATTGCTAGAGTCTATTTTTGTGTTGTTTAAGAAACTATCAATAATATCTTCGGTTATATTGCCCTTAGACTTTCTATTAATTCTATTGTTATTTTTCCATAAAATAGACTTAATGCCCAGCCTTTTAGGTACAAGAAAGTCACTTTTCTTGTTATCTCCGATATGGACCAGTTTTTTAGATCTTAATCCTAAATCTTTAATAATGAATTTAAATAAACTTCCACTATTCTTAGTTTTTCCAATACTAGACGATAAATATAATTTATAGAATTTAATATTATTTTTCTTAAGTATCTCTTTTATTGTTTTTTCGTCAAGATACATGTCAGAGGTAATAATAATTATCTTTTTCTTTTTTTCACAATACTCAAAAATATCCCTAATTTGATAATTAAATCTACATATATCTTTTTCAATATTCTCTTCAATTTGTCTAAGCCTGATGAGCTGCTCGTGTGTATATGAACTTGAGAAATGTTTGTATATATCTTCAAAAACTATTTCTTCATTATCGTAACTCAATCTGCATTCTTTTTCTGCTTTAATTCGATTGGCCTTAAAATTAGACACTTTATCAAAATTGGTAAGATTGTATTTTTTCTCTACCAAATCAAAGACGTCACAAGGCCTTTTAACCATCCTTCTTATTAATGTGTCAAAAATATCAAACGAAACTACATCAGCCTTATCTATCATTTCCTTGATTTTGTTGATCTTCATAAAAATTACCTTATTTTTAAATTATATTTTTTGAATACAAAAATTATTATTATTATATAAATTATAATATTGATATAATTTATAGATAAAAAGGTTGAGAAAAAGAAATCACTAAATGGCATCAATACAACTGTATGGAGCACCATAAAATACAGGATCAGATTTAAACCAAATTTAACTTTTGGCGAAGAATATATTCTTTTATACCACAGCCCCATTATTATTCCATGAATAGAATTTAATATAATTAAACCAATAAAACTAAAATCTTGATACATTCGCCTAAATGCCGTGTATACATTACCTAACCCAACTCCATTTGGACTTCTGAATTCTAAATGAAGAGTATAGTTTGCATCTATAACACCAATCTGATTTAAAAACTTATTGATTCCATAAAATATTTCTTTCCCAAATATTTGGGATTTTGGAATAGGATTTTTGACATATGCATCAAATAGTTGTATAGACCCACCAAAGTATTTAGAAATATACGATATCATCCCATCTTCCGAAGATCTACCGACCAATACTCTTGATGCAGAAAATAGATACAATGTAAAAGCCAATAATACAATAATCTTCAATAAATTCTTTCCGATCCTAGTACCATTCTTCTTAGTGTGGTGATTATAAATATAAAAATATAGTGATATTACATAAATCACATATAATATTAACTCAGATCTACCGCCAGTCATAATTGTTTGTATGAAATACATTAAGATTGATAGTCTTATAAGTGACCTACCCTTTATCTTCTCTTTATTTTCTTTATTAACAATACTATTATTGATATAGATAAATGTCATGACATAAACAAAAGCTTTACTAAATTTTATGCCCTGACTAATATACCAAGGGTATTCAATCATTTGATTAAAAGATCTATCAAACCTAAACTCCATCATAATGCTCGAGTTAAAAATATTCGTAAAGCTACCTAAGTAGTTCTTCATCCACAATATAAATAATCCCAAGAAGATGGTTTGCATAAATAAAAAAATAATAGCTATGTTTTTCGATATATATATTTCCGATATTTTAACTGTTGTTTCTCTTCTATTTTTTATGAAAATAGAAGAGAGAATAAACGATGAAATACCAACCAATATTAGCTCAACAGTTATAATCGACAGATCGATACCCCAACTCTCGACATTTAGAATTGCACAGAAGACCGAAAAACAGAAACTAAAACATATTAAACAAGCCGGATGAAATATGTCTTTTTTAAATTGATACGTTATCCAAGACAATACAATTAGCGATGCGAATAAAAAGTATATCATATAATACTCCTTATAGGAGACAGCACTTCTAAAGCAGGGTTTCTGTAAATAAATTTATTTAGGTAAAACATATATGAAGAAAATATTAAAACTTATTTAACTTATATTTTTGTATATAGCGGACGGTTGAAAATATATGGATTATTAGAAATAGCTTATTTTTTATACAAAATATTATAATGTTTCTAAACGAATCTACTTTAGATTTATCGTATTTCTGTAAGCTTTCTATCAATAAATTATCTTTGATAAAGTTTTTTGATTGTTTTACTCTTTCTCTATATCCTTGTTTTATCTTAGGATTAAAGAATCCACTTATCATTGTAGTAACAAGAAAGAATACTATTCTATTATAGAATAATGAATCTAATCTTTCTTTATCATCTATATTCTCCTCTTTAAGATCAATATAGTTTTTTATGCAGTAGAAGCCTTTAAGAATTAGTTGGTAGTTTTTTGTGCTTGGAGTTTCTGTTATGGAATTATTATTAAATACATAATTATATATATATCTTTCAAGGAATAATACTGATTTTGCCTTATCATATAACCTAAAACAAAAATCTATACCTTCTATTCCAGTCTTAAGCTCTTCATTGTGTTCTAATTTATTATTTAATAAAAATGATCGCTTATATAATTTTCCATTTACGCTTGAAACATTTGCATAAAAATTCAATACATTATCTCTAAAGAATTTACATTCTTCATTTATATAGATTTTATTGTCTTTAAATAGTGAGTAGTCGTATTTTTTTATTATTCCCCCCATATCCTTAGACATACAAGCACAAATTACATCTGGCTTATTTTCTTTTGGATAAAGCTGTTCGCATGTGTCATATTCGACATAATCGTCACCATCAATAAATAAAATATACTCTCCTGAACTATTATCAACTCCGGTATTCCTAGCCGCACTCAATCCAGCATTTTTCTTATGTATAACCTGAAAATTACTATTTCGATTAACATAGTCGTCGCAAATATTAGCGGTTTTTTTACATGATCCATCATCAACCAAAATAACTTCTATTTCTTTCATAGTTTGTTTTTCAAGGTGACTTAAATTGTTTAGCAAAAAATTATCTGGTGTATTATAGATTGGCACAACAATACTTATTTTTGGAGTGATAGTCTTTTTCATCTTAAGCTCTTATTGAAAGGTCGTTCTTAATTTTAGTGGTAGATATATTTTCTGTTCTTGGTAAATATTTCACCTCACATATATCTTTTAATATTTCAAACTTTTCATTGTTTGTCCAGTCGCTCCCCATAACGACAGTATCAATTGCGTATTTAATAACATCGTTACGTTTTTGATCCCAATCATTTTCAGGTATTACTAAATCAACATATCTTACAGCTTCAAGCATTTTTTTCCTAGTTGCGTAATCATGATAGGATTTTTTACCTTTTATTGCATTAAATTCATCTGTTGACACAGCTACAACTAGATAATCGCCAAGGGCTTTAGCTCGTCTTAATATTTCGATGTGCCCAAAGTGTAACAAGTCAAAAGTTCCGTAAGTCAAAATTCTCTTCATATATTACTCTCCTTTCTCAATTTGTGCAGTTTTTCTGATTGCCATTCTCATATATTTAGCAATCATTAGTAGACTAGACCCAAAGTAGTATACAAAACAATATATTACAACCAAATCTTGCATATGGCATATGGTGCCAATCAAAACTAAAATTGGCAGTATTCCACCTATTCCAAAATCTGACTCTAGTCGAACAATAAAGGAATTAGTTTGGTTTTTATCGACCCGTTTTTCAATTTCTTTTTTTAATTTTCCCTGTTCCACTAATTCACTCTCAGAGTTTTTATATTTTTGATAAATTAAACGCATTAATGTATCAGAAGTTGAACCTAATATACCCAAAATAACGATTATAATTGTTTGCTGTGGTTTAAAAAATAGACCACCATTAAGGAATGTAGATATACCTAGCGAAGTTGAAAGAAAGGCTACTAAAATATAGCTACTGGCACTATCAGCAAAACCACCAAATGGTTGACTCTTAACAGATCTTGCAATGTTGCCATCCGTACAGTCAAGTAATAACCAAATATTTACAAAAATTGCGCCAACAATATTAGCTTCATAGCTTGGAATAGCTAACAGTACACAGGATAATATTGCAATAACCGCAGAAAAATATGAAATAGTATTTGCTGATATCTTCATCTTAGCCGCTAAACTGGCTAGAAAAAAAGATATGGGACGATAGAAAATTCTTGACGTAAATGGATCTTTAATTCTTTTCCATTCTGGCATGCCTTCTTTGAAATACTTATAACTATATTTTTCCTTTTTCATTTGATTCCTTGTTCTATTATTAATTTTATTGATAAAAGATTCATACTATGTACCGATATCTTTAGAAAAATATTCTACTTCAAGAGAAGTAACCGCTTTCTCTATATTGTAATCTTTGGTATACTTACCAGATTTAGTAGAAGGTCTTTTACTATTTACAATTTTAGTCACCTCATCACTCCATTTTTTTAATTTATCTGTCAATTTTATGAACTTTATTGAATCTGTTATTTTTATGTCGTCTGATATTTTATCAGAGAACACACATGGTAATCCCGCAGCTTGCGCCTCAATACCGACAACTGGCAAGCCTTCGTATAGACTCGGTAGACAGAAAATATCCATTACTGAATATAACTTATTAATATCATTGCGTTGGCCGAGAAAAAGTACAGAGTCTTTAAGACCGAGTCTTTCAACTATCTTTTTAATTTCATCTTCAAGCGGACCAGAACCGACAAGCAAAAGTTTTGAATCTGGATTCTTCTTGTGATATTCCTTAAAAACATCGACTAAAAAAGTATGATTCTTCTGCTGAACGAAACGCCCGACATGCCCAATCACGATAGTATTGTCTTTGATTCCCAATTCCTTACGGAGCTTCTTGCGAGCTACCTCATCGAATTTAAATTTTTCAATATCAATAGCGTTATATATAATCTTCACTTCACCCTGATCAAAAGCCTTATTGCCAAAAAGATAGCGGCCTGCAAGTTCAGAGCAAGCAAAATAATCCGTGGCATAACGCTTGCTGAATGGACGCAAAATATTTTTGATTAAATTACGCTTCCATTCTTTTGGATTACTGGTTGAATGGCTATGCGAAATACGGATTGGTACGCCAGACTTTTTGGCAGCATATAATGGAAAAACAGAGAGAGTATTGATGTTCGAATGAACAATGCGATATTGATTTTCCTTAAATAATTTCTCTAAGGCCTTTAAATATTTTGGGAGATTCTGGTATTTTGGAACAAGAAAAACTCGGCCACCGAGTTTTTTAATTTCATCATACGGGATACGGGTGGAATCTTCGTCGCAAATAAAGTCAAATTGAACTTTTGAATGATCAAGATGTCGATAATAGTTCATAATTACCGACTCGACGCCACCGCCAACCCATTTGCCCATAATTTGAGCAACAATGATTGGTTTTTTCTGTACTTCTTTACTCACCTTTTTCGCCTTTATCTCTCAAATAACTTCTACTTATCATACATTATTTTTGACAGTTTGTCAATTTGCTGTGGTAGTGAAATTAATAATTAAGTAGATAAATTGTTTTACTTAATGACGCCAAGAAATAATTGTTTGGAGCTAGAAAAAATAAGCGATTATGGAGAACAATGCATACAATTTCCTATAAAATATGCGCATCAATTTCAATAGTATTATGTGTAATTATCTTATTTCTAGCTTATTCCTAGAGCTTCTAAGATTCCTTTAGCTAATTTAAATAATTTTGGACTGTTATTTTCATTTATTTCGTCTTCTTTATATTCTGATAATTCTATTTTAATCCCCTCAATAATCTCCTCAACTTTATTCTTTTTATCTTCATTCGAGTTATCTCCTTTTATATTCTTTTGAAGGTGCCGTCTTAATTGAGTAATGACTGGATCATTATCATTAAGATTGCATTGAGCTACATCATATTTATTAAGAATATGATTCGCCTTCTCTATCACGCAATCAATATAAAGAGCGTCCTCTATTGAGCCTCCACTAACAATTTCTGAGCTAAGTTCTTTTATAGTAAATACCTTACTACCATCTCTGCGTCGTTTTATAATTTTTTCTTTTATTTCTTTTCCAGCAGAGTCATCGTCAACAATAACCATGGCATCCACGTTATAATAATCCAGATACGTTAATGTTGCTGGTAAATTATTTCCATTTCCTTTTGATATCATCACTCCGTGATTATTATGTACCTTATCTAATGCCTTTTGAATAATTTTCTTATCTGTTAGACCCTCGACTAATAACCTATATGGCGATATAAAGTCAGTCATAATATTTACTCCAAATGCTTGACTAAGGTTTTCATCGCTATTTATATCATCGTCGGTTTGTATTTGACGAATCCTTGTTAAACCACTTGAGTCTTTTGTAAAAAGAAAATGCCGTTCTTTTGTTTTTCTATCTAACATAAAGACAGAGTGAGTAGCAACAAATAAGTAGTTATTTTTACCTATCTCAATTAATTCTTTTTTGAGCCATCTGATACCTGAAGGGTGCAAATGAACTTCTGGTTCATCAAGTAGGATTATATGATTCTTCAATTCCCCTGTTGTATTTTCGATGGATAAACTTAATAATATGGAAATGAACTGCTTAAAACCTTGACTTCTATCGTCCATAGAAAAAATATTATAGTCATCGGTATTATCTTTCACATAAACATACATGACTAAGTTGTTATCAATATCAATATGAAATTTAATTGGAAGTTCACTCCATTTTTCATTGACGTATCTTGTCGTAGCGTCAGCAATCTTAATGCTAAATTTCGATAATTCTTTATGGCTACTTGAAATGTCTGAAATTTTATCCCTTATTTCTTTCTGCGTTTTAAGACCAGCAAGATAAAACATATTTCTTAATGGAATGTTTGATAACGTCTCAGCAAAATCCCTTAGATTTACTCCGTCATGAATTAGATAGTCTTGACTTGATGACCAATAACTAATTGAGGGGAGCGACTGATCATATTTCTTGATTAGGCTAACTAGTATATCTTTAAATTTCTTTGTTGTCAGGCAAATATATTGATCGGTTGCATCTTTTTCGATCTCGCTAAATCTTTTTATAATTAAACTACCAAACCCATCACTTGAATTTGAGTATGCATAGTCTTGAGATTTAGAAATACAATAGTCGCTAATATCTATACCCTGAAGATTAAATGATATATCTACATCATATCTAAAGATCGGTTCTTCTTTTTTTAGAAATACGATCTTAGTTAAGCTATTTATTTGAAGATTATCTATAATCTCTTTCGGTATTTCTGATTCACCAATAGTGTCTATAATTCTTAAGTTCTCGTCTGAATCGTCGATATCATATATGTAAGAGATAGAGATTCTTTCAGATTCAGTTTGAGCTGTTCTAGTCGATAAAAAATCAGTATTTAAACCAAGATTCATAGCGACTGGGATAGCGATTGCATCTAATGTATTACTCTTGCCAGTTTCGTTTTTTCCAAGAAGGATAGTGGTATAACTTCCACAATCACCATATTTTTTTATTGGAAGTTCTACGTCTTCTACAGATTTATAACCTGAAATTTTTATCTTATCAAGCCTCATGAGACCATTATACTATAGTAATCATTAATCTATTCAATACAACAGAAATTACTAATCGTCTCTATATTTCTTATCTGATATTAAAAAGGGAGGCCTTAGCCTCCCAAGCTATACTAAAACTCTTTTTGCTTTTTCTCTCATACCGTCAATTAACAAGTTTCTCGCCGTGAGGGCCGACAATACGGATCTTGCAGCTCGGATCACTGCGTCTTAACACCTCTTCTGGTGAATCATCGAGCTCGCCCTGGTCCCTGAATTCAGGATAGATTGACTCCTTTTTAGATTGAGGTGTTATCTGAAGTTGCGAATTCTCTATAAAATCCTTTACATTATGCAGATCGACATTCTGGTCTCCTTTAGAAGAAGTTGGCTCAGTCTTAAAGTTTGTCGGAAGAGGCTTCACCCCCTCTTTCAACATCTCAAAAATCTGTAGATTGCTCTTCGCGCCGCGCCACAATTCTGACGATTCCTTATTGTCTAAAGCCTTAATAATTAATCGTAAATTATGACTCAATTCACTCGCCACCTTCACACATAGCGACTTATTCTCAAACTCCTCTTTAATCTGAGTCTCGAGAGCAATTAGCTTACCCTTCAGCGAAGCAACGCAGTCACTGGCGCAGTCAATATCCTGATAGAACTGACGACCTAGCTCGGTATGCTTCTTAAAAAACAGCTTTGCAAATGGATCGTCGATCAGCTCCTGGAAGAGCTTGATGATCCATTTTTCCTCATCGAAGATATAGATACAGATTGATGAGACAATCGTGGCAGCAGCATAGTCTGGATGATTATGGTAATACTCCAAGACTTTTAGGACCTCTGCGCACAAGATCTTCTCATAATATTCCGTGGCCTGCAGCAAGATCTGTTCAAAGGCCATATATTCGACTCTCTGGACATCAATGATATTCAAAGGAATATAACCCTTAATTGCGGCAAGCATCTGACCAGTCTTCCCCACCAGATCCAACTTAGCTTTCACCAGCTCATCTGCATAAGTAAAAAATAGTTTTTCACTCATACTAATGTGGTTAGAGTTTGCTGACTCGATGGCTGCATTCTTTTTTGAATTAATATTTGTTTTCTTCATTTCTTCTCCTTTGTTATGTCTTTCGACACGGAAACTAAGATGGAAGTTCCATCTCGACATGCTCTTTTCGAGCGGGGTGCATTCGAGTTTTAATATTTTTAAAACTGCTTTACTTTTTTAGAGTAACATGTTCTATTAAACCATAAATAATATATAGTGCAAGGATAAACGTTTTGGACTAGATTAACATTGGAGGATTTGACTCATCTATTTGCTAAAGTAAATATTCTACGGTATGAAAAAGGGAGCCGCGGCTCCCATAAAATCGTTAAGACTTGCAGTTTTGTATTGTAATGATTCTTACTTTATTCAATTGTATTTTTGGTGTATATTGCTGATCAACTCAGCTATACCCTGGTGTTTCGTCAAGATATATATAATAAACTCCATCTCGCTCTTTATACAATAAGCTTATCATTATCTTTCTGCATGGCCATCCAATGGCAGAGCAGAACAGGAGGAAGGTCCGTTTCATCGAACCCATAATAAGCCTCGGCGCCCATAAACATGTCGAGCAAGATCGGAATACTTTTATCATCATGCGGCTTCAGTTTGAGGCGGGATATTCTTCGAATCAGGTCTGGATATTCGTCTGTAATCTTATCAAAGAACCACTCGTTCTCCCTTGCCTCGTCGCCGTAGTAAATCAAGCCGGTACTCCTGAAGGAATTTAAAAAGCGTAAAAACTTCTTCTTGGTACCATTAATCTTAAACTGACTGAGTCTACAGAACGGATTCTGCTTCGCTTTTTCTGACTCAGCCTTTAAAAAACCAAATATCATCTTTTCCTCCTTGAAAGGATTTTTTGCTTAACGATTTTTAATGTACATTTGTTGCTGTCCTAGGATGCAACAGGAGTATTATAGTCTGTTTTTTTATTTTGGCAAGAGGAGGCGAGGATGAAGGAGTGAGGAGATGGGCGTTCGAGGATGGGGCGAGAACAAGGATGGACATAATTTAAAAAGGAGCCCTGGGGCTCCTTAAGAAAATAATCGTGCTGTTTTTAGAGACCTTGAGCCTCTTCTGGGTCGTAGAGACTTTTGAGAAAATCATATAGAGCATCTACGGAATATTGCTCAAGCGTGAGAGACTCGTTCCTTAAAATCCAATTTATCTGGATAATCAAAGAGTCAATATCCTTATAGAGTTCTGGATGCTTGCCTCTGATAAGATAGAGTGACTGCTGACAGCCAGCCAGAATCTCACGATATTTTGCCAATTCATCCTTGCTCTTATTCATAGCGGCCAGATACTGTTCAAATACATGTGGCCTAACACTAATGTAAAAATCCACAAACTTGCTAGATGCAAGAGCCATAAAATCCTGATAGACCGATCGCTCGTCCTTCAATAGCTGAACAAAAAAGTCGGCGACATTATCAAGATCATTTAACGTGAACTGAGAAATCTCCTTATCGTGAAGTTCCTCAATGACTGATGACTCGTTGATGATATTAAAAACATCATAATCCTCGGTGAGGTCAAAGAATTGATACTCGAGAGTACAATATTCCAGCTTATCGTCATTTGCCTGATCAAAAGATATTAAACTTTTGATGTTTGCAAACAGATTGTAGATACAGCTGATGGTTACTTCCCTTTCGGCGGCACTGGCGTCGATAATCTTAATGATTGTCACAACGACTTCAGTGAGCTCGTTTGATAAAATATGGTCATCGTATTCAATTAACATATTTTCCCCCTTTTCTTAAGACGAGATTGTAATCTCAAATTTAGCACGGTTTTAAATTACTTTACCGAGCTGGTAACGAGCATATTATAACATTGTTTTATGATTTTTCAAATTGAGATTTTTCAGGGAGGATCTCTGCAAAGGCTTGTTCGAGCGCGTTTTTGGTCTTGGCTGGATTCTTAACTTCGCCATCATTAATACAAAGGAGGTGATATTTTTGTTGCTTAATGTACTGCACGATTCTTTGGTTATTCTGCTCGTTTCTGCTTAGCATAGTGTGATGGGAGAATTTGGCAGAACGTGGAATAAACGCCCCATCAAGGAGTTGGGTGTAGAAAAATATCAAATGTGAGATATCTTGGCTGGAGCGGAATGGACGAGCAGAAGTCGCCTCAAGTTGTTCTTTATACTCTCGCCAAACTTCTTTAAAGGTTGATTTTCGATAAGACGAAGCACAATGAGGATCATAGATAAGAGAAAACTCTTTCCAAGAAGATAGTAGTAAGTTTCGAAAATTAAAAATACCATATTTGAGATGATAAGCTTTGAAAAAATGCTGGCGATAAAAATCAGATTTGCGATATTTTTGATTAATTAAGGCCATATTATTCATTTGAATATATGGAAATATATCACGAGATGGATTATTTATTAGAATATTTTCAGCAAAGAAAGCGCGCGGAAGATAGGTTTCTGCTGAGGTTTTAGAATGATTTTGGCTTTTAACTAGTTTTTTAGAGCTAGCTTTTATAAAAAAATCAGTTGGCTTTGTGGCCTTTAACAGATAGAAATCATCATTAAAATAGACAAAATACTCCGAGAGTCCAGGGATTAGATGGAGGTGATTTTCAATGGTATGAGAATTAAAAGTAGGGAGAAATTCACGCGGAATAAAATCCTCGTGACGAATAATTTTAAGCTTGGGATGATTGAGATTGAGCCAAGATGGCAGATGACCATAGGTGACAAAGAAAATTTGATTAACCCATGGGGCGAATTTTTCGACACCACGAAACCAGAACTTAAGAAAATCAAAATCATTACGAAAACGGAGATCGGAGGAGTCGGTTTTTTGAGCTTCTGAAAAATCTGTCTCTTGAAGAGTTCGTAATTTCTCAGCCAACCATTTGGGGTCAGTACCATCAACCCAAGTGATGACGAAATCTATTTTTGGCTGAGACATCTTATTCTCCCTATTTGGTATTATTTGAAGAGCCAGACTCCGCTTTCTTCAATGCGGCGTCGATCATTTCATGAACAGTCTTCTTGAAGGTGGATTCATTAACAGAGATAGTCGGAAGTTTTTCGCCGTTAATAATAATCGTTGGAGTCTCTGTAATATTTACGAGTTTAGCGATTGCCATATCGGATTTAACCTTCTTTTTGACGGCCTCACTATTCATATCGGAGAGGAACTGATCTGCGTTGCCCTGACCTTTCGAGGCTTCTTCGAAATAAGTTTTGAACTTAGCATCACGCTTCCCCGCCTCTAGGTCTTCCCATTCAGCCTGATTCTTAAAGAGAATAGTAGCGTAGGCTTGCCAGTACCCCTGAAGAGCAGCAGCATTGGCAGCATGGGCGGCCGCGGTACCATTTTTATGATAACTAAGAATAAAGCTACGAAAAATTAGGCCAACCTTCCCTTTATATTCTTCAACAATTTCAGAAAGATATGGAAAAGTAGTGGCACAGCCTGGGCACTGATAGTCCGCATACTCCACGATGAGCACCTTAGCGTCCTTATTTCCCTCATAATTATCGCCAAGATTGCCGTTTCGCTCGTCTTTCTCAATATATTTTGAACGATCCAAAGATGCAATCCATTGGTCATATTGCTGGTTCTGATTATAAGAATAAATACAGAGAGCCAAAAAACCGATGATCAATATGCCAAAAGCAATAATTGGTAATTTCTTCATAAACCTCCTAAGCAAAATCTATCGCTTAATTCAATAAATTTTTGTATAATATAGATATTAGCATATTTTAGCGTGTTTGTGGGCAGTGCGACGAAAACGGAGGTAAAAATGGACGAGATGAGTGCGGACCAAAGTGCGGATTTAAACCAATCTTCGGGGATTTTTAATGAGCAGAAAAAAGGGATTTTTGCTCAGATCGGCGAGAAGTTTGGCGGACTATTTCGGGGGATAGCTAGGACTTTAGGCAAGATCGCTGTTGAGAAAAAATCACCTGATGATGAAAATTTTGATGGTGATAGGTCTGATGACGATAACAGTAATTTTGAATCAACCTCTAAGCATGAAAATATTAGTGAGCCAGCAAACTCGGTCGATTCTTCTTTTGTGGGGCCAATGAACCGAAATATTTTCACCGACAAAGATGCGGCGGCAAATCTAGTGCGACGCGAGGCAGAGATGAGTGAAGTTGAAGGGGTAGGCGAACCTGATACGGAGAATAATACTGACCGAAGTATTAATAATCAAAGCATTTCTCCTGAAAATCTTCCTGAGATCTTCTATCCAGAAACGACGGAGGATTTAGTGTGGTTGATCAATAAATTGCCTGAAGAAGTAATCTCGAAGCAGCAAAGAAGAACGATGGCGGCGGCGATGACTTTTGATAGCAAGCTGGTGAAGGAAGTAATGACGCCAAAGAACGAGGTGATTATCATTCACGAAAATGACTTCATGGGGCCTTTGACTTTGTCTCGACTTTATCAATCTGGTTTGTCACACTTCCCTGTGGTGGGGGCAAGGGGTGAGATTGTCGGTTTGATTCATACTAAGACATTATTTAGTCTAAGTGTCAAAGAAACTGATCGGGCTTCGGCATTTCTAGATAAGAATGTATACTTTATGAGCGAAAATTATACCTTAAAAGAGGCTCTTCTTGCGTTTATTCGCACGAGTTGTTATTTCTTTATCGTGGTGGATGATCATGGAAAAGTAACGGGGTTGATGAGTTTTGATAAGTTGATAGAGATGATTGTGGGAGATCTGCCGGAAACTGATTTTGATATGGATCAAGATCTGATGTCGGTGGTGAAGTACGCAAGGACTTTGAAAGAACCGAAATAGATTCGGAAGGGCGAAGCTTCTAATTTTCGTTAAAGTCTAAAAGCTGCCCAACCTACTTATAAAAAAGGAGAAATTAAATGAGCTTTAAAACAATTCACAAAACAAGACGGACAATCACGGCGCTGATTTTAAGTGGTGCGGTGATCCTGACGATTATTGCAAATCCAAATGCCTGGCAGAAAAAAGCCGAATCAAGCGCGAAAGAAGTAACGAGTGCTGGTTCGGTAGAAAAAGGTATTGTCGGTAGCGGCGAACAGCAAGCCGAAGGAGCACCACTTGCGACGGAGCTACTAGCTAAGCTTGAAGTAAAAGGGCGGGCGCCGAAAACTGGTTATAAGCGAACAGAATTTTATAATGGTTGGCCTGATATTGAGGGCTGTAATTTGAGGCAGCGAATTCTGAAACGAGATTTTGGTGAAACCGCGAAGGTGGATGAAAAATGCAATGTGGTGGCTGGAAAATTTTATGAGCCTTATACTGGAGAAGAGATGGAGTTTCGTTCAAGACAAGAAATTTCAAAACAGGTGCAGATAGACCATGTGGTGGCGTTGTCGGATGCTTGGCAAAAAGGAGCACAGTATAAATCAGCCGAGGAGAGACTAAAGATTGCGACGGATCCCTTAAATCTCATTGCAGTACAGGCGGCTGCAAATCAGCAAAAATCAGATGGAGACGCAGCGACATGGCTGCCAAAGAATAAGAGTTTTCGTTGCCAATATGTGGCGAGACAGATTTCGGTCAAATATAAATACGAGCTTTGGGTAACTGAGGCCGAGAAAAATGCAATGTCGCAAATTCTTGAAAGCTGCCCAAAGCAGAGAACGTATTAAATATAGGTAAACCATTAGCGATTTTTTTGTTTTTTGTAGTTAGAAAATATATCTACTTATTTTCTCAGTTCATAACCGAATCTCGACTTTTACGAAACTCTTCAAAGTATTTACGAGCCAATGGCTCAATGGCATCGTAAAAACTACTGTCAGAATTCTCTAAATATTTTTTTGCCTTAATCTCATTATTAAATGCTTCGTCAACTTTTAATATCCTCTCTCCGTCAAAAATCGTTGTCCTTAAAGTATGAGAACTTCCATTTAAACTAAAAACAACGTTAATTATATTACAGCTTTCAGGCTTACTATAAAGTGATTCTCTTACATCATTATCTTTCGTGCTTCTGATTTGATTACGGACATCTAGAATAGAAATATCAAAAGATGTAAATTGCGAAAAAACTTGAGATAAGATCTCCTTGTCTCCTTTATGTATCTTAATTTTATCAATAGCATCCTCAAGAGTAGTTTTTATAAAATCTATCCTTTTGAGTAGTTCCATTTTTGCTATGTCGAGGCTCTGCTTTTCTAAAGCAGTAGTAGACGGAAAAATACGTGGGATATCATCCTCGCGCCCAATACGTTCAAGTAGATAAAAGACACTCTTGTATTTAGGCATAGATAGTAATTCAGTCACTTTATTGTCTATATCCAAGTAATTACCACTCTCGTTAATGAAATTAATTATTTCCTCTTCCATTTTTTCTGCTTTTGCTTCATAAATAGCATGGTCAATATTAACGATTGGTATTTCAAAGTACTTGGCGTGACGAAGCGAGGCCTCCGTAATTTTACCATTTTCGGTTATTATGTAATCTGGTTTTTTTGGTATGCCACATTCTGAATAGCGTCTCAGGAGAAGCTCATTATAGACACCTGTACCATTTTCTCCTTCGAGTTCACTTATTATATCTGGCTCCTCTAAACGAGTCTCGTCGCTACCAGCCATATTACTTGTAGCGCCATCACCATTGTGTACTGAGATTATAGAATCCGGTTCCACTCGCTCAAAGCCATAAATTAGGTTGCCACTGACATGACTATTAATATTTTTATCGGAGTTCCAATAAGATGTGGATATCGTATTCCCCCTAGCGTTACTGTTCCATGCCCCAAAACCATTAAATTTTTCAACATCTTCAAGTCGTTCTCCCCAAATTGCTGGATTAGCTAGTACTTTTTTATATGTTTCTGTACCACGCCCCACCCATGCAGTTCCTGTCTCACGATAATCTATTGTTGTCGAAAGTATAGAGAAAGATAAACCCTTTAAATCATATACGGGTATCTGGGTGCCCTCAAAAATGATTGATGTTTTTTGGACTTCAGGATTCTCAGAAAGAATTTCTGCTTCTAGGATATCAGTTGTTAGCAATCGAGCGTTTAAATCTTTTTCAACTATCTCCTGAACTCTTTGTCTTTTGAATCTTTCTTGTTTTCTATTGTCAAAATCATCGCGGGCCTTTAACATGCTTGTTTCGAGAGAATTTCTTTCTTCTCTAGCTTCTTCAATTTCTCTTTGTTCTCTTTCAAGAATATCTTTTCTCTGCTTTTCTTCAAAATCTCTTTGTTTTGCGTCTTCTTCTTTACGATACTCAATCAAAGCAACTCGCATAGCTTCCCTGTCGCGTAGTTCTTCTCTTCTCTTTGTTCTAATTCCTAATTTATCGGTTATCAATCTCACCGCTTTTTTAAAGGCACTAGGTTCGGAAGAGCTCTTTTTTTCTTCATATTCATTAATTTTCTCAGGATGTAGATATAAATCCGTTTTTATTCTGTCAACCCTAGGGCGCTCTTTGATATCGTATTTATCCGACAACGTAAGTTTGCGTGGTGGTTTTGTCTCCAACCGAGATGACTTATCTTGGTTCTCTTTGTCTACTATGTCATTACTATTCTTAGGTGCTTCGTTCTCTTCGGAAATAACGTGAGTCACATTCTCTAATTTAGGTCTAGCTGAAAAATTAATAGTATCTGTATTTTTTTCTAATTCTATTAGCTGTTTCGCTCTCTCTGGATTAAAGTTGCCACTCATTTGAGTTAAGACATCAATAGTGTTATTATTAACGGCTTCAGTTGTATACTCATTGGTCTTATTTATTTTTTCAATCATACTTTTCTTTCAAGCAACATGGACTATTAAGTAAATCTAAAGTTGCTATAATCTATATCATTATTTTAACATGGTAAATAGAAAGAGCTGGTTGAAGACGTAAAACAATCTAGCGAAATATTATAGTATAATATTCCTTAGAGTAATGTATAGAAAGGTTGTGTTTTGAATCTAAAAATTGGAATTGTGGGATTACCGAATGTGGGAAAATCGACGTTATTTAACGCATTAACAAATGCGCATGCTTTGGCCGCGAATTATCCTTTTGCGACGATCGAGCCGAATGTCGGAATTGTGCCAGTACCAGATGAACGATTAGATGTTCTAGAAAAGATGTACACCGCCGAGAAGAAAATTCCAGCGACTGTGGAATTTGTGGATATCGCAGGATTAGTCGAAGGAGCGTCAAAAGGAGAAGGGCTTGGCAATAAATTCCTGGCGCATATTCGCGAGTGTCAGATTATTTGTCACGTAGTACGGGTCTTTAAAAACGATGACATTATGCATGTTTCTGCTAATGCAAACACCCCGGCGCCGGTCGATCCGAAGGCGGATATTGAAATTATTCAAACCGAACTGGAACTTGCTGATTTTGAAACGCGTGAAAAAGTTGAGGCTAAGCGCAAGAAAAATAAAGATGCAGCCGAAGAAAAAATTCCATATCTTACAGAGAAGCCAGTAATCTACATGTTTAATGTCGATGAGACAGAACTGACAAATGAGTCCTTAAAAAATGAACTTAGAGAACTTGTTGCTCCAGCTCGCGCAGTTTTTGTGAATGCAAAACTCGAGGAAGAAATGACTGGCATGAGTTTGCCAGAGAAAATGGAATTTCTTGAGAGCTATGGTGTGGAAGAAGACGCGCTTGGTGAGCTCGTAAAAGCGGCCTATGATACCTTGGGACTACAATCCTTCTTGACTGCGGGTAAAAAAGAAGTACGCGCCTGGACAATCAAGAAAGGAGCGACTGCACCAGAAGCGGCAGGTACGATCCATACCGATTTTGAGCGTGGTTTTATTGCCGCAGAAGTGATGAAATACGATGATTTAGTGAATCTTGGCAGTGAAGCAGCAGTGAAAGCGGCTGGAAAATTGGCGACAGTTGGCAAGACCTATATCATGCAAGATGGCGATATTGTTGAATTTCGCTTTAATGTTTCAAAGTAACTTTTAACCTCTTCAGGGTGATCGATTCCCTGCTATAATCAAAATATGATTTTAGGCATAGATGAAGTTGGACGGGGACCATATGCGGGGCCATTAGTAATTGGCGCCTGTATTTTGCCAGATGTCGAAAAAATTGAAGAGGAGCCAGAAAAATATCTTTGGATATCAGAACTTACCGACTCCAAAAAACTAACAGCTAAAAAACGTGAAGCTTTGTATACAAAAATCAAGGAAGGGGCCGTGGCAACTGCGACAGGTTGGGTCTCTGCGAATGAGATTGATGAGATCGGACTTTCTGAAAGTTTAAGTTTGGCTTGCCGAAGAGCGGTGAAACAGATACAAGAGACTCATGTGCCTTTTACTGAAATCATTATTGATGGGACGATGAATTTTTTAAGCGGAACGCCGCTAGAGAAATATGTTTCTACCTTAACAAAGGGCGATCTCTTGATTAAGGAAATTTCGGCAGCAAGTATCTTAGCAAAGGTGGAGCGAGACCGATATATGACGGAGCTGGCAGAAAAATACCCGAAGTATGGTTTTGAGAAACACGTGGGCTATGGAACAGCAGCGCATCAAAAAGCGATGGAGAAGTTTGGTTTAACGCCAGAGCATAGGCGTTCATTTCGACCAGTACGTGAAATTATGTCTAAACAATTTGGAGCCGAAGAAGGTAAAGAGCAACAAAAAGTCAGGAAGGCAGGCGCAAAAAATGGAGATGCAACATCGAGAGAGCTCGGCAATCTTGGTGAGGAAAAGATAGCGGAGTTTTTGGCTTCAAAAGGGCATGAGATTGTTGCCAGAAATTTTAAAACAAAGTATTTTGAAATCGACATTATCTCAAAACTAGATAATTCCCTATTTTTTACAGAGGTAAAATATCGTAAAACTGCGGAGTTTGGGGAGGCTATTGAGTTCGTCGATCAGAAAAAACAAGAACAGGTGCGGTTTGCAGCGGAAAGTTATTTGGCAATGCATCCAGAATTTAAAGATTTTACAGCCAAGCTTGCAGTGGCGGGAGTAAGTGGTAAGGATTTTCAGGTTGAAGACTGGATGGTGATTGATTAATTGTCTTATAAAAACAAAATGCCGACTGGGCTCGGGTAATAAAAAGTCACAGATAAAAAAATAAACCTCAATTGAGGTTTATTTTGAATTTTCTAGTCTTACGCAGCTGCGACTTCTTCAGTCTTTTCAGCTTCAACAGGTGCTTCGGCTGGAGCTTCAACAGCTACATCTTCTTTGAGGGTGTTAACTGCAACACGGTCAAAGTCCTTAGCAACGAGACGGGCAGATTTGCCAGAACGGTTGCGGAGGTATGAAAGATTGTTGCGGCGAACCTTAGCACGCTTAACAATTTCAACTTTTTCAACTAATGGGCTGTGCATTAAGAAAGATTTCTCAACGCCAATACCGGAAGCAATTTTGCGCACAACGATGCGTGCAGTGTGAGACTCTTTACGGTCTACACGGATTACGACACCTTCGAAAACCTGAAGACGGAACTTTTCGCCTTCTTTAATTTTCTGAGTTACCTTAACGGTATCACCAGAGCGAACATCAACGATGGCTTTCTTTTTCTGGGCGTCACCAATTTTTTTCAACACTAGAAAACTCATATTTTACCTTTTATTACTTAAAACTTGACCTATTTTAACATAGTTTTATGGAAAATGGAAGAGGTGAGACGATTAACTAGAAAACAGTAGTATCAAAACCAGCCTGGGGATTATTATCCTTGAAAGTTTGGCAAGAGTATTTCATATTAGGGTCGGATTCATATTTGTTGAGAACCGTAACAGCGGCCTTCATTTCCTCTGAAACATTTTTACATTCGATCACACCCATACCATTAGCGGCATAGACACCAACAAATTGCCAGGCGCCGCTTGGGAGCTTTCGACTATAGACATTAGTCTGAGCGGCCATACCATGATCGACATAGCGAGGCATGGCGAGACCATTTGGATCAACTACTTTCTCCATCTTTGAGACATTAAGTTTTGCAATCACCTTTGTACCATCTTCGTTTGTGACGATGCGGCCACCAGTAATACGATAATCGTCGCCGACAATAGTAGTGAGCTGCGCAAAATTAATATTTAGATCGTTCCATTTAACGATCTGCTTCTCGGCCTTTTGCTCTTTTTTCTCCTCAGTTTTAGCCTCGTCCTGGTCTTTGGTGTCGACTACTTTAGTTTTAGTTGCTGATTCATACTCAGCAATGACGGTCTTACTTTCGGTTAATTCTTTTTGGTATTGTTTGACTAAATTAGTTCCCTCGTCGATTTTCTGGTTACTATAAAAGTAGAGGAAGCTGACAACAAGGAGGAGAATAACAGACAAAATAGAGGTGGTGATGCCGATAATTTTCCATGGGTTGCTTGGCTTCTTTAAGTCCTTAGTATTGTCATAACTAGAAGTATCAAAACCGGATTCTTCGGCGAGCTGATCGACATAACCGGCGGGGGTAGCTGGCTCAGTTTGAGTGAACTGTTGATCTTGATTATATTGTTCGTTTTGGTCCATTTTTTACCTCTTATTTATATCACCCTTGATATTTCATCTAATGTTGTTTCGCCACGTAAGCAGGCTAAAATGCCTTTCTGCTCAAGCGTGATGAGACCAGCTTTTCTGGCGGTTTTCTCGATGGCGTCTGTATTAATATCTTCAACGTCGCCACGGATATATTTCTGAACTTCCTCAGAAACAGTGAGCTGTTCCATAATCACCTTACGACCCTTATAGCCGAATGGATCATCAAGACCAGACGGGACAGCTTCGAAGAGTGTAAAATTATTCGGATCGAGGTTAAACCCGAGCTGGTCATAAATCACCTCTTCAGGAAGACCTTCAAGTTTTGAAAGAACGAATTGGCGAGTAGTCTCATCAGGGGTAAATTCACGCTTATTCTCCGATAAACTACGCACAAGACGCTGGGCCATCACCATGCGAATCGAGCTGGAGAAAATCGGGTTGGTGCCAATTAGGTCGATCATACGAGAGAAGGCTGCGGCGGTGGAGTTGGCGTGGAAGGAACTTAGGACAAGGTGGCCAGTGATAGAGGCCTGAATTGCAGTCTTTGCAGTATCACCATCCCGAATCTCACCAACCATCACAACATCAGGGTCGAGACGAAGAATGGAACGCAGACCGTCGGCAAAGGAGCCGCCCTCTGTGGTATTGACTGGAATCTGAGAGATACCAGAAATACCATATTCAATTGGATCCTCAAGGGTAATAATCTTGCGATCGGTGGTATTAAGAGCGTTAATCATGGAATAGAGAGTGGTGGACTTACCAGAACCAGTAGGACCGACCATGAGAACGAGGCCGCGAGGGTGCGAAATCACTTCGTTAATTTCAGAAAGTTCGTGTTCGGAGAGACCAAGAAGATTGAGATTGAGGAGCGATTCATCGAAGTTGAAGAGACGCATGACGGCATCCTGGCCATACATAGTCGGAACAGTTTCGACACGGATATTCAAGAGATGTGAGGAGCCGTCACGAAAAATATCTTTTTGCATGTGGCCAGACTGCGGAGTCTTGGCGGCGGAAGAAATACCAGCACGAGAACCGAGCTCGCCCATAAAAACACGGTAACGATCACGCTCAAGATTGGCGACTGGATGCAAGATACCATCGACACGCATGCGAATGCGAATGGATTCGCGCAGATTTTCAATATGAATATCCGAGGCGCCAAGCTTGTCGGCCTGATCGAGAAGGAAGTCAAAAACTTTATCGGTACCGACGGAGTTAAGGGTCTGAGAGACTGAAGCAAGAGTTTCGGAATCACCATCGCTAGCAATTCGGATGTCATCATAATGAATCTGTCTCGGCGGATCATAACGGAGCATGAGAACTTGATAGGCGCTGTTTGAAATGAGGAAGAAATCAATGCCATCACCGTTAATATTGAATTTCTCGCTGAATTCCTTGATGGTACTGCGGGGAGTTTGGCTGGTGACCATGAATTGGTACGGAAGGCCGTTGCCACCTTTTTGGAGAGGAAGGATGTAGTCGCTATGCATTCTTTGGATATCGATGATGCCAAAAAGTAGCGGCAGAGTTTCCTCGATGGGGCGGGTATCAAGATAGGGGAGGCCGAGGGTCATGGCGCGCGAAGAGGCGGCCTGCTCTTCGTTTGACCGACGTTGCTCCTGAATTTGTTGCTCGTTCATTGAGTGTATTATAACATAAGCGGGATGAATGAGGAGGCGAGGAATTATAAAAAGTAGGGGACTTATTCAATCCTGGATGGAGATTAATATTAGATTTTAAATTGGGGAGTTATTTTTGTTGGAACCAGGGGAGGCAGCGATTAACTTTCTTGCAATATTCTAAATAAGATTCACCGTAGAGTTTGGCGAGCCATTTTTCTTCTGTGCATTTCATAAGGATAGTTAGAGAGAGCCAGAAGATAAGAAAAAGAGCGAGGGCGAGGTACGGGCTTCCATAAAGAAAAAGGGCGCCAGTGCAGATAAAAAGCCAGGCGGAATAGATGGGGTTGCGGACAACGGCGTAGACGCCATGGGTAACAAGAGTGTTTTCTTTAATTGAGCTAGTGATTTTGGCTTTGATGGCAAGAAAGTAAATGAGAAGTCCAGATAAGATAAACAGGAGGCCTATGATAAATAAAAATATTTCGAGAGGAGCGGAAGTGGGACGCGGGAGATGAAGATGGGTCGCGTCAGCAAAGATGGAGAAACTACTTAGCAAGACAATACTGATGACATAGGCGGGGCCAACTCCCATGATTGGTAAGTGGGGTTTTGATTTAGATACGGAGTCTTTTGCCATAATGAACCTTCTTTTGATAGTGGTTTTTCTATTTAAGGTCATTATAACGCCAAAACGGTTTTGTGAGGTTCGATTTTAGAAATAGCGACTCGTTTTTGGGTCTTAATATATTAAAGAGACTGAATTTTATAGCAAAAATGAGCCAACCTTTTATGTTATGATTAGATCATGAAATTATATCTTGTTCGGCACGGAGAAACTAGTTGGAATATTGGGCGAAAGGTGCAGGGCCAGACGGATATTCCTTTGAACGAAACTGGGGTGCGGCAAGCCGAAAAAGTGCGGGAGGAACTTAAAGACGAGGTTTTTGATGTTTGCTACTGTTCCCCACTGATGAGGGCGAGACGAACAGCGGAAATTGCGACGGATGGTCGGTTTGAGATCATGATTGATGATAATTTAAAAGAGCGGGGGTTTGGGGAGCTGGAGGGGACGGACTCGGCAGACTGGGAGATTGATGGTTTTAGCCGAGTGTTAAACACGAATAAATTCGGAATTGAGCCAGTGCGGGACGTTTTGGCGCGTGCTAAAAAATTTCTGGAGCGAGTGAAGGCGGAAAATTCTGCTGAGGCGAAGGTCTTGGTGGTGGGGCATGGGACGCTGCTGAAGATGCTACATTATAATATTGTCGGATATGACGATGAGACGGACTTTCGCGAGTTCTATATGGAGAATGGCAAAATCGTGGAGTATGAGGTGTAAAGAGTGGATTTGCCATATTTATTAAGAAACTAAGGCTTTTGGAGAGCTATAATGATTGATGATAACGAGTTAGATAAACTTTTACTTAAATATAAAGAGTTATTCCCCACCAGATTTAAGGAAGATGAAGGTTACAAGTGGCAGGCAGTCGCCTGGTTTCAAAAATATTGGAACTTAGACGCTGAAGATTTTGGCGAGATGTTTAAGATTGCTACAGAAAAGACTTTCAATCTGCTGGCTTCGAACCATTATTTTCCAAAGGCAATGATTGGGGAATTTATAAAATCTGCTGGCACAGAAGTAGTACGCAAAATGTTTACTGTTCTTTTTGATGAGACAAAAGATTTAGCCGAACGTATTGCGTACTTTATTGAGACCTCAGATAACAACCTAACAAAATACTTTGGTGATAAATATGCTTCTCATTTTCAGAATCTTAATTCAATCAGTACTTACCTTTGGCTACGCTTCCCCGATAAGTATTATATTTATCGTTATTCCGAATATAAACGTTTGCTGGAGATCTTAAAAAGCACCGCAATTGCAGAAACGGGCAATAATCCAGAAAATTTGCTAAGAGCGTATCAAGTTTATGGAGAAGTTAATACAAGACTGCTATCCGATGCAGAATGTAAATCACTGCTCAATGCTTGCTTAGACGACTCATATTATGCCGATCCAAACTTAAATACAATGACGGTGGATTTTGTATTCTTTTTGAGAAATTACACGAAGGATCTAAGTAATACGGTGCATACGGATAACGATTGGTGGCCAAGCAAGGATTTATATAATCCTGGACTAAGTGTGGAGGACTGGAAAAAAATACTGCAAGATCCAGAGATTTTTTCAAAAGATAGCTTAGCCTTAGTTAAGCGATTTAAGCATTACGGCGGGGCGGCAACTTGTAAACAGATTTCTGAGAAATACGGTGACACTGCGCAGCATTATAATATAATCTGCACAAAAACTTGTGAGCAAATTATTAAAAAGACTAACGTAAAGAAAATGATACTTAAGGATGGCACCGGTAATTTATTCCCAATCTTATTCTATGGAAGAGTCGCTGAAAAAGGTGAGTCTGGGTCTTACAAATGGAAGTTAAGAGAAGAACTAAGTGAGGCTCTTGATCAAGTAGACTTAAGCCACATTCCATTATACGTGACTAATAATGAAGTAACAAAAGACAAAAGGTATTGGCTTCTGATGTCAAATCCTAAGATTTGGTCGGTTTCAGAGCTGGCAGTTGGTGGGACTCAGGCTTATACTATTCGCAATGAAAATAATAAACTTCGCCGTATTCCAGAAAATTTCCGTGATGCTCAAAAAGGTGATTTAGTTTTTTGCTATGAAACTACACCAGTGAAGCAGATTGTATCACTTGCGGTTGTTTCAAAAGCTTCAGATGGAGTAACTATCGAGTTTAAGAAAACAGAGCAATTAGTAAACCCAATCGATCGTGACGACTTTGCGAATATTGCCGAACTAAAAGAGATGCAATATCTAAAGAGCTCAATGGGGACATTCTTTAAAGTAACCGAGCCTGAAGCAGAGATTTTACTGGATTTGATCCGCGAAACTAATCCTGTAACTACCATAGAGGTTGAAAAGAATAGACCCTACACAAGAGCAGACTTCCTGACAGATGTTTTTATGGAGGGCGATGATTTTGATAGTCTTGTAAAAATGTTATTGCATAAGAAAAATATCATACTACAGGGGGCTCCTGGCGTAGGTAAAACCTATGCAGCCAAGAGGCTCGCATATGCAATGATGGGCGAGGTTGATGATAGTCGGATTGCCTTCGTGCAGTTCCATCAGAATTATGCTTATGAGGATTTTGTGATGGGATATAAACCAACCGAAAATGGTGGTTTTAGGTTACAGAATGGGATTTTTTACAGATTCTGCATCGAGGCAGCAAACAATCCTAGCCAAAAATACTTCTTTATTATTGATGAAATTAATCGCGGAAATTTGAGTAAGATTTTTGGCGAGCTACTAATGGCGATCGAGAATGAATGCCGTGGTACAAAAATTACGTTAGCCTATTCTAACAAACTATTTAGCGTGCCAGAGAATATCTATATCATCGGAATGATGAATACAGCAGATCGTAGCTTGGCACTAATGGATTATGCACTACGCCGTCGTTTTAGTTTTAAGGAGCTTAAACCTGCCTTCATGTCAAATAATTTCAAACGTTACCAAAAAAATCTAGGAAGCGGTCTTCTTGATCGACTGATTCAACAAATTATTGAACTCAATAATGAGATTATCGATGATGATTCCCTGGGGAGTGGTTTTTGCATCGGACATAGCTACTTCTGTAATCTAAAAGACGCGACGGAAGATCAGCTTAAAATGATCGTTAAACATGATATCCTACCAACCTTGGCCGAATACTGGTTTGATGATAAAGCTAAATATAATAAGTGGGAAAGTAGATTAATCGGCATTTTCAATGAGTAAAGAGAGCTCAAAAAATATCCTAATTCATAATATATACTATATGCTTGCCTACGCCTTTCAAGTATTAAAGCAACGCAACTACATGCGTATTGAAGCTGAGGATTTTGAAAACATCGAAGATTTATTTGCATCAATTATTCAAATAGGTACAGCAGAACAGCTAAAACACGGGCTTTATCGGAGATATATAACCCGAAGCGAACAACTTAAGGTCCTGCGTGGAAAATTAGATCTGACGGAAACAGTTAAACTACGTGTGCGAAATAATCGCCAGGACCTCGGCTGTGAACACGATGAATTATCGGTGGATAATATATACAACCAAATTCTAAAGACGACGATAGTTGGTTTGATTAGATGTAAGAAAGTGAAGAAGGAAACACGCATTAAACTTCAAAATATTTTGAGATTGCTGGGTGATATCTCGGAAATAACTCTGGCGAGGGTAAAATGGGGGGAGCTTACTTTTCAAAAGAATAATCGTACATATGAAGTACTGATGAATATGTGTTATTTTGTGTATCAAGAGATGATTTTATCAAACACTGCGGGCGACAAAAAAGTGCAGTCATTTTCGGACGAGAACATGGCTAAGGTTTATGAAAAATTTATTTTGGAATACTACAGGCAGAATTATAAAAGCTTGCGAGTAAATGCTTCGGAGATTAAATGGAATTTTGATGAGGATTTTGAGAATCCAATGATTTTTGCTGTACCAAAAATGCAATCCGATATTACCCTGCGGGCTAACGATAAGACCCTAATTATTGATGCTAAATATTATTCAAAAGTTATGCAGCAACAATTTGAGAAGACTTCGCTGAGGAATAGTCATCTTTATCAGATTTATGCGTATGTAAAAAATGAGGATAAAGAGAATACTGGGAATGTGGCGGGGATGCTATTATACGCGAAGACTCGTGACGAAGTAATCCCCCGCACGGATTTCTCAACAGGTGGCAATCGAATCTCTGCACGGTCGTTAGATCTAGATGTTAAATTTGATAAAATTAAGGAACAGTTGGATAGTATTGTTAAGGAATATTTTTAGAAAGAGGAAAATATAAATGAGAACATTTTACTTGAATAATAATGATCGGATTTAGTAGCCTCATTGAAAGATTACATGTTGATATAACATATGTGTTAAGAAGATATAACATTTTTATCTATTCAACCTCTGTTAATGTGTAGTATTTGGGGTATTAAGATATAACATTTTGCTATATATTGATATAACAATTGTGTTTTTTAAAAAACAGTTACCACTTACTACAAAAAGACGCAAAAACGAATTAATATGCACCAAAATATTTATCGAAGAATGAAATGAGTTTAGCAATAATACCCATTCTCTTTTCATTACGTTGAACGCCAGCAGTGCCGAAACGACTCATTTTTGGCATAATACGATCTACATCAGTTCCAGAGGTCTTCATAGCACCATCACGAAATGCATTTAAAATAAGTCGTCTAGTTTTATCATAGTCAAGATTCTCTTCTTCAATGATGGAGTTTAGCTCTTTTTCGCGCTCAGAATTAACGAACTTTTGCCATGTATCGCGAATTTCCTCACCAGTATTTGTATAAGTCCTAACAAACTCATGGATGAGCTCTTTCTTACTGCGAAGCTCAAGGCTGGAGCTAACAGCTTTATCAATGTCAACAAGAATTTCTTTATCCTCGCAATGGCTGTCATGATATTTGATAACAAGAGCGAGAATATAGTCAACATTAACCTCGGTTTGGCGAATAAGTTCAACTTCAAATACAAGATCATCATTAATAACTTCCCTATCAGGAGCCTCCGGACGTAATTCATCACGGAGATTAAGATAAACAGACTGATAGTCTTGCAAATCACGCGGACTTAAAATATCTCGCTCGGCAAACTCATCAAATGACTGCAAGATATTGCGAAGACGTAAGATCTTACCAAATAGCTTAATAAACTCCTTTTGTTTTTCTTCACCAATCGGACGCTCTCCTACGGGATAGTTTTTATAGAGTTTATCAATCAGATTAGTATAGCCATCAACGTGTTTACCATTAGGTTCATCGTAGCCGTTAAAATATTCACCAAAAGTTTTTAGGAGTACGATACCGCTAGCTTCTTTATCGCCAAACAAAGCAACCGCATCATCTACCTTATTCTGAAGATTACGAAAACAAATTATATTGCCATATGTTTTGATCGAGTTCAGAATGCGGTTTGTACGAGAGAATGCCTGAATAAGACCATGCATTTTTAAATCCTTATCTACCCATAAAGTATTGAGAGTCGTAGCATCAAAGCCAGTCAAAAACATATTGACGACAATAAGAATGTCTAGTTCGCGATTCTTCATGCGCATTGAAACATCTTTGTAATAGTTCTGGAATTTATCAGAAGATGTGTCGTAATCTACATTAAACATCTTATTATAGTCGGCAATAGCAGAATCAAGAAAATCACGTGAAGACTGGTCGAGCGTAGATGTATCTACGTCCTCGTCACCCATAAAACCGCTAGTATCGTCCAGATCTTCATTAACTGTAAAGCTAAAGATGGTGGCTATCTTAAGTTTTTTACCACTTCCAGCAAGTTGCTTCTTAAATTCATTATAGTAAAGCTTCGCCATACTAATAGAAGACGTTGCAAAGATAGAATTGAAACCGTTCAATTTTGTCGTAATCTTTTCTTCGTCACCACGATGCATGATGCTTTCAGAAATGTTTGCAATCTTGCGATAGTCGTAGTAAAAGCTGCGCTTGGTCTTTTGGTCGAAATGTTCGAGAACATACTTAGTAACCTCAGTGATACGACGAGGATCCATCATTGCGCGCTCACGGTCAATAGCCGAAATATCAGCGTCAGCAATACCCTCTCTAGAGTGCATCATCTGGAGATAATCGATGCGGAACGGTAGTACATTCTTGTCGTTAATAGCATCAACAATAGTGTAGGTATGTAACTTATCGCCAAAAGCCTGCTCAGTAGTTCTGAGTTGTGGATTCGAATTAGAACCGGCATTCTCAGAAAAGATAGGAGTACCAGTAAACCCAAAAAGATTGTAATTATTGAAATGCTTGGTGATATCCATATGCATGTCACCGAATTGCGAGCGGTGACATTCATCGAAAATAATTACACAATGTTTGTCATAAACTTCGTGTTGAGGATTCTTCTTGATAAAAACGCTGAGCTTCTGAATAGTAGTAACGATAATCTTATAATCGTGAGTGGCGCCGGTCTTAGGGTCTCTATTCTCGAGCTGACACTGCAGAATATGCGTATTATTATTACCATTAGCTGCACCTTTTTCAAAGCGATCATACTCTTTCATCGTCTGGTAATCTAGATCTTTGCGGTCTACGACAAAAAGAACTTTATCAATATAAGTAAGCTTAGTTGCAAGCAATGCAGTCTTAAAGCTAGTCAAAGTTTTGCCAGAACCGGTCGTGTGCCAAATATAACCGCCAGCATCTGTCGAGCCTAGCATTTTATAGTTTGTAGAAATCTCGATGCGATTCAAGATACGCTCTGTAGCGACAATCTGATATGGGCGCATTACTAGGAGTTTATGATCGGAATCAAAGACACAGTAACGTGTCAGAATATTGAGAAGTGTATGTTTGCCGAAAAATGTTTTCGTAAAATCGATTAAGTCGGGAATAATCTTATTATTACCATCAGCCCAGTAAGACGTAAACTCAAAACTATTGCTGGTGCGCTTACTTTTCTTACGACCTTCGCCAGACAACTCCTTAATATGTGAGTTACGCGTAGTATTAGAGTAATACTTTGTTTCGGTACCATTTGAGATCACAAATACTTGGACATAATTATATAATCCAGAACCAGCCCAAAATGAATCACGGTCATAACGCTTAATCTGATTAAACGCCTCTTTTAGGGCTACTCCGCGGCGCTTAAGCTCAATATGAACCATAGGTAGACCATTTACTAGTATCGTGACATCATAACGCACATCGCGCGCACCAGATTCTTCAACATATTGATTAATAACCTGAAGTGAGTTGTTATGAATATTCTTCTTATCGATAATTTTAATATTCTTTGTAGAGCCATCATCTAAGCGAAAACTACAAACATTATCGACCTGGATGCGGTTAGTCTTATCCTCAATAGAATCTCCAGGGCGAGCAATATATTCATTGAAGAAACGAAACCATTCGCTATGAGTAAATATAATGTCATTCAACTTCTCTATTTGAGTCCTGAGATTTCCAATAAGGTCAGCCTCAGAATTTATCTTAATGTATTCATAACCTTGGTCCTGGAGATTATGGATCAGTTCTTTTTCAAGTTCAGCTTCGCTTTGGTACGAATCGGATTTTCTTGGAGATGGAGTATATTCGGCTACAACCGTAGCCTCGCTACTTTCGACGATGATATTAAATTTACTCATAGTGCAACCTCCGGTTTATACTTATTTGAATATTTTTCGAAAGCCTCTTTAAATACATCTCGATCATGTTCCGAAAGCTCAGAACTCTCGAATCCAGAAAAATGACTATACATATTCATTAATACTACGGCCTCTTTTTTATCGTCAAATTTTGGAATACACTCATCCCACTGGTTGTACCCAAAGTATAATTGTGTTTTCTCTAGTAAAATCCTGAACATATTGAAATGTTCTTTTTCTACAGTGTCCAACTTAATAGCCTCCTCTATATTATTCCTCAATAGTATATGATAGCCAAATGGGCGCTTTTCTCCATCCTTAAGAAAAAATTTAGCGTCTTTGGACTTTGTTAGAATGTAACGATGTAATTTGATGTTTTTACTCTTACGCTCAAGCATATCGTTGATTTTATTAAAGAATAGTGCATGATGAGTCTCGATCAAGACCTCTATTTTTTTCTCGCACTTCAAGCTAGGTAGCTCATTTAATAGATCAAAAATTGCTAAAGAGATGCGAATGATAATCGTGTCATCTACGGATGAAACGGGGTCATCAATTACAATATAACGAAGGTCATTAAAGAACTTTGTACTTCTATCATCAGGATTACTAATCTTGAGCTCATTAATCGCCGTTTGTAAAAGTGAGTAAAAAATCGAAAGGATAAAGAGCGTTTCTTCGGCTTTTGAGACTTTTATAGGCCCAGAAAGACCGTCTTCATTTTCCGAGTCATTAACTTTTACCTTAAAGGTGACTTCAGAACTATCACTACTAAAGAACGGAAAAATTGTCTCACTCCCATAGATCTTTTGAAAGTTGTCAATAACTTCTTTTTGTAACCCTTGCTCATCGATGCAGCCTACGACCCAAGAATTCTTATCGATAATCAAAATATTATTAGCATTATCCCACACGAAAAAATCTTGAAAAAAGGCGTTAAAACAAAGACTATCATCTTTGTCTCTTTCCGAAATTAGGCGAGAAATTCTTGTTTTCCCTGTTCCATTAAAGGCATATAAAGTACTGATTAGAGTCTTATCATTGTTTGGGCATGATTTATCATTAACTAAGCTGGGAAGTAACATGTATACTACTTCTTCAAGGGTATTTAACTCCATAATCCTGCTAGGCATTTACAGTCAACTCCTCAAAATACAATATTTTATCGCGATAATATTCATATTGTTTCTTGCGCGCCTCAATCTCGGCTGGAAGACCTTCAGAGATGTCTGTAGTAAGTTTATCAAAAGAATCTAATATTCTAACTATTTTTTCCTGAATAGACCTGCTTGGAAGTGGTATTTTGAGTTTTTCGATCGATAACCTAGAAATACGAGGTATACTCGCTTTTCTTACATTTGATTTTAGATAAGTTTGTGAATTCATTAGCACATGATATAAGTAGCGATTATCTAAATCTTCCGAACATATAAAATAAGCGCAATCATCAGCAGCCCAGAAATTATCATAACTATATCCAACATCCCCGGCCGCTCCTGCACAGATTACATACGTACCCGCATTGCAATTTGTTTTTGAATAGTAGCCAAGCGGTTTAAGACTATTTTGATAAACAGGATAACGCCCGGCATCATCAAGTTCGTTTCGTATAACCCTCTTGCCCCTACCGACCATAGCAACATCTCCAAGTAATACCCATTTTACTCTCTCTCTCTCTTCGTTTTTGTCAAAGTTAAGAAGCAAATCACGATAATATTCGTACTGCTTCTTGCGGTTGCTAAGCTCCGCTGTAAGCTCCGCTGTAAGCTCCGCGAAATTGTCCAATATTTGGACAATTTCGTTTTGAATTTCTATTGGTGGGACTGGAATTCTAATTCGCTTAATCATATCAGCATTAATATTAGGAACTGATGATTTTTGAGACTCAAACTCTGTATTTTCCAGTGCATATTTAATATACTCAACTGTAACCAAATTCCTATCATTTGGATATAAAACTTTTAGACGAATAATTGGCGTAAAGTTGGGCTCTCTTAAGGTAGGACATCCTATTGTTCCAATAGAGGAAAAAGTGACGGCGCGTCGATCTACGCGGTATGTTTTTGCATAACCCCATATTGCATTATCACCTACACCATTGGAATAGACAGGATAAACATATTCACCATCTGGATTCTTAGTTTTTATCGATTCTACTGGAGCTTCACCACCGGTCAGAACTTCACAGATATCACCTATCTGAAGATACTTAATACTGTTTGAGTATTTCTCTTTAATTAAATTATCAAGTCTACTCATCTTTTATCCCTCGATTTCTGTGATTATCTTGTTAATCTCGGCGCGAAGCCTGTTCTCTTTTTCAACTATCTTCGAGATCTCTTCGTTCAATACCTTGATATCAATCTTCTCGCGAGTATCTTCTTGTTCGACGTAAGTGGAAACCGAAAGATTAAAATCTTGTGCTTCAATTTCTTCATACGTGGCTAAGTGAGTAACATATTTGATCTCTTCACGAGATGCATACTCCTCTATAATCTTATCAATATCAACATCGCGAAGCTTATTATTGTTCGTAATCTTCACACAATTTTTAGAAGCATCGATAAATAGAATTTTATTATCGGTTTTATTCTTCTTCATGACGAGAATACAGGTTGCGATAGAAGTACCGAAGAATAAATTGTCAGGCAGCTGAATAATACAATCAATAAAGTTATTATCTACTAAGTATTTACGAATCTTTTTCTCGGCACCACTACGATAAAAGACTCCTGGGAAACAAACAATAGCAGCCGTGCCATTTGAAGCAAGCCAAGAAAGTGAATGCATTACAAAGGCAAGGTCCGCCTTGCTGGATGGAGCAAGTATGCCAGCTGGTGAGAAACGCGGATCATTGATAAGTACCGGATTTTCAGAACCTTCCCAATGAATAGAATATGGCGGATTAGAAACGATAGCCTCAAATGGCTCTTCATCCCAATGTGCAGGATCTTTCAATGTATTACCTAGTGCGATATCAAACTTATCCGGGTCAATATCATGCAGAAACATATTAATACGACAAAGATTGTAAGTTGTAATGTTAATTTCTTGCCCAAAGAAACCGTTACGAACATTGTCTTTACCAAGAATCTTAGCGGATTTTAGAAGAAGCGAACCAGAGCCACAAGCTGGGTCATAAACCTTATTGATTTCTTTCTTGCCATATGTCGCAATCTTTGTTAGAAGTTCTGAAACTTCTTGTGGAGTAAAGAATTCACCACCGGATTTACCAGCATTTGACGCATACATGGCCATTAGATACTCATAGGCGTCGCCGAATGCATCAATTGTGTTGTCTTGATAGTCGCCGAGTTTCATATCGCCGATACCATCCATGAGCTGAATAAGATGCTCGTTTCGCTTCGGAACCGTAGCACCAAGTTTGTTACTATTAACGTCAAAATCATCAAATAAACCCTTCATGTCACCTTCATTCTCAGTATTATTTGCTGAGTCTTCAATGGCATTAAGGGTCTTCTCGAGCGTCTCATTTAAGTTCTCGTCATAAGGAGCTTTAGCGCGAACATTACAAAATAACTGAGATGGCAAGATAAAAAAACCTTTAACTCTGATGAGGTCTGCGCGAGCCTGAGAAGCTTCTTCGTCAGAGAGTTTGGTATAATCAAAATCCTTATTGCCAGCGTCCCATTCATTTTTATTTATATAATTGGTTAAATTTTCAGAGATGTAACGATAAAAAAGCATTCCGAGTACGTAATGTTTGAATTCCCAGCCGTCAACGGCACCACGAAGACTGTTTGCAATATTCCAGATTGCGCGATGCAGCTCTGTGCGTTCGGATTCCCTCTTGTCATTCATGAAAATATTTCCTTATATTAAGACGGCTATTTGTTTTATATTTTACCACGAAAAGGGTATTTTCAGATACCATGAGGAACACTATATCACTGAGTGAATAATATTATTTATATTCACTAATACACTTTATTCAACGAAAAAATATTCTTAAGCCTCAAAATTAATAAACAAAAAAGGTCCTCTATGCAAGGACTACTTCAAATTCAAATTTTAGGACCAGATTCAGGCCAAAATAAATTTGGTGAGCCGGGTGGGACTCGAACCCACGACACCAAGCTTAAGAGGCTCGTGCTCTAACCTGCTGAGCTACCGGCCCGACTCTTTAATATACTACCACTTTTTTGTGGATTTGTCCATAAAATTTCTGGACGACGCCTTAGTTGTACTTTTTGAGGAACCACAACAAAAAAGCGGCTCACGCCGATCTGGTACACCCGGAGGGACTCGAACCCACGACCCTCTGTTCCGAAGACAGATGCTCTAATCCACTGAGCTACGGGTGCAACTGGTTCAAGTTTACCACATCTTGCCCTAGTTTTACAAAAATAAGATAGAATAGAATCATGAATGACTTCTTTCGCATAACGCAAACAATCATCACAATCATCATGACCATTGTGATTATCTTTGGGTTAACAGTGTTCTTTGGGGCACCATATGTCCCCAGTTTATCTCGCGAACTTTTAAAAATGTTTAAAAAGCTCTATCCATTGTCCAAGAAAGATCTACTAATCGACATGGGATCGGGTGATGGGATTGTACTTAAAGTAGCGGCTGGATTTGGCGCAAAGGCGATCGGAATCGAACTGCACCCAGTTCTCTCATTTTTGTCTCGGATTAGACTACGAAAACTTGGCCAGTCTACAAAAGTAGTCTGTCAAAACTACCTAGATTTTCCTTTTCCGCCAGAGACAACCGTGGCCTACACTTTTAGCGATTCAAAAGATATCGAAAAAATCTACAAAAAAGTAAAATCAGAAGCAAAGAGGCTAAAAAAAGATCTCTATTTTATCTCCAATGGTTTTGAAGTGCCTGGAGTAAAGTACGAAAAGACATACTCCTCATTTTATCTTTATAAAGTTACGGCAGAAAAATAACAATACCATAAAATACAGGAGGCTAGGCACGGCGGCTGGAGATTGCAAACAAAAAAGTCCCCCAATCGGGAACTTATTTGTTGTGTTTGCGTTTCTCGCTGTGCTTATGGTTATTGTTACGATTAAGCTTGGAAATCACAATCTTCTTTTTCTTAACTGCCATATTAGCCTTTCTTTAATCTGTTATATTTTAACATAAAGTCGTCACACTGACTAGTCCATACCATAGAAAACCCCGGTTCAGGACCGGGGAGAGTTTTGATTAAATTCCGTGAGTCAAATTCCGTGACCGTGAATCATATTCCGTGAGTCATATTATGATACGCCCAACTGAGAGCATTATAGGCGCCATTATACATATCCTGGCATTCAGGAATATCCCACTGACCATAGTCCACGCATTTAAGCTTGAGAATCTTGTAATAGAGCCCCACTATCTGGTCAATGGTAAATAAAGTCGACCAAGCTTTTTTCTTGGCAATGTCGTCATATTGGCGTTTTAGATCGTCAACCTCAACCTGCCATTCAGAAACCTTGAAATAGAGCTGATTTCGAATGCGGAAACATTCGCTACAACTCGTGACCTTTTTAATCTTCTTAAGACTAAGGGTGACTTCCTTACCATTATTCAAGGTAACGACAAAGAAATTATCATCACCACAACGATTGATGCGAGAAATCACTCCATCGGTGTACGGCCTTGGTCCGTTACATAGCGTTCCCTCCTGTTTTTTCTGTGGGCAGCGAATGGCGATGCGGTCGCCGACACAATAAAACTTCTTGCCAGCCGTAATATAGATAGCAACCGGAGATGGCCTGTTATCTACTACATATTTCACGCCTGTAATGTTAGTTTTTTCTAACTTCATAATTCCCCTTTCTGGGTTAATTAGAGCCCGTGGCTTACGATGGGGTTTCCCCATACTCTAATTATTGGCCAAGAAAATTCTTGGACAGAAGTTAAGCTACATAAATAACCTAACTACTATCCAAGAATAAAGACAAACACGACTGTAAGATCTTTCAATTATAGGGCATTTGGCGTTTTGTAGAATTTAAGCGGAATTTAAAGTACATAGCAGATGCTATATTTATATATTATATAATTCTTTTATATGTTGTCAAGCAAAGTTGTTCGGGTGATATTAGGAGTGGCAGCTGGAAAACTTAAGCCATCCCTGTGATCTAATTAGTAAATTAGGAATATTTTAATTAATAAAGTGAGTGTGTTTAACTTTCCACTGCTTGAGACGAATATTAACCCAAAAACCGTAGATTCCGAAAGTAATAACTGTGAGGCAGAGCCATTTTAGCCAGTTGCCAAATAACTGAACAGCGGTACCATCAAATTCAAGACGACGCCCATTGATGACCGTATGTTTTGCTTCCCAGCGATAAACCATACAGTAGGCCCAAGGTAAGCAAATACCCAGAGTACAGACTGTGACTAAGATGCCAAGAATATTGTAACCGATTAGCTGCAGAAGTCCGCCATCGAAATAGGATTCTTGATTTTTCATATATTGTTCCTGTTTATGGCTTAATTATAGGAGAGCATGAGAAATAGTCAAGCGAACAGGTATGTGTTAAAATTAGGTATTAATACCAACTTGTAAAGCATGGTTATGAAAGGAAAAAAATGTTAAAAATTGAAGAAAATGTAATGATCAAAAACCTAGTAACGATGCGAATTGGCGGTCCAGCGAAGTTTGTGATCACGGTGACTGCTAAGGAAGATATTCCAGAAGCTTATAAGTTTGCAAAGGAACGTAATCTACCAGTCTGGGTACTGGGAGGAGGCGCAAATACCTTTTCAAAAGATGAAGGATTTGAGGGTGTAATTATTCTTGATCGCATTATGGGAATTTCCCAGATCGAGACACCTGCTGGCGAAGAGGAAAAAGAAGGAGTGGCATATTTTAAGGCTTATGGTGGGGAGCAGTGGGATGATCTCGTAACTTATGTATCAGAGCGTGGTTACTCAGGAATTGAGGCGATGGCTGGAATTCCTGGCACGGCAGGTGCGGCACCAGTACAAAATATTGGAGCTTATGGCCAGGAAGTAACTCAGGTGATCGTCTCCGTGGAAACCTATGACACTAAACTGGGGGAGTTTGTGGTTGTACCAGCTTCTGAAATGAAAATGAGTTATCGCAAATCAATTTTCAACTCTGGCGAAAATGTGGGGCGTTATTTTATCTATTCGACAACGGTGCGTGTAGAAAAAGGTCAACTGAATCCTCCTTTCTACCGTTCCCTTCAGGCCTATGTAGATGAGCACGGAGAGACTGATTTTTCACCTCTAAATATTGCACGCATGGTCAAAGAAGTGCGTAATAGTAAATTGCCAGACCCTGAGAAGATTGCTAGTGCGGGAAGTTTCTTTAAGAATGTCTATTTGACAGATGAAGAAGCCGACGAAGCAGAAGCTCGTGGAATACAAGTTTGGCGAAATGCGAAAGAAGTGGGACCAGATTCTCCCGAAAAACGCACCAATTTAGTAAATTCAGGCTGGTTGATCGAAGAGGCAGGCCTTAAGGGAAAAGTGTTCCATGGTATGAAGGTGAGCGACAAGGCGGCTTTGATTCTGATTAATGAATCTGCTGAATCTTATGCAGATCTTGCGGCGGCACGTGAAGAAATCGCTAAGATTGTATTTGATAAATTTGGTTTTAAGATTGAACAGGAACCAGACGAAATTGAGGCCTAGGAGTTAATATGGTAAAAGAACTAAATGGCCGTGAGTTGGTGGGGTTCATCAAAGAAAGGCAGGCGCACCTAGTGCAGATGCTGAGAAGCAACAGGAAGCGTGCGAAGCTAGTGATTGTGCGAGATTCTGATAATCCAGTGATTGCCAAATATGTGGGATTGAAGTGTCAGTATGGGGAAGATATTGGCGTTGAGGTGGTTGATCTGAAGGTGGAACCGACGGCCGAGGCTTTAAAGCAGGCGATTCAAGGAGCCAATCAAGATGAGACGGTTTCTGGAATTATTGTCCAACTACCACTAGTGAATTCAGAGATAACTGAGGAAGTATTAAGCGAGATTGCACCCGAGAAGGATGTGGACGGACTTTCCGGAAAAGGCGACTTTGATAGTGCAACTGCAACGGCAATTAACTGGCTTTTAACTGGTTATAATATTGACCTAAAACAAAAAAGGATTGCAATTGTTGGCAGGGGGAGATTAGTTGGCAGGCCGCTGGCGTCAATGTGGGGAAATTCAGGATTAAATGTCGAGGTTTTTCATCGCGGTTCAGATTTTTCCAAACTACATGATTATGAAGTGATTGTGACGGCGACTGGTGTACCTGATCTAATTACTGACGAGATGATTCGAAGCGGAGCGGTGATTGTGGACGCTGGCACGGCGAGTGAGGGCGGAAAACTGGTCGGGGACATTTCGGATGAAATTCGTGAAAGAACAGATATCTCGGCGATCACGCCAAAGATTGGTGGCGTGGGACCACTGACGGTCGGGGTATTGTTTGAGAATGTACTGATGGCGGCTGAGAGAGCTTAGTAACGAAACAATAAAAATATGGACCTTCACGGGTCCATATTTTTTACGGCTCATCCTATGGATTTTTTTGAGGACCACCCTTGCCAGGGTTCTTCCAAGAAAGTGTACTAGTAACGTTTCCATTATTATCACGGATTTCCATTACGCGATTGCCAAGGTTATTTAAATCAGTATTCGTAATAGAAGTAATAAGCGTCTGAGCATTCTGATTTAAATCATTCACTTTGGCTGGATCATTTGTAAGGGCCCCAACAACCTGATTGGATAAACTCCTAACCTTTTTAGCAGAAGCCTCACTCATCTTATACGTACCACCACGATAGACTTCTTGACCATTCATATCCTCACCAAAATAACCCATCTTATTTGTAATTTCTTCGGCATCACTCTTGCTAATTTCTTGCATATCTTTAGCATCCATATTATCGACAAACTTATTAACCGCGTTGACGCGAGCATCCTTTATAACTGCGGAGCCATCGGCAGAAGTTCTTAGGGCATTAACAGAACCAGAACCCTGCATTGATTGCATTTGTTGATAAGTTACGCCATACTTATCCTTCAAGCCAGAGTTATTTGACATATAATCTCTTGCAAGAACAGCACGCGATCTCTCGCTAGTACTACCAGTCACGATATTGTTATTACTATCTTCATATTGTCCTTCTTTGAGATACTTTTCATAGGCCTTTTGGCCATCTTTTGTTGAGAGAATGTGGCGCTGATAGGCACGCATCTTTAGATCACGCTGGTGATTTTCTTCCTCATTTTCACCATAACCATCATTCTGCATTTTTATAAGATTTTTTAGCGCTTCGTCGTATGACATATTCTTGTCGATAAGGTCAGATTGGTGCGCCTTAACCTGGTTTTCATCCTCGGCAGTCATAGCCATAGCCCCAGCTCGAGCCTTACCTTCATTACTAGTATTAAATTTAAACTGTGACATTGCTGCACCAATAGTAGCAGCCTGCTGAGCATCTTTGCCAACGACGCCTAAGGCGTTCATGAGGCGTCTTCGTTCGCCTGGTTTCATCTTTGCGAATTGCTCCTGAGTGTAGCCATCATATTTCTTAGCGAATTTTGCTTGCTTACCAAATTCATAGTTGCCAGCAGAAGCCTTAACGGTTTCCGAATTCATGACCTTCTTGCCAGCAAATTGCATACCGCCATTTACACGATTTTGGAGTTTGGCGATACCATTGACTGCAGCGTCGAAGCCCTTAAGAGCATTCCTGGTCATGGACGGTACAGCAAAGTATGGAGCAATACTGATAAATCCGGCGATTAGCTGAATAAAGACACCAGTGGAATCCTTGACGATCAGTTTAGCGGCCATAAAACCACCGCCAACCATGAAACAGTATATTGGATAAAGAAGAAGCAGTCCACGGAAGAGGGAGACCCACTTCTTGAAAAGAGCGTTTGTATTTGGAAGAGCATAAAGGACGAAGGCAATTGGTGAGGTTACGATCATGATAATAATAATGGCTTGACGTGCACCGAGCATAAGTAGAGCGAAGAAGCCGGCCATAAAAGCAGAGGCAGCAAGACCTAGGACAGGAAGAATGAGTGCAAGGAGCCCCCCGCTAGTGGCGGCGGCACTAAGGGCTGAACCAGCAGTAACAAGAGCTACAACGCTAGTAACAGCTGCGGCAACACCAGTAGCTACACCAGTAGCTACGCCAAGAGCACCCAGGCCATCGCTACCTGTTCCAGCGGTGAAGGTAGGATCCCTAGAGGCATTTTCAAAGATATCTCTTACACTATTACCAATAAGGTTCGAAAGGTCGACGACGATACCACAAATAAAGTATGAAAAGTTGACGATAATGGCGGTAACAATTAACTTCGGCAAGAGACGCTTAATACCGTAGTTATCAATACCAAAGCCAGTAACCTGGGAAAAGATCACAAAGAGAAGGGCGATGACAAAGATAATGTTTGCCATATTACGGAACAGAGACCAAGCTTTATACATGGCGGAAGAATCATTATTTTGTGCGAGATTAGTGACGATTGACTTGTCGACACGAATGAGAGGCTCGACGAATTCATTGAAAATACCTTGGACGGCGTCGCGAAGAGTATACATGAGAGGACAGATCATCCAACCGAGAGCACCAGCGTTTTGAAAACAGGCTGACATCTCACCTTTTGCCCCATCTTCTTCCTCGGAAGCGTTATCGCCAGCCAACTCCTTACAACCTTTTTTGTTCGGGTCTTCTTTACAATCAATTGGAGTAGCCTGACAGAGCGGGAAGCTTGAATCGGCAGCACAGACGGAGGCAAGATTGATCGAGTTTAGATTATTTAAAATCTCTCTAGCAGTTTGTGGTTTTATTGTGTCACTTATAGGATCAGCAGCATTAACTACTCCTTTTCCATTTGTTGATTTATCCATAAGAATATCATTTGCTTTTAACCCCAATACGGATTCATTCATGGGGCAGTACTGGACTTCCGTTTTATTAGGATCAGATTCAGACTGCTTAAGATATTGGAGGTAAGCACCATTAGAAGGACGCGAGGTGCTACAACCGACAGACTCGTCAACGGAGATAGCATTGAACACGTCGTGAAGCACATAATACCAGTTGTAAGCTCTTTCTACCGCAGTAAAGCCACTAGTCTGAGTTGCAGATGAAGAACCACCATATAACTCATAGTCAAGTGACCCTGGTGTATTGCCTGCTGATGGAACAGGATAGGAAGGTAAATAATACTTCATAAGTTTATCGTAACTTTTTGGAAAGCCGCCATATGTGTAATCTTTTGCGATTGAATTATTAAGTTCTGTTCCAGCGCCTGCATTTACCTTAGAACCAGTGTCAATCGAACCAGTGCTATTTGTAACAACTGAACTCACACCTAATTCTTTTGGAAAAGGTTTACTAGGGCAATTAGCTGAGTCTATTTGACCTGCGTAATACCCATGGCTTATTGCTTTATTGAGAATCTGTTTCGTCTCGATATCGTCAAAGAATTTTGAAAAGAAGGTCTGAGGAGTTTGTCCAATATATTTATCTAGATTTTCGCTAGTGAAAATGTCTGTAGAAGTAAACTGGCAGGATGATGCATCCTTAGTGAGTTTTGACAGATCCATTGTGACTTTAAATTTTTTATAGCTAGGATCTATAGAGAGGCTTATATATTCGTCGCTATTTGTATTTTTTATGACTACATCACTTGATGTTATTTTCTCGCCTTGAGACGGTTTAATTTTCCCGTCAACAACATTTACACATATAGAGTTTGTTGTCCTTGTGTTACCAGTACCAACTGCTTCAGTTGCCGTATAATTTAGTGCTGCACAATATAACTGTGCGTCTTTTCTGTCCTCTGTAGTATATCCAAGAGCTTCGATAAAACTATTTTTTTCTGCGACAGATCCATAAGAGGGTATATTATTTTTGCCACCCAATGCCGAAAAAGTATTGAAGTTATTATTGCTATCAGAATAACCCGTAAAAAGTTGTTTACAGGAAATATCTCCATCCTTAACAGTGTTTCCGGAACCGTACTTAAGAGGTAATAAAACACTCTTGTCATTTACGTAAATAGGCATATTTATGTTAAATAAGTTCCCCTCTTTAACGTCGGAATCTTTAATCTTATTCTGAGATAGAACACCACCTTCTATACATTTTTTAAAGCCGGCTTTTAATACTTTAAGTAATAATGTGTCTTTTGGAGATAAAGCTTCGGCATGAACATCTTCTGAAAAATTAATATTAACTACTGAAGTTAATATTAATTGAAACAAAAATACAACTACTATGGATAGGGTGATTAGTCTTTTACTTTTATTTTTATTTATAAGTACTTTCATCTCTTATTTTTCCTTAGTGGTTGATTTTGTATTATAGAATGCAATTATGGAATTATTTAGATATAAAGTTGAATCTAGATAACTATCGGAAAATGTTGTTTCTAAACCATCTAACTCTGTATATAGATCATTTAGTGCTTCATTATCGGGATTAATTCTATTATTAACTTCACAATTAACATCTATGGAGTCTCCTTTGATACACCCAGCGTTCTTAACTTGATCTAGGTAGTCAATATATTTACTGTAATAGGTAGTAAAATAATCGAGACGCTCTTTTGCATAGGAAATTTTTGAGGTTTTTATTTGAGAAACATATTTATTGGCGAGGTTCTTAGCGGCTTGATTATCTTGCACATAGGCTGCTCTTATTTTTGTAATCTTTTCCCCCATTTCAAGATAATTATTAAAGAGCATCAAAAATGATGCGATTGGTTCTTGATTACCATACTTTAAATATCGTTCATTTAACTTTGATGCGTAATGCGATTTTTCTTCAGAAGTTGCAGATCCTGACAACATCTTATAGGCATAAGTATAATTTGCTGGTAAATTACCATTAATATCTTTTTTTTCATTCTCGTCACCATACTGATATAGCTTAACAAAAGCGATGTAGTCTTTAATGTCTCCAGATCCAACCTTTTTCGGAGACATAAAGAGCCTAAAAATAAGAACTATAAATAATATAAAAAATAGAGTAGCAATACCTATAAGGATCATTTTTTTATTCTTGCTTCTTTTGGAGGCTAAGTTATTCGTCGGGACATTTAACTGTTGTTCGGAGAATTTATAGCTATTTATACCATTGGTTGAATTATTTATTTCTGGGCCCATCTTGGTTTGATTATAACATAAGGAATTTAAAAACCGATAAAATAACACATGAAAAAGGCCCTCAAATGAGAGCCTAATTTCTTTAATGATCAGAGATCCCCATAAGTTTACCTTCCATTGGATCTTTCCTGAAAGAAGGATCCTTCATATTGATGTATGGAAGGATTGAGGCTTTAAAGCCTCGATCAAAATAGTCAGGGACCGCTAAAAGATTTTTCTGTCCATTTTTGGCCTCCACATAGTAAATCCCATTTGGTTTTACTGTGAAGAGTTTAGAATCATCCTCAAAGTTAGGGTCATTGACTAACTCGGTTGAACCACATGCATAAAAATGGTGGACCCATTCAGAGCGTACACCATTTTCATCTTCTTCACCGAGGCTATAGCTATTAAGGTTATACCCTTCTTCGGCGACGAATACGTTCATGTCCGTTAGATATCCATGCCCGTACGGATCACTATTGTCACCAAAAAAATAATACACGGTGACAATCCCGTTTGGGTAACGGGCGGCGATACAAGTCGCTGAATTGAGGTCTATATCCAATCTCTCGATACTGATGGCGCCGCTATCGAGCAGATATTGATTAAGGTCAAAATCTGCCACATATGTTTCCGCATCCTTATCAATATTTGAAAGATAGATGGATGCAAAATCATTCTTCTTGTTACTTACAGCCTTCACATTTTGTGCACTTTGCGCACCTTGTCCGGCTGCATTATTGCCTACACATGCGGAGGTAAGTAATGCCGCCGCGAGTACCAAAATGCTTAATATTTTCTTCATAGTTTTTACCCCCTTATGAAAGAAATGAGGACCAGAGCTTCTTAATGTGCTCTAGTCCTTTGGTTGATTAGTTGTCGTGATTATACTACATAATTTTACATTTTGCAAGCATAAGAACAATGATTTTATGATTTTGCAAGTGAAAGAAATTACTGTCGTTCTTTTGAACAACCGCTTGATCATTTTCCTAATAGTAATACAAAGATCAAGAAATTAACAGAGGAAAAATAGAAAAACCCTCCGAAGAGGGTCGCAATTTTTTTCTTGGCCTTATCAAAAGATTCTTAACGTAAAACCTGACATTAATTACCTAACTAAAAATAACTATGTCTATCTATAACTCAGAATCCTTGTCAGTGTTGGAAAAATATTGACCTGGCTTATTGGACTCATCATCCTTCTTATTTTTTCTACCTAGATGGCTATAGGCGATAAATAAGAATAATGCGATGCAGATCAGTGGCAATATGATTGTTCTCTTCATTAGTATTCCTCCCCAAAGAAAAAATAGACTAGCGTAATAATGTACTCTAGTCTATGATTGAATAGTTGAAATTATTATAATATATATTTTACATTTTACAAGCTTAACGAACATATGTTGGGGCGGTTAATAGCGGTCAAGAGTAGTCGAAAAAGTGTGGGAGTAGAATTTTATGGCCACAAAAAAGAACCAGATTAATCTGGTTCTTTTTCATTCTGAGGCTGAGCCTAGAATTTTTGGACTTCGTTTGACGTCCGAGAGTTTTTATACTTCGGAGCGGTCAATTATCGAAGTTGTTTGCGGCTAGCAATGTAGTATCCAGCAGTGGTGACTACAGAACCAAGTCCGATGATGCCAGTGGCAACAGTTTCAGGACCGGTCTTTGGTAACTCTTTTGGAGTTGGAGTTGGGGTAGGCGTTGGGGTTGGGGTAGGAGTTGGGGTTGGAGTAGGAGTTGGAGTAGGTTCACATTCCTTTTTCACATAGACATCAGCGCTGTCTTGAACGGCGAAACCGTTAGCACTAGCTTTAGCCCAGTTAATAAGACGGTTATTACCACAAACTAGATTCTTATCAACAACCTTAGCGAGGAAGCGGATGAAACCGTCACCACGGAGGTTGTAATTACCAATATTAACACCGTTGGTCAATAGACTATCTTCGTTGTTAACAGCACCATCACGGAGATCTGAGCGGTAAAGTTTAGTAGTACCTTTAACATATTCCATGTTGGTTGGAAGAGAGTCTTTGATCATGACGTTCTCAACTTTGGAAGCGTTGAGGTTCTTGTAATGAATCTGATATTCAACAGTGTCGCCAACCTTAGCATCGACAGATTCTTTCCAGTCCTTTTCACCCTGTTTACGAACCTGCTTCATGATTGAAGTATTTTCGAAAACTGGTTTAACTTGAAGAGTGACGTAACCAGCATATTCATAACAACCTGGCATGTTACCGTCAAGCTTGTCGTAACCAAGTTTGACACCAGTGGAGACGAGGTTGTCAGAAAGAGTGGTACCGCTCTTGAAAATGTTGTTTTCATAGAGAGCAGAACCTTCGATGTAGTCGAGGTAGAAAGCACGACCATCAGCGCTCTTAAGATTTAGAGAATCCCAGTAGCGAGATGGAGTTGCGTTGCTGGCATTGATGTAACCAGTAACACGAGCTTCTTTAGAGACCATGTTTGGAAGGTCGACCTGTGCAGTCACATCTTTAGCAACAGCATTGACGCCCTTAGGGTTGTTGTTGTGGATGTACATACGGATGACATAGGTTTTACCTTCTTCGATGTTTACATTACCAATGTTCCAGACGTTGTTTTTACCTTGAGCGCCGGTGGCAGCATCACGAATACCGATGAATGAACGTTCGTCGGTAAGTGGTGTAGTAACACCAGCTCTTCTCTCAGCTTCAGTAAGAGAAGAATCATTATCTTTGATAGAGTTCATAACGATTTTGTCGCCAAGTTTACCAGCGTTGATGTCAGCGATGGTGTAAGTTGGACGACCGCCAGCGTTATCACCCCAACCGTAAACGGTTGAGACAGTGGCGATACCAGCAGCTACAGAAACAGCAGCTACAGACATAATTTTGAGTGCTTTTTTCATAAAAGCTCCTTTCTTATAATTATTTCTCACTTTAATTTTGTTTGGTTTTGCTGGGTATTGGTTTAATAAACATTCCCACAAAGTTTACTAGCCGAATTTTTAATTTTCGTCTTACCACGCAAAACCGAATCATCTCAAATTCAAAATAGTTCATGGAAATCCGGCAGCCCTTTTTGAGGGCCACCGGCATTAAAGTGCTATAGATGTTGCCACTCGCCCAAGCCTTGCGGCCTGGATAAGTGGCGAGTTCCCGTGTGTTCAGCTGGAGTCCATTTGAAGTTAGTCTTCAAGATGGAACTCCTCACCGTAACCAGTCAGCGGAGTGCCTTCTGTTGCGGTGCTGGAGTTTCCAGCTGAGTTGCCTGTGTTGCCTGTGTTGCCTGAACCAGCAGCGGTTTCCTTGGATCCTGTAATCAGGTTTTGACCCTGATTATTCTTCCAAGAAGACTGGGTCTCAGCCTCAGTCTCATAATGTGTCCTGTTATTGTCAACACCGTTGACGTTAACATTCACATTAGACTGATCCTGAGTAGGTGTCGCTGGAGTTTCCTTTGCAGGATCTCCGTGACCCTTTCCAGTCTCTGTAATCGGATCATTCGGCTCGTAAGCGTCAGTTCCAATCACAGTAGAGCCGCCACCAACTCTTCCGCCTCCGTTATTCACAGAGTCCTTACTTCTCTCCTTTTTGGTTTCAGGAGTAGTAGTAGTAGGAGCAGGAGTTGTAGGTTTGGTTGGCTCAGGTGTTGGCTTCGTAGGATCTGGATCCTTGCCTGGTTTAGTAGGCTTTGGATCTGGATCTCTATGAGGCCTTGTTGTCTCCTGAGGTGTAGGCTTTGTTGGCTCCGGATCACGACCAGGCTTTGTTGGAGCCGGCTTTGTTGTCTCCGGAGTCGTTGTGGTTGGCTCAGGGTCACGGCCAGGCTTTGTAGGCGCTGGCTTGGTTTCCTGTGGAGTCTCTTGCGGAGTCTCCTCAGGTACCGGCTTCGGCTTTGATCCTGGGATCTCTGGTCTCTTGTCATGGACATTGAATCCAATGATAAGAGCGTTCTTTCCTGACTTAGTCAAGAAAGAAACGACCAGAGAGTCACGGTCTTCTGGTTCCTCAAAGGCCTCTGCCTTTATCCTGCTTAGTTGCAGGTCGTTGGCAGGTTGCAAGCCCCAGTGCTTCTCAGCATAGAGCTTGCTGACTCCTTTGATGACGAATCGGTCTAATAACCATCTGGTTCCTACCGCATAACGCCTATACTCGTCAGAGACGAGGATAGGTCCGTCTGCGGTTTCCTTTGTCAGGAAATAGCCGTTTCCTTTGCCATCTCCCTGGAAGGCGGCATCGTACTTCTGCACGAATTCACCTAACCAAGGATTCAAGTCGAGCAAAGTGGAGCCATCAGAGAACTTAGACTCTGAGAGGGCTCTTGCTACCGCAACACCATAAACTGGGTTGCGGAGCAACTCCTCAGTAAGCTCTGGTCCAAACCATTCCATTACGGTTGCGTCCGAGTAGGACTGACCGTCTTTCTGGCTTGCGCCAGAAAATGGGAAGGTGAGGGCAGTACTGAAGCCTGCAGCAGCCACCCTAGCTTTATTTTCGCTAGGCATGCTGCTGTACAGAAATTCCCTACTGACCTCTGGATAGGCAGCCTGCAGCATCTCTGAGTCAAGGTCAACCGTAAGGTCGGCCTTAGCGGCTTTAAGTTCCTCCTCGGTGAGACTGTCACTAGCGATAGCCTCCTTACTGCCTGAAAAGTAGGTATTTTTTGCCCAGGCAAAAACACCTACTAATATTAAGACAACCGCCATGGTTGCCAGGATCTTGTTTAACGGGCTGACGCCCTTTCTTTTCTTGTTCATATATCTCTCCTTTCCCCTCTGTTGGGGAGATCTTTACATGATGCCCAGTTGCTTTAGCAGAAATCTGCCAGCAACTAGGCAAGCGACTATAAGTACTACGGTAACCACGCTTGATGGCGTGAATACCCTTTTTGCAGCTTCAAGCATGGCGCTATCAGCTGCGGATTCAATGTCTTCTTCGTCGTCATCCTCTTCGGCCTTCTGTCGAAGGAAATGAAAGATTCCTACGAGAAGAAGTCCGGCTGCGGCCGCCGCCAAGACCGAGCTAAAAAACTCGAATCTTGTTGTCAGGTACGCATGGTAGCCGCTAATAACAGCTGCTACCGCATACGCTAACATCGCCCAGCCTAATTCTGGCTGACTGGGTGAAGCGGTGAGTATACCCGTTATGGCAAAAAAGCCCAACGCGTATACAAAGACCGCGAATAGTTGGCTGTTAGGCACAAACCTAACAGCTAGAAAAGGCAAGCCAGTGAAGAGAAAGACTAAGGCTATTAGGAGCCTTTTGAACTTCCTGCTTCTGAGCGGGGCAGAATTTACTCCGCTCTCTCTGGCATTTTTGACGAGGCCTATCTGCAGCTGTCTTGCTGCAAATAAGCCGAGGATCATGTAAACTATGAAAAATACTATATTCATATTCCCTCCTTGGGATCTTCCGCTTTGTGCGGATTGATTTTAAGGAGGGCCACGACGCCTCCCTAAAATAGGTTAGGCGTCTTTAGGACGTCAGTTACATCTATATAAACAGGTTCATTGTTTGAACCTGAGATGATTCGGTTTTTAATGGTCGTCATTATTGGTAGCGGGGGTCAAGCCGTACCTCAGACTGGTGTGATTATACTATATTCTGTATAAAATGTCAATGGTTATGCAATGATTATGCTTATGCTTGCAAGTAGGTCGTGGGAAGATAGAGGAAATTAGTGTTTAATAGGGGTAAAATCAAGGAATAACGGGAGAATTTTTGGCATGAAAAATCCCCCCAGAGGGGGGATAAAAGAGTTAAAGAGAAATCAGTAATCCTGGCCTTCAGGCCCTGAGGCGTCTGCCTTGGAGGTTTTCTGCTCAAAATAGAGCTTTTTCTCCTCCTCTGTTGCCTCCCTGGTAGAGACGGTCTTGCCATCTTTCACCAGCGAGACAAAGATTGTCTCTCTGACGATTGCGCCAGGGCGGCTGAGGATAAAGTCCAGGACTTTTTCCTTCGAAAGAAGCATTGAATCTCCCCCCTTATATGAAACCAGGAAGCCAGGATGAATCTTCTCCACCCCCCTTCTTCTGGCTGCGATATACTTTGCAACCTCCTCCAAAAGGTCGGGATTCTTATCGAACCCTTCCTTTAAGAGTTGAAGAAGCGAGCTAGAAGCCTGACCAGTCTGAACAAAGGCGTTCAAGTCGGACTGCAGAGTGTTGCAGAAAACGGAGTCAGAGCCCTTATCAGCTTTCTGCTCTGTCGGTTTCTGAGCTGGTTTCGAGGCCGACCTCTGAACCGACTTTGCAGACTCTTCCTTTGCCTTGTCTGTCTGCTCAGCCGGCTTTGATTCCTCGACTTCTTCGAAGTCGTCATCGTCGAAGTCATCTTCTGATCCGAGGACTCCTCTTTTGAAACTGTCGAGGATCTCACCCCAGGTATAATTTTCACTTCTATTTGTTCTAGGCATAATTGGCCCCTTTCTGGCGCTGTTGCGCCCACAAAATATGCTTAACTCTTTTATATAAAAGAGCCTCTACCGAACTATTCAGTAGACGTCGCTATAATACTATATTATCTGATTTTTGTCAATGGTAGCTGACAGCTTAACAACCATATAATTCTGCTGTGTCAAGTGTGCGATTTGGATGGTTTTCTTTAAGGTTATGGTAAGATAGAAGCATGGGATATGACTTTGCATTAAACGATCAAGAGCTTGCACGATCTTTTTCTCTGAGAGATGACAAGCGAGAAGAGTTTTTTCATTCTTCTGGCTATGCTGATGCACAAAATTCGGGAAAAATCGGGGCGGCTTCTTTTGGAAAAACAGTGGCGGAGCGACAGGATTTAAACGAGAATCGACGTTTTGTGAGGGGTTACGAGAATGCAAGTTTAAATTCACAGATTGCGATTACTAGGGAGCGAACAAGGGGGATGTTCGAACGTGAGCGAACGAATGCTAGCGGCATGGGGGGTGAAGGGGTGGCTGGCGATGTAAGCGGAAGACAGTACGGAGGCGGTGGAGCAGGCCAGATGCTAGACTCGAATCCTAGAGGAGCGAGTGAGACTGGCGGATATCGCTATCATGATGATTTGGCAAGGAAGCAAGAACTGATGCGCGGGGGAGCGGGGCATGAGGGGGCGAGCGCAAGCGGAAATAGTAATGGTACGACAAACTATCGAGATTATGCGGCCGCGGCAAAACAGAGCTTCAGCCAAGAACAATCACGTGGTGGCAGCAATACTGGGGGGCGCTACGGAGGAAGTTACGGCGGCTATGGTGAAGGCGGAGGAGATTCTTCGAGAAGTGGCGGATATGGCATTGGTCGGCCACAGGGAGGTAGCGGATATGGAGGAAGCAGTATCGCAAAAAGTTTCAAGCCTGATTTTGGGATGAAGTTTGGACCAGGCGGAAAATAATTTTTGAACGCAGCTACTGATCTAGGCGCTTAGTTGCTGGTTTAGGTATTTAGTTACTAGTTCGGGTGTTTAGTTACTAGTTTAGGATCTTTAAGAAAAATTGATGCTGATCAGCTTGTAAGGCGGTTATAGTTCTGATATAATGGCTGTGCTAGGCTTTAGTTTAGCGAATTTTTACAATTTGGTGGGAATAGCTCAGTCGGTTAGAGCGTCTGATTGTGGTCCAGAAGGTCGTCGGTTCAATTC